>NZ_JAGGQL010000038.1 GCF_018613315.1 Bacillus sp. ISL-37 | reverse complement strand
ACTATACCCCGGATAGCGGACACTGATAAAAAAGCGCCCCTATGAACTGCACCGAAATTGTTAGACACAAAACTAACAATGGAGGTGTAGTTTTTTTTATGGCTAAATTTACGTTTGAAGATAAGCTATGGGCAGTAAAGGAATATGAAAAGGGAATATTATCTTTTCGAGATATCGGGAAACAGTTGGGTACTGGTCATAAACCAATTCAGAAGTGGTTTAAATTATATCAATTACATGGGGAAGATTCTTTAAGAAAAAGTTATACAAACTATTCTGCTGCGTTTAAAATGGAGGTACTCAAATATATGGACGACCATTGGGTATCTCTGAATGAGGCTGCAGCGAAGTTTAAAATACTCGATCCCTCCACCATCATTGCCTGGAGGAAAGCCTTTGAAACAGGAGGAATGGACGCCCTATTACCAAAGAAAAAGGGGCGACCTGCCATGACTAAAGAGAGAAAAAAGAATAAGCAGACCGATCAAACGAATGAATCTCTTATCCAAGAAGTCGAACGTTTACGGATGGAGAATGCCTATTTAAAAAAGTTGAATGCCTTGGTTCGGGAACAGGAAAAATTACCACGAAACTCAAAGCGCAAGTAATTTTTGAACTAAGGAATGAATATAAAGTCGCTGATTTAATCAAAATTGCAGGCATTCCAAGAAGCACTTACTATTACTGGAATAAGCACAAAGACCGCGCAGATAAATACGCAAAAGTAAAAGAAGCAATAAAAGAAATTTATCATCAACATAAGGGTCGTTATGGCCATCGAAATATCAAGAAGGTTCTGGACAAAAGAGGCTTCGTTCTGGATCCTAAGACTGTCCTCAAGCTAATGAATCAGATGGGAATCAAGTGCCTGGTTCGCATGAAGAAGTATAAGTCTTATCGAGGAAGTGTTGGAAAAGTTGCCCCGAATGTTCTTGAACGAAATTTCCGAGCTGACAAACCAAATCAGAAATGGGTAACGGACGTAACCGAATTTAGTTTATTCGGAAAGAAACTTTATCTATCTCCTATTCTTGATTTGCACAATAGCGAGATTATAACCTATACAGTCCAGTCCCGGCCTACTTTTGATCTTGTGGGTGACATGCTTGAACAGGCTTTGGAAGTTCTTGATCCGGAGGATGAGTTGATTCTACACTCGGACCAAGGATGGCAATACCAGATGGCCAAATACCAGAAAACACTTAAGGAGAATAATATTACACAAAGCATGTCCCGAAAGGGAAACTGTCTTGATAATGCCGTTATTGAGAACTTCTTTGGCATACTTAAGACAGAACTCCTCTATCTTCAGGAATTTGAAAGTATCGATCATTTTACACAGGAATTACACGATTATATTTATTACTACAACAATGTACGGATAAAGAAAAAATTAAAGGACCTAAGTCCAGTAGAGTACCGAACTCAGGTCCAACAAGTTGCATAAATAATATAGTTGTCTAACTTTTTTGGTTCACTTCACTAAGGCGCTTTTTTAAAACTCTATTATCTTTTATAAGTAGCTGCTCCGGTCAGGAAGCCTGCTAGCATGCCGAAAATATGGGCGGTAATATTGATGTTCGACTGGACGAATGTCATGATCACGGCAATGATGGCGATGGTCATGATTGTCTGGGAGTTTTCACGCGACATCATGGTTTTTCGGAACATAATGATAGAAATATAGAAACCGAACAGGCCGAAGATCGCCCCGCTTGAGCCGACATGCGTGTAAGTTAGCGGCTCGAGGATCAGTGTAGCGATGTTTGCGGCGATGCCTGTAAAAAGATAAAGCAGGATGAATTTCGTTTTGCCAAGCAGCTGCTCGAGTGCGGGGGCGAACAGGACGAGTGAAAAACTATTGAACAGCATATGCGCAAACCCTGCATGCATGAAAATCGGTGTGACAAGCCGCCAGTACTCCCCGTTCACAACGTACAGGTTCACACCTGCTAAAAGTCCAAACAGGTATTTACTCGGGAAAAATGGCAATGCCGTCAGCAAGTATAATAAGATATGGATGGTAATGACGATTGAAATAACTGGGTAAAGCCTGATGAAGTCGCGTAAGCTTTCAGTTCTTGTAAACATGGAAACCTCCTTGGTCCTCATTATCGTGAGGCGCGGATATTTGTAAATAAAGAGTTCATTATGGGTAAAAGTCCTAATTTTAAGGATAGCCCTAATCGGCGAAAGTTGTACACTATTTTCTATGCGGCATTTATCTTTTTTAGAAGGGAGCTGGAAAAATGATCATCGGAACGGGAATCGATATCGTGGAAATTGGCCGGATCCGCAAGCTGGTGGAATCGCAGCCGCGTTTTCCAGAGCGAGTTTTAACGGAAAAAGAAAGGGAAGTTTACAGAAAATATAATGAACGGAGAGGAATTGAATTTCTTGCCGGTCGCTGGGCGGCAAAGGAGGCTTTTTCAAAAGCGAAAGGGACTGGCATCGGCAAGGAATTGTCCTTCATGGATATCGAGATTGAATCCGACCCGCACGGCCGTCCTATTGTTACAAAGCCTTATATGGAGGGAGTCCACCTCTCCATTTCACACAGTGAACAATACGCTATTGCGCAGGTGGTAATCGAAAAAATTTAAAAGCTTGTCGGGTTCCGGGGGCATATTCGCCCAGGTTGTCTCATATATTCATAATGCAGTAAGGGAGACAAGGCTAGGGCGGCGAGAACAAGGCTGCACGAAGACTACTCAAGCAATTTTGCAGCCAGTGTCTTATTCCTGTCCTTTCTTTCCCTTTACACGTTTAAATGAGACTAAAAGGGGTTGGAAGAATGAAGAAAAGGTTATTGCTGCTTCTCGCCGGGCTCATGGTTATTTTTGCTCTGGCTGCCTGCGGTACAAAATCACAGGAATCTGTGGTTAAGGAGTTGGATGGAACGCTCGAAGATCTGAAGAGCTACAAGGCTAAGGCAAAGATGACATTGCAAATGGGTACCGAGCCGCAAGTGTACGATGTGGAGATTTGGCATAAAGATCCATCATTTTACCGTGTGAACCTAAAGAATGCCCAGAAGGACCAGAGCCAGATGATTCTGCGAAATGAAGAAGGAGTATTTGTTTTGACGCCTGCCCTTAACAAAAGCTTCAAATTCCAGAGCGACTGGCCGAAAAACAGCAGCCAGGCTTACCTTTACGAATCTTTAATCATGGATATTCTCGAGGATAAGCAAGCGAAATTCTCGGCGACAAAGGAACATTATGTGTTCGAAACGAAAACAAGATATCAGAACAACAAAATGCTTCCGATCCAGGAAATCAAGTTGAACAAAAAGAACCTGGCACCAGTCAGCGTCAAGGTGATGGACCCTGACCGGAATTCACTGGTTACGGTTGAATTCTCCGATGTAAAATTCGACGCAAGCTTTGACAAAGATGCGTTTGATATGAAGAAAAACATGACAGGTGCACAGCTTGATGTTCCGGTTATGGCAGAAGGTGAAGACAAGGAATTCACTGTGAAATATCCAGTCGCTGAAATCCCTGGCGTGACTTTGATTGATGAAAAGGAAATCACGACAGAGAACGGAAAGCGTGTGGTGCTCACATATGACGGCGAAAAATCATTCACGCTGATCCAGGAAAAAGCAGACGCAATGCCTGCGATGTCCTCTGCGATCAACATGACTGGAAAACCTGTCGACCTTGGGTTCACAATCGGTGCCATGAACGAGACCTCAGTTTCCTGGACGCACCTCGGAGTCGATTATATGCTGGCTTCAACAGATCTATCACCAGAAGAACTGGAAATGGTAGCTAAATCGGTCCTGGCTGATATGGAAAAATAAGATTCTGAATGCAGGCTCAGTATAACCTGGGCCTGTTTTTTTATGGGGTTTGGGATTAATTATGTTTTTAAGGAATAAAAACATAATTTTAAGGAATATAATCCGTTTTTAAGGAATATATCTATTTCTTTCGGAAAAAAGAGTGTTCCAATTCAATCCGCGTTCCTCCCCCCGAACTGCCTGTTCAAAAATCCGTATATATTATCCATTTGACATTGAGTTCTTTCGGTTTGATAATAAGAAAATATAAATAACGTTCGGATTGAAGGAAGTGGAGTTTTCGTTGGAGGAGCAAGGATTTTTTTACCGTGATACATGGGCGGAAGTTGACCTGGATCGAGTCAAGATGAATGTAAAAGAGATCAAGGGTCATCTGCGTGAAGATGTTGAATTTATTGCAGTTGTGAAGGCTAATGCCTATGGCCACGGGGATTCCCAAGTGGCAGAGGCGGCGTTTGAAGCGGGAGCATCCATGCTTGCGGTGGCGTTCATGGATGAGGCGCTTGCGTTAAGGAAAAAACGGATTACTGCTCCGATTCTTGTACTTGGTGCAAGCAGACCAGAGGATGTGAATATCGCCGCTGAAGAAGGGATCATTCTGACTGTTTTCCAGGAGGAATGGCTGGCAAAAGCGCAGGATGTATTGAAAA
Organism: Bacillus sp. ISL-37; assembly: GCF_018613315.1. Classification (GTDB taxonomy): domain Bacteria; phylum Bacillota; class Bacilli; order Bacillales; family Cytobacillaceae; genus Mesobacillus. The sequence goes on along the minus strand of NZ_JAGGQL010000038.1, from coordinate 11,894 downwards.
AGGATTCAACCCTTATGCTTCATATAAAAATAGATACAGGAATGGGCCGGATCGGGATTCGGTCAATTGAGGAATTGAAAGCAGTAGAAAGACTGATTGAAGAAGATGCGAGATTACAGCTTCACGGGATTTACACCCACTACGCGACAGCTGATGAACTGGATGATGCGTATTTTAACAAGCAGCTCGCCTTGTTCAGGGAAATGCTGAGCTCAATGGAAAAGCAACCGCCGGTCGTACACAGCAGCAATAGTGCCGCAGCCCTGATGCGCGCAGATGCACAGTTTAACGCTGTAAGAGTAGGAATCGCAATGTATGGACTAGCGCCCTCGATGGAGATCGAACCCGAGTTACCGGTGGATTTGCAGGAGGCATTCACGCTCCATTCGAGGCTTGTGCACGTAAAGAAGCTGGAAAAAGGAGAAAAGGTCAGCTACGGCGCAACCTATGAAGCACCAGAAGAAATTTGGGTAGGAACGCTTCCGATTGGGTATGCTGATGGATGGATACGCAGACTTCAGGGCCAGGAAGTACTGGTCGATGGCAAAAGATCCCCCATCATAGGGCGTATATGCATGGACCAATGCATGGTGAAGCTTCCGAATGAAGTTCCAGTCGGGACAATCGCTACCCTGATTGGCAGCCAGGGAAAAGAGACAATCTCAATCAATGAGATTGCCAGCAAGCTAGAAACAATCAACTACGAAGTCCCGTGCATTATCTCTTCCAGAGTCCCGCGTCTGTATAGGCAGGACGGCAAAGTAGTCGATTTAAACAATTCGCTGTTATAAAACAAATCCAATTATTAACAAACCTGTTCAATTTGGCTAAAAACCTGAATAAAACACTATTTTTGGGGCGGATAATACAGAAGAATTGCGGATTTATCTTTGCATCTTGCATAAATAGTGATAAGATTAGAAATGGTAGAGAGATAACGAAATTAATAATGGTATGTAGTGATGATGGTGGAGGTGTATGTTTGTGTCTGAATCCAGCGCGACAACGGAGATTTTGGTAAAGTTACCGCAGCATCTTTTAAGCGAACTAGATGGATTTGTTAAGCAAGAGAACGTAAACCGTAGCGAATTTATTTATCAGGCAACAAAAATGTTCTTGCGTGAGAAGAAAAAGAGACAAATTCGTGAATCCATGAGACGTGGCTATATGGAAATGGCCAAAATTAATCTGACCATTGCATCTGAAGCATTTCAAGCAGAATACGAGGCAGAACACACAGTTGAACGTCTAGTCAGCGGAGGATAATCCTTTGATTGTCAAACGTGGTGACGTCTATTTTGCGGACCTATCCCCAGTTGTTGGTTCAGAACAAGGCGGAGTTCGCCCTGTCCTGGTCATCCAAAACGACATCGGGAATCGGTTTAGTCCCACAGTCATTATCGCAGCGATCACAGCACAGATCCAAAAAGCCAAGCTTCCCACTCATGTAGAAATTGATGCGAAGCGTTACGGTTTTGAACGAGACTCGGTCATCTTATTGGAGCAAATACGCACAATCGACAAACAGCGCCTAACCGATAAAATTACCCATCTCGATGACGAAATGATGGAAAAAGTGGATGAAGCCCTTCAGGTAAGTTTAGGTCTTATCGAATTCTAAATGAACAGCACGCTCTTTAAAGAGCGTTTTTTTGTAACCGAACACCTGGCCTGCCAGCAGGCCTTATACATAACCATAAAATAAAAACGGATGTTTTCCTGTGTGGAGAGGCAAGCTTAGCGGCTTGTCTCTTTTTTATTGCCCGGATGTTGGACTGGTTATGGAAGTAAAAGAGGGGACGCGGTCGCAAGCAAGGGGTCCCGGACTGGTTTGGACGGCAAAGATGTTATGAATCGTCCGGAATCGTGACAGGTTTGCCTGTGAAAGCGGAAAAGCTGTCAAGAAAAGCCCGGAATTAAGACAGGTCTGGCAGTGAAAGCAGGTCTGGCTATGAAAGCGGAAAAGCTGTCAAGAAAAGGCCGGAATTGTGACAGGTCTGGCTATGAAAGTGGAAAAGCTGTCAAGAAAAGCTCGGAATTGTGACAGGTCTGGCTATGAAAGCGGAAAAGCTGTCAAGAAAAAGCCGGAATTGTGACAGGTTCAGGAGCATCAAGCGAAAAGCTGTCAAGAAAAGAACCTGTAATCCGCCTGCACACAAGGTAATCTGCTAATCGCATTTCCTAAACCAGCACAAGAATTTATAGCAATAAATTGAATCCAAGAAAAATAGGAATAATAAAAATATCCGTCATGCGATATCCGTTGAATCCTGTCGACAAGTTGATTTTATTTGACGAACTGAAACTGTTATCATTAAATGGAGATATATAATCTGGATTTTATGAATATTTATTTACAGTTTTAAAATTGGTTTACAATTGGACGGAAAAGGGTAATGTAAAATTTTGTTGTGATAGAATGGGGAGGATGGAATGAATAAAATAATTTCAAATTACATCCAGGCTCACAAGCAAGAGATCCTGGATCAATGGATAGATAGGACAAAGGAAGAAGCGGATGACCGGGTGATTCGCCTTGTATCGGATCGGGTTTTTCAATCTACGAGCAAGGAATTCATCGACCTCATCATCTCTAATTTTAAAGGAACGAGTGAAGAATATAATGAAAGGCTGACTGATTTTGCTGAAAAAGTAGTCAGGCTTGGCTGGCCGTTGACGTTTGTCACGAAAGGTCTTCATACCTTTAATTTGATTGTTTTTGAAGGCATGCAGAAAGAAGGAGTCGTGACGCAGGAGAATCAGATGGAGATCGTTTACGAGTTTGACCGCTGGGCAACTCCGATGAACAATGAAATCGTCAGCGTATATTCGTCAACATGGGAAAGAACAGTTTCCCTCCAGAAAATTGCCTTGCAGGAGCTTTCGGCGCCGCTCATTCCAGTGTTTGAGGGAATTACAGTAATGCCATTAGTCGGTACGATTGATACAGAGCGTGCAAAGCAAATCATGGAGAATCTGCTTAAGGGTGCGGTGAAACACCGTTCCGAGGTGGTCCTGATTGATATTACAGGCGTTCCGGTTGTAGATACGATGGTTGCCCACCATATCATCCAGGCAGCTGATGCTGTCAGGCTCATTGGTGCCAAGTGCATGCTTGTAGGAATTCGTCCTGAAATTGCACAGACCATCGTGAATCTGGGCATTGACCTGAACCAGTTTACAACGAAGAACAATCTGAAAAAAGGAATCGAAGCAGCTCTTGAGCTGACAAATAAAAAAATCGTTTCATTGGAGGGAGCAAAGTGAGAATACCTATCCTAAAGCTGGATGATTGTCTGTTGGTTTCCATACAATGGGAGCTAGATGACCAGACTGCGCTTCAATTTCAAGAGGACTTGCTCCACAAAATTCATGAGACAAGTGCCAATGGAGTTGTCATTGATTTAACCTCTATCGACTTCATAGACTCTTTCATCGCAAAGGTCCTTGGGGATGTCATCAACATGTCCAAGCTCATGGGTGCAATTGTAGTCATTACCGGAATCCAGCCTGCTGTTGCCATAACGCTAATTGAATTAGGGATCGGCCTTGATGATGTCCTAACTGCATTAGATTTAGAAAAAGGTTTGGAGAAATTACAACAGGAATTGGGGGAATAGGTGAATGGACATCCAATCCTGCGTTACGATCATTAACGAATGGGACATCGTCGCAGCACGCCAGCTTGGCCGGAATGTTGCGAAAGAGCTTGGTTTTGGAACTGTTGACCAGGCGCGAATCACCACCGCCATCAGTGAATTGGCCAGAAATATCTACTTGTACGCCGGCAAAGGGCAGATTTGCATCGATAAATTATATGACGGCGGTAAAGCGGGATTGCGAATCAACGCAGTGGACAGCGGTCCAGGTATAAAAGAAATACGCCAAGTCATGGAAGATGGCTTTTCAACATCAGGAGGACTTGGAGCCGGCCTTCCCGGAGTGAAACGTCTAATGGATGAATTCGACATAGACTCAACACCCGGTCAAGGAACACAAATCAAAGCGACTAAATGGCTCCGATAGGGGGAGAAAGTATGGATTTCCGAGAAATGATGGAATCAAAGTATCGGGATATTCTTGACAATTATATACAAGAGCAATCAGAACAAGCATTATATGCAGGGCAGAAATTCAGCCGGAAGTCGATAGAACATAAGATCGCGCCGGAAGAAATCATCAGCGTGCATAAAAGCTTGCTTCTTGAGATGTATCCTGAACTTCCAGAAGATATTATGCATTCCTTTGATATCCTCCTTGAGGTGATGATTGGTTATGGCATTGCTTATCGAGAGCACCAGAGCTTAAGGCATCAGCAAGAGGAGTTAAGGTCCGAAATGGAGATTGCCGCCAATGTTCAGCAAACCTTGCTAGGTACGAAAATCCCGACTGTGCCTGGAATTGATATTGGGGCAATAAGTGTCCCGGCTAAGCATATGAACGGTGATTACTTCCATTTTGTCCAGGATGAGAACAATAATATCAGCGTAGCAATCGCTGATGTCATTGGGAAAGGGATTCCGGCAGCACTTTGTATGTCCATGATCAAATATGCGATGGACAGCCTGCCAGAAAACCGGCTCGATCCGAGCAGCATCCTGGAAAACCTGAACAGAGTCGTTGAGCAGAACGTTGACCCAAGTATGTTTATTACGATGTTCTACGGAATGTTCAATCCTGCCAACAATATCTTCTATTATGCATCCGCAGGGCATGAGCCTGGTTTCTATTACGATTCCAAAAAGAAGGAATTCTCAGAGTTGGTCGCAAGAGGCTTACTGCTGGGAGTGGATAAGCGGACGAAATATACCCAGTATGAAAAAGAAATACTTCCTGGGGATATGGTGATTCTGATGTCTGACGGAGTAACAGAATGCAGGACAGAAGAAGGTTTCATTGAAAAGGAAACATTAATCGGATATATAAATAAATATATTCACTTAAATGCTCAGGAAATTGTCAATAATATCTTTAGGGAACTTGAAAAACTTCAGCATTTCCAATTGCGTGATGATTTTACCTTAATCATTTTAAAAAGAGATGTTTAATTGGGTTCCAAACCGGGTAAATCAAAAGAGCAATTGAATTGTAAAGGGTGGGTCAGTTATGAATATTTCGATAGATGTTAAAGAAACAGAATCAAAGTTAGCAGTTAAGGTAATCGGCGAAATTGATGCATATACAGCTCCACAACTTCGTGAAAAGCTTTTCCCTTTGTCCGAAAAAGAGGGCGTAAAGATGGTTGTTGACCTTTCGGAGGTCAATTATATGGATAGTACAGGGCTTGGAGTATTTGTAGGAGTATTCAAGAACGTCCGTGCACATGACGGTGAATTTAAAATCGTTGGGTTGTCTGAACGTTTGCAGAGACTTTTCGAAATCACCGGCTTGGCCGATATTATCGATATAAACAGCCAGATTGAGGGTGGAGTGCAATGAACCAGTCATTTGACTACATTGAAATGAAAATCCCGGCCAAACCGGAATTCGTGGGTGTCATTCGTTTGACCCTGTCTGGTATTGCAAGCCGCATGGGTTTTTCCTACGACGAAATTGAAGATTTGAAAATTGCTACAAGTGAAGCTTGTACGAACGCTGTACAGCATGCATATAAAAACAATGAGAACGGCGAAGTCATCATCGGGTTCGGATTATATGAAGACAAGCTTGAAGTGATGGTTGCAGATAATGGCCAGAGCTTTGATTTCCATTCAGCACGCCAGGGACTTGGCCCTTATGATCAGAATAGTTCTGTAGAATTCCTTCGTGAAGGAGGCTTGGGACTGTATCTGATCGAAACCTTGATGGACGAGGTTCGAATCCATCACAAAGAGGGCGTCACGGTCTTTATGACCAAGTACCGAGAAGGAGAGCAGGTGGAGAGAGATGCAGAGACAATCTCAACCTAAGCAGAGGCCAAAAGAAGAGATTAATGAATTAATCAAAGCCTACCAGCTGCATGAGGATGCAGACGCCCAAAATGAGCTGGTTCTTCATTATCAAAACCTTGTCGAAACAATTGCCAGAAAGTATTCCAAAGGAAGGTCATTCCACGAGGATATCTTCCAGGTTGGGATGATTGGACTTTTAGGCGCAATCCGACGCTATGATGAAACATTTGGCAAAAGCTTTGAGGCATTTGCCGTGCCGACCATCATTGGTGAAATCAAAAGATTCTTAAGAGATAAAACGTGGAGCGTCCACGTACCGCGCAGGATAAAGGAGCTTGGTCCAAAAATCAAGACGACTGTCGAAGATTTGACCACCCACCTGCACCGCTCTCCACGAGTAGATGAAATCGCGGAAGCACTTGAAGTTTCCGAAGAAGAAGTATTGGAAGCCATGGAGATGGGTAAAAGCTACCAGGCCTTATCCGTTGACCATTCTATTGAAGCCGATTCTGATGGAGGAACAGTCACCCTGTTGGATATCGTCGGAAACATTGATGAAGGCTATGAAAAAATCAATCAAAGAATGGTGCTCGAAAAAGTACTGCATGTACTAAGTGAACGCGAAAAGTTAATTATCCAATATACCTACCTTGATAACCTCAGTCAGAAAGAGGCTGGTGACAAGCTTGGTATTTCACAGATGCATGTATCACGTCTTCAAAGAAGGGCAATCAAAAAGCTTCAAGAAGCGATCCATGCGGAAAACAACAACTCGGAGTACATTACATGATCCAACAGTTCAAAGACAAAATAGAACTTTATGCTTACCAGACAATCAAAGAAGGTAAAATAGAGTGCGGTGACAGCTATTATTATACAGCTACTGATGATTATTTTGTCTGTGTACTTGCTGATGGATTAGGGTCAGGGCAATATGCCCATGAAGCTTCTGCCGCTGTTGTTTCAGTAGTAGAGCAACACCATCACGAAGACGTAGATACGCTCATGAAATACTGCAACAATATTTTGGTGCAAAAAAGAGGGGCCGCTGTCTCGATCTTCAAAGTCTACTTCGAAACCCACGAATTTGTATACAGCTGTGTCGGAAATATCCGTTTCTTCCTCTATACCTCAAATGGTAAGCTGACATACCCATTGCCAGTAACAGGTTATCTGTCAGGGAAGCCGCAGGTATTTCACACCCAGAGATTCATTTATGAGCCAGAATCAAAATTCCTGATTTACTCAGACGGTTTTGACAATATCCATGGCGCTAAAACGATATTGAAGGGGTATCGCTCAGTTGGTGCCATCGCAGAGCAAATTAAAAGCGAATATGCAAACTCAATGGATGATGCAACTTTTATTGTGGGAAGTCTACTTTAGCCGGTGGGCTTCTTTTTGTTTTATATAGGAAGTGGGATGCAGTTTAATCCTATGTTTCCCATTGGTGGTTGATGCGCACTGGAAATATAGCAGGAAGTCCCGCGCTCGCTGTAAACCTTCCGCCGATTTTGGTACACTATTAAAGTGACAAGCAATATCAATATAGATTATGGAGGATTGTCTCTTGACTCAAACAATGGATAAGCTAGATCAATATGTAAAAATCATTGCCAAAGAGCAATCGTTAACAGCTAAACAAGTGCAAAGTGTCATTTCATTAATTGATGAAGGAAACACTGTACCGTTCATAGCCCGTTACCGAAAGGAAATGACGGGTGCGCTTGATGAAGTGCAAATCCGTGACATCGTTGAAAGATGGCAATACATACAGAACTTAGAGCAGCGTAAAGAGGAAGTCATCAGGCTCATCGAAGAACAAGGAAAGCTGACTGACGAGCTTAAGACGAACATAGAAAAAGCAATCAAGCTTCAGGAAGTAGAAGACTTATACCGACCATACAAGCAAAAAAGAAGAACGAAAGCGACTGTCGCCAAAGAAAAGGGTCTTGAGCCGCTTGCTCAGTGGATGCTGGAGTTCCCTGTAAACGGAAGTCTTGAAGAAAAAGCCCGGGAATTTTTATCAGAAGAAAAAGGTGTCGAATCTATCGAAGATGCGATTGCCGGAGCGAAAGACATCATCGCTGAAATTGTTTCCGATGACGCAGACAGCCGGAAGTGGATTCGGAATGAAACCTATAAATCTGGATCCATCGATTCTTCAGTGAAAAATGAAGAGCAGGATGAGAAGAACGTTTATGAGATGTATTATGAGTATTCTGAGCCAGTCAATAAAGTGGTGCCGCACAGAATCCTTGCGCTCAACCGGGGTGAAAAAGAGGACCTTTTAAGGGTTTCTATAAAGCCAAAAACAGATATCATTATGAGCTACCTGCAGCGAAAGTGGATTTCTAAAAATCACTCTTTCACAGCCACTCCAGTAACAGAGGCGATCGAGGACGCATATAAGCGACTGATTCAGCCGTCGATTGAACGTGAGATCAGGAATGAATTGACAGAAAAAGCCGAAGAGCAAGCAATTCACATCTTCTCGGAAAACCTTCGAAAGCTGCTTTTGCAGCCTCCGTTAAAAGGGAAGGTTGTCCTGGGTGTAGACCCGGCGTTCCGTACAGGATGTAAGCTGGCTGCGGTAGATGAAACGGGAAAAGTTTTATCAATCGGTGTGATTTACCCGCATACCTCAGGAGCTAAAAATACTGAGGCTAAGGATAAATTCATAAAAGTCCTGAAAGAGTATGACGTGGAAATGGTCGCAATCGGCAACGGAACTGCTTCCAGGGAAACAGAACAATTCGTGTCAGACATCCTGAAAGAGATGGATAAAGAAATTTACTATCTCATTGTTAATGAAGCAGGAGCGAGCGTCTATTCCGCATCCGATCTTGCCCGCGAAGAATTCCCTAACTACCAGGTGGAAGAACGAAGTGCTGTATCGATTGCACGCCGATTGCAGGATCCGCTCGCTGAACTTGTTAAAATCGATCCGAAATCCGTCGGTGTCGGCCAGTATCAGCATGATGTCAGTCAGAAAAAATTATCCGAATCGCTGACATTCGTTGTTGAGACGGCAGTTAACCAGGTAGGAGTCAATGTGAATACAGCTTCTTCTTCTTTATTGCAATACGTAGCCGGCCTTTCAAAAACAGTGGCCAATAATATAGTAAAGAAGCGAGAAGAAGAAGGAAAGTTTACGAGCAGGACACAGTTGAAGAAAATTCCGCGTCTCGGAGCTAAGACATATGAACAGGCAATCGGATTCCTGCGTGTCATCGACGGGAAGGAACCTCTTGACCTGACTGGCATCCACCCGGAAAGTTACGGTGAGGTAAAGCAGTTGCTTGATAGCCTGGGATTCAAAACAAAGGATTTAGGAACTCCAGCATTAAAGGAAGCGCTCGCTAAAATCAACATCGACCAAACCGCAGATGAATTAGGAATCGGGAAACTTACACTGAAAGATATCATTGATGCACTCGTAAGACCTGAAAGGGACCCGCGTGACGAGCTTCCAGCACCACTTTTGAAAAAGGATGTATTGAAGCTTGAGGATCTGAAGACAGGAATGGAGCTTCAAGGTACTGTACGGAACGTGGTTGACTTTGGAGCTTTCGTAGATATCGGTGTAAAACAAGACGGACTTGTCCATATTTCAAAGTTAAGCAACCGTTTCGTAAAACACCCATTGGATATTGTATCCGTTGGGGACGTAGTCACCGTATGGGTCGATAGTGTCGACCAGAAAAAGGGTCGCGTCGCCTTGACGATGCTTAAGCCTGAGCAGGCATAATATAGAAGACTGCAGGAATTCCCTGCAGTCTTTTAATCGTTCAAACTCTGTTTATTTCTATAAAAGTACCAACATTGATTTAAAAGTTTGATCTGATACCGATTTTTCTCATAGAAGGCTCGTTTCATTTGATTCTGAAACCAGACAGGCATGGCAATACCTCCTTAAGATAATGCGTTAAATGGTAACATTAATATATGCTATAATGGGTTGTCATGTTTCTTTAAAAGGCAGGCGTTTTACAGATGACTGATCAAGAATTGCACAATCTTGTAGTGATGATTTCAAATGAATACTTCCATAAGCCGTTCAGGCATAAAGCGTTCTTCAATCCGAGACTTCGAACGACTGGCGGGCGTTATATGCTGAGCAGCCACAACATTGAAATTAATAAAAAGTATTTTGAGCAGCTAGGTGAGGCAGAGTTGATCGGGATCATTAAGCATGAACTGGTGCATTACCATCTTCATATAGAAGGAAAAGGATACAAGCATAGCGATAAAGACTTTCGGGATTTATTAAAGAAGGTAGATGCCCCGAGATTTTGTTCTGTACTTCCTGAGGAGAAGAAGAGAAGGGCGAAACAGAAATTCATTTTTTATCAGTGTAGCAGATGCAAGTTGACCTATCGCCGCAAAAGATCTATAAATACATCAAAATATGTGTGTGGAAAATGCCGAGGAAAGCTGATAAAAGTGAAGGAAATGACTGTAGAATAAGCCTTTGTGGGCTTTGAAAAAAGAAATAAAAAACTTATTTAAAACACCCTTGACTTTTACTAGGCACCTCCCTATAATAGTAAGAGTCGACAAGACAACGACATCGAAAATTAAAGCTATTCCGCAGTAGCTCAGTGGTAGAGCACTCGGCTGTTAACCGAGCGGTCGTAGGTTCGAATCCTACCTGCGGAGCCATTAATTTTAAGGTATGGGGAAGTACTCAAGAGGCTGAAGAGGCGCCCCTGCTAAGGGTGTAGGTCGCGTAAGCGGCGCGAGGGTTCAAATCCCTCCTTCTCCGCCAGAACCTTTTAATATGGCCCCTTGGTCAAGCGGTTAAGACACCGCCCTTTCACGGCGGTAACACGGGTTCGAATCCCGTAGGGGTCACCAAGATTTTTTCGCGCTAGCGAAAATAATCATCCTTAATTTCTCGTTAGTGAAAATAACTTTCCTTTATTTCGCGCTAGCGAAAATAATCATCCTTAATTTCGCGACAGCGAAAGTAACCATTATAATTCCATATCTGGTCCCGTGGTGTAGCGGTTAACATGCCTGCCTGTCACGCAGGAGATCGCCGGTTCGATCCCGGTCGGGACCGCCATTTTATTGGGCTATAGCCAAGCGGTAAGGCAACGGACTTTGACTCCGTCATGCGTTGGTTCGAATCCAGCTAGCCCAGCCATTTACGAGCCATTAGCTCAGTCGGTAGAGCATCTGACTTTTAATCAGAGGGTCGAAGGTTCGAATCCTTCATGGCTCACCAAAGTTTTTTCGCGTCAGCGAAAATAACTTTTCTTAATTCTCGCTTCGGCGAATGAATATCCATATGCGGGTGTGGCGGAATTGGCAGACGCACCAGACTTAGGATCTGGCGCCGCAAGGCGTGGGGGTTCGACTCCCTTCACCCGCACCATTAATTACCTGTTGATTAATGAACCTCAATTAGTTATTATATAATCCTGTCATGTTTTGCGGTCGTGGCGGAATGGCAGACGCGCTAGGTTGAGGGCCTAGTGGGGGCAACCCTGTGGAGGTTCAAGTCCTCTCGGCCGCACCAAAAAAGTTATTGACATCCTATATCGGGTGTGGTAAGATTTAAAAGTTGCTATTAAAACTAATGCGCCCGTAGCTCAATTGGATAGAGCGTCTGACTACGGATCAGAAGGTTATGGGTTCGACTCCTTTCGGGCGCGCCATTATTTTTTCCTTAATTACGGGGAGTAGCTCAGCTTGGTAGAGCACTTGGTTTGGGACCAAGGGGTCGCAGGTTCGAATCCTGTCTTCCCGACCATTCAGCAATTCAACTTTATATGCGGGTGTAGTTTAGTGGTAAAACCTCAGCCTTCCAAGCTGATGATGAGAGTTCGATTCTCTTCACCCGCTCCAATTTCATTGCTCTTTGAAAACTAAACAAACAAGCGTCAACAAACAATAAATGATCATGGCTTCTATTATAGAAGAACATGAGCCAACGTTTTAACTTTATGAGCTAACTCATAACTCTTTCTTGGAGAGTTTGATCCTGGCTCAGGA
>NZ_JAGGQL010000037.1:39736-51960 GCF_018613315.1 Bacillus sp. ISL-37 | reverse complement strand
ATAGATTACTCGTTTCTTCTTATTCTTCTTACACATTATCTAGTTTTGAGGGAATAAAGTTTTTTGCGATAGTAAAATAACTTAAAAATTTCCTCTTGAAAAATGCATAAAAGACAGTATAATAAATATTGTTCTTGAAAAATTGTCTGGTGGCGATGGCGAGAAGGTCACACCCGTTCCCATACCGAACACGGAAGTTAAGCTTCTCAGCGCCGATGGTAGTTGGGGGTTTCCCCCTGTGAGAGTAGGACGCCGCCGGGCGATTATGCTTTTTCATCTTGGACAACTTCTAAGATGAGGCAACCGAATCATCTGCAAGAGTTATGTTAATTACCATTATTCCGCAGTAGCTCAGTGGTAGAGCACTCGGCTGTTAACCGAGCGGTCGTAGGTTCGAATCCTACCTGCGGAGCCATTATCTCTAATGACGAAAGTCATTTGAGCTGGCAGCAAAATGCTTCCATAGCTCAGCAGGTAGAGCACTTCCATGGTAAGGAAGAGGTCAGCGGTTCGAGCCCGCTTGGAAGCTCTGAATATATTATTATACGGCCCCTTGGTCAAGCGGTTAAGACACCGCCCTTTCACGGCGGTAACACGGGTTCGAATCCCGTAGGGGTCACCAAGATTTTTTCGCGCTAGCGAAAATAATCATCATTAATTTCATGCTAGTGATGAAAACATCAGCGAATAAAATTATGGAGGATTAGCTCAGCTGGGAGAGCATCTGCCTTACAAGCAGAGGGTCGGCGGTTCGATCCCGTCATCCTCCACCATTTTTTATAAATGATTTTCCTTAATGCCGGTGTAGCTCAATTGGTAGAGCAACTGACTTGTAATCAGTAGGTTGGGGGTTCAAGTCCTCTTGCCGGCACCATCTTTCTAACTTCCCTGAATAAGCTTCAGCGGAAAGATGCGAGAAATCCCGAAGGGATTTTGAGCATGTACCTAGTTAGGAAGTTTCTTTATGTGGAGGGGTAGCGAAGTGGCTAAACGCGGCGGACTGTAAATCCGCTCCCTCAGGGTTCGGCGGTTCGAATCCGTCCCCCTCCACCATTTTAATACATATTAAAATTGGACAAGCTACTAATGTCCTTTTTATTTTTTCATTGGGCTATAGCCAAGCGGTAAGGCAACGGACTTTGACTCCGTCATGCGTTGGTTCGAATCCAGCTAGCCCAGCCATTAACGAGCCATTAGCTCAGTCGGTAGAGCATCTGACTTTTAATCAGAGGGTCGAAGGTTCGAGTCCTTCATGGCTCACTCATGTTAAGACCCCTAAGAATGAACTTAATCCTTTATTTTTAGGGGTTTTATCTATTATAATAAAATTATGCGGAAGTAGTTCAGTGGTAGAATACAACCTTGCCAAGGTTGGGGTCGCGGGTTCGAATCCCGTCTTCCGCTCCAAATGGGGCCTTAGCTCAGCTGGGAGAGCGCCTGCCTTGCACGCAGGAGGTCAGCGGTTCGATCCCGCTAGGCTCCACCATCACACTACATAAATACCATTTCAGCCATAAATCCAACCGGGTTTATGGCTTTTTTTATTTTTTATTTAAGACAGGTTTGAAGGATTATGGGCTAAAGCTGTCAAGAAAGTGCAGTAATTATGACAGGTTTCAGGTAGCGGAGCACCAAGCTGTCAAGAAAGGACTGTTATTGTGACAGGTTTTAGGCTGCGGAGCTCAAAGCTGTCAAGAAAAAGCAGTAATTATGACAGGTTTCAGGTAGCGGAGCACAAAGCTGTCAAGAAAGTGCTGTTATTATGACAGGTTTCAGCTAATGGAGCTCAAAGCTGTCAAGAAAAAGCTGTAATTATGACAGGTTTCAGATAGCGGAGCCCAAAGCTGTCAAGAAAGTGCAGTTCGAAGGGCGGGATCCGCTGCTACTCACGCTAAAGTTGTTCAAACTCTACAAAAAGGTGGTCCAGGTATCCCTTTATTCAGTCCGTAAATTCACTCAATTCCAAACCGTATATATATTCATGAAATTGTCCGGTTGAGTCATTTCAATGAAAGCGTTTAAAATAGGGTGTAGATAAGAGAAAGCAAGGGGGAGAAATAAATGAAGAAACTTTCGATTATTGGCATGCCGATGGATTTGGGTCAGATGAGAAGGGGAGTCGACATGGGCCCAAGTGCGATCCGTTATGCTGGAATAAATGAAAGATTAAGAGTGCTATTTGATGAGATAGAGGATTTGGGAGATATAGCAGTTGGCCGGCCAGAGGTGAAGATTGATCCTAACAGCAATCTCCGCAATTTGGAGTTAGTGGCTGAAAAAAACAGCTTGCTTTCTGATGAGGTAGACAGGATTATTGAATCAGGATCATTCCCGCTTGTTTTAGGGGGCGACCATAGCATTGCGATTGGCACATTGACGGGTGTGTCCAAGCATTATAAAAATCTGGGTGTCATTTGGTATGATGCACATGGAGATTTGAATACAGCAGATACTTCACCATCAGGGAATATCCACGGAATGCCGCTCGCTGCCAGCCTGGGATTAGGACATGAAATGCTGACTCAGTTAGGCGGGTATGCACCAAAGGTAAAACCAGAAAACATTGTCATCATCGGTGCACGTGCTTTGGATGATGGTGAGAAGGATTTAATCAAGGAGCTTGGTATCAAGGTGTTCACGATGCATGAAATTGATCGTCTGGGGATGGCTACAGTCATTGAGGAAACAGTCAACTATCTTAAAGATAAGACAGATGGTGTCCATCTTTCACTTGATTTGGATGGGCTGGATCCAACAGATGCTCCAGGTGTCGGTACGCCGGTAACTGGAGGAATCAGTTACCGTGAGAGCCACCTGGCTATGGAAATGTTGGCTGAAGCAAAAATCATCACTTCAGCTGAATTCGTCGAAGTGAATCCAATTCTTGATGAAAAGAACAAGACCGCTGTCGCAGCAGTCGCGTTAATGGGTTCTTTATTTGGAGAGAAACTTTTGTAATGCTTCAGTAGTTTTGGAATAGACTCATACTAGTGAGAAAAAAATAGGAGCAGCGGCCATGTCTGGCTGCTGCTCTCTTATTATTAATATAGAAATGTATTTTTTGATGATAAGTGATAATATTTATTTAGTAAATGGTCGAGTTTAGTACTGATGTCTACAACCCGTTGATTTGACAGCGAGGTTTTTGCGGCTAATTCAACCATCTCTTTACGGCAATTTTCAATATCCTTCAACAACGTTTCTGCACACATTGATTGTTTCCTCGCTTTCACTGAAATATAGTCCATTTATACCCCTGAAAAAACTTTTTAAACCAAACTGGTAATAATTTGTTAATATTAACTTATCGTGTTTTTTAGACTTTTTTTGCAAAAATAAGTCAGTTAGTAGATGATTTTGTCAATTACATACATATTTAAAGTTTTTATAAAAAAAAACGAAACCTTTTACGGAATCGATTCGTATATCGATTAGCCGCATGAAGCGCGGAGGTAAAATAATGGAGACAATTGTAAAACACAGAATAAAACAGGTAATCAAGGGAGACCAGAATGCCTATGGAGAGATTGTTGAGGTATACAAGGACAAGGTTTTCCAGCTCTGTTACCGTATGCTCGGGAATCGGCATGAGGCAGAGGATATTTCACAAGAGGCTTTTATCCGTGCATATATCAATATCAACAGCTTCAATCAAAACTTGAAGTTTTCAACATGGCTTTATAGAATTGCCACAAACCTATGCATTGACCGGATCCGCAAAAAGAAACCAGATTACTTTCTGGATGCGGAGGTGCCTGGAACAGAGGGCCTAACCATGTACTCCCAGGTCCCATCTGAAACTCCTTTGCCAGAGGATGAGGTTGAAAGTATCGAATTGCAGGATACGATCCAAAAAGAAATTTCAAAACTACCCGATAAATACAGGTCGGTCATCGTATTAAAGTATATTGAAGAACTCAGCCTGAATGAGATCAGTGAAATACTGGATTTGCCGCTTGGCACAGTGAAGACGAGGATCCATCGAGGAAGAGAAGCCTTAAGGCAACAGTTGCGACACGTATAAGGTGAGGTGAAAGAATATGAAATGTTCCGAACAAATTATCGACTATATGCATGAATACCTAGATGAAGAAATCTCCGAAGAACATGAAAAGATTTTAAGAGAGCACCTGCAAAGCTGCTCAGATTGCCAGGAATACTTCAGGGAGTTGAATAAGGCAATCGCTCTTGTTCAGAGCACCTCTCACATCCAGGCACCAGATGATTTTACTTCAAAAGTAATGGCCGGCCTGCCAAAGGAAAAGAAAAAGACGGAAATCCAGCGTTGGTTCAGGAGTCACCCGCTTTTAACAGCTGCCTCGCTCTTCCTGGCGTTAATGACCGGCAGCATCTTATCAACATGGAACGAAGAACATCAGTTTTCAGTATCGAAGCAGCCTAATTTGATTGTCCAAAATGATACAGTCATCGTTCCTGAAGGGGAAGTTGTCAAGGGTGATGTCGTTGTCAGGAATGGCAAAGTCAAAATCGAAGGTGAGGTCCAGGGGAATGTCACAGTGATCAACGGTGAGTTGATCAATGGCGAGAAATACATGGCTTCCGCTGGCAATGTCACCGGAGAAATAACCGAGGTAAATGAAATATTCGAGTGGATTTGGTACCATATAAAGAAGACAGCTAAAAACACGGCAGATCTTTTTGAGAACGACGAAAAGGAACAGTCATTCCAATAGGAATGGCTGTTTTTTAGAGTCCATCAAAAAGGATTAATTGGCAGTGGACTGCAGTAGACATCATTATTAATTTAAACAAGGCTTGTGTTATAATAAGAAAGTTATCTTTGTTTATAGGCTGAAGTGCATTGGTCATCTTCCGCTTTTTTTTACAATAGGTTGTTTTCGTCATTTTTACGAAAAGAGCTTTACTACAAGGCTGATTGAACTTTCAGGAAGGTTAGCGACTTTTCTGAAACAGTCTTACTAAACTACTGGAGGAAGTGCAATGTCGTTTGCAGATTTCGATTTTTTAGAATATCTAGCTAATATTGTTGACATTCTCCTGGTTTGGTTCGTCATTTATAAGCTGATTGCGATAATTCGAGGGACAAAGGCTGTCCAGCTTTTAAAAGGAATCTTTGTCATCCTGATCGTAAAGTTTGTCAGTGATTACTTCGGATTGAACACTCTTAGCTGGATGATGGAACAAGTACTAACCTGGGGATTCCTGGCCATTATCATCATCTTCCAGCCCGAATTGCGGCGGGCACTCGAACAGCTCGGCAGGGGACGGCTCTTTGCCAGATCAGGGCTGCAGGAAGAGGAAGACGAAGAGAAGATGGTGGAGGCCATTATCAAGGCAACCGATTATATGGCGAAGCGCCGAATCGGAGCATTGATCTCAATTGAAAGAGAAACAGGAATGAGTGATTACATAGAAACAGGCATACAGCTTCAATCAAAAATCTCCTCTGAACTGTTGATTAATCTTTTTATACCGAATACACCGCTTCATGATGGAGCTGTAGTCATACAGAAAAACATCGTAGCAGCGGCTGCATGTTATTTGCCGCTGTCGGAAAGTCCGTTTATCTCAAAGGAGCTGGGTACAAGGCACAGGGCCGCACTCGGAATCAGTGAAGTAACTGACAGTATCACGATTGTTGTTTCTGAGGAGACAGGGAATGTATCGGTTACCCGGAATGGTGAACTTTACCGTGACTTGAGCGGGGAAACGCTTAGGGAACTGCTCACAGCCGAACTGATTTCCCCATCAAGAATCAAGCAGGCCGCTTCTACCCGCTGGAATTGGAGGGGGAAGAAAAATGGATAAATGGATGGATAATCCCTGGTTCATAAAAGTGGTTGCCCTGGTTCTAGCCGTCCTGCTCTTTGGGTCTGTCCCTAAAAACGATCCAGGTAAGCCGGGTGATGTGAATGTGCCATCAGATGAAAAAGTGGAGACGGTTGAAGACGTACCGGTAAAAAGGGTTTATGATACCGATACTTTAGTAGTATCCGGTGTTCCTGAGACTGTAACAGTCACGCTTCAAGGGCCAAAAAACCTAGTTCAGCAGGCGAAAACTCTACGGAATTTCGAAGTGTTCGTAGACTTGACAGAGGCGGAACTCGGAAATCAGCGAGTCCCAATTACGATTAAAGATGTTTCGGATCGCCTGACCGTTACCATCGAACCTGGTTATGCGAATGTTTCCATCCAGGAAAAGGTAACGAAGGAATTCAAGGTGGAGGCTGAGTTCAGCGGTAATATGGTTGAGGAAGGCTATATAGCCGAGAAGCCAGCGGTAAAGCCTAATAAAGTCCAAATAACAGGTGCCAAAGATGTAGTTGATAAAATCACTTTTGTGAAAGCAACTGTCAATTCTTCAGGGAAAATATCAGAAACAATCACACGAGAAGCAAGTGTACTAGCTCTGGATAAAGATATGAACAAGCTTAATGTCGTTGTGGAACCTCAGGTTGTCGAGGTAACAATCCCGATTAAAAGCTCAAGCAAGAAGGTACCGATTGATATTGTCCGAAAAGGGACTCCTCCAAGTGGAGTAACAATCGATTCAATAACGTTGGAAACGAAGGAAGCGGAGATCATCGCTGACCCAGGCGTACTCGAGGAATTTGATAATGTCAGGGTAGAAGTGGATGTCAGCAAGATTGATGAGGATACGGATATCACCCTCCCAGTCATCATCGGTGAAGGAATTGTCAAGGTATCACCCGAAACGGTAAAAGTGACCGTGAAAGTCACAAAGGCTTCCGAGAAAAGCATTTCCAATGTTCCCATAGAAATAGATGGGATGGATGAAGGCTTTGAAGTCAACTTCCTTGATCCTGCAAACGGTCAGACAAACTTGACCGTTTCTGGGCCGAGTGATATTGTTTCAGATCTGTCCTCGGATGATTTTAAGATCCTGATTGATGTGTCGGAACTGGATGAAGGAAATCATGAAGTCGACATGAAAGTGACAGCACCTCAAAATATAACGTGGAAATTGGCTAAAGAAAAAGCCAGTATATCGGTTGCGAAAAAAGATGCGTAATTGACTGCAATTTTTCATACAAGGAGAGATTTTAAGAATGGGTAAATATTTCGGTACAGATGGAGTACGTGGTGTTGCGAACAGCGAATTAACACCAGAATTAGCTTTCAAGCTTGGCCGCTTTGGAGGCTATGTCCTTACAAAGGAACATGATCGCCCTAAAGTTTTAATTGGAAGGGACACTCGTATTTCCGGACATATGCTTGAAGGAGCGCTGGTTGCCGGTCTATTATCAATCGGAGCGGAAGTTATGAGGCTCGGTGTCATCTCAACTCCAGGGGTAGCGTATTTGACGAAGGCCCTTGGTGCGCAGGCTGGAGTCATGATTTCTGCATCTCACAATCCAGTTGCGGATAATGGCATCAAATTCTTTGGCCCTGATGGATATAAGCTATCTGATGATCAAGAGAATGAAATCGAACAATTGATGGATATGGAAGCGGATGAGCTTCCTCGTCCTGTTGGTGCTAACCTTGGCCAGGTGAATGATTACTTTGAAGGCGGCCAAAAGTACCTTCAATATCTTAAGCAATCAGTTGATGAAGAATTCACGGGGCTGCATATCGCGCTGGACTGCGCACATGGGGCAACATCATCTTTGGCTACGCATTTATTTGCTGACCTTGATGCTGATACTTCAACAATGGGAGCATCACCTAACGGTTTGAATATCAATGATGGTGTTGGATCAACTCATCCTGAAGCACTTGCTGCATTCGTTAAAGAAAAGGGTGCAGATCTTGGGCTTGCGTTTGATGGAGATGGCGACCGCCTGATTGCGATTGATGAAAAGGGAAACATCGTTGATGGCGACCAAATCATGTATATCTGCGGCAAGTTCTTGAAGGAAAGAGGTCAGCTGAAGCAGGGTACAGTTGTTTCTACCGTAATGAGCAACCTTGGTTTTTACAAAGGCCTAGAAGAGCACGGAGTCCAAAGTGTTCAGACTGCTGTTGGCGACCGCTATGTAGTTGAAGAAATGAAGAAGAGTGGTTACAACCTCGGCGGAGAGCAGTCCGGGCATATCATTTTCCTTGATTACAATACAACTGGTGACGGCCTGTTAACTGGCCTGCAGCTTGCCAATATCATGAAAGCAACGAACAAGCCGCTTTCTGAACTGGCTGGAGAAATGAAGAAGTACCCTCAGGTTCTCGTGAATATCCGGGTGACTGATAAGCACCACGTAACAGATAATGAGAAAGTAAAAGCAGTGATTGAACAAGTTGAAGCGGAAATGAACGGCAACGGCCGTATCCTTGTTCGTCCTTCCGGAACAGAGCCATTGGTACGCGTCATGGCAGAAGCGGCGACAGCAGAGCTTTGCGAAGAATATGTAAGACGTATTGCTGTCGTTGTTGAAGAAGAAATGGGATTAAAAGAATAGGAATCAGTCATATGCATAAGGGCTTCGCACGTAGAAGAGCCCTTATGCATATTTATTTATAGAGAAAGTTTATTTTTCTTCACTTAGAGAAGTGTCCAGCTCCAGCGCCTAGCCCCTCGAATCGCTTCGGTCCGCCCAAAGAAGTCAAAGAGCGACTTCACTAGTCGGCCCTCCAGCGTTTGTCAGGGCTGACCAAGGCGCTTGCGCTTTTCTTGTGAAGGGAAGTTTTAGCCAGGCTGTAAAGGGTAATTGTACGGGAAGGCTGTTTTCCTTTGTTTTCAAGGCACTTTTCGTTACATTGATCGCGTTCTCAACGAGAGTAAAAACCGGTACTTGGGTTTTTACGAGTATTATGGTAAGCCTGATTCAAAAGGTTGCTCGAAAAGAGCCCCGATACCGATAAGAACGCGGAAGTAAATATATGTTCGAAAAGCAGCATTCCATGCGAAAAGTGGATTTAGTATTGACGGATGCATCAGTATCATGTATGATAATCCTGTTTTTGTAAATAAGGCTGTTTGTGCAACATATGCCTTATAAAACGATTTTATCGGAAAGGTGGGCAGAGGTAGATCAAGGGAAAACTAAAGCGCCAGGACTAATCCTTGACCGTAATTTGGGTTAGTTGACGAGGTGGAGGTTTATCGAAGTTTCGGCGGATGCCTCCCGGCTGAAAGCACAGCCGCGAATTCCATCTTTAAAACATTAAGGCAACTTAATGCACAAAGAGATGGGGATGCTAAAAATAGCGAGGATTAGATAATAGAGTCTGACCTCAAACCAATTATATGAGATAAGGGGGCAAGCTGCCCCTATATAAGAGGCTTCTTGCCCCCTGTCGTACAGGAGGAACGGAAGTTATGTGTGGAATCGTTGGATATATTGGAAATAATGACCCGAAAGAGATTTTATTAAAAGGTCTGGAAAAGCTTGAGTACAGGGGCTATGACTCTGCGGGAATCGCAGTCATGAACGAAAAGGGAGTTCACGTTTTTAAGGAGAAAGGACGTATTGCTGACCTTCGCAATGTTGTGGACAATGATGTAATGGCGAACGCTGGTATCGGCCATACTCGTTGGGCTACTCACGGTCCTCCCAGCAAGGTGAACGCTCACCCTCACCAAAGCTCAACTAGCAGACTGACTCTTGTTCACAATGGTGTGATCGAGAACTACGATCTATTGAAGCGCGAGTATTTGCAGAATGTCGAATTGAAAAGTGAAACAGACACTGAGATTATCGTTCAGTTGATTGATCTGTTCGTAAACGAAGGTCTGAGCCTGGAAGAAGCGTTCCGTAAGACGCTGACACTTTTACATGGTTCATATGCACTTGCCCTTATAGATGAGCAAAACGAAGACACTATTTTTGTGGCGAAAAATAAGAGCCCGCTTCTTGTCGGCCTTGGCGATAGCTTCAATGTTGTTGCTAGTGACGCGATGGCAATGATTCAGGTAACAAACCAGTATGTTGAACTCATGGATAAGGAAATGGTCATTGTCACTAAGGACGAAGTGACAATCAAGAACCTTGAAGGAGAAGTAATTTCACGCGCTCCTTACACAGCAGAGCTTGATGCAAGCGACATTGAAAAGGGAACATACCCACACTACATGCTCAAGGAAATCGACGAGCAGCCGCTAGTGATGCGTAAAATCATCCAGAACTATCAGGATGGCGAAGGCGCGCTTGAAATCGATTCTGACATCGTTGCTGCGATGAAAGAAGCAGATCGTATTTACATCGTCGCTGCGGGTACTTCTTATCATGCCGGCCTTGTTGGCAAGCAGTTCATTGAAAAATTGGCGAAGATTCCTGTTGAAGTCCATATCTCAAGTGAGTTCGGCTACAATATGCCGCTTCTATCTGAAAAGCCATTGTTCATCTTCATTTCCCAGAGTGGAGAAACTGCGGACAGCCGCCAGGTTCTTGTTCAGGTGAAGGAAATGGGCTATAAAGCATTGACGATTACGAACGTACCTGGTTCAACGCTTTCCCGTGAAGCAGATTACACTCTTCTTCTTCATGCTGGTCCGGAAATCGCGGTTGCTTCAACAAAAGCGTATACAGCACAGCTTGCTGTCCTGGCAATTTTAGCAGAAGTAACAGCTCGCGGAATTGGCCACGATGTAGACTTTGATCTTGTACAGGAATTAGGAATCGTAGCGACAGCTATGGAAGCTCTTTGCGACGACAAAGAAGAATTCGAAAGCATCGCTCGCGAATACCTGACTGTCACAAGAAACGCATTCTTCATCGGACGCGGAATCGATTTCTACGTAGGTCTTGAAGGCGCGTTGAAGCTAAAAGAAATTTCGTACATCCAGGCTGAAGGCTTTGCCGGCGGAGAACTGAAGCACGGAACAATTGCTTTGATCGAAGAAGGCACACCAGTCATTGCTCTTGCAACACAAGAATTTGTTAACCTAAGCATCCGTGGAAACGTCAAAGAAGTCGTTGCTCGCGGAGCAAACCCGTGCATCATCTCCATGAATGGACTGGAAACAGACGAAGACCGTTTCGTCATCCCAGAAGTGCACAGCCTATTAACACCTCTTATCTCAGTAATACCAATGCAATTGATTTCTTACTACGCAGCATTGCACCGCGACTGTGACGTTGATAAGCCACGTAACCTGGCTAAATCTGTTACGGTTGAATAAAATCTTTTAAAACTCCAGAAGGGTCGGGAGCGTACTTGGTACGTTTCTCGATCCTTTTTTTGATATCGCCTGGATTTAGACTTTTCCAACCTGTCCAATCATAAATTATCTATAGAGAGAGACAATAACTCTGTATGGAATGAGTTTATACGGAGGTATTGGGATGGAAATAGATAAGGAAATGAACTATGGCAGTGATTATAAATATATTCCTGCTACTTCTATAGGCAGCGGTGTCGGTATGGAGGTTTTGCCAGACCTATTTAATTATACTGTCCAGATCGTCAATATTCATTTGGTTGGAAATCCGGAAACAAAGGATTTTGTTCTAGTCGATGCGGGAATGCCAGAATCAGCGGAAGAGATCATTTCCGTTACAGAAGAGCGCTTTGGAGCGAACAGCCGTCCAAAAGCAATTTTTTTAACACATGGACATTTTGATCATGTTGGAGCGATCATCGAATTGGTGAAGCATTGGGAAGTTCCTGTTTATGCACATGAACTGGAAATACCTTTTCTCACAGGACAAATGAGTTACCCTGAACCAGATCCAACTGTTGAAGGCGGTATGGTTGCGAAAATGTCGCCTTTGTTTCCAAACGAACCGATTGACTTAGGGAATAATGTAGAAATGCTTCCTTCTGATGGAACGATACCGCATATGCCAGAATTCAAATGGATTCACACACCAGGTCATACGCCCGGCCATGTTTCTTTTTTTAGAGAAAGAGATCGGTTACTGATCGCGGGAGACGCATTTGTGACGGTTAAACAGGAGTCGCTGTATAAAGTTTTAACACAGGAACAGGAAATAAGCGGTCCCCCAAGGTATCTAACACCAGATTGGAATTCCGCTAAGGAATCAGTCATTAAGTTAGAAGCTTTGAAACCGGCCGCGGCCGTGACAGGACATGGACTGCCGATGTCTGGTGAATTATTGTCAAACAGCCTGGAAAAGCTTGTACGGGAATTTGACAGTATTGCGGTACCGGACTATGGGAAGTACGTGGATAAGGGTAAGCACTAAAAACCGCAAAAGAACCCAGAGTACTAGTAAAGACTAAAAGCCTGCTGGTTGTTCCAGCGGGCTTATGTGTAAAAGGCAAGCTTCTGCATTGCCCTAAAATACCGAAAAGAAGCAAAAAGGGTAAAAGGAAAG
>NZ_JAGGQL010000037.1:0-39658 GCF_018613315.1 Bacillus sp. ISL-37 | reverse complement strand
ATTACCCGAAAATGCCGGGGAGAAGCAAAAAGGGTAAAAGGAAAGCCTCTGCATTACCCAAAAATGCCTGGGAGAAGTAAAAAAGGGTAAAAGGAAAGGTTCTGCATTACCCGAAAATGCTGGGGAGAAGTAAAAAGGGTAAAAGGAAAGGCTATGCATTACCCGAAAATGCCGGGGAGAAGCCAAAAGGGTGAAAGCTCTTCAGAAATCCCCGGACGTAAAAAGATTAAAGTGTATAATTGAATTTTACTTGTAATAGCGCATATGCCTGTCTCCAACCGGACTACAATGTGTATTTAACACTCTTCTAACTGCTTTGATAGGCAGTACTCCATTACACCAATCAAAAATCAAAGCTGTAGTTAACCTCCTCTCCGGAAAAAGTAACCTAATTTCCTCGATACTTCGCATCACAGCGGCATCAATTTTTTCATGTTTTCCACAGTGGCTGCACACGAATTCCTTTTTTTCGGTCCTATTCAAAGGCTGATGACATTCTTCACACATCAGCCCTTTCGCCAATTGATCATAATCGTACTTTGGAACTCGCTTATAAGGGGAGTCAGTTTGGTGTAATTGTAAAAGCTTCTCTGCAATTTTTCTATGAAGGTTTGTCAGTTTGGAATGTTTCTTGTTTAGATTTTTCATATAACGATTTAACTGGCTTGGAAATATAATGGGTGCATCCTTAGGGGACTGGTATAGAGTAAATTCAGGGTTGATGAAGACAACGGAGGATTCAATCACAAGGCGAAAGCCTAAGCTTTCAAATAGTTGTCGAAGCAGGGAGATACTCCGTTTCAATTGGAGCAGGGGATCTTTGATTTCACTTCCGTTGATTTTTTTGAGGCGTTCACCTTCGTAGTAGTAGTCACCTTCATAGTACTTTACCTCGAAAACAAGGATAGCATCTTGAATAATGATAAGAGAATCAATCTGGAAGGTTGTGCCTCCTACTTCTAAGAGCAGGTCATTCAGTGTCAGATGTTCAATTTCAAGGGCTTCCATCCATAGATCAAACTTGATTTCTCCTTCAAATCCTTTCCTGAGACTATAGTGCCTTTGTTTCTCTTTCCCAGTAAATTCCATGCGAGGTGCTAACCAGTCCAACATTTTCAACTCATTTGATTTAACCCGTTTTTTCTAATCATACTCCACATCCTTTCTCCTCCATTTTTAAGCAAAAGAGAATAAATAGCCAGTGAACATTTTAAGGCAAAAAACCTGCCGAAAACTCGGCAGGCTAAATTTACGATTATTCCTCAACCACTGGCAGTATAATCGATGACGGATATTTTGAGTTAGACAAAATCGTTGCAATCCCACCGAGCTGGTTGAGCAGCTGCGGTGCTGGCGACATGGAGTGCGGGAAGTCGCTTGGCCCGATGGCAACGCGGAGTCTGTGCCCTTCTTTGATGACGTAGTTGCTCGGGAAAACCTCGACGTCCAGCTCCATAACTTCATATGGCTTCACTTCCTGCACCGCAGCTCTCGTAAATGGATGCCATGGCTGGATGTTCTCTCCATCGAGGAAGCGGCTCTTGCTTTCGTCGACTGCCCGGTGTGAGGCAGCGAGCCAGCCTGCAGTAATTTCGCGGGAAGTCCCGTCCGGTGCGACATCGGTTACACGCACAGACAATACTAGTTCACGGGCGGTTGTTTTAGCGAAAATTTTAGCGGCGATCGGCCCAGAAATACGCAAGTCTGAATTCACAGGTGCCGTCGTATAGGTGAGCTCGCCCAGTTCTGTCAGGCGATTATCTTTCGTACATGGGAGGGCATCTGGAATGCCGGCCATCCACTGATTCGTGCTGCCTGAACAGATGCCGTTCAGCGGCTGCTGGAGCATAGTGCGCGACGGCTCCGCATAGGAAGGAGTCTCCTTCGTCAACTGCTTACCGCTGCGCAAGTAAAACTTCTCAGCTTCTGCCTCCTGATGTGGCCAGCTTGGCTGGACCTCGAAACGATCCTCACCCAGCACATATTGAGTGACATCAGGTATTTTGTTGATGTTCGTGTTGATTCCCATCAAATACTGATCGAACCATCGCAACGCCAGCTGGTCAAGGGCAGGAACATTATCAGCAGGCAAGCCGCTCCCATAGTTTCCGTGCGTCCAGTTTCCCATCAGCAGCTTTGTCTGTACACCGTTCGCTTTTAATTTTTCATAAAGAAGCGGAGTGCCACGCTGAAAAAGGTCATGAAGTCCGCCGGTGAAAAATGCGGGAACTTCAATTTGATCGGCAACCGCCAGTGGGGAGCGCAACTGTGCGGCTGATCCATCATAGGCGAAGTCGCCGCCTGTAATCGCAGAGCTTAGGGTGCTGACTGGAAAGCCGAGAATTTGTCCGGTGTGGTTTAGCAAAACGGTCGTTCCCATGATTGGGTCCGACAGAGTGTAGGAAGGCGGAAGCAACCCGCTGCCTGTCACAAGGCCGAGCCAGAGCGGGATGAATCCTGTGTTGACCATTCCTCCTGACATGAGAATGTCGCGGTACATATCACCCATCGGCACGATCGGGAAAATGGCTTCCAGTCCTTCAGGCTGTTTGGCTGCGGTTAAAAGCTGGTTGATCGCCCGGTAGGAAGAGCCATATAAACCAACCTTTCCAGTGCTCCACGGCTGGCTTGCTGCCCATTCGACGAGCTCCTTGCCATCGCGCTGTTCTGCTTCGCCGAATGAATCCCATGCACCCTGTGAGGCGCCTGTCCCCCGAACATCGACTACCACATGGGCATAGCCACGCTTAATAAAATACTCATTTAGATTCTCGGTGCTGCTTACGTTCTTGTTATACGGAGTTTGTGTAAGGATGACAGGGAACGGTCCCTCGCCATCAGGCAGGTGCACATCGGCTGCTAAAATCACGCCATCCCTCATCGTGATGAAGACATCTTTTTCGGTAGTATAGCTTGAATACTGTTCTTGGCGGTCATAGATTGTTTCTTCCCATTCAGGACCTGAAGCAGAAGCCTGGGAAGAACCAAGCCCTGGGAACAGACTGAAGATAATGATAAAAGTAAGTGTAAGATGGAATAATCTCATGAGCAAGCCTCCTGTAAGGGTTTTCAAATTAATCTTACGAAAAATCACCAGGACACTTATATACGATAAATGTCGTGTTCTTAAAATCAACGAAAATAAAACAGTGTGATCCACCAGGGAATCACACTGTCAAAATTCTATTCGTCTGCTTCTTCGCTCTGTCTGTTCGTCTGGTAAGGAAGGGTATCCCAGAAGCTGGTATCCATCTTTTCGATAGAGTCATCAGCAATCGCTCTTACTGTAGCATCCAAAGTGGTGATGGTCTGCTTGATCAGGTAGCCGTTGCTCTTCTGACCTAACGCATAAGACTCGTAAAAATGGTCGGACATGCCGCGCATTTCGAATAATAGAGTCGAAATGTCATATCGGACAGCTGCGCCGTTACGGCCAATGTTTGCACCTTCCCCGCCGCGGTATTTGCCAATATGGCCCCATCCTTTTTCTTCAAGCGCATTGTATACGACTGCACCAAGCTTCTTGGAGCCATCTAATACCTCTGGCTTCACATCAGGATTCGTTGGGTGCAGAATCGATCCAGAAACAAGTTCACCTTCTGTTTCGCTGAGCGTGCCCTGATGATGAAGGTCGATCATGTAATCGATTTCATATTTTTCAAAAACATTTTCGTGTAGCGCGCGTGCCTCTGGTTCCATCTCGCTAGTTGCCTTTGCGTGCTCACGATTTAAATCTACGTAGTTTGCGTTGTAGCGGGTAAGGTGGCGGTCGCCATCAGCGTGGTAATCTTCAAGTGAAAAGTCGACATCGCCCATTGCTCCGTCCGCATTCAGCATCGGAATGACAAGGATGTTTACATTATCAAGTACATCACTAGTTTTACCAGTGCCCAAATGCTTGATGAATTCAAGTGCACCCTCAGTTGTCAGCTGCTCGTTTCCATGCTGCTGTGTCAGGAACAACACGGTTGGGTTTTCCGGATTGGAAATATACTTTGCCATGTAAATATCGCGGCCCTTGACTGTCTGGCCGATCACTTCCAGTTCCAATGCCTCCTGTTTGGCATCCTGAGTCTTCAGGTAATCTACTAAACTTTCATATGTATGCAAAATCGATGTTTGTACGGCTCCATTTCCGGCACTCGGTCCATTCCCGACAGCACCTGCAGGCAGGGCCACCACAGTCACCGCGCCAAGAGCCATCATGCTTGATAAAGAAACCGATAGAACCTTCTTTTTCAAATTCATCGTCATTCCTCCTATAAACTAGATTCACTATATATATTACTGAATTTTTAAAAAACATTTAATAGAGTATGGTACCTATTTTTCAGACAAATTTCGAGCCTCGAAATAAGTAAAAATGATAGAGTTTAAAAGAGTGAAAATGGGGTTTAATAGGCAAAAAGTAATTAGTTAGGCGAAGTAAGCAGGAATCGCTATAATAAACATAACTAGAACTGAGTAAGGAGACACGGTGATGGCAGCGATCTTAATTGTGGATGATGATCCTAATATTTTATTTTTGGTAAAAAGCCAGCTTCAGGGAGCAGGACATGTTGTATACCAGGCACAGGATGGAACAGGTGCCTTGAAAACGCTGAATGAAACTGTCATCGATTTGGCGGTAGTGGATCTGATGATGCCCGGAATGGACGGATATGAGCTAACGAAGCAAATCCGGGAACTGCACGATATCCCGGTGATTATGCTGACGGCGAAGGGGCAGATTGAGGACAAGGAGCAGGGATTCCTTTCAGGCACGGATGACTATATCGTAAAGCCATTTGACCCAAAGGAGCTGATTTTCAGGATCAACGCATTATTCCGGCGCTATCAGAAGCGGAGCAATATGCTGATTACAATTGGCAATGTAACGATCAACCAGCAAAACTTCGAGGTTCAGGTGGGTGATAAGACGCTGATTTTGCCTCTGAAGGAGTTTGAGCTTCTTTCTTACATGGCAGCGAAGCCGAACCAGGTGTTTACGAGAAACCAGCTGATCGAGGAAATCTGGGGCCTTGATTTTTCAGGGGATGAACGTACGCTGAACGTCCATGTCAAAAGGCTTCGAGACCGGTTCTCTGAATTGACCGATGACTTCGCGATCAAAACAATACGCGGCGTCGGTTATTTGGTTGAGGTACAAAGCAAATGAAATCCATCTATTCAAAATTTGTGATAGCGACCATAGCCATTATCCTGACGAGCACGCTGCTTGGATTTTTGATAGCCAATACCTACTATCATCAGCTGGTGAAGCCATTGAACGACGAGAAGAATGTCAGTGTGGCGCAGAATCTTTCAAGCTACATAGAGAGCCAGGAGAATATCGAGCTTGAATACTATCTCGAAAGTGCGGCATCGATGGGATACCAAATCTACGCAGTCAATGCAAGTGGCTACGAACAGTACTTTGGCGCACCTTTCAAAACCCCAAACCTTCAGAAGGGAGCCGTAAATTCGGTACTGAGCGGGGAAATCTACCATGGCATGAGGGACTACCCGATGGAAACGTTCGTCACTGGCTTTTTCGCGAATGAGCTCCGAAATACGGTAGGTGTGCCCTTCACCTATGGTAATGAACGATATGCGCTCTTCATCAGGCCTGACATCAAGCTTTTGTTCAGTGAAGTCCATGTGCTGATGGGCTGGATGATCCTGATCATGTTCATCATCAGTGTCATCCTTGTACTGATAGCTTCAAAGTATCTTGTAAAACCGATCACAAAGCTGACGTCCGCAACTAAAGAGATCCAGACGGGGAATTTTGATATCAAGCTGGACATCAGCCGGCAGGATGAACTCGGTGTCCTGGCAAGAAGCTTTGAGGAAATGAGCTTGAGGCTCAGCCAGCTTGATCAGATGAGGAGAGAATTCGTCTCAAATGTATCGCATGACTTCCAATCTCCGTTACTAAATATCCAGGGCTACACCCAGCTACTGGGCAAAGAAAACTTGAAGCAGGAAGAAAGGGCGCATTATATCCAGGTGATCCAACAGGAAACAAATCGGCTGTCATTAATGACAAAGCAGCTGCTTTTGCTGACCTCCCTGGAAAAAGAAGAGTTTATCTTCAAGCCGGCCGCTTTTAATTTAGGAACCCAAATGAAGGAACTCATCCAAAAATATATATGGCAGCTTGATGAGAAGGGGATTGCCCTCACCTTTCATTTGCCGGACGTCATCTTCCATGGCGATGGAAATCTGCTTCATAATGCCTGGGAGAATCTTTTGTCAAACGCGATCAAATATAATAAGGAAAACGGAGAGATCGAAATCACGCTTCATGAAGAAACCGACCTGGTAAAAATCATCTTCAAGGACACCGGAATCGGCATGTCCCCGGAAGAGACCGAGCGGATATTCGACCGTTTTTACCGTGCTGATCCATCGAGATCAAAGGAAATCGAGGGCACCGGTCTTGGTTTGTCCATCGTAGACAGGGTTATAAAATTGCACGATGGAAGTATTAACGTGACCAGCGAAACAGGTAAAGGTTCTGAGTTCGTTGTGTTGCTGCCTAAAAAGTAAAACAGCACGCAACCTCATTTGTAATATCCAGTTCACCTTCTGTTCACTTTCGATTCTTATAATGAGAATCGTAAGTAATCAGAAGGTTTTTTTATGGAGGAGGAGTTTTTATGAAGGGGAAAAATTTGGCGCTGCTTCGATTTTCAGCAGTGTTTTCAGTAATCGGGGCGGTGCTTGGGGCTCATATGGCAGGTGCGGGTTCGTATGCGTTCCGGCCGATCCATGCCCATATCCTGGTTGTCGGGTGGCTGACGTTGTTTGCCTGGGCAGTTTATTATGAGGTATTCACGATTACGTCTAAAAAACTGGCCGCGTGGCATACATGGACTGCAATCATTGGCACGACAGGATTGACAGCAGGTATGTGGGTCCATAATCTGAAGCCGTTTGATTTACCAGAGGCTTTTTCACTCATCCTTTATATTGGCGGAGGGGTGACATTGCTTGTCAGCTTTATCCTCTTCCTGGTGTCGACATTTTTTATCGAAGGCTGATTTCGTAAAGATTGTTGTTAAATAGCAACAAAGTTTGAGAAAAGAGCCTTATCGAAAGACGTTAAAGAGGGGGAGAGGGAAGAATGAAGTGGGTTAGGAAATTAACGGCTTTTTCAGGCAGCCAAAAAGGCTCGAAAGGAATCGTGGCCATCTGGGTCCTTGCTGCATTATTGATGGGCTGGCTTGCCCCAAGTGCGAGTGACTATGCGACAAGCGTCAATGAGTCGGGTCTTCCTGAGGATTCCGTTTCGTTAAAAGCAGATGAAAAAATCAAAGAGTATTTTCCTGAAGACAATGGGATTCCCGCACTGCTCGTTTTTAATAAAAAGGGGGAATTCACCGAGACCGACTTTGCGACCATTGACCAGGTCAGCAAAAAGCTGATAGAGGCGGAGCTAGAGGGTGTAAAGGTTGTGGTGCCGTTTCATCAGATGCCACCCCAGGCAAAAGCAACGTTTCTATCAGAAAACAATACGACACTCATTTTGCCAGTATCACTGAAAGAAAATCTCGAACGCAGCACAATCAATGACACTATTAAAAAGATTGGGCAGCTT
Source organism: Bacillus sp. ISL-37 (assembly GCF_018613315.1). Classification (GTDB taxonomy): domain Bacteria; phylum Bacillota; class Bacilli; order Bacillales; family Cytobacillaceae; genus Mesobacillus. Next base: position 32,073 of record NZ_JAGGQL010000037.1, on the reverse strand, counting down.
GCCAAAAAAGAGTTGAAAGGACAGGAGGAGGTCAAGCTGGCGATCACCGGTCCAGCCGGGATTGTCGCCGATATGATCGGCATATTCGCCCGGGCGGATATCGTGCTCTTGCTAGGTACAATCGGACTGATCTTTATCCTGTTAATCCTGATTTACCGTTCGCCGCTGTTGGCGCTGGTCCCATTATTGGGAGCAGGACTTGTTTATGAAGTGGTCAATAAAAGTATTGGAATATTTGGCTCTGCAGGGATGAAGATCGAGGCGCAGTCGACCTCGATCATGTCAATCCTGTTATTTGCGGCACTGACTGATTATTCGCTGTTCATTGTGGCGCGTTTCAAAGAAGAACTGAAACAGGTAGAAAACAAATTTACCGCGATGAAGCGGGCGATGGAGGAAGTCACTGAACCGATTCTCTTCAGCGGCGGGACCGTGCTGGCAGCGATGCTTGTGTTGTTCGCTGCCATTTATGAGCCGTACCGCAATTTTGCGCCGGTTTTCTCGATTGCATTAGTGTTGATTCTCCTTGGCGGGTTGACGTTGCTGCCGGCTTTGTATGTGCTATTTGGCAGGAAAGCGTTCTGGCCGTCACTTCCGAAAGTGGACGACGAGGCACCTGCTAAAGTGGCCATTTGGTCCAGACTCGGAAATATGGTAGTGAAAAATCCAGTAAAGAGCGGAGTCTTCGTGCTTATCCCGCTAGTGGCCATTGCCTTGAATACGGTCAATATTACGTACTCATTCAATCTTATCAAATCTTTCCCTGATGACATCCAGTCAAGGCAGGGATATGAGATCCTGGAGAAGAACTTCTCGCCGGGTGAGCTGGCACCGACAACCCTGATCGTTGAAAGTGACAGTGAAATAGGGAAAGAAGAGCTGCAAGCCTTAAGGAGTGAGATCCTTGATATGGATGGGGTTGAACAGGTGAATCCTGATTTCGCCCTGCATGCTGATTCTTATTTTTCTAAAGATAAAAATGCAGCAAAGCTGGAGATCGTTTTTGCCGGCAATCCTTATGACCAAAAGACATTCGATCAGTTGAATGAAATCCGTATTCAGGGAGGAGAGCTGAAGCAAGATGCTGGCCTTGAAGGTGCAAACTTCTACTATGCTGGCGAAACTGCAAAGCAGGCAGAAGTCCGCGAAGTGAATGATCGTGATACATGGGTGGTCGTCCTGTTAACGACCGTTGTCATCATGGTCCTGCTTGGCATGCAGACAAAATCCCTGATTGCTCCCATCTATATGATGGCAACGATCATCCTGTCTTATTTTACAGCGCTAGGGGCCGGCTTCTTCATCTTTGACCAGTTCTTCGGCTATTCTGAAATCAGTTACCGGATTCCGTTATACACGTTCATCTTCCTGGTGGCACTTGGAGTGGACTATAACATCATGCTCATTTCGAGGATAAAAGAGGAAGCAAGGAACCATTCGATTAAAGAGGCGATCAGTCTCGGTTTATCCCATACAGGTGGAGTCATTTCATCCGCGGGGATCATTCTTGCGGCAACATTCGCAGTCCTGATCACACAGCCGATCATGGAGCTGTTCATGTTCGGTTTCACTGTCGCGATCGGTGTCTTGATTGATACATTCCTGATTCGTACAATTCTAGTACCAGCGATTATGGTCAAGCTGGGGAAATACAGCCTTTGGCCTCGAAAAGTAAAATAGAAACAAAAAAAGCGTGCTCAGCTGTGGCACGCTTTTTAGTGGGGTCATTAATTACTCTCTAGTTCTTCCTCAAAGTAAAATGTGCTTGGGTATTCCTTCACAGTGTATGAATATCTTTTCATGTTTTTTACGTATTGGGATTTCATGATTGTCACTGTTTCGCCGGTTTCCTTGATATTGACCGATTGACCTGTTTTATAAATGTTGCTTGCGCTTTTCAATTAGCCACGCCCTTTCATGTTCTTTTAATTATACCACATTTTCTGATTCACTTTTATTAATCCAGTATGGGCTTTCGAATGATTTTTTATAAAACCCTGTTTTTGGAAAATTCCTAAATACTTGCACTATCTTTTCAATTCTGTTATTCTTAGGAAGAATTATTTTTGTTCGGTATGCAAGGAAAGAACATGCACTGCTTGATTCGCCTGGATATCACTGAGACAAGAATAGTAACAAATTGTGTGGATATCACACTAGGAGGCAACAAAAATGGAAAACGGTAAAGTAAAATGGTTTAACGCAGAAAAAGGTTTCGGATTCATCGAACGTGAAGGTGGAGAAGACGTATTCGTACACTTCTCAGCTATCCAAGGCGAAGGCTTCAAGACTCTTGAAGAAGGCCAAGAAGTTTCTTTCGACGTTGAGCAAGGCGCTCGTGGACCACAAGCAGCTAACGTTACAAAACTATAATAACGGATTAGCCCATACAAACAAGCTCTGATTCATCAGAGCTTGTTTTTTTATGTTCATATATATTTGAATAATAATAAAAGGCTGTTTTCGTAACGATTGTTGTTAAAATCCTAAAGCCGATTTTAACGTAATATATACCCAGTTTGCAGGTCGGTATGAAGTTTGCATGCTCTTTTCCAAAAGGAAACGTCAACTTTACGAAGGAAAATAGCTATTCAATCCAATATTGTATGCAATAGCAACAAAGTTTGAGAAAAGAGCCTAATAAAAAAACCCCACTCCAATTGAGTGGGGTTTAATGCGGTAAAGCAATGGTTGTTCTTATTATAGCATAAGTTTTACAGACACTGTAAAAAAAGTTTTTCGGATTACAAACTTTGTTGTTTGCCTGCACAACATTTCGCCCCATTTAGTTCCCCCTAAATACCTGAGACCGGGAAGGTACACTCCCAAAATACGATAGCATCCCTTTGAAATAGACAAAATTATGCAATTTTATCAAAAATATCTGAATTTTCCATTGAAGTATCCATATGGGGAGTAGATAATAATTATGTAGGCATATATTCATATTCTGGAGAACCCGGGGGATACAATGGTAGAGTTTATAAAAGATTTGATCCTGCATTTTTCAATTATATTATCGCTCGGCTTCATGTATAACTTTCTATGGATGCAGAAGCGTTCGGTATATAAGAAACAAGTCTTTAAAATGGCCATTTTAGCTGCGCTATTGATGACAATGGCGCTGCCTGTAAGATTCCATGGTGGCATGGAATTCGACTTGAAGCTGATTCCAATCTTCATTGCCTTTTTTTATCTAAGCAGGACTGATAGCTTTTTGCTTGTGGCTGTCCTGTTGTTATTGCAGGGATTTGTGGGGATTGATAAGCTCCCTGTCACGGTCGTCAATTATATGGTCATATTAATTCTATTTTTTTCGATTGAAAAATTATATAAAAATACAACTGTTAACAGAAAAATTGCGCTCGGCCTTTTTGTGTACGGCCTGATTACAACGACAAGACTCGCGGCAATGATCAACGCCGGCAAAGCGGAGGACTATCTGTATTTGCTTGTATTTTCACTCGTCTCTTTCGTTGCGCTATCGGTAACCATTTATATCATTGAAATGACCAACTTGCAGCTTAAATTGATGCATGAGCTTCACAAAGCTGAGAAATTTTCAGCAATCAGCCAGCTAGCAGCCTCGGTTGCCCATGAAATCCGGAACCCAATGACCACAATCAGAGGCTTCATGCAGGTTCTTCAAGGAGAAAAGAATCTGAATGATAACCAGAATCTCTTCATCACGATATCCCTTCAGGAGCTGGATCGTACCCAGACAATCATTGACAATTTCCTCTCGCTGGCAAAACCAAATACAGGCAGCATGGCAAAAATTAACCTGAGCGAACTTTTAAAAGAAACGATTGACTTCATGAGATCCTATTCGCATCTCGCCAATACAGAATTAGTGGAGGCGATCGATAAGAACCTTTCCATCAAAGGTGATGCCCATGAAATCAGACAAGTTTTTATCAATATCCTGAAAAATGGCATCGAAGCGATGCCTTCTGGCGGAAGCATCTACATCATCGCCAAGGTCGACAAGAATAATGTAAGAATCCAGTTCCGGGATGAAGGAGTCGGCATGAATAAAGAGCAGCTCGACAGACTCGGTCACCCTTATTACTCCACGAAGGAAAAAGGCACAGGCCTCGGCATGATGATTTCCTTTGATATTATCCAAAGAATGAGAGGCCGAATCAATGTCGAAAGTGCAGAAGGAAAAGGCACCACATTCACGATTCTGCTGCCATGTGAGTAATGGAATACGTTTCTTGTAGAAGGGCTCTATCGGACAAACAGAGGGCGAAAGCGGAGAAAAATGACCGATAGAAAGGCTCTATCGGCCAAACAGAAGGCGAAAGCGAGAGAAAGTGTCCGATAGGAGAACCTGCCGAACAAACGGAAGCTAGAAAACGAGATTGTAAATGAAAGAGAAGGCAGATAACGGTCTTCTTTTTTTATGGATAGGTTCATAAGTTTACCAGAAGCTTGTCGGAGTTAAGCAGTCGCCTCCGCCTTTCTGGTTGTCTAGCTGCGGCTCCTAACTCCTCGAGACGCTGTCTAGTGTCGCCTCCTTGAAACTCCGAAACTTCAACTCCGCCGGCAGAAGCAAAAAGCGCTTCTTTGTCGGAGTCTCCAGTTTCTGCGTTTCTGGACAGTCGGCTATACATTTCAATTTCGGTCCTGCCAATGAAGTCAAAGAGCGACTTCACTGTCAGGCCCTCCAGCGTTTGTCGGAGTTAAGCAGTCGCCTCCGCCTTTCTGGTTTTGGAAGTAATTTTTAGTGCGTCGAAATACAATCTTAAGCTATAATAATTTTTAAAAGATTTCTATAATTGTTACTGCGGGAAAGGGGAAGTTCACCATGGCTGATTTTAATACTTATTTTTTGATGAATGCTGATGAGGTCATTTTATATGTAAAAGAAAAGACCGATTTTTTTGATAAAGATGCTGAATTGAGCTGTACCGAAATTGGGGATGGCAATTTGAATTACGTATTCCGGGTGATTGATGAGCAATCGGGAAAGTCATTGATTGTTAAACAGGCTGGTGATACTGCGAGGATTTCTGACGAATTCAAGCTTTCCACAAACCGGATCAGGATTGAATCCAATGTGCTTAGGCTTGAAGGTGAGCTGGCGCCAGGTTTGGTCCCGGATGTATACCTGTTTGATGATGTGATGAATTGCTGCGTTATGGAGGATCTTTCTGATCATACTATCCTCCGTACAGCGCTTAATGAAGGCCGTATTTTTCCAAAGCTTGCGGATGACCTGACTACTTTCATGGTCAACACGCTTCTGCTCACTTCGGATGTAGTCATGGAGCATAAGGCGAAAAAGGCGCTTGTCCAGGATTATATCAACCCGGAATTGTGCGAAATTTCCGAGGACCTTGTATACTCTGAGCCTTTCACTGACCATAACAACCGAAATGACCTGTTCCCGGCAAACAAGGGTTGGATAGAAGAAAATATATATGGTGATGATAAATTGCGCTTCGAAGCTGCGAAGCTGAAGTTTGCTTTCATGACCAATGCCCAGGCACTTGTGCATGGGGATTTGCATTCAGGTTCTGTTTTTGTAAAAGAAGAATCAACAAAAGTAATTGATCCTGAATTCGCGTTCTACGGTCCGATGGGCTATGACGTTGGCAACGTGGTTGCGAACCTGATGTTCGCGTGGTCACGCGCATATGTAACAAATGCTGATGAGAAATATATTTCCTGGCTTGAGGAGACGATCAAAGATACGGTAAACCTTTTTGCAGAAAAATTCCTGGAAAGCTGGAAGGATAATGTCAATGATATCATGGCGAAGGAGCAGGGCTTCGACCGCTGGTATCTGGACTCTGTTCTTCAGGATACTGCCTCGGTAACCGGCATGGAGATGATTCGCCGTATTGCCGGCCTGGCGAAGGTCAAGGATATAACGTCCATTTCTGATGAGGGGCAACGCGTTCTTGCAGAGAGGATTTGCCTGTCTGCAGCGAAGCGGTTCATCTTGGAATCCGGCAGCTACAAAACGGGTGAACAATTTTTAAAAGTATTAAAGGATTCAGCTTCAAGCCATAATATGCGATAATAGGACGTTCCCTATCTAGATTTTTAGAGAAAGAGAGGCGCATCATATGTTGCTTCTGGAAGAACGGATGAAAGTCGTAGAATACGGCAAGAAAATTATTTCAAGTGGCCTGACTAAAGGGACTGGTGGAAATATCAGCATTTTCAATCGGGAAAAGCAACTGGTTGCCATCAGTCCGAGCGGGATCGATTATTTCGAGACGAAGCCTGAAGATATTGTGATCATTAATTTGGATGGCGAAATCGTTGATGGCAGTAAAAAGCCTTCGAGTGAGCTTGACATGCATTTGATTTTTTACCAGCGTCGCGAAGATTTAAACGCGCTTGTCCACACCCACTCGCCCTATGCAAAAACGATAGCGACACTTGGCTGGGACATTCCGCCGATTACTTATTTGGTGGCGTTTGCCGGTCCGAATGTAAGGTGCGCTCCCTATGCAACATTCGGAACGAAGGAGCTCGCCGAAAAGGCATTTGAAGGCATGGTGGATAGAAGAGCTGTGCTGTTGGCGAACCACGGTATGATTGCCGGTGCCCATAACATCGAAACAGCATTTACAGTCGCTGAGGAAATCGAGTTCAGCGCTCAGATTTATTATCAAGCGAAAGCGATTGGCGAGCCAACAGAACTTACTGAAGAAGAAATGGCACGCCTGTCCAAGAAATTTGAAAGTTACGGCCAGAGATGACCCTCTATTTTGAGGGTTTTTCTTTTTTGTGTCCGGGACTCTGAAACAACCTCCTCTTGCCTTTAGTCGGCCTGATAAGTTTTCATCCCTTTTTATATTGGAAAGTTAACTGTCCGCTATATTTCATAAAAGTGAATCACAAAGTAACTAGATTATGCTATGATTATTAAAAGAAAAAAATGGACTGATTGGATAGTTTTACTAGAGGGGGACAGGCTGGCTATGAGAGCGAGGACAAGGAAGAGTGAACCTTTTTCATTTGATAAACTGAAGGAATTTTTCACTACTGTGATTCTGCATCTTAGTTTCTATGCCTTCATCGTGTTTCTCGTGATATTTTTCATTGATAATTTTAGCTAAATACATAAAAACACAGCTGCCGTGGTTGGCAGCTGTGTTTTGTTTTTATGGATTCATCGGGTTGTTATCGTTATGAGGATCGATAGGGTTATTGTTTCTGTTCTGGTTCGGATTGTTCAAGTTTGGACCAGTTCCAGGGTTTTGGTTCGGATTGTTTAAGTTTGGACCAGTTCCAGGGTTCTGATTTAGGTTATTCAAGTTTGGTGGTGTAGCAGGGTTCGGGTTGACCGGGTTGTTCTTTTTCATTTTCTGCTGTTGGACCGCGGCGTGATCAATGCTGGTTTTTTCGATTTTCTCATCGAACTTGGTCAGGTATTTCGATGCGAAGTTTTTGCCGCCTAGACCGAATGCTAAGCCGAATGCGAGTGCCAGTCCTCCAAGTGTCAGGATGAAAGCTGCATTCACGATTGCTGGTGCTACTCCAAGCTGGTCAAGGGCCATGAAGACAGCAATGGTGATAATCGCATATTTTGCAACAGTTGCCAGCACATTGGAAGAGTCCCCTTGCAGGATGCTGCTGAGTACTTTCTTTGCAAGCCCGCCGAGCCATAGGCCGACACCAAGGATGACGATCGCGGCAATTACATGTGGCAGATAAGCAATAACACCCCGTGCCAGGTCGACGAAGAAATCAAGGTTTACTACATTCAATGCTTCTGCTACAAATAGCAGGACGACGATGACCTGGACAATATAGCCGACAATTTCCGATAAGCTTAATGAGTTAGGACGCTTGGCAGCGCTACCTACAGTTACTCCTTTAAAATATGAGTCAAAACCAATTCTTCTTAATAAATCAGCAGTGAATTTCTTCAGCCATTTTCCAAGCCACAGACCAATCATGACTAGAATGATGGCCACGACGATATTTGGAATCATCGTCAGAATGTCATTCAACATTGCGATGGCTGGTTCAGATATTCCTTCGACATCAAGTCGCTCGAGAGCGGCGATGACTGTCGGGATTAATATCAAGACGAAAGCAACAGTGCCGATCACGCGTGAAAGGCTAGTGCCTTCAAATAAGCGTGAAAGTCCGAAACGCTGGACTAATGTTTCAGTGCCAATGCTTTGTAAAAAGTTCGTCAGGATATCACGAACGATTTTAGCAACAAAGTAACCGACTAAAAGAATCAGCGCTGCCGCGAAAAGTTTAGGAATGAAGGACAGGATTCCTGCGATCATGTTTTCAAAAGGCTCTGATACGCCGTGCAGGTTCAGTGCGGACAATACAGCTGGCAATGCCATCAGCAAGACAAGATAGAAAACGATGTTCGCGACTTTATCAACTGCATTCGTCGTCTGCTGGTTGTCGTCCGTAAGCTTATACTTGCTTAACTTTTCATGGACACCTAGCGTCTTGCCGCCTTTTTGGATCAGGAATTTCAAGCCAGAAGCAATCAACCAGGCAAATAATAGAATCAATCCTGCTTTCAGGATATTAGGAATCGCTGCGGCAATAGTGGAGAACATTCCGATGAGCGGCTCCGTCAAAACATATAAATCTAAGATATTCAGGAACATGATGAAGACAAATACTAGAATTAAAATATAGACAATCTTGCTGATGATTTTTTCAGCGGAATACTTGTTATTGTTCACATTCGAAAAAAGCTTGTTATCAAGGCTTGTTTTCTGAAGCCCTTTGTAAACTGCTTTTTCTATTAATTTTGCGACAAGCCATCCGACGAGCAGGACTGCAAGCGCGATCAGCACATTGGGCAGTTTGCCAAGAATGCTGTCCCAGCCATTGTAAAAATTATTGTTCAACCTTCTCACTCCTCATTTTAATTGGATTTTCAAGCCGAGCTGCGGATGTGTATGGATAAGAACTAGAACTAGTGCAGCTTCAACCTGTGAAAAAAGTCCTTAGTTAGCTAGCAAGCATACTTTAATCTACCCAAATATTGTCTATGTAAACAAAGTAAGGAACATCGTCTAATGGAAGTGTTGAGTTTTGAAACTATTGATATAAAGAGAGAGAAGAGGGAAGGGCTGTACAGATTTTAAAGAAGCCTTCGATTGTGTGCGATTGATTTAAGAGGGGCTATAAATAATAAAAAACCGAGCAAGGGGCTCGGTTTTAATTGTTATGCTTTCTTCGATCTTTTTAAATATGCGTAAATCAGGTATCCGAAAATCACGACGACACCTAAAATGATCGTGAGCATCGCGAAGTTTTCTTCAATGAATGGCATTGCTTTGTCACCTAGAGTAACGATGATCGCTGCTTCAAGGAAGAAGCGCAGGCCTCGTCCAATAATGGACCAGATGATTAGTGTTGGAATCTTCACATTGGAGATTCCGGAAAAAATCGTGAAGACTTTGTATGGGATTGGAGTGAAACCAGCTATTAAGATCGCCATCGCGCCGTACTTTTCGAAGTACCCTTCTACTAGGGCGATTTTTTCTTCTTTTATAAAATAACGCAGAATTGGACGGCCAACTTTTTTACCGATGTACCAGCCCAGTAGTGCTCCGAGCACGGATCCGGCTGTTGTGATGAATGCGTACCACAATGCCCGGTCAGGGTTCGCGATTCCCATTGGGATCATCAAGACATCAGGCGGGATCGGGAAAAAGGAAGATTCCAAGAAAGACACGAAGAATAGTCCCCAGGAACCAAATTCAAGCAGCCATTCTTCAAACGCATGTATCCATTCAGACATGAAAAAGTATCTCCTTTAAGTTGTTATAGGAAGGCCGCAAAATGAGCCTAGTAAAGAGTATACCATGTTTAATTCTGCTAGAGCCAACTATTTCAGCAATGAGATGAGCGCATTTGACGGCCGGTTATCAGAGGCCTCAGGTAAATGAAAAGTCTGCGATTATTTATTTTCAGACTAAAAGTGGTACTCTATAAAGGAACTCGATTAATAGAGGGAGTTGTCTATGGAATACATAATCTATTTGCTGCTCGGCGGCATGATCAGTGTCCTCTCTGGATTTTTCGGGGTTGGCGGAGGCTTTATCCTGACGCCCATATTACTGTTGATCGGATTTTCGCCACTTGAAGCAATTACGACAAGTTTGTTTTTCACAGTGGGTACATCTATTTCGGGAATTACAGCACATATCCGCCTAAAGAATATCCTCTGGAAAGAGGGATTGATCATGGGAGCAAGTGGTATTGTCGCGACGCAGCTGGCGAGACCACTTGTGTATGCTCTTGAAGCGCGAGGGTGGGATGAAGTCGTCATTCCGTTCCTCTATATTATACTGCTCACTTATTTCGCGATAAAAATGATTCGCCAGGGCAAGAAGACAGACGATGGGAACACTGCCCCAACTTCTTTTTCGATGCCAATGCTATTGGCTGTTGGCTTTGTCGGTGGTTTTGTTTCGGCAGCACTGGGAGTTGGCGGTGGGTTCATCATCGTACCTCTTATCATTACATCGCTGGGCTTCAATCCGAAAAAGGCAGTCGGAACGAGTCTTTTTGCTGTACTGTTGATCGTCTCAGTAGGGTTCATCTCATATGCGATCAATACGGAAATCAATTACTTCATTGGTCTGATGCTGATTGCCGGTACGCTATTCGGCTCCCATTTCGGCGCAAGAATGACTGGTTATTTTGAAAACAGGGAAATGAACGAAATGCTAGGTATCCTTTATCTTGTCACACTGGCAGGAGCAGTTCTGAAGCTGTTTGATCTGAATAAAATAGGCCTTTGGATCATGGGTATATTCATAGTGTATTTTCTTGTAAAGTCATTACTTAAAACCAGGGTATTGAAAAAAGGCTGAGCAGCTCAGCCTTTTTTCTATTTAAGCCTCCGAGGTAAATGGATGTTTTATGAACTTAGGAAGCTCCAGTCCTGGTCTCGTTTTTACAAATAATGCTCCATCTCTTTTAAAAGGACACCGCTGAAACTGGAAGTCTTTGTAATCAGGTGTGAAGTGGAATTCGATTTCGTCTGCTTCTCCAAAGCAATCAACAATGTTTTTGATATTAACAGGTGATGTACTGATAACATCGTACAGCTGGACAACGCGGTTTTCCTTTGTAAAAATAACGACCGCGTCTTCTTCTGAATGATAGTAGAGATGGTCGGTAAAAACATTCAGGATATGGTACATCGTAATCCCGGACGAACTGGCAGTCGAAAAGGTTTTTGAAACCGGCACTCGTCCGTAAACTGTTTTTTCAATGAAGTCCAGGTCATCTGCCAACTCGAGTTTCCTAAAATCGAATCCGCCCTGGCCAGCAGATATCTTTGCGGAGTACTGATACTCCTCAACCTCTTCAAACCCGAATTTCGGATAAAAGTCGAGCACTCGAACATTCGCGAACAGGTACATAAAATCATACTTTCCCTGATACACGTCCAAAACATGGTTCATCAGACTTGCTGACAGGCTTTTGTTCCGATATTCCGGATGGGTCATGACGGTGCCAATCTGAAGAGCTTTATAGTTTTTTCCTTCAATAATAAAATCGAGCTCGTTGACCGATACATTGGCTACGATCATGTCGCCATCTGCATAGGAAAACGGGATGTATCGCTCTCCCCAATATCCATGTTCATGCCAGCTTTCAAAATCAATTCCAAAAACATCAAGTGCCAGCTGCATGAAGCTTTTTCTCAAAGTTTTATTCTCGCGGTAATGGCTTACTAGCTTCATATATCAAAACTCCTGTCTTTCGAGGCAAACATGTATGTTTTATGATGGAACCGGATACCGTAAATCAATCCGATCGCGAGCATATTGCCCATAAGCGAGCTGCCGCCGTAACTGATGAATGGCAGCGGGATCCCGGTAATCGGCAGCAGCTGGATCGTCATCCCGATATTCTGGAAGACGTGGAAGGTGATCATGCTGATGACGCCCGCGCTAATGTAGGTATTGAATGGGTCATTCGTATCCAGTGCGGTTTTTGTCAAATGGTAGATTAACAGGGAGTAAAGGCCGATGACAAAGCTGCCGCCCGCAAAGCCAAATTCCTCGCCGATCACACTGAAGATGAAGTCCGTATGGCTTTCTGGAATGTAGACTTCGCTGCCCTTCAGGCCTTTCCCTGTAAGCATACCGGAACCAATGGCACTGAGGGATTTTTGCAGATGGTAGCCATATTCAGGGTAGCTCTCCGGGTCAAGCCACGCATAAATGCGCCCGAACTGATACGTTTTTACACCCAGGTATTCTTTTAGGATTTCCGGTTTCCAGATCACGAGATACAATATGCCTGCTCCAAGTGCCGCACCTCCGCCATAAAGCGGCAGGATGATTTTCCAGGTGATACCGGAAACAAGGATGATTCCTGTGAAAATCGCAAGCACGACGAGAGAGGTTCCCAGGTCTGGCTGCAGCATGATCATTCCAAGTGGCAAGGCGGTTATGAAGCCAAGCTTGATGAAAAGCAGGAAGTCAGTTTGAAGTGTCTTTCTTGTATGCCTTTTATGGTGGGCATAGATCGTGCTGCTAAGGGCAAGAATCAGAAAGACTTTCATGAATTCTGAAGGCTGGATGGAACCGAACGGCTCGATGAAAAACCAGCTTTTTGCGCCATTCCGTTCCTCGGCTATACTGGCAGGAGCGAAAAAAAGGAAGATGAGCAGGAAGACTCCGAAGCCGTACAAATACCAGCTGAGCTTGCGGTACTGTTCGCTGTCGAACATCATCACGACACCAATGATCCCCGACCCAACGACATACCAAAAGATTTGTTTGTATAAAAAGTTCTGTCCAACATATTGGCCTGTTCTCTGGGCGCTGTATATCGCGAAGCAGCTTGTCAGAAAGAACAACAATAAAAGGAGCGTCAATGTCCAATCAAACCGGTCAAATTTTTTAATAGGCTTCTCCATTTGCTACACCCTGTCTCAATCCGTTTTTACAATATTATGCTAGCAGAGTTGAATTATCCTTACAATCCCTGCTCAGGTAACATTTTCCTATGCAAGTAATAGACGAATGAAAAAAGGGAATAGTTTCTTTTGAAAAGGCTCTTTTCTCATACTTTGTTGCTATTGAATACAAGATTGGAGTGAATTACCTATATTCCTTCGTAAAGTTGACGCTTCTTATGAAAAAAGAGCATGCAAACTTAATACCGACCTGCAAAACTAACAGCAATCTTTACGAAAACAGCGTTTGTAAAAGGGATTCTTTTAACGTGTTAGTACGATAATAATTATGTTTTTGAAGAGTCAGATTAAGATATTTTCATGTGTTTTTGTTAGAATGGAAGAAGTGTTATTTGTACGGGGTCAGAGTGTCGCTGGCAATCATGCAGCTGAGAATTTTCCGGGAGGTTGTGCCATTGAAAAAGAACCATCCTTATAGCAGGGATTTACTATATGTCCATTTGAACGAGCGGGATCAGTACGTGCTCTCGCATGGTATGGAATTCCATGAATTTGCGCGGGTCTTGTCTGATTCGCTTAACCATCTGCTGCTGTTGAAGCATCGCTATGAGGATGGTGAGTTCAATAGACATACCTTATTTGAATATGTACCTGAAGACAGCGTCGAAAAGTTGGTCGCCGCAAATGTCCATGCATACGGGGATTTTTGCTGGATTGATTTTGAGGAAGTGGAAGCACTGAATGTGCTGACGGCCCAGGAGATTGCCGAACTTCTTTATCTAGGCCATATCAAGCACCATTTGAAGCAGCCATTTTATAACCAGCTCGATAATCGCTTTGTTTACCTTTCCCATGAGGATGGCTGGTTCAACAAAATATATTACCGCAACTTCAATGATTTTTTCCGGATGCTCGGAACGGTCCTTTCTGGCAAGCTCGGGGAAATGAAACCGGAAAAAACACTGCTCGGGATCAGGAAAAAGAAGTCCTACCCAGCCGTCAGCAAGGAGATTTTGAAATCGTTGACACCGGCGATGAAGGAAGGGGCGGTTTTTTCGCTGAAAAACATCCAGCAAAACCGCAACAGAATTGAAATACCGATTTGGATTATCGGAGATTTTGCCAACATGGATGACATGCATGATGAATATAAAGAAGCAAGCCGCAGCAATCCGGATGGCAGGCTTGTCTTTGATAAAAAAGTGAAAGAATGGAGTCTGCTTGCCCAATAAAGCTGTTTTCGTAAAGATTGTTGTTAAAATCCTAAAGCCGATTTTAACGTGATAAAAGTCATTTTGTAAGTCGGTACTAAGTTTGCAAGCTCTTTTCTCATTATAAGCGTTAAATTTTGTAAAGAAACTTAGGTAATACAATCCTATTTTGTAGTCAATAGCAACAAAGTTTGAGAAAAGAGCCCCCAATAAAGTCGAAAAGGCAAAATTTTTGGAGCAATTTTTGGCAAATCGTGTATAATTGGATTTAGCGGAAAATTACATATCGAAATGAACGGGTGTCTTTTTAAACAAGACTTAATAGGGAAGTTGGTGAAAATCCAACGCGGTCCCGCCACTGTAAATGGGAGCAATCTGCAACGGCCACTGTACAAATGTATGGGAAGGCGCAGCGAGCATTGACCATGAGCCAGGAGACCTGCCTGTCCATTGCACCAACAAACCTACGAGGATAGGGAGGTGCCGACAGGCTCTATGTCTTTTTATGATAATAAAGAACATTTGCTTACTCGGACATCTCCCCTTCAGGTGGAGATGTTTTTTAATTTTATCAAAGGCTTTGTTGAGGGCCAATGCTGGATTTTAACATCCTGTTGATTGTTGATTGTAGTGGAAGGCGCGTAGACTCCTGCGGGAAAAGCTGAGAAGATGAGACCCCGCAGGAGCTTGCGACGAGGAGGCTCAGCCTCAGCCCGCGGAAAGCGAAGCGCCTGGAACGAAAATCAACCACGCAAGCCTTATTAGAAATTGGAGGAGAAGCAAATGAAAAAATTATTATTGTTGATGATGGCAGCAGCCATGATCCTGGTTGGCTGTGGTACTGAATCACAGCCTGAAAAGAATGAAGGCGAAAAAACCGCGCAGGAGCAGAAGCCGGGTTTCCCCGTCACTGTAAAAGATGCGATTGATGAGGAAGTTATTATTGAAGAAAAACCAGAAAAGATCATCTCCCTGATTCCGAGCAACACGGAGATCGTTTACGCGCTCGACAGCGGTGATGCAATTGTCGGTGTCACGGATTTCGACAATTATCCAGAGGAAGTAATGTCGAAGGAAAAAATCGGCGGGATGGAATTCAATATAGAGAAAATGATTTCTCTGAAGCCAGACCTCGTTCTTGCTCCTGGATCAACAGCGGACACTGTAAAAGAAGGTCTTCAGCAATTGAAGGATGCAGGAATTGATGTTGTGGTTGTGAATGATGCGCAGTCATTTGAAGAAGTGTATCAATCAATCGAGATGATTGGCCAGGCCATCGGTGAGACAGATAAGGCAAATGAACTTATTGAAAACATGAAAAACAGTTTTGCTGAACTGAAGAAGAAAGCAGAGGCAATTAAACCAGAAGAACAGAAGTCGGTATTTGTCGAGGTCTCTCCTGCACCGGAAATCTACACAGCCGGCAAAAATACTTTCATTAATGAAATGCTTGAGTTGATTGGTGCAAAGAATGCAGCCGGAGATATGGATGGCTGGCCAAAGGTTGACCCGGAGGCAATCGTCGAGCGTAATCCCGATGTTATTGTGACAACCTATGGTTACTACACAGAAAAACCAATCGAACAGGTTCTTGCGCGGCAAGGCTGGAATAATGTAAAAGCGGTCAAGGACCAGCAGGTATTCGATGTCCACTCTGACCTCGTAACCCGTTCTGGCCCAAGGCTCGCTGAAGGAGCAGAGGAGCTTGCAAAAGCCATTTATCCGGACGTTTTTAAATAATAAAGGATTAGCATATATCATTTCGACAGCATTTTTGATCATTTCGATGCTGTTGGGCATATCGATCGGAACGGTTTCCATCCCTGTACCCGCTATTATTGAAATTATTGGTGCTGAGGTTTTCCGCTTTCAGGGACAGGGAATCGATTCGATGCATGAAAGCATTGTCATGGATATCAGGCTGCCGCGCGTTTTGCTGGCAGGACTCGTCGGTGCGTCCCTGGCAATTGCCGGTGCGGCGTTCCAGGGACTGCTCCGTAACCCACTGGCAGACCCGTATACGCTTGGGATTTCATCAGGGGCCTCAATCGGTGCAGTCATCACGTTGTTTTTTGGAATTTCATTGCCGTTAGTTGGGGCATTCACGTTGCCGGTGCTGAGCATTTTGTTCGCATTCGCAACCGTGTTGTTTGTGCTCTTTTTTGCCCGGAGAGTCGACAGGCTGCTCAGGGTTGAGACGATTATATTGACGGGAATCATTTTAAGTTCATTTCTTGGATCATTTATTTCATTGATGATCGCCCTATCTGGCGAGGAGCTGCGGCAAATCATTGGCTGGCTGCTTGGCAGTGTCTCGATGCGCGGCTGGGAATACATCAAAATTATTTTCCCTTTTTTTATTATTGGATTGGTGATTTTGCTTGCAAATACCAGGGAGTTAAATGCAATGTCCTTCGGTGAGGAACGGGCACAACACCTTGGTGTCAATGTCGAGCGCCGCAAGCTGCTGATTTTATTGTCTGGCTCGCTTTTAACAGGTTCAGCGGTTGCGGTGTCAGGGGCGATCGGCTTCGTCGGCCTCGTCATCCCGCATCTGACAAGGACTGTCTGGGGACCGGACCATCGTCATTTATTGCCGCTATCCGTTTTGATTGGCAGCGGCTTCCTGATTCTTGCCGACCTTGTATCGAGGACAATCATCGCGCCATCAGAATTACCGATCGGCGTGATCACAGCCTTGATCGGAGCTCCGGTTTTTGCATTGATTTTAATGAGAAATCGTAAGGAAAGAAGTGCTGGCCGATGATTACAGTGAAGAGTTTGACAGGCGGATATGCAGGCGGAGAGGTGTTGAAGGGAATCTCCTTTGAGGTTGGCAAGGGAGAGTTGTTTGGAATCCTTGGCCCTAATGGCAGCGGAAAAACAACGCTTTTAAAAATGATCAGCGGAGCTCTGGATTTCAGAGAAGGTTCTATCGACGTGGATGGGCGTCCGTTGACACAATACTCGCCAAAGCAGCTTGCAAGGATGATGGCCGTCCTGCCTCAGAACGGTGAACAGACCTTTCCTTATTCGGTAAAAGAAACCGTTGCACTCGGGCGCTATGCACACCAGAAAGGCTGGTTCAATAGCTGGCGTGATGAGGATGAACAGATCGTCCAGAAGGTGATGGAGCAGACAGGGATAACTCGCCTTCAGGATAAATCGATCGTGGAATTGTCCGGCGGTGAAAAGCAGCGGGTATTTCTCGCGCAGGCGCTGGCTCAGCAGCCCAGGATTCTCTTGCTAGATGAGCCGACGAACCACCTTGACCTCAGTTTCCAAAAGGAACTGCTCGACTTGCTGAAAAAGTGGGCAGCGGAAGAAGGATTGACGGTTGTCTCGATTTTTCATGACTTGAATCTGGCTTCATTATATTGTGACAGGCTGCTGTTGATGGAAAATGGTGAAGTTTTGATCGTTGACACTCCTACAGAGGTTTTAAAGGAAGAAAGAATTAAAAAAGTCTATAAAACCCAGATCAAAAACCATCCGCACCCGGAAATTGCCAAGCCGCAATTGCTCCTGGTTCCCGAAGTGGACGGCGGTCCTGATGCTGATTTTAAAATAGATGCCAGAATTCTTGATGTAGGACAAGACAGGATTGTCCTGCAGTCACCGATGAACTTGAGGACGATGTCTTCCGGAATCACCGGTGCCGGGATTGGCTGGCATAGTTCGTTCGTGCACAGAGTTGTTCCGATGGAATATGACTGCAGCGACCATAAGGAGGAAATGGCTGAGTATTTGCAGGAGAATGACTTCCTGCCAAGCGAGACGGTTGCGATGATGACAGCTGTTCCTGCAGAGACAGCATCATACCAACTGTTTGAGGATGGAGACCTTTCCATTTTCATCATTGTCTCGGCCGGGAATACCCACCGTGACAGACCGCGGAATATCAATACATGGCTATTCATTAATGGAAAGATTTCCGAGGAGGCTTTTATCCAGAGCGCAATGACTGCGGCAGAAGCGAAAATAAGCGTTTTGAATGAGCTTGAGGGAAGCGGGGCTGGCATTGCTGGACAGTCAGCTGGCATTTCGACAGACAGTATATGCATCGCCGCAACCCAGCAGGGGGAGTCGATTGCCTATGCAGGCACTGCCACCCCGCTCGGCAAGCTGATCAGTGAAGGAATTTATACCTGCACGAAGGATGCAATATTGAAGTACAGAGCCAGTAAAGCTGCGTTCAAGTATTAAATGAAGGAATTACATCATTTAGTCTCGAATTCTTGTTTAAGAGGTGATGATGATGGAATTGAAAATGGGTTATGTCATTTTATATGTGGCTGATTTGGAAAAAACAAAGCATTTTTACGGTGAGCTGCTAGGCCTTAAACTTCGAAATGAATTTGGCACCTATATCGAATATGAAACAGGCAATACAGTGCTATCGATGAATACAAGGGAAAGCGGCCGCGAAATCACAAATCTGCCGATTCCAGATGGAGTCAGGAATGAACAAACCTTTGAGCTCGGATTCGTAACAGGGGATGTTGCAGGCACAGTGGAAAAACTGCGTTCAGCAGGGGTCCCGATCCTGCTCGAGCCAACCGAAAAACCCTGGGGCCAGGTCGTCGCCTATGCAGCCGATCCAGATGGGCACTACATAGAAATCTGTACTCCGATTGGGTAAAACAAAGTCCTGCAGCTTATTGAGCTTGCAGGACTTTGTTTGTAATTGATCTCTTTATGCCGGGATGCAGCTGAAACCCCAGAAAAGGTTACATGTAAGCCTTAAATGAGGTAGGAATCGCCGAAAAGGTCCTATAGAAAAGTTCTATAAGCCCGAATGAGGTTTCAACAGCCGAAAAGGTCCTATAGAAAGATTCTATAAGCCCGAATGAGATTAAAACCCTCGAAAAGGTCCTATAGAAAAGTTCTATAAGCCCCAAATTGGTTTCAAGTACCGAAAAGGTTCCATAGAAGCTCTTTCTCCTGTACACAATCCTGGGTCAAGCTCAATACAAAACTAAGCTGCTTCCTTCACTGGTTTCTTTGCAAGTAGTGAGGCTGTGATGCCTAAGATCGGAAGGATGATGGTCATCAGCAGAATTTCTCTATACCCGCCGAAATAATCGTAGGCGAGCCCGAATGGCAATGGTCCCAACGCTGAACCAAGCACGGTGACGGTCATCGCCGAACCTTTGATACTGCCAAGCGATCTTCGTCCGAAGAAGCTCGGCCAGACGTAGTTTAGTGTTATTCGCTCAAATCCTCCGCTGATTCCCCAGAATACCCCGAAAGCGATTGCGATGGCGGGTTTGTCAGCTGCCAGCAGCACGAGTATGAAAATGATCTCCCCTGCAAAAATGCCTGCAAGCACATACTGCACTTTTACCCGGTCGAGAAGAGGGCCGGCTATCAATGTGACTGGAAAACCAATCAAAGCCATCAAGCTTAATACAAGCGCGGCTATTCCCGGTGAAATCCCATTCGTCTTAAATATAGAGATTAGGTGAAACGTCAGTCCGGTGTTGACGAGAGACGGAATCCCCACGCATAACAGCAAAAGCCAGTAGGCACGTGTTTTGACCGCTTCCTGAACCGTCCAATTCACCTCTTCAAAAGGCTTGATTGTTCTGTTAGGGTCAGCCGGATCGTTTGTCCAATCAGGCTTGACTCCATCAGGATGTTCGCCGATATCCTCAGGCTTGTTCCTGATCAAAAAATAGGCCAATGGCACGAAGACCACAAGAAGCAGGATTCCCCATACCTTCCAAGAAAAACTCCAGCCCCACGTCGCAACAAGCCAGGCATTTAATGGCGGTAGTGCAGCAGAGCTGGCAAAGCCGCCGATTGCCATGAAGCTCATCGCTTTTCCACGTTTCGTAATGAACCATTGAGGGACTAAGGTATTTGGGATCAACGTCATTGAACCCTGGCCGAGAATCCTGATCAGGAAAAAGCCGATGAACAGCATTGCGGTGTTAACGACCATGCTGTTCCAGAAGCTGGCCAGCGCCAGCCCGATGCCAACAATAACTGACATTTTTCGTTGTCCCCATTTATCAACGAAGCGGCCGACAAAGAACATGCAAATCCCTGCAGCAAGGGTCGCAAGTGAATAGACCGCCGATACATGCGAGCGGCTCCAGCCGAAATCTTTTATGTAAGAATCAATGAATACGGAAACCGAGTATGTTTGGCCCGGCCCTGAAAAAAACACGCCCATTCCAGCGATGAAAACGATGACCCAGCCGTAGTAGAAATTCGTCTTGAATGGTGCTGAAGAACCTGATGTATTCATGTCAAAACCTCCCAAACCATCATAACAAAATGTTGCAGAAAATAGCTTGCTAGATGCAAGTCAAATTGAAGGTATTACATTTTAAGGTTTTTAACGTATCTATATGAAAAAAGGAGATATCAGTCGATATATGAAGAAAAAGACAGTATACAGCGCTTACAATGCTGGTTGCTCATTTTGATAAATGTGTTATGATAAATCCTGTTTTTATCGGACCCGGCTTGCTTGAGAGTAGGAAGCCACAAAAAATATTAAGGGGTGTTTATTTGAATACTAGTACAATTAAAGAACAATGGTTTGGCAACGTCAAAGGAGATGTCCTTGCGGGAATCGTCGTTGCGCTTGCTTTGATTCCTGAAGCGATCGCCTTTTCGATTATTGCTGGCGTTGACCCAATGGTAGGACTTTACGCTTCATTTGCGATTGCTGTGACAATCGCGATTGTCGGCGGCCGTCCTGGCATGATTTCAGCAGCGACCGGTGCGATGGCGCTGCTGATGGTGACGCTTGTTGCAGACCATGGTTTACAATATCTATTGGCAGCTACGATTTTGACAGGAGTCCTGCAGATTCTGTTTGGTGTGTTTAAATTAGCAAGGTTCATGAAGTTCATTCCGCGTTCCGTTATGATTGGTTTCGTAAACGCACTTGCGATTTTGATTTTCATGGCACAGTTAGAGCAGTTTGTAGACGCAACATGGGTAATGTATGCGATGGTAGCTGGCGCGCTGGCGATCATTTATCTTTTGCCGCGTGTAACGAAAGCAGTTCCTTCACCACTTATAGCAATCATTGTTATCACATTAGTTGCAATTATGACCAACAGTGGTGTTAAAACTGTTGGCGATATGGGTACACTTACATCTGCATTGCCAATGTTCTTGATCCCTGATATCCCATTCAACCTGGAAACATTAAAAATTATTTTCCCATACTCATTGGCTTTGGCTGTTGTCGGCCTGCTTGAATCTTTGCTGACTGCTCAAATCGTCGATGATATGACAGATACTAACAGTGATAAAAATAAAGAAAGCCGCGGACAGGGGATAGCGAATATCGTTGCCGGATTTTTCGGCGGCATGGCAGGCTGCGCAATGATTGGCCAGTCCGTCATTAACGTTAAGTCTGGCGGCCGAGGCAGACTATCGGCCCTTGTAGCTGGTGTGTTCCTGATGTTCCTGATCCTTGTTTTAGGAAATGTCGTTGTACAAATACCAATGGCTGCCCTAGTTGGCGTCATGTTCATGGTGGCAATTGGAACATTTGACTGGTCTTCAATTAAAGGTATGGCAAAGACTCCCGTTACGGATACAATCGTAATGGTTGTCACTACAGTAACTACAGTGGTTACACATGACCTTTCTAAAGGTGTATTTGCTGGTATCATCTTAAGTGCAATTTTCTTCGTAGCGAAAATTTCAAAGGTGAAAGTGACATCAACACTTGATGTTGCAGCAGACCGCCGAACATATTTTGTAACAGGACAGGTATTCTTCGCATCTGTAACTGACCTAATCGAAGCATTCGACTTGAAAGAAACAGCGAAAGAAGTCGTAATCGACCTGACACATGCCCATGTCTGGGATGATTCAGCCGTTGCGGCAATCGATAAAATCGTCATCAAGTTGAGGGAGAATGGAACAGTGGTCCGCTTGCACGGCCTGAATGCTCCGAGCTCTCATTTGATTGACAAGCTAGCTGTCCACAAACAGGAAGGCGCAAAACTTTCAGGACATTAAAATGTAATATTTTTTTTCAGAAAGCACGTTGACGAATCAGCGTGCTTTCTTTATATATAAGATAATGGAAAAAATTCAGGGGGAATATGATGTTTAATAGAATCTTGTTAGCTTCCGATGGTTCAGACCATTCAGTGCGCGCGGCGAAAAAAGCGGTGGAATTAGCGAAGCTTAGCGGCGATAGTGAAATAACAGTGGTTTATGTTGTCGATGGACAGACATCCAAGGAAGATGTTCTTCACAATACAGACCGAACAGTAGTCGAGGAGAAAAGAAAAATCAGGCTCCAGCCCGTAACAAACATGCTTGAAGAGGCGAGCTTGAACTTCAAGTATGAAAGATTGTTAGGTGAACCAGGCCCAGCAATTGTCGACTATGCTAATAAGAATTCCTTTGATGTCGTAGTCCTCGGAAGCCGCGGCTTGAACGGCCTTCAGGAAATGGTCCTTGGAAGCGTCAGCCATAAAGTCGCTAAAAGAGTAAAAGCACCCGTTTTAATTGTGAAATAGCTAGCTAACTATAGGTCATATAATCAGCAGTCAGGTCATTTTAATGATTTGACTGCTTTTTTTCGGTTTCTAATCCTATATGGCAGTTGAATGGTCCTTTAAAAACAGTTTCACTCATTCACAGAATTATAAATCATTTCATATTGTAATTTAGGCGCTGAATTTGGGTTGATTGCCTATAAGTGGCTTTTTGAAAGGGAAATTGTTCAGTAGTTGTCAACTTTTAACTCCCTAGCAGGTTTCATGCTGTTAAAACAGGAAATAGTATAGCTTGAGAGTTATTATTAAAAATTGATAACAATTCCGTAATTTAAAAATAAAGTGGTAAAATAATAAACGGATTGAATTTTATTGGAGGTCTATTTTTATGAAGACAAGAATCGGGCTGCTGTACGGCGGCAAATCGGCTGAACATAAAGTATCGATGCAGACAGCTTTGGCTGTGACGAAAGCATTGGATTTTGAAAAATTCGAGATTTATCCTATATACATAACGGAGGAGGGAGAGTGGGTCAAGGGTCCTCAGCTGGGCGCTCCTGCAGAGAATGTAAAGGCACTTGAGTTTTCCGATAACTCGAACCTGCCGACTCCTTCATTCACACCGGCATTATTCCAGGCGGGCGGTGCAGAATCCGGGCAGACTCTTGATGTCATCTTCCCATTGCTTCACGGACCGAACGGTGAGGATGGAACGGTTCAAGGCTTGCTTGAATTATTGAACCTCCCTTACGTTGGCAATGGTGTCCTTGCTTCAGCTGCAGGTATGGATAAAATCGTCATGAAAAATGTTTTTGCACAGGCGGGACTTCCTCAGGTGGACTATGTGTCCGCTCTAAGAAGCGAATGGGAAAAGGAAAGTGAAAAAGTATACGGCCAAGTTGAAGAAAGACTGGGATATCCTTGCTTTGTAAAGCCTGCAAACCTTGGGTCCAGCGTAGGAATCAGCAAGGCTTCCAACAAGCAGGAGCTTGAAGAAGCGTTCAAAGAGGCCTTCCAATTCGACCGTAAAATTATCATTGAACAGGGTGTCGTCGCACGTGAGATCGAAATCGGCGTACTGGGCAACGATGAACCAGAATGCTCGGTAGTTGGGGAAATCGTCCCTAAGAAGGATTTCTATGATTACAAAGCGAAGTATGAAGATGGCGATACAGCTATGATCATCCCTGCTGAAATCACAGAGCAGCAATATGCTGATCTAAAAGAAATGGCAATTACTGCTTTCAAGGCACTGGATTGTTCAGGACTCGTCCGTGCAGATTTCTTCCTGACAAAGGATGGCCAGCTGCTGATCAATGAAGTGAACACAATGCCTGGCTTCACGCCATTCAGCATGTTCCCGCTATTGTGGAAGCATACCGGCGTCGAATATCCGCAGTTAATCGAAAAGCTGGTGAACCTTGGAATCGAGCGCCACGCTGAAAAACAGAAGATCAAGTATACTTTCTAAATATAAATCATCCAGGGAGACACGGCAGCCATAGGCATGGCCGTGTCCCTTTATTTCGGGAGGATATTAGCATGATTCAAAAACCTTTATCAGAGATTGCCCAAATGGCAGGCGCGTTGAATGATGTAAGCAAATTTGCTGACGTAATCGTCAAGGGCGTTTCAATCGACACTCGTAAAATAGAAGCAGGAAATCTGTTTGTTCCTTTTAAAGGTGCAAGGACAGATGGACATAACTTCGTCGCTGATGTCATCCAGAATGGCGGAGCATCTGCAGCACTGTGGCAAAAGGATGTTCCGAATCCGCCGGAAGACTTGCCGGTCATTTTCGTGGAAGACACAACTACTGCCTTGCAGGAGCTGGCAAGAAGCTACCGCAACTCGCTGGATATCAAGGTTGTCGGCATTACCGGCAGCAATGGGAAAACGACGACGAAGGACATGACAGCAAATCTGCTGGCGCAAAAATTCAAGGTGCAAAAGACCGAAGGGAACTTCAATAACCACCTGGGCCTTCCACTGACGCTTCTTCGCTTGCGTGAAGATACAGAGGTTGCCGTACTTGAAATGGGTATGAGCAGCAAAGGTGAAATTGAATTTTTAACGAAAATGGGCCGGCCAGATGCTGTGATCATCACGAATATCGGTGAATCTCATCTGCTTGACCTCGGTTCAAGGGAAGCGATTGCTGATGCGAAGCTTGAAATCATCGATGGTCTTCAGGAGAACGGACTGATCATATTCCATGGAGACGAGCCGTTACTAAAGGAAAGGCTGAAGGACTATACAGGTAATGGTCAGCTGAAAACCTTTGGGGCAAGCCAGGGTAATGACCTTTATCCGGTCAGCATCGAGTCGATCGAAAATGGCAACAAATTCAAGACTAACGTCGGTGATGAAACCTTCTATCTGCCGGTACTCGGCAACCATAATATCCTGAATGCGCTGGCGGCGATGCTTGCGGCAGATTTCCTGGGCGTTCCTTCTAAAAAAATGAATGACGGTTTTGCGAGCTTGAAGCTGACGAATATGAGAATGGAACTTTCCGAAGGTGCTCATGGAGAAAAAATAATCAATGATGCCTACAATGCGAGTCCAACCTCCATGAAGGCTGCAATCGACCTCGTTGCCAATCTGTCAGGCTACAATCGCAAAATCCTTGTGCTCGGTGACATGCTGGAGCTTGGGCCCCTGGAGGAAGAGTATCATTACAAGCTTGGCTCTTCCATCGATGCCGGAAAAATTGATTATGTATTCACCTTTGGCAAGCTGAGCGAAGCCATCACCAAAGGGGCAAAAGAAGTTCTGGGCGACGAAAGAGCATTTTCCTTCCAGGATAAACAGCAGCTGAGCAATGAACTGAAGAAATACGTAACAGGTGAAACAATCGTCCTTGTAAAAGGTTCACGTGGCATGGCGCTCGAAGAAGTCGTCCATGCATTGCAGAGATAATTCCCTACAAAAAGATGTCCTGTTGCCAGGGCATCTTCTTGAGTTTAAAGTTCTATAGTTCAAAAGGCATTATCGAGGAATTTCTGGGTTAAATGATTTAAAATGGGGAAAGATTAAATACGAGAAAAACTAATGGGTGATTGGTTATGATAGGTTGTCTGTTAATACATGGTTTTACCGGGTCACCGTTTGAAGTGGAACCACTTGCCCAGTCGCTGAAGAAGAGGACGGATTGGAAAATAGTAGTTCCTACCCTGCCTGGCCATGGCGATGAGCTTAGATTGAAGGGAATCAAGCATAATGAATGGCTTGACCATGCCGAGAATGAATTGAAGGCGCTATTGAAAGAGTGTGACACCGTGTATGTTGTCGGATTTTCGATGGGCGGGCTGATTGCCAGCTATCTCGCCTCGAATTATCGGGTTGACAAGCTTGTCCTGCTGAGTGCGGCTGCTTATTATGTAAATCCGAAACAGCTTGCTTCTGATATCAAGGAAATGATGAGAGACTCGGTAAAAGGAAAATTAAAAGAAAATGAGTTATTCAAGCGCTACACAAGAAAAATCAAAGAAACACCCATGACCGCTACCTTGCAGTTTCGCAGGCTTGTGAGCAAAATCAAGCCTATTCTCAACGATGTGAAGGTGCCTACATTGATCGCGCAAGGCGAGAGTGACGGCATCGTCCCCCCGAAAAGCGCCCGTTACTTATATGAAAATATTGGCGCTGAAGAAAAACGGCTGATTTTTTATAAGAATTCCAAACATCTGATTTGTCACTGTGATGAAAAAGAACACTTATTTGACGAGGTATATGTTTTTTTGACCTCCAAACCGAGAGAAGGAATCAGGAGCTGAAGCAATTCCTCAAAAATTGCTTTTCCTTCCTAAAGATGGTATCATGAATATTGAGTGTCTAACTGAGAAAATCCTTTAAGCGGACATACTCCCGTGATGGAGAATGTCTTTTTTTGCTAATATTTCAGGTTCTGTGCTTCAGCGTGTTGTAATTGCTGATTCAGCCCTGCTTAAAAAACAAGGTGCGAACACCTTTTGCCGTAAAGGTACGACAAACTAACCAGAATCAGAAATGGTTTGGATCCTTAAACAGCCACTTAAATAAACGAAGCATCGGTTATTGCCGATGCGGGATAAATGTGAACATAAAGGAGAATGAGCAAAGTTGACAATGTTCCAAGAGATGGGCATTAGCCCCGCAACATTAAAAGCTGTAAAGAATATGGGTTTTGAGGAAGCAACTCCAATTCAAGCAGAGACGATTCCAATCAGCCTTGAGAATAAAGACGTGATTGGCCAGGCGCAGACAGGTACTGGTAAGACTGCTGCTTTCGGTATTCCTCTAGTGGAAAAAATCAAGAAAGAAAACCATAACATCCAGGGAATCATCATCGCGCCAACTCGTGAATTGGCAATCCAGGTTTCCGAGGAACTATACAAGATTGGTGCTGGCAAGAGATTGGGCGTTCTTGCAATCTACGGTGGCCAGGATATCAACCGCCAGATCCGTGCATTGAAAAAAGGGCCTCACATCATCGTCGGGACGCCAGGACGACTTCTTGACCATATCAACAGAAAGACAATCCGTCTTGATACTGTCGAAACTGTAATCCTTGACGAAGCTGATGAAATGCTGAACATGGGCTTCATCGAAGATATCGAAGCAATCCTTGCAAAAATCCCTAGCGAACGCCAGACATTATTGTTCTCGGCAACAATGCCAGGACCGATCCGCAAGATCGCTGAGCGCTTCATGAAGGATCCGGAAGTTGTTCGTGTCAAAGCGAAGGAAATGACAGTTCCTTTGATTGAGCAATTCTATGTTGAAGTACAGGAAAAGAACAAGTTCGATGTTCTTACACGACTTCTTGATATCCAATCTCCAGAATTAGCAATCATCTTCGGACGCACGAAGCGCCGTGTTGATGAGCTCGCTGAAGCATTGAACCTGCGCGGCTACACTGCTGAAGGAATCCACGGAGACCTTACGCAGGCGAAGCGTATGTCTGTTTTAAGAAAGTTCAAGGAAGGTTCAATCGACGTGCTAGTTGCGACAGATGTGGCAGCTCGTGGACTTGATATTTCCGGTGTAACGCACGTTTACAACTTCGATATCCCGCAAGACCCTGAAAGCTATGTACACCGTATCGGACGTACTGGCCGTGCAGGTAAAGAGGGTATGGCGATCACGTTTGTTACACACAGAGAGACTTCTTACCTTCATGTAGTGGAAAAAACGACAAAACGCCGCATGGAAAAAATGACTCCTCCAACCTTGGACCAAGCGCTTGAAGGCCAGCAAAGAGCAGTTGTTGACAAGATTACACAAACAATCGAGTCAAATAACCTTCAATACTACCGCCAGGCTGCAGATGAGCTATTGAAAAATCATGATGCTCAAACAGTTGTTGCTTCCGTATTGAAAATGCTGACTAAAGAGCCTGATACAACTCCTGTTAAGCTTACTGAGGAAAAGCCTCTTCCAAACAGAAACAAAAAGCCTCAAGGAGACCGCAAAAGATTCGATAACAGAGGCAGCGATGGACGCAATAAAAAGCCTTACAAGCCACGCTCTGGAACAAAACGCACAGGTGGCGGCGGCGGAAGCAGAGAAGGCGGCAGCTTCAAATCCAGATCATCACGCTAAAATAAACACCAACCCCCCGGTTTTTAACTAAACGGGGGGTTTTTTATCTAGGCTCTTTTCTCAAACTTTGTTGCTTTTGAATACAAAATAGGATTTCAAGACCTATTTTTTTCGTAAAGTTGACACTTTATATGAGAAAAGAGCATGCAAACTTAGTACCGAGCTGCAAAATGGCTTTTTATTACGTTAAAATCGGCTTTAGGATTTTAACAACAATCTATACGAAAACAGCGTTTGTCTAAAAATGTGCACCTTTAACGTGAATGATCATATAAATTAAGTTGATTTACCCAAAATATCCTGCCTAACCACGTATATTCTGAACCTCTTGCTGAGATTTAGACCACATTTTAAGATATATCGACCACATTTCGGAATATATCGACCACATTTCAAGATATATCAACCACTTTTTGCGTTTTATCGACCACATTCCACATTATTTCAACCAACCTCATATAAGCAGTAATTTTGCCAGTCTCCTTCCCTCGAACTTGGGCATACTACCAATAAAAAACGGGGGTGGCTGAAATGACGATCGTCAGGCTTGGTTATGTAGCGATGAGCGAGGAACTGAAGAATGCTTCGCCGTCACAGACGATGACTTTCAAGCAATTCCAGGGAATCAAAGACAGGGACGCGGCCGTTAATAAGCTGGAGAGAATCGCGATCTCCAACCTTGAAAACTGTCTGCGTCTATTAAGGCATAGCAAAGCGAACGAGATTCACTTTTTTCGGCTGAGCTCGAGGTTGATTCCTCTTGCCAATCATGAAGAGCTTTCAGACTGGAAGTATATGCGAGCGTTAAAAGAACCTTTAAAGGATATCGCGGATTTTTTACACGAAAATCCGATGCGTGTTGATTTTCACCCGGATCATTTTGTCCTGCTGAATACGTTGAAAACTGAGACGTTGAACAATTCAATCAAGACGCTTGCGATGCATCATGCATTATTGAAGGGGATGGAAATCGACCCCGAGCATCGATGTGTCCTCCATGTGGGGGGCGTTTATGATAACCGGGAAAAAGCACTGGAGCAATTCATCCATAACTGGGGACTGATTTCAACAAGGCTGCAAGACATGATTATCCTCGAAAATGATGATACATCTTTCACGCTCCACGATACGCTATACCTTTGCGAAAAGCTTGGGATCCCGCTCGTTTTCGATTATCACCATCACCTGGCCCATCATGAGGATATAAACTGGCAGGAACAATGGGGTAGAATTGTTGGGACATGGGAACACTCGAAGCTCCCAGTGAAAATGCATATTTCGAGTCCTCGTTCGGAAAGAGAGTTTCGGGCGCACGCCGAATATGTCGATGCTGACATGTTCAAGGATTTCCTTAACGGCATTAAAGGTTCAGTTTCAGAAATTCACTGCATGATTGAAGCGAAAAAGAAGGATCTTGCCCTTTTCAAGCTGGTTGAGGATCTAAAGCAAATGCCTGAAGTAGAAGCCATTGACGGCAGCAGCTTCCTATTAAAATAATCGGGTGCTCTCATATTCCTCCCAATTTAGTGCCATACTTACGGATTGTTGTTGTATACTTAGAAGGTGCTATTAATTGGAAAAATGGGAGGAAACTTTATGACGATTTCTGAGCCGCAAAAGCGGATTTCCGAGCAGGCATTGACTGTCTGGAAAATTGCGGCAATCCTTCATTCCCTGGTGGTATGGGTATTAGCGGGCGGTCTGATCGCCATTACGATATTTTTTGATTTTCCTAAATGGATGATCGCTGCAGCCATAGCTGTGGCTGTTGTATATAGCTATTTATTTATCTTGTTACTGCCGACCTTGCGCTGGAAACGCTGGCGCTATGAAGTGCGGGAACAGGAGATTGAACTTCAATACGGGGTATTCATCATAAAAAGGACGCTCATTCCTATGATCAGAGTCCAGCATGTTGATACACAGCAGGGGCCTTTGCTGCGGAAATACCGTTTATCGACGGTGACGGTTTCGACAGCTGCAACCATCCATGAAATACCTGCGCTTGATATGAAAGAAGCCGAAAATTTGAGGATTTCCATTTCAAGACTTGCAAGGGTGGCGGATGAAGATGTCTGATCCGAAAAGGCTGCATCCGATCGCCGCTGTCGTCAATGCGTTGCGCCAGCTGAAGGAAATGATCATCCCTTTCCTCATTTTCGTCGTTTTCGGGAGCAGGGGAACGGATTGGGATCTGTTTTACTTCTTTGGTTCGATTGGTGTTGTAGTGTTGGTTTTAGTTTATGGAGTTTTGTCATGGTACAGATTTACATATCGCATCGAGCAAGGTGAACTGCGAATTGAATACGGATTGATTGTCAGGAAAAAGCGATTTATTCCGTTCGACCGGATCCAAAGCCTTGATTTGTCAGAAGGGATTTTACAGCGGCTGTTCGGCCTTGTGAAGGTGAAGGTGGAGACAGCCGGGTCCGGGGGAATGGGTCTGCAGGATGGCGAGGCGGTCCTCACGGCGATCACAAAGCAGGATGCGCAAGCAATCCATGACTATCTGGTATCCATCAAAAAGTCGGGGCAGATACTGCAAGGAGAAGAAGAGCCAGAATCATCCGATGACCTTCTATATAAAATGTCGGTTTCAGAGTTATTGATGCTTGCGACTACATCAGGCGGAGTTGGTGTTGTCATTTCTGCGGTGTTTGCGTTCGTTTTCCAATTTGAAGAATTCATTCCTTATGAGCAAATTTTTGATGGGGTCGAGCACTTTGTCCAAAACGGTGTTGTTTTTATCAGTGTCGTGGTCTTTCTCGGGTTTCTGCTTGCGTGGATGATCGCGCTGTTTGGCACGATGCTGAAATACGCTAATTTTACCGTGAGAAAAGTGGATAATGATCTTGTCATAACACGTGGATTGCTGGAAAAACGCCAGTTTACGATTCCGCTTAACCGGATCCAGGCTGTACGAATCAGTGAGAACCTCATCAGGCAGCCGCTCGGGCTTGCTTCGGCATATGTAGAAAGCGCAGGAGGCTCGGCGCTTGACCAGGAAAGTTCCAAGGTCCTTATCCTGCCGATCGTGAAAAAAAGAAAGATCCCCGGCCTGCTTGAGCCTCATTTGACGGAGTACCACTTCCGTGTCAATATATTGCCCGCACCAAAACGGGCATACAGCAGATATTTATTGAAGAGCTGGCTGTTCACGCTGCCGATCATCATTGTGGCCATCTGGTTTTTGAGACCTTGGGGCTTTGGGGCACTGCTCCTGCTTCCAGTCTCGGCATTATGGTCTTACCTTAATTATAAGGATGCAGGCTGGAGTCTCGACCAGGGGATGCTTACCTTTCGATACCGCAATATTGTCAAGAACACAGTGTATATGAGGAAAAATAAGGTCCAGTCTTTCAGCGTCAAAGAAAGCTTTTTTCAGCGGAAAAAGAAGCTGGCCACCGTCGAGGCGATTGTCAAGTCTGGACACGGCGGCGCTGGCGGCAAAGTCATTGACCTTGAGAAAAAGCATGTTGACACGATGTATCATTGGTACTCGCATGAAACAGTTGAGTAAGAAAATAAAAAGGCTGTTTTCGTAACGATTGTTGTTAAAATCCTAAAGCCGATTTTAACGTAATATATACCCATTTTGCAGGTCGGTATTAAGTTTCCTGCTCTTTTCTCATAAGGAAACGTCAACTTTACGAAGGAAAACAGCTGATTCAATCCAATATTGTATGCAATAGCAACAAAGTTTAAGAAAAGAGCCAATCAAAAAGTGGCTTGTTCAATCCTAACTTTCTAAAATAAAAAAGCGCCCCTATGAACTGCACCGAAATTGTTAGACACAAAACTAACAATGGAGGTGTAGTTTTTTTTATGGCTAAATTTACGTTTGAAGATAAGCTATGGGCAGTAAAGGAATATGAAAAGGGAATATTATCTTTTCGAGATA
>NZ_JAGGQL010000036.1 GCF_018613315.1 Bacillus sp. ISL-37 | reverse complement strand
GAGTGCCGACCAGTGAAGTCGCTCTTTGACTTCATTGGGCGGTCCGAAGCGACTCGAGCTGCTCAAAGCTGACGCTTATCGCAAGATACTCGAGGAAGCATTCTCGGGGGTGAAAACTGGCTAGGCGCTGGAGCTAGACATTAATCTAATTTCAAAAATTTTATACTCTTATAAAGTGAAAAGCATAAGCGCCTCGTTCAGCCCCGACAAGCGTTGCCCGCCTATTACGCCACATCGTGTGGCTGGCGGGTCTGGCACATCGTGTGCCTCAGAGTGCCGACCAGTGAAGTCGCTCTTTGACTTCATTGGGCGGACCGAAACGTATCGAGCTGCTTAAAGCTGACGCTTATCGCAAGATACTCGAGGAAGCATTCTCGGGGGTGAAAACTGGCTAGGCGCTGGAGCTAGACATTGATCTAATTTCAAAAATTTATACTCTTATAAAGTGAAAAGCGCAAGCGCCTTGACATAAATATTTATTAAACAAAGCAGCCAGTTTGTGAATAACTGGGAAATATACCTAACTTTATGTACCATCATATCAGTTTTTCTCTAAACTTTCACCTCTATTTCAAATTAGTCCCTCCTGCTGGGCAAGCCAAGGTAGGAAGCAAAGATTCTAAGCTTCCTTTTATTGCTTTCATACACCTTCAGAAGCAAAAGTCCGCTCTCGTTTACCAAGAGCGGACTAAGATGTTTATTCATTTTTACCATATGCTTCAATGATCCGGCCGACAAGTGGATGCCGAACAACATCAGCTTGTTCAAGGTGCACAAAGGAGACACCAGAGACATCCTTTAAGACTCTTTCAGCCTCAACCAATCCTGATTTTGCACCCTTTGGCAAATCAATCTGGGACGTGTCTCCAGTAATGATCATTTTAGACCCAAATCCCAGGCGAGTCAGGAACATCTTCATCTGGGCTTGAGTCGTATTCTGCGCCTCGTCCAGGATCACAAAGGCATCATCGAGAGTCCTTCCCCTCATATAGGCAAGAGGTGCAATTTCAATTGTCCCTCTCTCAATCAGGCGCAATGTATGTTCAGTACCAAGGATATCGTGCAGGGCATCATATAATGGGCGGAGATAAGGGTCTACCTTCTCCTTCAAGTCCCCTGGAAGGAAGCCAAGGCTTTCTCCTGCCTCTACTGCTGGTCTGGTTAAGATAATTTTGGACACTGTACCATTCTTAAGTGCCGCGACTGCCATAACGACCGCAAGATACGTCTTACCAGTACCAGCAGGCCCAATGCCAAAAACAAGATCGCGGCTTTTGATGGCATTAACATAGTGTCTTTGGCCAAGAGTCTTGACCCTGATTGATTTACCCTTAACGTTTTTACTGATTTCTTCATCATATAAATCCTTGAAATATTCCAAGGTACCCTTCTCGGCCATTTGGATCGCGTAAACAGCTTCTCTCTGGCTAATGCTGATTCCTTTCCGGATAACGGCAAGCAGATTGTCCAAAACAGCCTGAGCTAACTCAACCTTATCCTCAGGTCCTGAGATTCCTACTGCCTCTCCCCGGGTCACGATCGAGACACCCAGCTCCTGTTCTATCAGTTTAAGGTTCATATCTGCATTACCAAATAAAGAAACGGCTTCAGTTGGGTTCGCTAGTTGTATTTCCATCGTTTTTAAGTCTTCTGTCATTCTCAGTCTCCTTGATAATTGGTTGTCCTTCTGCTATATCTTCAATGATTGTAAAATGTGTGGTTAGCTTTACTTTATCATTCTCAATTGACTGATGTAAAATTTTTTCCCCTTTAATGATAGCATTTTCAGGAAGGTAGTTTTTTATATCCTTTCTCGCTAATTCTTTTGCACTTTCTATTGCTTCTTTCCTCGAATAGATGCGTGTTACCTGTTCCCGCTCCCTGATGGTCTTTTTTTCAACCTTCACAGGAAGTTCCCATTTAAAAAATTTTATAGGCTGTTCAGTCACTTCGATTTCATATTCACTGAAATCAGGTTTTCCGAATCCCCAGACTGGCAAGGCTTTACCGGCGATCATGAGGGAATATTTCATTTTTTCATTGCCATTGTAGACCTGGAAGGTACTCTTCAAAGGCAACTCCACCTTCGTTGAATACCAAGTCTCACCAAGGATTTCACCTTCAGCCGCCACAACTTTCAGATCATCTTCTTTTCCATACAGACCGGAAACAAGAAGCTGGCCAGGCATAACATAATCATTCACCTCAACAACCGGTTCCCCTTTTTCCACAAAGATTTTGACGATGGCTGCTTTCCTTTTTGCTACCAGGTTCCTCGGCCCAATTACTTCTGCTTTTTCCGGCTCACTCTTTTCAACTGCCTGAAAATGATAGGTCGTCCCTTTCAGCTCCACACCTATCCAGGTTAGGGCTCCTACTTTATCTGTCAGTTCCTTTTGGATACTCTCCACACTATCTATAGAAAATTGCAATTTCCCGACGCCAATCCCCATCCTGTCCAATTCCTTGCGAATCTGGTGTTCGGTCGCCGGGCTCGCCCCTTTTATTTCTATACCCCAAACCATGTTTGAAAGAAGCATCATTAATGCAAAAAATAAAAAAGCACCCGCCAAAAATCCACTGTTTGTCCATAATTTCCTTAAAAAGAAAGGGCCACCTACCCTCTCTAAAAACCTGATTTTGCAATTGCTGTCCCTTGCTGGAATTCTCAGCTTTTTTACATCCTGAAGATTAACATAAAAGGTGACGGTCTCGGACCCATGTTTTTTCACGTTCCATATCGAAACACCACTACGTGTCAACTGATTTAAAAATCTTTCAATACCCTTTCCAGTCAATTTCACTTTGACTGTACCAGAAAAGGTGTGAATCCATTGGTTTTTCATTCGTCTCCCCCTCAATCACTCATTTATATAAATAACCTGATCTATTTTTCCTTCGAGCAAGATTTCTTCAGGCAATATTGTCTTGATCACAAATGCTTTTCCCTTGACAAGAAGCTGCCCCCCTTTAATCATCAATCGCACTTCTCCATCGGAAAAAGCAAGCAGACCTCTGTGATTCTCTATATAAATATGGACATGCCCAATCATCGTGATTCTAGGGAGATCCATCATGACATCTTGAGGAAGATCCATTTTTTGTGTCATCCATTTGCGTACATACTGGCCCCATTTTTTTGCCATAAAAAAAAGAACCCCCTTTCATCTCATATGTATGAGAAAAAAGGAGGTTCTAGCACCATTTTTAACTTTATGGATACGCATTCTTCCAAAACGAGGGCCAATTACTATGCCTAATATCTTCGGAGCGGGTTGTATGGTCTTTTGGCCCTCGGTTTACCAAGGACTTCAGCCCAAATCAAACCCTCAATTAGGGTGTCCCTGTCTGGCTGGAAGACAACTTCTGGTTCTTTTTGTTCCCTATTTTGCATTAATCGTCCTGATGATTCACCAGCAGACATGCGCCCTTTACTTGAGCTCTGATTGTTCATCTGCTCCTCAGACTGAAGCTTTCTTTCCAGATAAACCTTCTGAAGATCATTAATGATTTCAACACCAGTTTCACCCGGGCCGTGCTTCGCTGAACCCCGACTTCGTTGTGTGTCCCTGCCAGTATCATAACGAGGGACGTGATCTATTTCGATTTCCTGCTGAGGCTCAACCCTGGCCTCTGCTGGCTGCCTCCTGGCAGGAGCAGGACGAGGCTGCCTTGCTGGTCCAGGCTGTTGCTGTTGCATCGGTCCGGGCGGCCTTACCGGACGGCGCTGCGGCTCCTGGCCGTCCGACTTCTTTTTATTGAAAAGACTGGAGATGACCCCGATTAGAATAAACAGGGCTATAGGATTACTGAACAATTCAAATAAAATTTCCATGAGGAGCCCCCCTTTCTTTTAACGGGTTCTCGCATCAGTTATTATTTTTGTCATCTTTTTTATTGTTTGAAAGCTTGCCAATGGACCCTCTCATATCTGTGTCCGCTTCGATATTCTGGATATTCATATAATCCATCACACCAATATTTCCTTCACGCAGCGCTTCCGCCATTGCCAATGGTACAGTTGCTTCGGCCTCGACGACCTTCGCTCTCATTTCCTCGACGCGCGCTTTCATTTCCTGTTCTTGAGCTACGG
The DNA here is from genome assembly GCF_018613315.1 of Bacillus sp. ISL-37. Lineage (GTDB taxonomy): Bacteria > Bacillota > Bacilli > Bacillales > Cytobacillaceae > Mesobacillus. Next base: position 25,535 of record NZ_JAGGQL010000036.1, on the reverse strand, counting down.
CCATAGCGCGACGCTCTTCGGCTTTTGCCTGGGCAATTTTCTTGTCCGCTTCCGCCTGCTCTGTCTGAAGCTCGGCACCGATATTCTTGCCGATATCAACGTCCGCAATATCAATCGATAGAATTTCAAAAGCTGTACCTGCATCCAATCCTTTTGAAAGAACCGTTTGTGAAATCATATCCGGATTTTCCAACACTTTTTTATGGTTGCCAGAAGAACCAATAGTCGATACAATCCCTTCACCTACACGGGCAACGATCGTTTCTTCACCAGCACCCCCGACAAGTCTGTCGATGTTTGCTCTTACGGTAATTCTTGCTTTTGCTTTTACTTCGATTCCATCCATGGCCACACCAGCGATGAATGGTGTTTCAATTACCTTTGGATTTACGCTCATTTGTACCGCTTCTAATACATCACGGCCGGCAAGGTCAATCGCTGCCGCTCTTTCGAATGAAAGCTCAATATTCGCACGGTGTGCAGCAATCAGGGCATTTACAACCCTGTCTACGTTACCTCCAGCTAGATAGTGGCTTTCAAGCTGGTTGGTTGTAACATTCAACCCTGCTTTATGCGCCTTGATCATCGGATTGATGACCCTGCTTGGGATAACCCTTCTTAACCTCATACCAATCAGCGTGAAAATGCTGACCCTAACTCCTGCCGCTAATGCTGAAATCCATAGCATTACCGGTACGAATGTCAGCAAAACACCAAGGAAAATGATCCCAAGTGCAATTGCTACTAAAACAAAAGCTGTACTTGCGTCCATATGAACTGCCTCCTAAAAAATATTATTCCATGTTCTTTGAATCTTCTTTATTTTACCAAATAAACTCAAAGACCATTGGTATTTATCTCTACTTGTTACTTCATCGATTCGTCGTGGCAAGAATACCTCAATGAACAATACAATGAAAGAACAAATTAGATTTCTGTAATCTCTCTAACCACAATTCTCGAGCCTTCCGTTTTTACAATTCTAACTTTCTTGTCCTTTGCAATAAATCCACCCTCACTGACTGCATCAATGCGTTCATCCTCAACAACGATTGTTCCTGAAGGTCTGAGGGGAGTCAATGTGATTCCTTCCACGCCAATCAGTTCAAGGCGGTTTTTATTGGATACATAACCCTTTTCAGTGCTTGTTGAATCTGTCAGTATGATTCTTCTGAAAAATTTCATCTTTTTTCCAAACACCCTTATCATTAAAATAGATAATACGATGGACGCAGTCAAGGCGATCAATAACGAAATCCCCATATGCACCACATTATCAGATGCCATAAAAAAGCTTGCAAAGATAGCTAATAAACCAATAGCTCCAGCTATTCCTCCTGGAATGAATAACTCAAGCAATATAAGCCCAACGCCAAGCGCGAACAAGATCAGCGTTTCAAAACCAGCAAGACCAGCAACCATATGTCCATAGAAGAATAGGAGCAAAGCTGACAAGCCTGCAATTCCTGGCAGACCAAATCCTGGAGAGTACAACTCAAGCACCAACCCTAAGCTTCCAATCGTCATTAAAATCGGGATAACGACTGGATGCGTTATGAATCTCGCTAGCTTTTCAGCGAAAGTTTCATTCACATTCCTGATTTCGGCATTCTCCAAACCGAGTTTTGCCAATAACTCATTAAGGTTTTTTACCGTTCCTTCTGAATAGCCCACTTCAAATGCCTGATCTGCCGTAAGAGTCAGCAGTTCACCCTTGCCTGCCCCTAGTTCCGGAAGATCAATGCTTTCATCAGCCATCGCCTGGGCATAAATCGGATTCCTACCACTCTCAACCGCTGCCGCTTTCATGGCAGCGAACCAGTATGACTCAGCTTTCTTTCCAGCAGTATTGCCCTGCTGGTCTATGATCGCAGCCGACCCCATGGTAGCTCCAGGAACCATATAAATCTCATCGGTATTCAGGGAAATATATGCACCCGCGGATAACGCTTTTTTATTGACAAAGGCAATTGTTTTCAAGTCAGTGCCTGTCAAAAGTTTTCCTATCCCGTCAGCGGCATCAACGACTCCACCGGGTGTATGCACATCAAAAATGATTGCTTCCGCACCAGCCTCTTCCGCCTCCTCCACCGCTCTTCCCAGGAAGGCAAGCAAGCCCTTTTCGACTGTTTCTGCAATCGGTACCACGTAGACAACTTTTTCATCCGCAGCTGCAGTGAACGGATTGATCAGACTGGCCAGTGACAAGAGGATGATGATGCTCGCAATCACTGATTTGATTTTCAATTCGGCACCTCCATTCTATAAAATAAGGCCATAATGGTAATACGCATTTGTACACCAAAAAGTTTCATTGATTTCTTACAGATTTCAAAAAGAATTCTTCTGAAAGTGTAAAAAGTTATGTATTTAATATCAATGAAACACAAAGTACTATGTGAAGACACTTTTTATTATACGCTAAAAAGGCCGCAAGAATATCCCGCGGCCTTCGAGCTTTTTATGAAAGGTGTTGTTGTACAAGTTTATTAACGAGAGATCCGTCTGCTTTACCTTTTACTTTAGGCATAAGGACAGCCATTACTCTACCCATATCGGCTTTAGATGCCGCACCGGTCTCCGCGATAGCTTCTTTGACAATTGCCGTCACTTCTTCTTCGCTAAGCTGCTGTGGCATGTAAACTTCGACATGCTTTAATTCGGTTTGTATCTTTTCAACGAGGTCTTGTCGACCTGCTTTTTCAAATTCCTGGAGGGAATCTTTGCGTTGCTTCACTTCACGAGAAAGTACAGTTAACTCTTCTTCTTCGGATAATTCCTGCTTGCCGAACTTGATTGCTTCGTTCTGCAGGGATGCTTTGACCATCCGAATCGTCGTGAGTCTGTCCTTTTCTTTGTTCTTCATCGCTTGTTTCATATCATTATTTAAACGCTCGAGTAGGCTCAAGTAGATTCCACCCTCTCTTAGAACTTGCGTTTTCTAGCAGCTTCAGACTTTTTCTTACGCTTTACACTAGGTTTTTCGTAGAATTCGCGCTTTCTAGCTTCTTGGATAGTACCTGATTTAGATACAGTACGTTTGAAGCGTCGAAGAGCATCTTCAAGCGATTCGTTTTTACGAACGACAGTTTTAGACATTCTCTTTCCCTCCCTCCGAGCACAACACACTAACACCAAAACACATGGAAACCATGTACCTTGCAATTATAATATAACACTGGCATGAGGTCAACTGTAATTAGCCCTTGTTTTTACATTATGTACTTTTGCAGGTTAACATACAGGCAACAAATTTTGTTAGCATGTCCTGCCCTCCTTTTCATACATTTAAATGGGAGGGGGAGTCGAATGGTCTATCTATTATTTTTCCTATTATTTCTCGCTGTTTTCATCGGCGGCATGACTTTGCTTCGAAAAGGCTTGTTCGAGCTTTCCGCCAGCAGGATGAAGAACTGGCTGGCCGTCATGACAGATACACCACTAAAAGGGTTGATTGCCGGAGCGGTAGTGACCGCACTCTTGCACAGCAGTTCTGCTGTCATGGTCATCACGATTGGATTGATTTCAGCAGGCCTGCTGAAATTCTCGCAATCAATCGGAATCATTCTTGGATCAAATATAGGGACAACCTTCACTCTTGAGATCATTACTTTCAACATAGACGCTTTTATCGTTCCGTTTGCTGTTATTGGTGCAATTTTAATGGTATCAAGAAACAGAACATGGCAAAACATCGGTGCGATTTCTTTTGGGATGGCTGCTGTTTTTGCTGCAATGCGCGGCTTCACCTTCCTCGCCGACCCTGTGACCAGCCTGCCAATTGTGGAGCTAGCACTTACCAACCTGAACAACAGCCACTTAATCAGCATTTTTACAGGCACAGTTGTGACCGCTATGATCCAATCTAGTACAGCGATGACTGGAATCATCATGGGATTTCTATCGGAAGGAACATTAAGCATGGATTCAGCAATTGCTGCGATGCTTGGTGCCAATATAGGAACTTGCATTACCGCCATGCTAGCATCCATTGGTGCCGGCAAAGAGGCCAGGCTCACAGCGTTTGCTCACGTATGGCTGAATATCGCAGGCGCGGCAGTCTTCTATCCTTTCATCGAGCAAATAGCTGCATTGGCTCTGATGACAGCCGCAAGACCAGAAGTCCAGCTAGCGCATGTCAGTGTTGTATACAACGTAATCGCTTCGATACTCGTTCTTCCAGTTGCAGAGAAATTCGGCAAAATCATTGAACTCATTCATGGGCGTCGTTAGTGGTTGAAAATCTCACTTGGACGAAAAAACCGAAAATGTGGTCGAATTAATTTGAATTGTGGTCGAATTATCTTGAGATGTGGTCGAATTAATTTGAAATGTGGTTGAATTATCTTAAAATGTGGTCGATATGTTCTAATGAGGTCGATATATTTTATTTCCCCCCTGATATATTTTAAAATGTCGTCGATATACTCTAATACATGGTCGATATCTAACTAAATCAACCCTTCGATTAAAAAAAAGAGCTGGCATTTTGCCAGCTCTTTCACATTCAACTACATAACAGCTTGTTCAGCTACAATTTCATCCTCAAGTACTCGGACAAATTGCCCTTCATTGTAAGGATAGCCTGCTTTTACAATCTTGACCTTCACAATTTTACCGATCATTTCTTCAGTAGCAGGGAAAACAACTTTTAAATAGTTGTCTGTATAACCTACATAAAGTCCGCTATCTGGCTCTTCCTTGTAGACTTCTTCAGGAATCACTTCAAGCACTTCATTTTCAAACTGGGAAGCATATTCCTTTGCAAGCTGGTTGGAAAGCTCAATCAATCTGTGAACGCGTTCGTTCTTCACGTCTTCGTCCACCTGGTCTTCCATTCTTGCAGCAGGAGTGCCTGTCCGTTTTGAATATGGGAATACATGCAGCTCTGAGAATTGGTGCTTCTTGATGAAATTATAAGTTTCCATAAACTCATCTTCCGTTTCACCCGGGAAACCGACGATAATATCAGAAGTAACCGAGAGACCCGGCAATACTTCCTTAAGCCGATCGAGACGCTCACCGAAAAACTCCATCGTGTATTTGCGGCGCATGCGCTTCAACACTGTGTCAGAACCAGATTGAAGCGGGATGTGCAAGTGGCGGACGATAATATTGGATTGATCAATTACCTCGATGACTTCGTCCGTAATCTGGCTGGCTTCAATAGAAGAAATCCGCAGACGCTTTATGCCCTTAACTTGTGCCTCTAGATCTCTAAGAAGTGAAGCAAGGTTGTAGTCTTTCATATCTTCACCGTAGCCGCCTGTATGGATGCCTGTAAGAACGATTTCCTTATACCCTGCATCGACAAGCTGCTGAGCCTGGCGGATGACTTCCTGTGGGTCACGGGATCTCATCAAACCGCGTGCCCAAGGGATGATACAGAAAGTACAAAAGTTATTGCAGCCTTCCTGTATTTTCAATGAAGCCCTTGTACGGTCTGTAAATGCAGGTACATCTAGCTCTTCATATACTCGGTTCTTCATGATGTTGCCAACGGCATTGATTGGCTGGCGCTCTTGCTTGTACTGTTCGATATACTCTAGCATTTTTACGCGGTCCTGTGTTCCGACAACGATATCAACCCCAGGAATCGCCATGATTTCTGCTGGTGACGTTTGTGCGTAGCAGCCGGTAACACAAATAACAGCGTCCGGATTCTTACGGACAGCCCGGCGGATAACCTGGCGGCTCTTCTTGTCCCCTGTATTCGTTACCGTACATGTGTTGATGACATAAACATCTGAAGTAGACTCAAACTCTACTCTCTCGTATCCTTGTTCCTTAAATAACTGCCAAATGGCTTCTGTTTCGTAATGGTTAACCTTGCAACCTAATGTATGAAAAGCAACTGTAGGCATTTTCTTCACCCCAATAATTCAAAATGATAGGAAACAGCAGACAAGGCATATAGCGGTGCTGTTTCTGTACGCAAGATGCGCGGCCCAAGACCACAAGCTGAAAATCCATTTTTATTTAAAAGGTCAACTTCCTCCGAGGTAAGTCCTCCCTCGGGACCAAATACAATCAGGAGGCTGTCGCCTTTCCCCAATTTACCGAGAGTAGAAGAAAGAACGGAAGCTTCACCTTCCCTCGCTTCTTCCTCATAAGCAACTAGCTTATAAGTATACTCATCACTTGCTTTGATCAGTTCTTTAAGACTGACCGGTTCTTTCACTTCTGGAACATAGCTGCGATGGGACTGCTCGGCAGCTTCCTTGGCAATCTTCTGCCAGCGTTCAACCTTTTTGGCAGCTTTTTTGCCGTCCCATTTAACGATTGAGCGGGATGCGGTAAAAGGGACAAATTCATAGGCACCGAGTTCAGTACCCTTCTGAATAATCAATTCGAGCTTATCCCCTTTGGGCAGACCGCTCGCTATCACGACATGGACCGGAAGCTCCGTAGTCCCTTCCTCCCATTTTACAACGTTTGCCACAACGATTTCATCGGTAATTTCTTCAATCTGGCAAACAGCACTTTTGCCCTTGGGCGTGACACAGATGATTTCGTCCCCAGCCTTCATCCTCATTACACGAACAATGTGATGATAATCATCGCCGCTAATATTGAATTGTTCCATATTTCCTTGTTCATCAATAAAATAACGCTGCACCACAGCACCCGCTTTCGAATAAAGCTGTTTTTTAATAAGGCTGATTTCGTAAAGATTGTTGTTAAAATCCTAAAGCCGACTTTAACGTGATAAAAAGCCATTTTATAGTTCGTATTAAGTGTGCAAGCTCTTTTCTCATAATAAACTTTAATTTTTTGTGAAGAAACATAGGTCATTCAATCCTATTTTGTTGTCAAAGGCAACAAAGTTTGAGAAAAGAGCTTTTAAAAAAGACAGAAAAAAGGGGTTAGCTTTTCCCCTTTTTTCCACATTATTTCTTTTTGCTGATGATCGCAACCCAGTCTTCCATAGAAATAATCTCTTCTATTTCAAAACCTGCATTGATCATTGCATCCTTGACGACTTCTTTCTTCTGCTGAATGATTCCAGATGTAATGAAATAACCGCCATTTTTCACGACCTTGCCTGCATCGTCAGCAAAACGCAAGATAACTTCCGCCAGGATATTCGCAACCACAATATCCGCTCCTTCTGCAACACCATCAAGAAGATTGTTTTGTGAAATGGTTGCGACATCATGTACTTTGTTCAGCTTGAGGTTGAGTTTTGCAACCTGCACTGCTACATCATCCAGATCCATCGCTTCTACTTTTCCCGCCCCCAGCTTAGCCGCTGCAATACTGAGTACACCTGAACCTGTTCCAACATCCACGACGCGGTCGCCAGGCTGGACTGTTCTTTCCAGCGCCTGGATACACATGACCGTTGTTGGGTGAGTTCCTGTACCGAATGCCATACCAGGGTCAAGCTCAATGATCAATTCATCCGTGTTGACTGGAGTGTAATCCTCCCAGGTTGGCACAATCGTGAATTTCTCAGAAATTTTCACAGGATTATAGTATTTCTTCCAGGCAGTTGCCCACTCTTCCTCATTCACTTCACTGATTGACACTTTATTCAACCCGATATCAATATTGTAGATAATCAGGTTATTGATCGCTTCTTTTATTTCATCTACTGTCTCACCAAGGAAACTATTTACCGGCAGATAAGCTTTTACAATGACTCCTTCTTCCGGATAATCGTCTGGATTAAGCTGGTATATTTCTCCGAATTGGTCCTCTCTCTCCTTTTCAAGCTCCAGCGGATCTTCGATAACAACTCCGCTCGCGCCTGCTTCGTGCAGGATATTGGAAATCGGCTCAACCGCTTCATTTGTAGTTAAAATGCTGATTTCAGACCATTTCATTTATACCAACTCCATTCGATTAATCACCTTTAAAGGCACGTTTTACTTTTGAAAAAAAGCTTTCCTCCTGCTCTCCAATAGGAGACTGTCCGCTTACTTCGGCAAACTCACGCAATAGCTGCTTTTGTTTTTCAGACAGCTTTGTCGGAGTAACGATACGAACCAGAACATGCTGGTCTCCAGTACCATATCCGCGGACATTCGGAACACCTTTACCCTTCAGGCGGAATTTTGTACCTGTCTGTGTCCCAGCAGGAACTTTTAATTTTACTTTACCATGCAGTGTAGGGACTTCAACTTCATCACCAATCGCTGCCTGAACAAATGTGATTGGCATTTCACAATAAATATCATCGCCGTCACGCTCAAAGAATTCATGCGACCTTATATGGAAGACAATATAAAGGTCACCTGCAGGTCCGCCATTGATACCGGCTTCCCCTTTTCCTGCTACTCTCAGCTGCTGGCCATCATCGACACCAGCCGGGATTTTAACATGAATCTTATTCCTTCTGGTAACCTTCCCAGTTCCTGAGCATGTTGTACATTTTTCTTTGATCTCTTTACCAGTTCCATTACAGTAATGACACACACGACGGTTCACAATACGTCCAAAAGGTGTGTTTTGTTCAACACTGATCTGACCGCTGGCATGACAATGTTTACATGTATTGACTTTTGTCCCAGGTTTTGCACCAGTTCCCTCACAAGTGTCGCATTCTTCTTCACGAGGGATCTCGATATCTGTTTCCTTGCCGAATACCGCTTCCTCGAACTTCAATGTCATGGTGTACTGAAGGTCGGCACCCTGTCTTGGTGCGTTTGGATCACGGCGTCTGCCGCCCCCGCCGCCGAAGAAGGAATTGAAAATATCTTCAAAACCGCCAAAACCGCCGCCGAAATCGCCGCCGCCGCCAAATCCCTGGTTAGGATCGACATGGCCGAACTGGTCGTAATGAGAGCGCTTTTGATCGTCGCTCAATACCTCATAGGCTTCTTTTACTTCTTTGAACTTTTCATCTGCTCCCGGCTCTTTGTTGATGTCCGGATGGAATTGTTTAGAAAGCTTGCGGTAAGCCTTCTTTAATTCATCCTTCGTAGCCGAATTACTGACTCCGAGGACTTCATAGTAATCCCGTTTACTCATGATTACCACTCCCGAATCTTTTCACATAAAGATAATTCTAACATTCCCGTACATTCATACGCAATATTTAAAATATCTGGATATGCGTTATTTTGTCTCTCTTTTTTAATTCATTTGTAAAAATAACTAGTTCTGTCTATTGGTTTGAAAAAAACTTTAAAACTATACCACTGAAAAGCTAAGCTTTCGATGTCCGTGCAGGCCATACAAACAAAAAGCCAAAGCCAAGTATGACCTGACTTTGACTTTTTGGTGTTATGATTGTTTATTTATCGTCATTTACTTCTTCGAATTCTGCGTCTACGACATTGTCGTCTTTCTTCGTTCCTTCTTGACCTTCTGCGCCTTGCTGTGCCTGTTGTTGCTTGGCAGCTTCTTCGTAAAGCTTGACGCTTAGGTTTGTAACGATTTCTTGAAGAGCATCCTTCTTAGTGCGGATCTCTTCAATTTCACCTTTTTCGATTGCAGCCTTCAGCTCGTCTTTAGCTTCGTTTGCTTTCTTGACTTCTTCTTCATCTACCTTGCCTTCAAGGTCCTTTAAAGTCTTTTCAGCAGTGAATACTAACTGATCAGCTTCGTTGCGAAGTTCTACTTCTTCTTTGAGTTTTTTGTCGGCTTCAGCGTTCTCTTCCGCTTCTCTTACCATGCGGTCAATTTCATCATCAGACAGGCCTGTAGATGACTTGATTGTGATTTGCTGTTCTTTGTTTGTGCCAAGGTCCTTCGCACGTACGTTTACGATACCGTTTTTATCGATATCGAATGTTACTTCAACCTGAGGTACTCCACGTGGAGCTGGTGGAATATCGGTCAATTGGAAACGTCCCAACGTCTTATTGGCAGATGCCATTGAACGCTCACCTTGAAGCACGTGAATATCAACAGCAGTCTGGTTGTCAGCAGCAGTTGAGAATACCTGTGACTTTGAAGTAGGGATTGTTGTATTGCGATCGATCAGCTTTGTGAATACGCCGCCCATTGTTTCAATACCAAGTGAAAGCGGAGTAACGTCAAGAAGAACGACATCCTTTACATCACCAGAGATAACGCCGCCCTGGATCGCTGCGCCCATTGCAACAACTTCATCAGGGTTAACACCTTTGTGAGGATCTTTACCCGTTTCCTTTTTGATTGCTTCCTGTACAGCTGGGATACGTGTAGATCCGCCGACAAGGATTACTTTATCCAGTTCTGATGGGCTTAAGCCTGCATCTTTAAGCGCCTGGCGAGTTGGACCCATTGTACGTTCTACCAAACCTGCAGAAAGCTCTTCAAATTTAGCGCGAGTCAAGTTCACTTCAAGGTGAAGTGGTCCAGCTTCTCCAGCAGTGATGAATGGAAGGGAAATCTGTGTAGAAGTTACACCAGAAAGATCCTTCTTTGCTTTTTCAGCAGCATCTTTTAGACGCTGAAGAGCCATCTTATCTTTTGAAAGGTCAATGCCATTTTCTTTCTTGAATTGTTCTACCAAGTAGTCAATGATGACCTGGTCGAAGTCGTCACCGCCAAGACGGTTGTCACCTGCAGTTGATTTAACTTCGAATACGCCATCGCCAAGTTCAAGGATGGAAACGTCGAAAGTACCGCCGCCAAGGTCATAAACAAGGATTGTCTGGTCTTCATCCATTTTATCAAGGCCGTAAGCAAGTGCTGCAGCTGTTGGCTCGTTGATGATACGCTCAACTTCAAGACCTGCGATTCTTCCAGCATCCTTAGTTGCCTGACGTTCTGCATCGTTGAAGTAAGCAGGAACAGTGATAACCGCTTTTGTTACAGGCTCACCCAGATAGTCTTCAGCATAAGACTTCAAGTATTGAAGAATAACTGCTGATAATTCCTGCGGTGAATATTCTTTGCCTTCCGCTTCAACTTTATGGTCTGTACCCATGTGACGCTTAATAGAGATGATTGTGTTAGGGTTAGTGATTGCCTGGCGTTTTGCCACTTCACCTACCTGGCGCTCGCCATTTTTGAACGCGATAACAGAAGGAGTCGTTCTGTTTCCTTCTGGATTTGGGATTACCTTTGGTTCGCCGCCTTCTAGTACGGCAACACAAGAGTTAGTTGTTCCTAAGTCAATACCGATGATTTTACTCATTTTCAAATACCTCCTGGTTCATTTATGTAGGCTCTTAACAGTTATTGGTTCACTTTCACCATTGCTGGACGAATAATGCGGTCCTTTAGCATATAACCTTTTTGGAACTCTTCAACAACAATGTTAGGACCGAAATTTTCATCCTCAGCCTGCATAACAGCCTGGTGAAGATGCGGATCAAATTCCTTGCCAACAGATTCTATTACTTCAACGCCTTCATTTTTAAGGGCATCAAGCAAGCTGCGGTACACCATTTCCACTCCCTGTTTAAGGGATTTAGCCTGTTCATTATCCACATCCATCTTCAAAGCACGCTCGAAGTTGTCGATTGCTGGAAGCAGATCGGAAATAATGTTTTGGGCTCTATATTTAGCGCTCGCTTCAAGTTCAATTCTTGAACGGCGGCGGAAGTTGTCAAAATCAGCCTGAAGGCGCAAGTAACGGTTGTCGGCTTCCTCAAGCTTCCCTTCAAGTTCAGCCACTTTTTGCTCCATTGGATCTTGAGCTGGCATCTCTTCAGTATTTTCAGAAGCTTCATTTTCAGCAAAAACTTCCTCAACCGTTTCTTCTTCCGTCTGGCTGTTCAATTCTTGCTCAGTATTTCTCTCTTCTGTCACGTTAACTCACCTCCCTCAAAGTAAAGCGGCAACTTATGCCACACTGTTCCAGAATGCCTGGATTGGTTTTATATTTCAACGAAGCAAACATGCTTCAGTAGAAAACACATAACGATTCAGGATGGAACAGGCTGCTCCACCCTTAATCAATATTTCCATGCCTATTTATTTTGATACAGGTCAGTCAGCACCTTGGACAAATCTGTGCTGATCAATTGCAGCAAGCTGATGACACGTGAATACTCCATACGTGTTGGACCTAAAACTGCAATTGTTCCCAATTTCTCTTCGCCAATTGCATAGGTTGCAGTTATGAGACTGCAATTTTCCATCGCTGAATTATCATTTTCCGTGCCAATCCTTACGTTAATACCTGCCGGATTTTGTTTAATCAGCTGATATAAACCGTCCTCATGTTCAATCATGTTCATAAGGCTGCGGATTTTCTCAACATCGTTGAATTCTGGCTGACTTAGGATGTTGGTCTTGCCGCCAAAAAACACTTTTTCATGCGAAGGCAGGTTGAGCGTGTCCGCAATCGAGTTTAAAAGGGTATCGTAGCTGCTTATATGCTGGCGCAACAGCATGGCGATCTCCTTGTAAATCTTTGAGTTAAGACTTGTTAGCGGGACTCCTGCCAAGCGTTCGTTTAGGATGTTGACCATTTTCTCAACATCAGAAGGATCGACACTTGTAGGGAAATTGAACATCCTGTTTTCAACATGCCCAGTGTCTGTCACGATAATGGCTATCGCAGTGTCCTTTGTCAACGGAACGATCTGAAGCTTCTTCAATCTGTTATCCTTAACAGCCGGACCTAACACAATTGAAGTATAATTCGTCATTTCAGACAGGATTTTTGCTGACTTCTGCACGATTTTTTCCAGCTCGTATATCCGTTCGGCAAAAATCGATTTAACCGCCGCCATATCTGAATGATTTACTTTTTGCGGCAGCAGAAGGTTATCCACATAGAAACGATATCCCTTTTCGGACGGAATCCTTCCTGAGGACGTATGGGTTTTTTCAATGAATCCCATATCCTCCAAATCCGCCATTTCATTTCGGATTGTCGCCGAACTGAAACTAATTTCTTCCTTTTTCGACAAGCTCCTCGAACCTATCGGTTGAGCTGAACGAATAAAGTCATCAACAATCACCTGCAAAATGAGCACCTGACGATCTGTTAACAACATCATCACCTCTGTTAGCACTCTATAAGAACGAGTGCTAATTCTAAAAATAATTTATCAATAAACGCTGAGGATGTCAATGATTTGATACCCCGATGAATGATTGAAAAACTTCATTACCGAGAAGGCGCCCCTGTCTTGTGAGTGAGATTTTATCTCCATCACTTTTCAGAAGGCCTCTCGCAGACCAATCCTTGATTTGACCCGCAAATAAATTCAGCGGATTCTGGCCGAATTTTTCCTCAAAGTGTCGAATCGAGACACCTTCAGTCTTTCGTAGTCCGAGGAACATTTCCTCTTCCATTTTTTCCTCAAGGGTCACTTTATGCGCATCCATGATCGGATGTTCTCCTTTAGATAAAGGCTCCATATATTTTTTTAATGGTCCAAAATTGGACTGCCTGATTCCATCGACATACCCATGAGCCCCAGCACCAAAACCGTAATACTCCTCGTTGTTCCAATAGGTAAGGTTGTGTCTGCTTTCGAATCCCGGGACAGCGAAATTGCTGATTTCATATTGCCTCAGACCCCCGTTTTCCATTTGCTCCATTAGTGTTTCATACATTTCTGCTTCCGCATCCTCACCTGGCAGTGGGAGTTTGCCTTTTTGAAGTAAATTGTAGAACACTGTCTTGGGTTCAATTATTAGCGAATATCCTGAATAATGAACCAGTCCTAATCCAAGTGCTGTTTGGATTGATTCAGTGAAATCCTGCTTTGTCTGCCCTGGAAGGCTGTAAATCAAGTCAATGCTGATATTATCAAAACCTGCTGTTTTTGCATTTTCAATTGATTCAAATACATCCTTCGCCCGATGGCTGCGGCCGATTTTTTTCAAAAGTTCATCATTAAAAGTCTGTACTCCAAAACTTAGACGATTCACACCAGCATCCTTCAGGATGGCCAGCTTTTCTTTTGACAGGTCGCCCGGATTTGCTTCAAAAGTATATTCCGTATTTGTATCTATAGTAAGCTGTCTGTTGATGGCTGAAACTAGCTTATCCAATTGTTTTTCATTCAAGGCAGTTGGTGTGCCGCCACCGACAAATACCGTCTCCATTACCTGTTTGTTTAACGGCAGGCTCATTTCCTTTTCTAGCGCGTCCAGGTATTCATCAACCGGCTGACCCTTCATGAATACCTTGTTGAAATCACAATAATGGCAAATATGATGGCAGAAAGGGATATGGATGTATGATGCTTTCATTTTTGTTCACTTCCTAAAGTGGCTTTTCAGGCCAGGATTTAGATTCATTTTATTCTAAAGAAACCATGAATTTATTGAAAAAAGAGGCCAGAATCGCTTGCTTTAACAAGCACATCCAGCCTCCCCTACTATTTTACTTCTTCGTATTGTTGTCGTCCATTTTCAGGACTGCCATGAAGGCTTCCTGCGGAACTTCTACAGAACCGACTTGCTTCATGCGCTTTTTACCTTCTTTTTGCTTCTCAAGAAGCTTACGCTTTCGGGAGATATCCCCACCGTAACACTTCGCCAATACGTTTTTACGCATCGCCTTGATTGTTGAACGGGCAACGATTTTCTGTCCGATTGCTGCCTGGATTGGCACCTCGAACTGCTGGCGTGGAATAAGGTCCTTGAGTTTATCTACAATTACCTTTCCGCGCTCATAAGCAAAATCATTATGGACGATGAAACTCAAAGCATCCACTTTTTCAGAGTTAAGCAAGATATCCATCTTTACAAGCTTGGAAGTCTTGTACCCGATTAGTTCATAATCGAAGGACGCATAGCCTTTCGTGCTTGATTTTAGCTGATCGAAGAAATCATAAACGATTTCTGACAGCGGAATTTCATACACGATGCTGACACGCGTTTCGTCCATATATTGCATATCGATGAAGATGCCGCGCTTTTCCTGGCAAAGCTCCATGATCGCCCCAACATAGTCATTCGGCGCCATCATTGTAGCTTTTACATAAGGCTCTTCAACACGGTCTATTTTTTGAGGATCAGGCATGTTAGAAGGGTTATCTACCTTCAATTCAGTACCATCAGTCATGATTACATCATAGATTACACTTGGCGCTGTCGTGATCAAATCGATTTTGAATTCGCGTTCGATACGCTCCTGGATGATTTCCATGTGAAGAAGTCCCAGGAATCCACAGCGGAAACCAAAGCCTAGTGCCTGTGAAGTTTCAGGCTCGAATTGCAGCGCTGAATCGTTAAGCTCTAGTTTTTCAAGAGCTTCCCTCAGGTCGTTGAATTTAGCTGAGTCAATTGGATACAGACCACAATAAACCATCGGATTCAAGCGGCGGTAACCTGGAAGCGGTTCAGACGCGCCGTTTTTCGCATTCGTAATCGTATCACCGACACGTGTGTCGCCAACGTTTTTGATTGCAGCAGTCAAGAAGCCTACATCTCCGACAGTCAGTTCACCTGCAGGAGTTGCTTTTGGAGTGAATACTCCAACTTCCGTTACTTCAAATTCTTTGCCTGTCGCCATCATCTTGACCTTGTCGCCCACTTTTACTGTGCCATCGACGACACGGATATAAGCGACTACGCCGCGGTATGCGTCATACAAAGAGTCGAAGATCAAGGCTTTTAAAGGAGCTTCAGGGTCTCCTTGTGGAGCAGGAACCTTCTCAACGATTTGCTCAAGAATATCCTCAATCCCGATTCCCGCTTTAGCTGAGGCAAGAACAGCTTCAGAAGCATCCAGACCGATCACATCTTCAATTTCATTCCTGACACGCTCAGGATCCGCACTTGGCAAATCGATTTTATTGATGACCGGCACGATTTCCAAGTCATTGTCGATTGCAAGATATACATTCGCCAATGTCTGTGCCTCGATTCCCTGTGCCGCATCGACAACAAGAACTGCTCCCTCACATGCTGCAAGGCTTCGGGAAACCTCGTAGGTGAAATCGACGTGCCCTGGAGTATCAATCAAATGGAAAGTATAAAGCTCTCCATCCTTTGCTTGGTACTTCAATTGTACTGAGTTCAGTTTTATCGTAATTCCACGCTCACGCTCAAGGTCCATCGAATCCAAAAGCTGATCCTTCATCTCACGAGCAGTCAATGCATTCGTCTTTTCAAGGATACGGTCAGCCAGCGTCGACTTACCATGGTCAATATGGGCGATAATCGAAAAATTTCGTATTTTGCTTTGTCTATTAAGTCTATCTTCTCTGTTCATTGCGTTCACTCCTACTATACTCGCGCATGTACACTATTGTTGATTATATCAGCAGGAATATCAAGATTCAATAAATAATAGTGGAAGTGTGGTGGGATGGCCCGTAAAGCCGAGCTAGACTGCGTCCTTGAAATGTTCACAGAAAATTGGGAACTTATTAGGTAGAATAAAATGTAGAAAGGATGTGGATTATGTTTATAAAAAATCGATCTGAATCAGAAGAGTTGAGAGTGCTGAAGGCATTGAACCCCCGGATGACTCTGGAGGAAAAAGACAAACAATACCTTATCAACCTGACAAAGGGATATGAGGGCGAGGTAATGTTTGATGGGTATCTGAAACGAATAGTCATTCAGTCACTAATCCTTAATGATCTGCTGCTTGAACAGCATCATTCACATTTTCAAATAGACTCACTGATGATAACTCAGAGTTTCAGCTACCTATTTGAAGTGAAAAATTTTGAAGGTGAGTATTATTTTGACGGTGACACTTTCAGGAAAATTAATGGAACCGAAGTTAAGAATCCACTGCTTCAACTGGAAAGGAACTTATCTCTATTAAGACAATTCTTCAATTATTTCGGATTTAAAATCTCCATAGAACCCTACCTCGTATTTGTCAATCCCGTTTTCACTTTGTACAACGCTCCTCTAAACAGGAGAATTATACTCCCTACAAACCTTAACCGCTTTATCCATCAACTGAATAGCAATAAGTCAACTTTGAATAATCAACATTCCAAACTGTCAGATAAATTACTATCATCTCATTTGACGAAATCTCCATTTACCAAAGTACCAAAGTATGAATACTCTCAACTGAGAAAAGGTGTGTTCTGCCATTCATGCGGGAAGGTTATGGAGGAATATAGCGGAAGGGTATTTATGTGCAATAACTGTTCAGTGAAAGAGAATACAAAGAGTGCGCTTATCAGAAGTGATAGGGAGTTTAACCTCTTAAATCCACTTGAAAAGATGTCTACTAATATTGTCTACGAATGGTGTGGTGGTGTTTTTCCGAAGAAAACAATCAGGCAGGTAATGAAGGAAAATTTCATTACTTCAGGTTATGGGCAATGGTCATATTATGAATAAGGATGTTGGTCACCAATGTGGGTTATTGGTGACCTCTTTTTCTCGAATCCTGATATTTATGGCGCCAATGAGGCCTATTGGTGACCTCTTTTTCTCGAATCTCGATTTTTAGGGCGCCAATGAGACCTATTGGTGACCTCTTTTTCTCGAATCTCGATTTTTGGGGCGCCAATGAGGCCTATTGGTGACCTCTTTTTCTCGAATCCTGATATTTAGGGCGCCAATAAGGCCTATTAGTGACCTCTTTTTCTCGAATCTCGATTTTTGGGGCGCCAATGAGGGCTATTGGTGACCTCTTTTTTCTCGAATCTCGATTTTTGGGGCACCAATGCGGCCTATTGGTGACCTCTTTTTCTCGAATCCTGATATTTAGGACGCCAATAAGGCCTATTAGTGACCTCTTTTTCTCGAATCCCGTTTTTTTGGGCGCCAATGAATGAGATTTTCAGACTACCCTACTCGGATCTTTAAGCTAAAAACAGCGGGCCAAAGCCCGCTGCTCTACTTACTTCCCGGTTATCAATTCAACAGTTTTCTCGACGATAGCGGAGACTCCATCGGCCAGATTTTTTCCTATTGATGAAAAGAGGTTGAATGCTTTCATTTCTTCTAGTTTTTTCCGCTTTTGTTCCAAGTCATGGCTGGAGACGTCATTTCCTAATATGGCTGTTTCGAAGGTCCCGTTTTCCTTTTCTTCTATGCTGAACGCACTTTTGAGTTCAGGGTCTTCGTAGCCTTTCATTTTATGGATGCCTTCATTTGCCTGCTGCATGCCGAACAATACGGATATGAACATTAAAGAAGCTAGCATAAAGCTTTTAAGCATGAACATTTTCATCTCAATCACCTAACCGAATTTTTATTGTTTGTCAGGAGGCTGCTGCGCTGGCGCTCCTACTTTTTCCGCCTGCCAGTAGAATTCACTGAATACGTCTGCAAGTGCATCGGCAGACCTGTTCAGTTCTTCAAATGTGTTGTCAACGCCGCCAAACTCTATTAGCAGTGCATTTCCGGACAAGTCCTGATTGAATTTGCCATTCGTCGAGGCACCTTTTTTCTCGATGATTCCCCTGCTTAAACCCTTGCCGTATTTTTTATCGAGGAGATTATGCAGTTCTCGTGCGAGAGCAAGGTTTTTTTCATAATTGGCATTTTCCCCTCCAATGACAAATGCAAGTTTGGCATAAGGCTTTCCATTTATCTGGATCGTCGTTTTATCTTTGCGATATCCATCTCGGTGGATATCAATAAAGTATTGAAGGTTCCGGTCTCCAGCCATCGCGGCTTCCACAACCGGCCTTGATTCCTGATAGGCTTTTCCAAACCCAAGCCCTTTCTTGCTGAGATTGGCCATTACGTCAGTTTTATCTACCGTTGTTCCGACGCCTCGCTGTTCCAGGCTCTTTTTCAGCTGGTCACCTATCTTCGTGACATTCACCTGTGAGTGATAGGCTTTATTCGGATCAGTCACACCCTTAAGATAAGGGAGATAGGATTCTCTTGTGTGTGTAAAATAAATATAGACTGCTTTACGGTCTCCAGTGGATAGCGGAGGTGCTGCCGTATCTTCAGGATTACCCGTATCTAAACCTTCCGTGTTTTGCAGCGCCGCTTCCTGCTCTGCTTTCAATACATCGACAGGGGGAGCTGATTCCATTGGCATGTTCGTATAATTTGTTCCTTCACCGGCGACTAGTATCTTTCCGTCAAAAAGCGAGAAACCCGGTAGTTCCCTGCCAAGCAAGCTCCGTGGATCATCCAGATTGATATTGGTAGAAAGCTTGAACATGACATTCGTGAGCTTCGGTGTCTCATATTCCTCTGGGAGCGCCTGAAGGAATTGATGGTTTTCCCAGCCCATTAAACTGAAAAGCAGTTGGCCATTCAGATTGTTTGCGGCCTGATTTACGGAATCCGAGGTGATCCTATATTCAGGCTTTAGCGAAGTCATCACTCCGCTTATGGAAAAAATCCCAATGAGAAAGAACACAAATGCTAATGCGGCTTTTACTACTTGAGTCCCTTGGACGGCTACAATTATTCCAGATCGTTTATTAAATCTCATTGTTCCACCTCTCTAATGCAAGTCTAGTAAATGTTATGACTTTACTAGAGAAGATAGAACTTCGAATCCTTCCGTAATGAATTTGAAATAAATCTAATAGAATATATCCTAATGTGTATACATGCCTGTATTGTCCTGGTCGACCTTCGTATGCAGCGCTGAATTGAGGCCGCTGGCAATCAGGTTGGCCATATCATCTATGAACACATCGACTTCTTTAGGAGTCACCATAAGGTTATGTCCTAAAGGGGATAAAACCTCATAAATAAGCTTGCGTTTCTCTTCGTCTTCGAGTGTTCCAATCATTCCAAGGAAGGTTTGACGGTGTTCAGCTTCCGGCAGGTCTTCTTCTGTCAGCTTCTTTCTTTTGCCAAAACTCATGCCCGCCGGCACTAGTGACCTAGAAGGCTTATCACCCTCTCTCATTTCCTTGCCAAAATGTTTTAAAATGAAATCGATCGTATCACTTGTAATCGAAACCGCATCCACTACTGTTGGAACTCCAATCGCTATCACTGGAATGCCTAAAGTTTCTTTGCTTATTTCCTTCCTTTTATTACCTACGCCTGATCCAGGATGGATGCCTGTATCTGAAATTTGTATCGTCGAATTGACTCTTTCGATGGAACGTGAAGCAAGTGCATCGATTGCAATGACAAAGTCTGGTTTCGTTTTCTCGACGACGCCAAAAATAATATCAGAAGTCTCTATCCCAGTTAGCCCCATGACTCCCGGAGAAAGCGCGCTAACAGAGCGATACCCTTCTTCGACACTCTCAGGCTGAAGATCGAACAGGTGCTTAGTAACAAGTAAATTTTCACAGACGAGAGGCCCTAAAGCATCGGGTGTAACATTCCAGTTTCCCAGACCAACAACAAGGCAGGATGCATCTTCCTTAATGCCAGATTGTTTGATAAAATGGGCAAATTCGTTTGCGAATACTTTTTCTACTTTCCCCTGCAGCTCGGTATCCTGCTGGCGAATGCCGACAACTTCGATTGTCAAATATTGCCCCTGTTTTTTGCCAAGGCTCTTTTCTCCCTCAGCCGTCACTTCTACTAGTGAAATCTTTATATCATTTTCTTCTTTTTCTTTTATAATGACGCCTTCAATATGTGAGAGATTTTCCTGGGTATGGACGGTTGCTGCCTGGTCTGCCAGCACCATCTCCCTCGCTTCCACAGCCAGGTCAGTCCTGATTGAATACATGCTCAAGTCTACTAGTTCCTTCATTGTTGCATTCCTCCCAATAACAGTTTGGCTGCAAAACAGCATACTATTGCCTATCTTTTCCTTTTACATAAAAAAACATTCACGATACACTAGACTTAAGTTAAAGCAGAGTATTGCATTATTAACCCCTGTTTGATAAAATATCATTTGTTCTTAATAAAATAAGAAATGTACTGGAAATGTCGAGTTCCATAAAATCTCGATGCTTTTTTAGGAGGTGAACGGAATGCCAAACATTAAATCTGCAATCAAACGCGTAAAAACTAGTGAAGCGAGCAAAGCTCAAAACATTACTGTGAAATCTACTATGCGTACAGCAGTTAAAAAAGCAGAAGCAGCAATCGTGAACAACGATACTGAAGCAAAAGTTTCTTTCGCTGAAGCAGCTAGCAAGCTTGACAAAGCAGCAGCTAAAGGTCTTATCCACAAAAACGCAGCTTCCCGCAAAAAAGCCCGTTTAATGAAAAAATTAAACGCTAACGGCTAATTTTAAATGCTAAATGCAAATAAAAAAACGACCTTCATGGGTCGTTTTTTTATTTTGCTCTTTATGTAAGGCTCTTTTCTCAAACTTTGTTGCTATCGAATACAAAATTGGATTGAATGACCTATGTTTCTTCGCAAAGTTGACTCTATTTATGAGAAATGAGCGTGCAAACTTAATACCGACCTGCAAAACGGGGATATATTACGTTAAAATCGGCTTTAGGATTTTAACATCAATTCTTTACGAAAACAGCCTTATGTAAAATCATTTCCTGCCGTTAATCTGGAATAAGATCATTTCAATCAGCATTTCTTTTTTCATGCCGCCTGTTTTCATTTGATAATCCGCGTCAGCGAGAAGCTTCATGATTCTGGTCAATTCCTCATCAGAAAACGCTCCTGCCTGCCCCGCTGCCAATTTCACCCTGAATGGATGGACTTTCAAGGTACCGGCAATCTGCTGCTGGCCATACCCTTTTCGAGCAAGCTCCTTCACCTGGTATATCAGCCTAAATTGACCCGTAATCACGGCAAGAATCTTAATCGGTTCTTCGTTTTGTTTTAACAAATCATAATAAATCCTTAAGGCTGACTCAACATTTCGATGGACAACCTTGTCGACCAGCGAAAAAATATTCTGTTCCAACGACCTTGCAGTCAGTCGGTCGACAATCTCCCTGCTGATTGGCTCGTTTTCTCCCGCATAAAGCGCAAGTTTATCGATTTCAGAAGTCAGCATGAATAAATTCGTACCCGCAAGCGTCAATAGAAGTTCGATTGCATCATTATCAATTATAGCTCCATTTACCTGAGCGCGTTCTTTTACCCAGACTTTTGTTTCTTGTTCACTCAGCTTCTTGGCTTCGATGACCGTAGCTTTCCGCTTTAACTCCTTAGTCACTTTCTTTCGTTCGTCCAGTTTCTCGTAAGGTGCAGAAAAAACAACAATTGAGTATGGCGCAGGCTGTGAAAGATAT
Organism: Bacillus sp. ISL-37; assembly: GCF_018613315.1. Classification (GTDB taxonomy): domain Bacteria; phylum Bacillota; class Bacilli; order Bacillales; family Cytobacillaceae; genus Mesobacillus. The sequence continues at coordinate 3,614 of NZ_JAGGQL010000036.1, read as the reverse complement.
TCCTCCAGTTTCGCTAAGTTATGCTCAACCTTTCCTTTTGACTTTTCCGATGTCAAAAATACAGGATTCTGGAGGATGACCAATCGTTTCTCTCCCATGAACGGGAATGTTTCAGCATCTTCCAGCGCTGCCTCAATTGGTGTTTCCTCTAAATCGTAAACTGAATAATTGAAATCTTTCTCTTCGTCATCCAAAACATTGTCCACCAGAAGCTGTCTTGTTTCATTTATTAAAAAGGTTTCTGTTCCAAACATTAAATAGACAGGATCCACCTGTTTTTTGCTTATTTTTTTCCAAATGTCCAATACCACTTTTTTCCGCTCCGTTCAATCCAGTTTTGCCATATATCTATCGTAAAGAAGCTTGGACATTTTGACAAGCATTCTAAGGGAATTGGCCCCCTATCCGGACCAATTCCCCTATTTATATTGAACGCTGAGATAAAAGGCCTAGGATACTTATATCTCAACGGTGCATCATGGTAAGATTATTTTAGCCGCAGACGGGAAAAGTATTTGTGACAACTCTTGGTACATTGACACACATATAGGAAGGCAGCAAACTTTGGTTTAATTTTTCAATTGGCTCTTTTCTCAAACTTTGTTGATATTGAATACAAATTTGGAATGAATTACCTGTATTACTTCGTAAAATTGACACTTCATATGAGAAAAGAGCGTGCAAACTTCATACCGACCTGCAAAATGGGTATATATTACGTTAAAATCGGCTTTAGGATTTTAACAATAATCGTTACGAAAACAGCCTTTCAATTACAATGCTGCGCAGAGAACACTGGATTTTTTAATTTGAATCGCTTATACTATTATAGAATTATTAGGGGGGATTGACTGTGAATCAATTCGAAGAAAATGTCCAAAGTAATCGCAATGACGCTGTTGACTCAGGTGTTGGATTCATCGTTTCTTTTGGATTCTTTGCAACAATGTTCATTATTGCGACAGTCGTGCAGTTAATCGGGAGTTAATCACGGCTACATAGGATAAACTTTTGGAGACTGCATTTAACAAAATGCAGTCTCTTATCATGTTCATGTGATTTTCGGGGGAGAGAACTATTTGTTCTTGCTATATACTATGGAAGTTGTTTCGTAAACGTTCCTGAATTGTCTTTAAACCTGTAAATGATTGCACCATCTTCATCGGTCCTGAAAATCTGCATGCTACGTTCTTCTAACCTTTTGATGACTTCTTCGCCGGGATGGCCATACCGGTTATTCTCCCCTACAGAAATGACTGCAAAATCTGCGTTCGTTCTTTCCAGAAAAAGTTCTGAACTGGAGTATTTGCTGCCATGATGCCCGATTTTTAAAACATCTATGTCAATGTCACTTATTTTCCTGGCCATTGAATTTTCTCCTTCAATGCCCAGATCTCCTGTAAAAAGCCACTTTTTTCCACCAATAGCTGCAAGCAGCACAATTGACTGATCGTTTCGCTCCCCAACGGTTTCGCTTGGATTAAGAATCATAAATTCTCCTACAGCCGTTGTCCATCCAGTGCCTAAACCAGCTACATAAATGTCTGTTCCCTTCTTTCTGGCAATCTCGATAATATCCTCCTCTAAAACAGATCTATCTGAAACACGCGGTACTAAAAGCTGTTTTACGCGTATTTCCTCCAACAAAGCAATAGCTCCCCCTATATGATCCATGTCCCCGTGGGTCAAAATCAATTTATCCACAGTCCTGACCCCTACACTTTTTAAATATGGAACGACGATTTTCTTGCCGGGATCATACTGACTGTCTCTCTGCTGCCATTTTTCTTTTTCGAAAGGCATGACACCTCCAGTATCTATAAGATAATTGCCCTGATTATACGGCATCCTGATGAAGATGCTGTCACCCTGCCCGACATCCAGGAAGGTGATTTGCCCGTGTGGATTCAAATACGGCAATGATATTTGCATGAATAGAGGAAGTAACGGCAAGGTAAAAAGCCATAGAGGAGGTTTTAACTTTTTAAAAATAAAACGTTCCCATTTGAAAAAAAATAGTGGAATCAAAATGATTTGCAGAATAAGTAAAAATGGCTCAAGCTTACCAATAATCATGGTTGACATCGGGAGCTCAGACAGTTTTATAGCTAAAAGGTTTACATGGTGTACGAGGTTCTCCAAGAAGTACAAATAAAAGGAAGGCAACACTCCCAGAAGCAACAAAATTACATAGGAAATCAACAAAAGCGGAAGCAATACGAAAGAGAAGAGCGGCACGAACAGGAGATTGGCAAAAATCGATATGGCAGAGACTTCATAGAAAGAAGCAAGGATGACAGGAAGGCTTGACAGCTGAGCTATAAAAGAGGCCGCAGCAGTCTGCTTTACAAACGAATTAAAACCTTTCAGAATAACCGGTGCTGAAATGACCAGAGAGAAGCTGACGGCGAAAGAGAGTTGGAACCCTGTATCAAAGATGATACTCGGCTGGATAAGTGCCATGAGCATAAAGGCTGCTGAAACTGCGTCAAGGGGCGTCATGCGGAGCGATATTCGCCGTGAGCCAATCAATATGATCAGCATCGCGGCTGCCCTGACTACCGGAGGAGCTAGCCCGGTAGTAACTGCGTAAACAGGCAGGTAGGCCATTAACAAAATTTCAGTTTTTTCCTTAGTCACCCCCATCCTGATGCAAATAAAATAAATCATACCTGTAAGCAAGCCAACATGCAGGCCGGAAATAGCAAGTAACTGGACGATCCCTATTTTCTGGTAAGATCGTTCTGTTTCGGGGTTGAAGAAACTTCTTTCTCCAAAAACCAGCGCTGCAGCGAGGGCGGAAGTTTCATCTGGCAAAGTGTCTTTTATCCTGGCAATTTCATTATGTCGAAAGGCTTTTAATGCAGTTAAAATACCATCGGATTGTTGATAACAGGTTTCCGGAGACAGTTTGTCGACATCAAAGATCCAGAAAATATCGTTTAGTTGAAGATAATCTTTGTAATCGAATGCATTGGGATTTCGGGCAGGAGATGGACGATTGAGGACCCCGGACGCTGCACATGCCATTCCAGGAGTAAGAAGTGTTTGGATAATTTGTTGTTCGGTATTTGACTTGATTCTGTATTTGACAACCAGTTTTTCTTTAGCAGGCAATGCTTTTCCGTTAGCAAAAAGCAAGTCACCGTCCAGTTTGATTTCATCGTCAAATAATATCAGGAAGTTTTTTTCATTGCCAGTTAAAATTGATTCAGAATGTGACTCTGAATACCCCGCGACCATAAAAATGAGGTAGCAGCCCGCCATAAGCACAAGTGTGGAAGCAGGGAGTTTCTTCAGCTTTTTTAACAGAATCATGTTAAGCAGGAACAATCCCCCGTATATGAACTTGTTTTCCGTAATGGTCAGAAGACCCAGTAAGGAGACAGCTGCAAGGTAAAACAGCTGCCCTTTAATAGGCCAAAATCGATTTGGCAACATATTCTCTTTTCCTTTATTAAGTTATTTAGATATGCTCTTTTCTCATACTTTGTTGCTATTGAATACAAAATTGGAGTGAATTACCTATATTCCTTCGTAAAATTGACGCTTCTTATGAGAAAAGAGCATGCAAACTTAGTACCGACCTGCAAAATGGGTATATATTACGTTAA
>NZ_JAGGQL010000035.1 GCF_018613315.1 Bacillus sp. ISL-37 | reverse complement strand
AGCGTGTCAGAATATAAAAAAGATCGCCACACACCTAGCCAAGCTAGGATAATGGTGGCGATCTGTGTTTTTTATGAAAAAAGTCAGTTTAAAAAGAGGGATTAAACCAAATAAAAAAGCTTGTGGAAGAAAAAATAGTACCCTTTCTCCACAAGCTGTAAACCTCCTAAATGGAGGTTTTTTTATCTTTTTATCTTATTCGTAACTTTTTAGCATTTCATTTATAAAGCACAGCTTTTAATTTGTAAACCACTTTATATATAGCGTATAATCCAATTAAAATCTTATTTGCTAACGTGCAAGTGTTTGGATGTAGACCACTTTGGATTAAAATTATTTGTACATAGTGAATTCTGGTGAGTTTAATGATTTGGAGGCATAAAAAGTGAGAATTCCTATATTAAAGTTAAAAGATTATTTATTAGTTTCAATTCAAGTAGAACTTGATGACCAGACGGTATTGACTTTTCAAGAGGACTTGTTGAATAAAATTAAAGATACGGGAGCAAAAGGTGTTGTAATCGATTTAACTTCAGTCGATATGATTGATTCATTCATTGCAAAAGTATTGGGCGACGTAATAGTAATGACAAGCCTGATGGGCACGAAAGCAGTCCTTACAGGTATCCAGCCTGCAGTCGCCATTACTTTAATAGAGCTTGGCATAACATTGGAAAATGTCCATACTGCACTGGATCTTGAGCAAGGAATTACGATATTAAGCCAATTGTTAGAGGGTTAGCCAAATGACAGAACCGATTATTATTAATATTAATAATGAATTTGATATAGTGCTTGCTCGTCAGAAAGGGAGAGAGGTTTCAAAAAATCTCCAATTTGGTGGCGTTGACCAGGCAAGAATAACGACAGCGATTTCTGAGCTCGCAAGAAATATTTATTTATATGCGGGCAGCGGCCAGATTACTATTGACGTTTTAGAAGAGAATGGAAGAAAAGGGATTCAGATTTCTGCTGCTGATAATGGACCAGGGATAAATGATATAAGAATGGTCTTGCAGGATGGTTTTTCTACTTCAGGCGGTCTTGGTGCAGGACTTCCAGGAGTTAAAAGGTTAATGGACAGTTTTGATATTGATTCTATGCCGGGAACTGGCACAAAAATTACAATTACCAAATGGGCGAGATAAAGGGGATTGGCATGGAGCTAGACAAAATACATCACGTTGCCATTATCTGTTCAAATTATGAAAAGTCAAAAGAGTTTTATACAAAAGTTCTTGGCTTGAAGGTCATCTCAGAGACCTATAGAGAAGAACGAAGGTCCTATAAATTGGATTTAAGTGTTGGAAGTCACTATCAAATTGAATTGTTCTCTTTCCCGGAAGTTCCGGCACGCCCGAGTTACCCTGAGGCTGCTGGTCTAAGGCATCTCGCTTTCACTGTGGAAAATCTATCCTCATATGCAAATTATCTTGAAACGCAAGGAGTGGAAGTGGAACCGATCAGAATTGATCCACTAACTCATAAGCAATTTACATTCTTTTCCGATCCCGATGGATTACCAATTGAATTATATGAAAATGAAAAGTAAAATCCTCTGTCTCGATTTCCACGCTTAAATTTGTACCGCATGTTGCTCTAGACAATTGGTTTGAGCAGACTTAAATGTCCCAAAAAAGTAAAGTGCAATACTCGTGTCAAATCCACCCAAGATAATAAAAAAGGATGTTCAGCGACAGCAGCTGAACATCCTTTTCGTTATTTTAAAGGCTCTTTTCTCAAACTTTGTTGCTTTTTGACTGCAAAATAGAATTTTAAAACCATTTTTCTTCGTAAAGTTGACTCTTTTAGGAGAAAAGAGCATGCAAACTTAATTCCGAACTGCAAAATGGCCTTATATTACGTTAAAATCGGCTTTAGGATTTTAACAATAATCTTAACGAAAACAGCCATTTTATAAGAGCCATTGCTCTTGAACTTGCTTACGTGCCATCTCTTGGATTTCTTCCTCAGATGTTTCACGGTCAGCAATGACGTTGGTTAAATAATTTTTTCCTTTTAGGTCTACGCTTACTGTGATTTCTCTCATCATACATTTTCCTTTCTTCTTGTTTTACTTGATGTTAAACCCCTTTGTTATTCTAATTACCATCTAAACGGTTTATGTAAACCTAGTGGACTGGCAGAAGTTTATATTTTAGTTGATGATTTGTGTCTGGATGCTAAATAGCCACATGAAAAGTCAATCAAATGTGTGTTGAAAATCGCTTTAATACAAAGCCATTAGAGAAAATAATCCTTAACCATCATACATACATCTCGCCTGCGGGTTTGGCTAAATTCCTTAAAGGGAATAGCATAAATACTAAGGCTAAGGAGGGAAAAGCTTCATGGATCATTCAAAAAAAGACCCGCAAAGCTTGGTTGAATACGAACGAGAAAAACTTGGTGAAGATAAAAAGATAGATGAATTCAAGGATCAAGGAAGAGTTCCCGACCAGCAAAATAGATTAAAGGATCAGGAAAACTTGAGGAAATAAGAACAAAACAAGCCGGAGATCATTCCGGCTTGTTTTTTCGTATCTGCTAGGAAAAAAGTTTCCAATTTAAGCAGGAAATTTTTTGCTTGTAGTTGAATATATATTATGGAAATATAGAGATTTAGAAAAGGGGAACAATATCTTGAGTGCACATAATGCTGACCGTGCCGGGAGTTTGCTGATAACAGTCGCTGTTATCCTGCTCTTCGCATCTGTACCAATTGGGATTTTTATCGTATCTTTTATTCACAATTCAGTTTACCTTGACCGTTCGCACTGGTTTTTTGACAGTCCGATGTCATCTTATATAACGATGGTTGCGGTGTTTTTGATTATACCTGTGTTACTAATCTTCATGGCCATATACCTTTTTAAAACTGATGAATCAAGAAAGAGAAGTTTCAATGTTTTTATTGCCGCTTCTTTCACCCTGGTGATCATGGCTGCAGGTGGTTACTTGAGTATTGACAATTATTATTATATGGACAAGAATGGCTTGTATTATGATGAGCTCTGGAAATTAGAACAAACCGAATATTCTTGGGATGAAATTACGGCGATGAAACAAATCAACAAAAAAGAGGGTGGTACCTTAACACCTGATAAAGTGATATTCACTTATGATGACAAAAGAATTGAATTGCCGCTGACTCCTAAACTTAGAAACGAAATTGACCCTATAATCAATTATATCGAGAATGCAAAAGGGGTCGAACTGGTCATGGAGAATATCACTATAGATGAAGAATAGACGAAAAAACCCTTCCATCAATTAGTCGGAAGGGTTTTTTGAATTCAATCATTCAGGCGAAATAAAATTAGCGGCATTTATCTTTTATACTGTTGAAAAAAATACTGGAAGCCGTAAGCGAAAATAGCAAATGAATAAATGATACTGAAAAAATGCAGTGATTTCAGTCGCTCTAATTGATATATGCTTATTTTCTTAAAAAGCTTTGTGATGGGAAATGCTAATAAATAGTCAATCACCAGATTAATCCCTAAATACTGCCAAAGATTCCCATAGGCCAGGCGGAACACCCAGAGGTTTGTAACAAAAAAGGGGCCAAGAGTAAAACTAAGATCATTGAAAATTCGAGTTCCAATACCACCGGAGACTTTCCATAGTTTATATGGGTGTGATAATACCAATAAAATCGAAACTAAAGCGGTAACAAATATCGTGACAGGAAGAAACCGCTTGAATGCACGTTTGGGGTATAACAATAATGTGGACCAAGATATTAGCAGCATACACAGCCTGAAGATATTATGTAACATGGTTGCTCCTTTCTTAAATAAATCTAAACTTTTAATTGCACTATGCATAGTTTCTCCACATATACAAAATATAATAATGTAGTATGGATAAATTATTATTGATTTAATCAGTTAACTATGATAAGTTAGACCACACACATGACTTTTGTCCTGTTAAGGAGAATTTTGCCATGATCAATGAAGAAGAAAAGTTAATCTTTTTAAAAGAACTCGGACGTTTGATTGATGATTATAAAAGATGTTGTGATGACGAATATCAAGAGCAGATTTATGAAGATATCATGCATTTAATTAATGTTATAAATTAAGAATCAATAGGGTGACCCTTTACTTACTGCTTCTTTAATTGAAGCAGTTTTTTTCTATACAAAAAATTCCTGAAAAGGTATCATAGTAAAAGCAAGGAGAATTCTACGTCACCGGGGGGTTTTGGAATTTTGGAAACAAATAGGCTCGAGGAGTTAGAGAGAAAAATTCAAGAATATGAGACGATTATTTCTGAAATGTCCGCGCCAATCATACCTTCTATTGTTCCTCAGACAATACTTATACCCATTACAGGGTTAATTCGAGCAGAGCGTTTTGATAAAATACGTGAAAAAGTTCTTAAATTTATCCATAATAAAGACATTGAAACGGCAATTATTGACTTAACTGATATAAGTGGAGAAAGAATTGAGGATGTATGCCTTGAAGAAATAGGCAGGGAGCTTCATGAGATGGCTTCCGCTATCTCGTTGATGGGTGTCAAAACGTTATTTGTAGGAATGAATCCAGAATTGGTCAAGCGGATGGTCCTTGATGGAATAAAATTAGAAGCACAATCTTTTTCAACCTTTCAAGCAGCCTTAAAACATTTGATGAAGCAAAAGGGCATGGAATTTAGAAAAATCTCAGAATAAAAATGACCCGCCAGGTTTTTCCTGGCGGGTTATTTTACAATACTTTACTTCTCGGGTTCAGAAGGAGTGGAGATCTCTTCTAAAGCTTGTCCTGCCTCATCATCCAACTTATGAGTTACGGCAAGATCTCCCAGTGAAACAATTCCAATCATCTTTCCGTCTTCAACGATTGGGAGCCTGCGAATTTGTACATCTGCCATCAAGTCTGCAGCTTCCTCGGCAGTCATATTGACAGTACCCCTCACTGGATCAGTTGTCATTACCTCAGATATGGGTGATTCCATTGAAGTGTTATCAGCAACAGCCTTCAGAATAATATCTCTGTCGGTAGCAAGTCCTGTCAGTTGCTCACCCTCACAAATTGGCATGACACCAACATCCAGGTCTCTCATTTTTGCTGCTACCTCGTGAATTGGTGTATCAGGACTGCAATATTCTACGTCTCTAGTCATTACTTTTTGGATATTCATACTGTATTCCTCCTTTATTTTTTGTATATATAAGGAATACCCGGATGCTATCAAGGAGAAACTGTTAGTTTTTTGCAGGTTGAGTTGTTAAAATAAGAATAAATAAGAAATTTACATAGGAATGAGGGGAAAGAAATGATTGATTTAAGAAGTGATACTGTCACGAAACCTACTGAAGAAATGCGTAAAGCTATGTACTCTGCTGAGGTGGGTGATGATGTCTATAAAGAAGACCCAACAGTCAGGGAATTGGAAGAAACTGCAGCTGAAATATTAGGCAAGGAAGCAGCCTTGTTTGTTACAAGTGGTACACAAGGGAATCAAATAGCGGTTCTAACGCATTGTCGACCAGGACAGGAATTGCTATTGGAGGAAGAATCCCATATTTTTTATTATGAATCAGGTGCTGTAGCTGCCCTTGCCGGAGTCCAGACCAGGACCATTCCAGGTCTCAGAGGAGCAATGGAGCCAGAAGATGTTTTAAATGCAATTCGAACTGAGGATATCCATTATCCTGAAACAGGGCTGATTTGTTTAGAGAATACTCACAACCGCGCAGGAGGAGCAGTCATTCCGGTCGAAAATATGGAAGCAATCTATAGTATTGCGCAAGCCAATAAAGTGCCTGTTCATCTTGATGGTGCAAGATTGTTTAACGCCGCAGCAGCTGCAGGTGTCGATGTGAAGGAATTCGCTAAATACACAGATACTGTTCAAATATGTCTTTCAAAGGGACTAGGAGCTCCAGTTGGCTCAATCATAGCTGGTAATCCTGAATTTATCACAACAGCACGCAAATGGAGGAAGCGCCTTGGTGGCGGTATGAGGCAGGCAGGTGTCATTGCTGCACCTGGTTTGATTGCCCTGACAAAGATGAAAGATAGACTTGGAGAAGACCAATGGAATGCGAGGATTTTGGCTGAAGCAATCGAAGCGATCCCTGGAATGAAGCTTGCCAGGCAGCCCGAAACAAATATAGTCGTCGCAGATGTAGAAGGCTTGAACATCACTTCTGATGTTTTTGTCGAGAGACTGCGTTCTGAAGGAGTCATCTCGGGTACATTTGGCCCCACTTTTGTTAGGTTCGTAACCCATTATGATGTAACAGAAGATCAAATCCAGAAGGCAATCGATGCAATCGCCAAGGTAGCCAGACAATAAGACGAAAGCTGGATGGCTCACATCCAGCTTTCTTTTTTATCACCGATACATGGTCCACATCCCGATATCCACGAAGCCCAACCGCTTATATATTCGGCCTGCGTCAGGGTTGTCATAAAAGAGGCATAATAACTTTCCTTCATTCATAACGTCTTTGAAAAGTTTTTGCATCACAGCAGTTGCAAGTCCTTTTCGTCGATAATCGATGTGAGTACATACCCCAACGATCATAGCAGACATTGAATTTTCCGCAGCTGTGGAAGCTGAAGCAACCATCTTTCTATCTTGCTCAAGGTAATAAGTTCTCCCGGTACCTGTTTCCATAGATTGCATTAATATTTTGCGCGCATTTGGATTAGGATGAAATTCTTCAATCCCAGCTCTTAATTCGATTATTCGATCCACATCTTCAGTATTTGCTTTTTTAATTTCACACTCTGTTTGTCCAATAAACTCATCAGTATTACATTCAGCGAAATATGTCACTTGCTTTTTGCCAAGTTCGATCCCCGGTATATTCTCGAATTTTTCAACCAAATCACTTTTTCCAGATAAGAAAATTTTATCAGGAAAAGACTTTATAAACTTGGAAAATTCTTTCACGGGTACTGTACCAGTTTTAGCATAAGGTATGAAAGAGTTGTGGAACCGAAGTAAAATCGCTGATAAATCATGATCTTCTCCAAAAAAACCCCACAGCTCCTGGAAATCAGAATCATAACCATACGCCTCAATATCACCAATTATGAAGAGGTTCAATGCAGCTTCATCTTTTAAAAAGTCCATAACCATTTCGTTATCACTTGCTTTTAGTTTTCTAATCATACCATTTTCTCCCTTTCAAAGCTTTTAAGTATATTATTTTAAATCTTAGAAAAATACAAGTCTTTTTTTTATAGTGAAAACGCTATTATAGAAGAGGTTACCGACGGAATCTACAAAGATAATCCAATCCTTCTTGAAAAATATGGGGAACGTGGAAGACAGAAATGCAAGGAGGATAAGCATTCTTCAATCTTTGAAAATTATCAATAAGGTGTTCTGCCTTCATTCCTCTGGAAGTCAGGGTTCCATTTAGCCAATGAGCACAATCAACAAAGTATTTTTCTTCGTCCATGGCAGCAGCTGTTTGGAGATATTTAATATGATGCTCATTTTTTATTTAGATCGTGACGACTATAATATCCTTGGATTTTCCCAAATAGGCTCAGAGACTTTTACAATAGGTGATAAGTTTCTTGACCTGGTGGATAGGGAAAGCCATGGCAAAACAAAAAATATTTTGGGAAATAAGGAAAGCAAGGCAGAAGGCGAATTGACCATGAAAACCAAAGAATCCCCATATGCCCTGTTTGACATAAGTGTAAATTGGAGTGGAGATAGGGGTCATATCATTTGTATTGGAAAAGACCATCGTCTGATGGAATTAGAAAGTATTGTTGATAAACACCGTAAACGGCTGGCGGACACAAATCTGGAACTGCTTGAAAAAAAAGAGTTGGTTGAAAAAACACTTTTCGAAATTAAAGGTCTTTCTTGCCCATTCATTAAGTTAACTAAAAGCACGGCATTGGTGCCTCTTTTTGGAAACCTGGATGTTGAATTGATTGGCCAAAATGAAAAGAGGGTATTAAAAATCACAAGAAGGGGACTATCAAGAGGTTCTGTTCGATTTTAATGGAGTCGGAAATTTAACAATCGAAGGAGTAGAAGTCTTCGTTTCACTTGTTAATGAACTCCAGTTGATGGGGCTTCAGCCCTGTATAATTGGCATTAAACCGAATCATGCCTTTTACCTTAATAACTCAAAAACTATCCCTGATGTGCCTTTTTTAAATACTCTCAGCAAAGCATTTAACAAATCAATATAGAATGAACACTTCGATAAATTATCGGAGTGTTTTTTTATTTAGTATCGAGAAATGAGGTGAATTGGAGCATGTTTTATGGGTCTTTTTTTCTATAAATGCTTTCTAAAGCAAGCGGTTTCCCAATATGTTTGGATCATGATTTACCAGTTCTTTTTTGCCATTTTGTTATCGTATACCGCTCTAAATTTAAATGTATATAAGGAAGAAACATGTTAATCAGAAATTGACTATCATGTTGGAAACGTGTTTTTAAATTGGAAATGCAAATGGTAATACACTTCCAAAACAGCGTCAATACTGTATTTTTGTGTTTCATTTTTCCCAAACAGAAAGGCTCGGTTAACAGTTGATATTGGCTGAAAATTTAAAATATACTTATTTCTGCAGCCGGCAAGCTGTAAAATTTTTTGAAGGCGAGAGGAGCAAAAGAATGAAAAAGAAAAGAATATTCGGATCCGCAGTACTTAGTTTGGCAATGGGTGTTTCCATGTTTGCGACAGGGGCTTTTGGTGCTACAACACCAGAAAGCCAGGATACTTATCGAGTTTTGATTCAGGGTCCGAGTGCAGAAAAAGCTAAAGTACAAGAACAGTATGGCAAGCGATGGGACTTTGGTAATCAAGGATTTACAGCAGAAGTAAACAGCAAGCAATATCAGGCATTGTTAAAGAACAAAAATATCGATGTTTCTCAGGTTGGGATACACACAATTGACGCTCGTGTTGAAGGAAATGGCAATGGTAAAGGAAAAGACAAGGGTGATTACACTGTTCAGGCATCTTATCCATCTGACCAAACTCCTTGGGGCATTCAAGCAATCTATAATGATAACTACATCCAATCTACAAGCGGCGGCGATGGAATCAAGGTAGCTGTCCTGGATACTGGTATTAATCGCAACCACATCGACTTAACTGATAATGTCGAACAATGTAAAGACTTTACACAAAGTTCACCTTTGGTTAACGGAACATGTACCGACCGTCAGGGACACGGAACACATGTTGCTGGAACAGCTGTCGCCAATGGTGGTTATGACGGAGCAGGTATCTATGGTGTAGCACCACAATCTGAACTTTGGGGCTATAAAGTTCTTGGCGATAACGGTTCAGGTTACTCAGATGACATCGCAGGAGCGATTCGCCATGCTGCTGATGAAGGAGTACGAACAGGAACGAAAGTAGTCATCAATATGTCACTTGGTTCAAGTGGAAAAGATTCAATGATCGCGAGCGCTGTTGACTATGCATACAGCAAAGGTGCGCTTGTAGTAGCAGCTGCTGGGAACAGCGGTCCATATGCGAACACTATTGGCTACCCTGGCGCATTGACAAATGCCATCGCAGTTGCATCACTTGACAACGCATTCGTCAACGGAACTCATAGAGTATCCAACTTCTCTTCTCGCGGAAACCCTAATACTGACGGCGACTACTATATCCAGGAAAAAGATGTTGAAGTTTCTGCTCCTGGCGGAGGCATTTACTCAACTGCAGTAGATGGAAACTATACGACAATGAGTGGTACTTCAATGGCAACTCCGCATATTGCGGGTTTTGCAGCGAAGCTTTGGTCATCTAACAAGTACTGGAGCAACTCACAGCTTCGTTCTGAAATCCAAAGACGTGCTAAGCTTTATGACATCAAAGGTGGAACAGGAGCAGCAACTGGAGACGATTATGCATCTGGTTTCGGTTTCCCACGCGTAAAATAATAAAACTGACAACTATGCCAGCCATCCGGGTTGATTGATCCGGGTGGCTTTATTTAATGATTTATAGTAATATATGAAGAAATAATTTATAAAATATAGAATTTTTAAAAAATAGTACTTTTGGTCTGTTTAAAATGTTAGAAAAGATGGTAGATTAAAAGAAAACGGTAGGTGAACGTATGCAATTCGGACCACTCATTAAATTTTATAGGATCCAGCAAGGGTTAACACAAAAGGAACTGGCTAATGGCATATGTTCAGTTCCCCATTTAAGCAAAATCGAAAGCAATTCGAAGGAAGCCAATGAAGAAACAATGGGACTATTGCTCGAGAGACTTGGCGTCAACCTTTCATCAATTACGGAAAATGAAGGACAGATTAAGCAGCTGGTCGGTGAACTGAATGAGAAAATTGATTATTACTTAAACGATGAAGCTGATGATGTAATGAAGAAGCTGCAAGAGTTTGAAGGAATCATCCCTTTTTCAACAAATCTACATACATATGAGCTCGCTAAATATAGGTATTTGATTTTTAAAGGTAAGATATCTGAAGCAAGTAAGCAATTTGAACTGTTGAATAAGCAAAAGAATATATTTTCCCAACCTCAAATGGCTTTATTTTCCTATCTGCATGCTGTATGGTTATTAAAGAAGGGGAATTGTAAAAAAGCGGATGGCATTTTAGATTCGATAGGGAAAGCATCAAAAATCGAAATTTCTAGTGGGGAATTACTATATCATCGCGCATTGGCTAAAAGTTCACTTGAAGAACCAGGTTATGCTATATACTATGGCAAGCTAGCACTGGAAGAATTTATGGAGGACCATAACTTTAAGCGGATATTGCACGTAATGATTTTATTAGGAATCAACTATACACACTCTAAAATTTATGAAGAAGCTCAAGATTGTTTTAAGCACTTGATCCGGAATGCAGAATTATTAAAAGAAACCAAACTGCTACCTGATATCTATCATAATATGGGTTACTTGCAGAAGAAACTGAATAATTATCAAGATGCCCTCGTATTCTTTGAAAAAAGTAAGGAAATGCAAACACAGATTAATCTAAACTATATAATAACCACGTATTCTATAGGTGAAATTAACTTGGAACTTGGCAATAATGATCAGGCAAGAGAGGCTTTTGAAGAGGTCCATGAAGTCTCCAAGAAGTTAGATAATCGCAAGTATAAAATACTATCAAATTATTATCTTATGAACCTTGAGTCTCCTGAAAAATCACTTGCTTACTCTGAATCAAAAGTAATTCCGTATTTAGAAGAAAGTGATGGGAAAAGTGAGGAATTAATTGGATTTTACAAAATGCTATCGAACCACTATCAACAAATAGGCAGGTTCGATCAAGCAGTAAAATATATTCAAAAAATTAATTAAATGGAGGAATGTAACATGAAAAAGAAGTTATTTGCTTTACTTTCAACAAGTGCATTTGCTTTAGGTGTTTTAGCAGCAGGCATGCCACCAATCCAACCTCCAGTATAAAAATTGCAGCAAAAAGGCCGACTTTAGGCCTTTTTGTTTTTTTACCCGGAAAACTTGGGAAAATTTTAATAGCGTTAAATTACCCCCAGAACCCTCATATAATATACGAACTATTTTCACGAAGCCGGACGTACATTATCTGTCCAGCTGAAAACTATGAGGAGGTTCGGTATGGGAACAATTAGCATGGATATTGACGAGCTCTTGGATGAGACAACGGAAATTGCTGAAACTGATCTGAGTTTTACACTGAACCAAATTGAAATTGACCGTTTACTTGAAAATACACGCCATTGGTAAAAGATATTAATCCGTTCCAGGATTCACTGGGACGGATTTTTTAATTTTATTGGATGTATCAGAACGTATGTACTATAATTAAAATAAGAATTTAACTTATGGGCCAGGTGAGTGGATGAAGAATCAAATCAAGATACCGGTAAGAACTTTGGCTGAGTATGTACATAGAAGTGGGAGTATCGTATCTGGCTTCAGGACTGCTTCATCTTTTACCGAAGGCTCACGAATTCATCGTGAAGTCCAAAATACATATAACGAGCATGATCAAAGTGAAGTTTTTTTAAAGACAGAAATAGAGTATGAAGACCTTCATTTTATTATAGAAGGAAGATGTGACGGGGTTCTTTTAAATGGCGGACGTACTACCATTGATGAAATAAAGTCAACTTCTTTAAGCCTTGACCTTATCAATGAGGATACTAATCTTGCTCACTGGGCCCAGGCAGAATGCTATGCCTATATGTACATGCAGGAACATGAACTTGATTGTATCGATATCCAGCTTACTTATGTACAGAAATCCTCCGGTGAAATGAAACGATTCATAAGAACTCGGACATATAGTAAGCTCAAGGAAACCATATTGAACATGGTTTCTGTATTTGCCCCTTATGCGAAATTGCGTTTAGAGCATGAATTGAAAAGGAACCAGAGTATAAAAGATCTGGATTTCCCTTTTGCACAATACCGTAAAGGGCAGCGGCAGCTTGCTGGTTCTGTGTATAAAACAATCCAGGAAGAAAAGACTTTTTTCGCTAGTGCTCCTACAGGTATCGGTAAGACAATATCCACAATCTTTCCTTCTGTCAAAGCTATTGGCGAGAATCACCTGAAAAAGCTTTTCTACTTGACTGCCAAAACAACGACCAGGCAAACAGCAGAGGAAGCTTTCAGTCAACTGTTCGCTAAAGGTCTTCATATGAATGTAGTAACGATAACGGCAAAAGACAAGGTCTGCTTTACTGAACAAGGGATATGCAACAAGGAGCATTGTGAGTTTGCGGATGGCTATTATGACAGAATAAACGAAGCAATACTCGATATTTTGCATAATGAAAACTCTTTAGACAGGTTTTGTATTGAAAAATACGCCCTCAATCATAGGGTTTGCCCATTCGAATTTTCTCTGGACCTTGCTTACGCGGCTGACACAGTGATTTGTGATTATAATTATATATTTGACCCGAAAGTTTCGTTGAAGCGTTTATTCGATGACCAAAAGAAAGGAACTGTCCTGCTTGTTGATGAGGCTCACAACCTAGTTGACAGAGGCAGGGATATGTTTTCATCCACTTTGGAAAAAGCTCCATTTTTGCAGCTTAAAAGGGAGTTTAAAGGGAGAAACGAAGATATCCATGGAATTTGCAAGCAGATAAACGACTTCTTTATCAAAATAAGGAAGCAGGCTGAACCGTCTAAAACGATTGAGTTCGAGGAACCACTTTGGGAGTTTAATCAGTTAGTGCTGGAATTCATTGACTATGCTGAAAAAGAATTGCTAAGAGAGAGTCCAGGGGATTCTGAGCTTTTGCTTGAAACCTATTTCGCGGCGCAAAACTGGCAAAGAATCAGCAAGCTCTTTGATGAAAGGTTCATTTTATATGCAGAGGTTCAAAGGAATGAGGTTATAGTAAAGCAATTTTGCCTTGATCCTTCTTATCTGATCAAGCAAGCAGGTAAAAGCTTTAAGGCTCGTGTTTTCTTTTCGGCGACTTTGAGTCCTATTGGATATTACCGTGATATGTTAGGTGGAGATGATGATGATTATGTTGTCAGAATTCCTTCTCCATTTTCACAAGAACAAAACCAGGTAATGATCCATCCTTTATCAACAAGATATAAGGATAGAGAAAACTCGATACAACCAATAGTTAAAACACTGATCGAAACCATTCAAAGCAAGCCAGGCAACTACTTAGTCTTCTTTCCTTCCTATCTATATCTTAATTCGGTATTGGAAGAATGGAATCTTGGCGATCACGGTATACCTACAATTGTACAGGGAACAGGAATGGCAGATGCCGAACGTGAAGCGTTTCTGGAATCCTTTAAGGCAGATGGATCAGGTTCATTAGTAGGGTTTGCCGTCTTGGGAGGTGTTTTTTCAGAAGGAGTGGACTTAAAGGGTGACCGATTGAATGGAGTAATAGTAGTAGGTGTTGGTCTGCCTCAGATTGGCTTTGAGCGGGATTTGATCAAACAGCATTTTTCATCCAAAGGGAAAAATGGATATGATTACGCCTATGTTTATCCTGGCATGAACAAAGTGCTTCAGGCTGGTGGCAGATTGATACGCTCAGAAAAAGATACAGGAACGATCATATTGATCGATGATCGGTATTTACAGCAAAAATATCAATCCCTGTTTCCAGATGTATGGAGAAGATATGCGATTTTATAGGGAAACATCCTGCTTGTAGTACAGGATGTTTTTCTTTTATATTTTTTTAGAGGATTTAAAGCCAAAGCGGCGAATCTTCCGTCTAATGAATAAGAACGGTAACAAGGGGGTGCACCTATTGCTGAAGTTGATTAAAAAAGCACAGAAGGGAAATGACAAAGCATTTCTCGAGCTTTTCCAGCAATATGAGCAAGATCTATACAAGATGGCGTTTATATATGTGAAAAACCAGAATGACGCATTAGATGTTGTACAGGAAACAGCTTACAAGTCTTTTAAATCCATTAAAGAACTGAAAGAGCCTAAATACTTTAAGTCATGGCTGATCAGAATAGCCATCAGCTGTTCTCTCGACATTCTTAGAAAAAGGAAAAAAGTTGTGCCGTTGAAGCCCGATTTTGATGAATTTATTTCCGGAGCAGTTGATGAAGACTTAACTTCCGAAATTACATTAAAGGGATTGATTGCAGAGCTGCAGGAGGAAGAAAAAAGTGTAATCCTTCTTAGATTTTATCAAGGAATGACTTTAAGAGAAGTTTCAGAAACATTGAATATACCACTAGGTACAGCAAAGACAATATTGTACCGGGGATTGGGGAAGCTTCGCAAAGATTTGGAGGGAGATGAGGCAAATGAGCAATAAAATCCAATCAGAAATGAATAAAATTGAAATACCAAAAGAATTGAGTGACCGGAGTAGAATAGGGATTGAAAAGGCAAAAACGGAGATAGCAAAAAGCAATAAAAAGAAATGGCTCGCCTTTGTAACACCCGGCATTGCTGCGATCATTGCCTTGGGAATCGCCGGTCCTGGATTGCTTTCAAATAAACCTCCTGAAAATCCTGTGATTCAAACGGTACAAACCAGTCATGCTTTTGATGTTACTGACCCTCATAGGCTTGTCGGATGGGCTGACAATGTGTTCGTTGGAAAAGTCATAAAGATGTCTGGAACTTCTGAAGAAAGAGGGATGCTTGAAACACAATTCATAGTGGAGGTGGCTGAGAATATCAAGGGTGAATTGCAAGGTGAGGTAACAGTCAATCAGCAGGGGGGCTATGAAGGAAAAAACCTGATAATGGTGGAAAATGACCAGCTGCTAAAAGAAGGAGAAAGCTATTTATTTGTATCCAGGAAGAATGAAGAACAGAATTGGCATACAGTTGTTCCCGTTTATGGAGACATTATGATCGAAAGTGAAGCACATAAAGAAGAAATGCTGAAAAAATACAAAAAGGTATATCAGGAAGAAATTCCATTTGAGTAAGTTTAAAAGACCAAGATTCTGGTCTTTTATTCTTCTTGGAAAAAATCATTAATCTTTCTCTTCATTTTCTCTTTATTACTATTAAATTGGTGAAGCCGATGGCCATTCGCACCTGAAGGGTGTGGGAATCCGTATAAGACATTATTTTCCTTAATTATGCCTGCTCGAGTATATTCTGCTACGATTTCCTCGACTCCTTTACCAAGCGGGATGATCAGAGCATCCTTAAGTAAGGTAGCCTGGGGCTCGAAGAATTCTGCCAGAAAAGAAGTCAATAATGCATTCTTATTGATTTTCGGACTGTGCCCAGTATAGTTTTTTTCATTGATAAAGACTGCATAAGGAATGAGAGAAGTGGTATGAAGCAGGTAATCTTTATCGTTAAAAAGCTCCTCGCAGCTTTTTAAATCCAAAAAGTTATTCAGGTCTAAATCATTGAGCATTTGAATGATGTTACTGCGAAGTACCCCATAAAACCTTGCCTCACGCTTACAAATATAAGCTACCTCATCAAGTGAAAGGTTTTCCTCAAAACATTTTCGGGCAACCGCTATGGATTTACTCATTTGTTGAAAGCCGGGTGTAATTCCTATTATGAACACTTTGGCCTTTTTATTGATATATTCGTTATGAGTGCAATAGTAAATTTCAATGTAATTTTCCTTCGCCATCATAAAATCCGAAGTTAATAATTCGCCTCGACTATAATTTTCTTTTAAAGGGAGATTTGCAATTTTCTTGTAGTATTTCTGCAGCTTGTTCATGCTTATCCCCCATTACATTAAAAGTTGCTAATTTCAGTTATTACCTTTTTCAATACATCAATCGAATCAACTGGCCGATCTGCATAGTTGAGACTGTGCTCTGTTCCAGGCAGTAAAAGTGTCTGCATATTTTCCTTTTCTTTCAGTTTCTCAAATTTTTCAGATATAAAACATGGATCTTCATCACCAATGATGCAAAGGCCATTTTGTGATGATGAAAGCATCTTATCCATAACATAATCCAATTGCAGAAGCGGAGTAAGCCAGATAACCTTCGCGTTTTTTAATGAAATTCGGTCTACTATTGAAGATAGCGCGATCGTTCCCAGTGATTTTCCGATTAAAGTATAAGTTTCGTATGGCTGGTCGATAAGAATTTGGTCAAGTACTGAATTTACGTCTTGGGTGATTTGCTGTATTTCTTCTTCCAAGGTTAAAGATTCCGACTGAACAGTATTGTAATCATAGTTAACATGAAGAACATCAAAACCTTTATTTAAAAAGACTCCAGTAGAATAATGAAATAAAGGTCCCTGGACAGTATATCCTCTTCCAGGTAGCATGACGACGAGGGAACTTGCTTGTTTATTCTGTTTGATAAGCTGAAATGGAACTGGCTGGTTCTTGTAACCGGCGACAGAACCTTTGGTAAAAGTGTACATTTTCATGACTCCTTAAAAGTTTTCTCTATTATACATGAATTTTCAGAAAATGGAATGACAAAAATATATTGACTCTGACGCTGCGTCACAGTTTACGATCTTAATGTGAGGTGATTGAAATATGTACAAAGTTAGAGAAGTTGCGGAGACGACTGTAGTAAATGTGCGTACTCAGCATCCTTATGATCGTATTGGTTTACTCAAACCGGACGCGGTGTCTTCAGTTACCAGAGAGATACTTAATCTTTCTGGTACTTTTTTTATGTATCTTACAAAATGAACAGTACACGCTGTACATCTTTTAACATTATGTATAGTGCAAACAAAATAGGGAAACTGTAAAATATACATAAGTTTCTAATTATTCAGAAAAATAATAAAAAAGGAGGGTACTATAATTACATAACCATTCCAGTCATCAAGGAATTTGTCGTTTACTAAGGAATTATGTAAGCGCTTACAAATAACGACATATAACTACCTAACTATATAAGAGGGGGAATCGAGAATGTCGGACACTGTAAAAATTGGGCTAATCCAGGCATCAAATGATGTAGATGGTCATGAGCCTGTGGAGGTTCATAAGCAGAAGGCAATCGAGAAGCATATCAAGCTGGTCAGGGAAGCGAAGGATAAAGGAGCCCAGATCATCTGTCTGCAGGAGATATTCTATGGGCCGTATTTCTGCTCGGAGCAAAATTCAAAATGGTATGACGCTGCAGAGGAGATTCCTAACGGACCGACGACTAAGCTGTTTCAGGATCTGGCAAAGGAATTAGGAGTAGTAATTGTGCTTCCTATTTATGAGAGGGAAGGGATCGCTACCTATTATAATACTGCTGCGGTGATTGATGCGGATGGGTCTTATCTAGGAAAATACCGAAAGCAGCATATCCCGCATGTGGGTGTTGGAGACCAGGGATGCGGGTTCTGGGAGAAATATTATTTCAAGCCTGGCAATCTCGGATATCCAGTATTCGACACAGCCTTCGCCAAGGTCGGAGTCTATATTTGCTATGACCGCCATTTCCCTGAGGGTGCTAGATTACTAGGGTTAAAGGGTGCGGAGGTCGTATTGAACCCGTCAGCGACAGTTGCCGGTTTATCTGAATACTTATGGAAGCTAGAGCAGCCTGCCCATGCTGTTGCGAATGGCTACTATGTTGGGGCAATTAACCGTGTTGGCATGGAAGGCCCGTGGAATATGGGTGAGTTTTATGGCCAGTCGTATCTAGTGGACCCGCGCGGCAATTTTGTCGCTATGGGCAGCCGTGATCAGGATGAGGTAATCATTGGCGAAATGAATAAGAAATTAATCAGGGAAGTCCGTGATACGTGGCAGTTCTATCGTGACAGACGTCCGGAAACGTATGAGGATATGACTGCACTTTTACCATAATTATCGTGGCAACAGTAAGGGCTTTACAGGAGGAGGACGTAAAGCCCTCTTTCTGTCCGATTTTTTAAACAGGGGGTTGTTTGCATGAGTAAAGGGAATGTCTCGAAAATATCATATGAAGATTTACAAGTGAACTTTCAGGAAGTCCATCCAGGAATGACGAATCAGGAGGCGTACGAAGAATCGAATCGCTGTCTGTACTGCTATGATGCGCCATGCATCAAGGCATGTCCGACGGGAATCGATATCCCTACTTTTATAAAGAAGATTGCTTCTGGAAACCTGAAGGGCTCTGCGAAAACGATCATGACTGCGAATCCGATTGGGGCAAGCTGCTCGCGTGTCTGTCCTACTGAAGAACTATGTGAGGGTGCATGTGTGCTGAACCATTCCACAAAGCCAATTATGATTGGGGATCTGCAGCGTTATGCGACGGACTGGGCGATCAGAAATGAGCAAGTGCTTTTCCAGGCCGGAAATAAGAATGGGAAGTCAGTCGCAATCGTCGGCGGCGGGCCTGCTGGTTTATCAGCAGCTAGAGAGCTTGCTTTGCTCGGTTACGATGTAACGATTTTTGAAGCGGAGGACAAAGCAGGCGGACTGAACACTTATGGAATTGTTTCATTCAGGCTTCCACAGAGCATCTCTTTTTGGGAAGTAAAGCAGGTTGAGAGTCTTGATGTTAAAATCTGTACCAATACAAGAGTCGGAGTCGATATCTCCGTTGAAGAAATCATGGAGCAGCATGACATCGTCATTTTAGCAGTCGGAATGTCAAAGGTTCCGGAGCTCGGAATCGATGGAGAAGACCTCGATGGAGTTTATGATGCGATTGAATTCGTCAAAGCGACAAAAACGAAACCGATTGACAACCAATTCTTAGGCAAAAAAGTCGTCGTCGTCGGAGCTGGAAATACAGCGATTGATGGTGCGACATGTTCAGTAAGGCTGGGGGCGGAAAACGTTAAGATTCTCTATCGCCGTACAGTTGAAGAAATGACGGCCTATGATTTTGAATATGAGTTTGCCAAGCAGGATGGCGTAGAGTTCCGCTGGCTGACTGCACCTGTAAGGATTATTGGGGATGAAAACGGAAAGGTGAGGGCGATTGAGTGTGTGAAGATGGTGCTCGGTGAACCAGGAGAGGATGGACGCCGGCGTCCGGTACGGCTTGAGGGCTCAGAGTTCCTTTTGGAAGTTGATGCGGTCATCAAGGCGATTGGCCAATCAAGATATGTTGGATTGCTGGAAGCATTCGGGCTGGAGCACCGGAGCGGTGTCGTGAAAATTGATCCGGAAACGTATCAGACCTCGAATCAGAAAGTTTTCGCTTGTGGTGACGTCATTTTTGGCAAAGGACAGGGCGAAGCAATGGTTGTTTCAGCGGCCCAGCAAGGCAAGGACACGGCCTATGCGATCCATCAGCTTCTGTCTAAGCCGGTTCCGGAAACAGCTTAACAATCAAAGGGAGGTAAGTGTATGGCAGATTTACGTATCAATTTGGCAGGAATCCAGTCACCCAATCCGTTTTGGCTAGCTTCTGCTCCGCCAACGAACTCGGGCTATCAGGTTCAGCGTGCCTTTGAAGCTGGCTGGGGCGGCGCTGTCTGGAAGACGCTGGGCGATCCGATTTTGAATGTATCTTCTCGTTTTGCAGCAGTCAGTTTCAACGGCCAGAAAGTGGCTGGATTTAATAATATTGAATTGATCACAGACCGGCCGCTCGAGGTAAATTTAAAAGAAATTTATGAAACAAAGAAAAAGTTCCCGAATCATGCGATCATCGCTTCCCTAATGGTCGAGCCCAAGCAGGAAAAGTGGCATGAGATTGTGAAGCGAGTGGAGGATGTTGGTGTAGATGGTCTTGAACTGAACTTCGGCTGTCCTCACGGTATGGCTGAGCGGGGCATGGGGGCGGCATCTGGGCAGGTGCCTGAACTTGTCCAGAAACAGACTTACTGGGTAAAAGAAGTCGCCAAGACTCCGGTGATCGTGAAGCTGACTCCGAATATCACGGATATCACAGTGACAGCTGAGGCAGCGGTCCAAGGAGGAGCCGATGCCATCAGTATGATCAATACGATTAACAGTCTGGCTGCGGTCGATATCAATACTTGGGATACCGTGCCGCATGTCGGCGGTAAAGGCGCGCACGGCGGTTATTGTGGTCCTGCGGTGAAGCCGATCGCCCTGCATATGGTCGGCGAGTGTGCCAGAAATCCGCGGATCAATGTGCCGATATCCGGCATTGGCGGCATCTCCAACTGGCAGAATGCTGTTGAATTTATGCTGATGGGCGCAACAGGCGTTCAGGTATGTACCGCTGCGATGCACCATGGTTTCCGGATTGTCGAGGATATGATTGAGGGACTGAACAACTATCTCGATGGAAAAAGAATTTCTTCGATTTCGGAGCTGGTCGGCAAGTCTGTCCAGAAATACTCTGACTGGGGCGACCTTGATCTCAACTATAAGATTGTGGCCCGGATCAATAATGACACTTGCATTAACTGCAATAAATGCCATATTGCCTGTGAAGACACCTCGCATCAGTGTATTGACATGCTGAAGGATGATAGCGGAAAGGCTTATTTGAAGGTCAGGGAAGAGGATTGCGTGGGCTGTAATCTCTGCTCAATTGTCTGCCCGGTTGATGGGGCGATCGATATGGTAGAGGTCAAGAGCGGGCTGCCGCCGATGACATGGAATGAACGCCAGGCAGCGCTTGGAGTCCTGGCTTGCGGAGTTGATCCGGTTGCTAAGTGATTTTAAAGCGCGCGAAGCCATTGAAGAAATTAAAGCACTCAAACTTTCAGCTTTTTTAAAGGAGGAGAATGCATGAAAAAAGTGATAAAAAATGGAACAATCGTAACGGCAACGGATACGTTCCATGCAGATGTGTTGGTTGAAAATGGTGTCATCAGCATGATCGGAGATAACCTTAATGCACAGGGAGCGGAGGTCGTGGATGCGACTGGCTGCTATCTTTTCCCTGGTGGCGTTGACCCGCATACCCATTTTGAAATGCCATTTGGCGGGACGGTTACGAAGGACGATTTTGAAACAGGAACGATTGCTGCTGCGTTTGGCGGCACGACAACCGTTATTGATTTTTGCCTAACGGATAAAGGGGCTCCGTTGAAAAGTGCAATCGACACCTGGCACGCAAAGTCGAAGGAAAAGTCGGTAATCGACTATGGCTTTCATTTGATGATCGGTGAAATCAATGATGATGTACTGAACGAGCTTCCAACGGTTATTGATGAGGAGGGGATTACATCATTCAAGGTCTTTATGGCATATAAAAATGTCCTGCAGGCGGATGATGAAACCTTATTCAAAACACTGATTGCTGCCAAGGATCTTGGCGCTCTTGTCATGGTTCATGCGGAAAACGGTGATGTCATTGAGTATTTGACAAAGCAGGCACTGGCTCAGGGGAATACGGATCCGATTTATCATGCCTTAACGAGGCCGGCGGAAATCGAAGGAGAAGCGACTGAACGGGCAGCGACTTTTACAGGACTTGCGAATTCCCAGCTTTATGTCGTCCACGTATCCTGCGCTGATGCTGCAAGGAAAATTGCTGAAGCCCGAAATAAAGGCATTGATGTATGGGGTGAAACCTGCCCTCAGTATCTGGTGCTAGACCAATCTTACCTGGAAAAGCCGGAATTTGAAGGGGCAAAATATGTCTGGTCACCTCCACTCCGTGAAAAATGGAATCAGGATGTCTTGTGGAATGCCCTAAAGACTGGCCAGCTGCAAACGGTGGGTTCAGACCAATGTTCGTTTGATTTTAAAGGGCAAAAGGAGCTTGGTCGAGGCAATTTCTCCAAAATACCAAATGGAGGCCCAATTGTAGAGGACCGTGTGTCCATTCTTTTCTCTGAGGGAGTGATGAAGGGAAGGATTTCTCTTAATCAATTTGTCGATGTTACTTCCACGAGAGCTGCGAAGTTATTTGGCCTGTATCCGAAGAAGGGGACAATCGCGGTCGGTGCCGATGCAGATATTGTGATTTTTGATCCAACAGTCGAAAGAACGATTTCTGCAGAGAGCCACCATATGGCGGTTGATTATAGTGCGTTTGAAGGAATGAAGGTCACTGGTGAACCTGTTTCCGTTTTATCTCGCGGAGAGTTTGTCATTCGCGATAAAACCTTTGTTGGTAAACCAGGCGCAGGCCAGTATCTCAAGCGGGCTAAATATGGCGAGGTAAAAGCTAAACTGACAAAGGAATCACTTACATTATAGTTCCAAGACACCCTGCAAACTATTTCAAGAATTCGAGACAGTGAATCCTATTACCACAGCAAGGGGGTCACCCCTTGCTGCCGGATACTAGATCATTTTTAAAATGAATTTTGGAGGTGAGTATTAAGAACTTGCCAATGTCTATTGTCTCCTTCTGTCTTTTAAATTCAGAAAATTAAGTTTATTTTATTTGGGGGTGTCTGAATGAGTAAAAAAGGAAGTTACCTGAAATCGCCTGATTTACTGCCAATTTCACATGGTGACAGGAAGATCAGTGCATTCGGTTTTGCAGTCATTTGGGTCGGAATGGCCGTTGTCCTGGCTGCATTTGCAATTGGGGGATCTGGGATTCAAAGTTTGCCTTTAGGCTGGGTGATTGTCGCTACTCTTGTCGGTTCCGTCGCTATCGGGATATTCATGACGATTATTGGTGATATCGGAGTAGAACATGGACTCTCTTTCCCGGTCTATATGCGGGCACCGTTCGGAACGTTCGGGACTCATATCCCTTCACTGGTGCGCGGAATTACCGCATCCTGCTGGTTTGGGATTAACACCTACTTTGGTGCAACTGCCATCAATGGCATCCTAAATTTATTGTACGGCTTTGACAACTGGTTCATCTGCTTTGTTTTATTCGCCACTGTACAGCTTGTGAATACCGCTCTTGGAATCAAGGCGGTTGAGCGCTTTGCTGATCTGGCTGCTCCAATCATCATCATCATTTCTTCTTGGATGTATGTGTCTCTGTCGGATAAAGCGTTGGCAGAGGGCAGGGATATCTGGGTTTGGGTGGAAAGTCCAGTAACTGGCGGAGCAGCGTTCACTGCATTCATGGTTGTCGTCATGGCGAATATGGGTTTCTGGGCCACGCTGGCTGCTGATATGCCATCGTTATCAAGATATTTTAAAGCACCGAAACACGAGCGGAGTTGGCTCAAGCGCAATAAAGCGCAGATTGCAGGCAGCATTATTGCGATGCCGATTGTCAATACATTCATGGTCATTATAGGTGCTGTTTCTTATGTGGCTGTCTTGAATTATGATCCTGTTGTTGGCCTTCAGCAGGCAGCAAGCGGATTTATTTTAGGTGTGCTTTTGTTAATGATCGTGCTGGCTCAATGGTCCACAAATACTTCTGCCAATGTCATCCCGGCTGCAACCATCTTCTCCAATGTTGGCGGGCCCAAGGTTCCTTTCTGGGTGGGTGTTATCATGGCCGGTGTCGTCGGAATCGTTGTACAGCCTTGGAGCCTGTTCGGGATTATCATTCCTGCATTGCTTATCATTGGCGGAATTTTATCCGCCATCGTCGGCATCTTGTTCACGGATTATTATGTTCTTCGCAAAAGGCGTGTAAATGTCCAGGACTTGTATGAAGAACATGGGCAATTCAGATATTTGAATGGATTTAATATGGCAGGATTGATCGCATGGATCTTAGGCGGAGCAGCCGCTTATATGATGCCATCCTACTCGTTCCTGGTCGGCTTTGCCGTCGGCGGTATTGCCTACTATGTACTTGCTAAATACTGGTGGTTCGAAAAATACAGGCAAGCTGAAATCGAGGATCCAAGCGATGAAAAGTACCTCGGTATCACAGTTGGCCGAGATTGGAGCATCGAAGAAGGTGTTGAGGCGGTTGTAGTGCCTGAAGCGACAAACCCTATTAATACTTAAAAGGAGCGTGAAATCTTTGTCAGAGTACCAGGAATTTTTACAGGAAAGAGACCGGCTTGATTTTATGATCCAGCAGGGCTACACCATCAAAAATATCACCGAGAATTTAAGCGGGGCCTTTGTAGAATTTGAAAACCAAGAGGGAGAGAACGAAACCTTGCAAATCCTCACTCCGGATGCGCGGAAGTATTTTTCGTTCCTTTTATTGAAACAGCAAAAAACAGGTGCTTAAAAGGAGGAGGGTTGAACAGTGGAATATTTATTGAAGTGCCGGGGTAATGCCTTTCCCTGCGAAGTTACGATTGATGAAGACAATGGACGATATATGATTAAGAAAGCCGATTCAAGCGGCGAGGTGTTCAACTCTTCAACCGAAGCGGTCCATTGGATTTTAGACAACTGGGAGATTGATGACTTTTACGATCAGGCACAGTATGAGCAAATGCTTCGTGAATTACAAGACATACATCTAGTATGAATTTCTTTCAGAAACAGCTAATCAGCCGGGTTTCGGGGTGATTGGCTGTTTTTTTATAGGTAAATATACTGAAAATACAGAAAACGACACATTTTTTGGTGAAATTATTTTATAGTAGGGGATAACTCTATGAAAAAGGAGGTTATTCTTTGAGTTCATATCTCACTGTAAAAGATCTTTTACAAAGAAAACATTTTGAAAATATTGAAGTCGTTGCAGGCAAAGAAGGACTATCCAGACTGGTTAAGTGGGTTCATGTTGTCGATGTGACGAAGATCAGGAATTTACTGAACGGGAATGAATTGATTTTATCGACAGGGCTTGCCTGGAAGGAGGACAAGCAATTGTTCCTTTCAGTTTTGGAGCAGCTGATCGAATCACAGGCAGCAGGGCTATGTATTGAGATCGGAACCTATACAACCTTTTTGCCACAAGAAATTATTGCATTAGCTGATCAGCATCACTTTCCAATCATTCTATTTAAACAGGAAGTTCCATTTGTCGAAATAACCCAGGATATACATACTCTCCTTATCAATCACCAATATCAAATGATTTCAGACTTAGAAGGCTATTCCCAGGCGTTGAATAAGAAGCTTTTAACGATTGAAGATCATAATGAAATCCTCCAATTTATCCAGCAATATTTAAAAATTCAGGTCATCACCATTTTTAGCCAAAATGAAATACAGTTCACCCCAAAAGTAAATGAGAAGGAACAAGGCGTCTTATTGAATATGATTGAGGATCACGCTGGGGGCCTCGCCTCACCTTCGGTTGCTAGCATGCCCATCCAGCTACTTGGAGACAGCAAAGCAGAGCTAATTATCTATTCCAAAGACAGGGCTATTACCGATTTTGATCAGCTGATCCTCGACAGGACTGCTACGGCACTTGCTCAGTTTCTTCTAAGGAAGCATTATGTTGAGGAGAAAAAGCAGGCAGAGGAATCGGAATGGCTGATGAGCTGGGTTGAGGGTGAGTACAGCGAGGAGTCGATTAACGAATACCTTGCTTATCACATTCCGGCTGTTAAACCAAAGGGGGCATTCGTCTGTCTCTGTAAGCTCGACCCATTATCTCAGTATTCGAATGTCGATTTAACTTATTTCAAGCTCTACACAAGGACGATTTTTGAGCAGCAGGGCTTTACATTGTTTTCGATTGAAAAAAGAGATTCCCTGATTTTTGTCTTCTTGAATAAAAGAAACTCAACCACTTGGAAGCAGCGAATACGCGAAGGGATTGAAAAACTGGTTCAACAGGACTTTAAGGTTGGAAAGCAAAAATCCAAGCTGGTGCTGGGGATAGGAAAATACGTAGAGGATTTGACAAATATCAACCTCAGTTATCAGACCGCGGTTGAAACGATTCGGATACAGAATCGCTGCGGTCAGCAGGAGATGAGCTATTTTTATGATGACCTTCATATTTACAGGCTTATTTCGCATTTGAATCGTCATTTGGATTTGAATGAAATTGTATTGGAATACCTTGAACCAGTGATCTGCTATGACCAAAAGTATAATGGCAAGCTGATGGAAACGTTGAAAACGTATTTAGCCTGTAATGGCTCAAAGCAGGAGACGGCGAAGCGGCTCTATGTTGTACGGCAAACCTTATATCATCGGATTGAAAAGCTGGAAAAACTGCTTGGAAGTGATTTTATGAACCAAGAAAAACGACTTGCGATCGAATTCATGCTCCATTCCTATGAGTTTTTGCTTTCATCGAAGCATGTCAAGGGGATGGAACAGGAATCATTATAGTCCGCATTTTTTGAGTGATCCCCGCTTTTTTCATTATGTTCAATTTTTCTGGCTAGTTATTTTACATAATGTCTAATGAAAGCGTGTAACAAATAAAAGATAATTTTACTATAAGGTAAATTTTTTAAAAATTTAGAAAAAACGAGGAGGTTAAGAAGGCATGACTGTCATAAAAAATGAAACAGCTGTCTTGAAGAATTATATCAATGGGGAATGGGTGGATGCGCAAAGCACAGAGGCGCTTGATGTGCCAAACCCGGCAACAGGGGAAGTGCTGGCGAGGGTCCCTATTTCTTCAAAAGCAGATGTAGAGCTTGCAGTAAGCGCTGCGAATGAAGCCTTCAAAACATGGAAGAATACCCCGGTGCCAAAACGGGCGCGAATCTTATACAAGTACCATCACTTGCTGACGGAAAATCATGAAAAGCTGGCAAGGCTGATCGTCCAGGAGAATGGAAAAGCCTATAAGGAAGCACATGGAGAAGTCCAGAGGGGCATTGAATGTGTGGAATTTGCGGCTGGCGCGCCTACGCTGATGATGGGAGAAAGCCTGTCCAATATTGCCGAGGACATCGACTCGGAGATGTTCCGTTATCCTCTTGGCGTAGTCGGCGGAATTACTCCTTTCAACTTCCCAATGATGGTGCCACTGTGGATGTTCCCGCTGGCGATTGCATGCGGAAATACGTTTGTGCTTAAGCCATCCGAGCGGACACCGCTTTTAGCTAATGAATTGGTTGAGCTTTTAAGTGAAGCAGGTGCTCCGAAGGGAGTATTGAATATCGTTCATGGAGCCCATGATGTCGTTAATGGACTGCTTGATCATCAGGATGTGAAGGCGATTTCTTTTGTTGGCTCACAGCCAGTTGCAAAATATGTCTATGAAAGAGCAGCTGCAGAAGGGAAGCGTGTCCAGGCGTTATCAGGAGCTAAAAATCATCATATTGTCATGCCAGATGCGGATATGGAAAAGGCTGTAGCGCATATCATCAGTTCTGCTTATGGTAGTGCAGGCCAGCGATGCATGGCGTGTAGTGCCGTCGTTGTCGTGGGCGAGGGTGAGCAGTTCGTCCAGGCGTTAAAACAAAAGGCAGACGAGCTTGTGATTGGAAATGGTCTGGATGATGAGGTCCTTCTCACTCCGGTCATCAGGGAATCCCATCGTGAAAAGGTGCTGGGCTATATTGATAAAGGTGTGGAAGAGGGTGCGACCCTTCTTTTGGATGGCCGGAATGAACTAGATCAACATAAGGACGGCACTTTCCTGGGTCCGACGATTTTTGATCATGTCACTCCTGATATGACGATTGCGAAGGATGAAATTTTTGCACCGGTATTAAGCTTGCTGAGGGCGGAGGATTTGGATGAAGCACTTGAGTATCTTCGAAAATCCCGTTTTGGAAATGGCGCGACCATTTATTCGAAGGATGCAAGGGCCATACGACAGTTCAGAGAAGAAGCAGATGCAGGAATGCTGGGAGTCAATGTTGGCGTTCCGGCAACCATGGCCTTCTTCCCATTCTCCGGCTGGAAAGACTCTTTTTATGGAGACCTTCATGTAAATGGCAAGGATGGGGTTAATTTCTTTACTCGTAAAAAAATGATCACGTCCCGTTTCGATTATTAAAGCTTAGGGCGGTGCAACTCCAAATAGATTAAGCATGAAAAAGAGCTTAGGAGGAAGGCTGGTATGACAAAAATTAAACAGGGTGAGGATTTTCTCACAAAGGACCGGGATTATGTCTGGCATTCCATGAAGCCGTACAGTCCTGAGAGTACTTTGATTGCAGAGAAGGCGGAAGGAGCATGGGTGACAGACCATAACGGGAAAAAGTATCTGGATGGGATGGCTGGCCTGTGGTGTGTGAATGTTGGCTACGGAAGGACAGAGCTAGCGGATGCAGCCTATGAGCAGCTGAAGCAAATGGCTTATTTCCCCCTCAGCCAGAGTCACCTTCCGGCGATTAAGCTCGCGGAAAAACTGAACGAACTTCTAGGCGATGAATATGTGATCTTCTTTTCGAACAGTGGGTCGGAAGCGAACGAAACAGCCTTTAAGCTGGTCAGGCAATTTCATCAGCAAAATGGAGAGCATGGAAGGTACAAATTCATTTCCCGCTATCGGGCTTACCATGGGAATTCGATGGGTGCGCTTGCGGCAACAGGGCAGGCACAGCGGAAATACAAATATGAACCGCTTGCTCCCGGCTTCATGCATGTGGCCCCGCCGGATTTGTACAGGGATGCCGATCAGGCGGACACGGATGGTGCTGAACTGCAGTCGGTCAAGGAAATCGATCGCATGATGACCTGGGAACTGAGCGAGACGATTGCCGGTGTCATCATGGAGCCGATCATCACCGGCGGGGGAGTCATTATTCCTCCGAATCAATATATGAAGGGTGTCAAAGAGGTTTGTGAAAAACATGGAGCTTTGTTGATTGCAGATGAGGTCATTTGCGGATTCGGCCGGACAGGAAAGCCTTTTGGCTTCATGAATTACGATGTCAAACCGGATATCATCACGATGGCCAAGGGAATCACGAGTGCCTATCTCCCATTGTCGGCAACGGCTGTTCGCAAGGAAATCTACGAGGCTTTTAAAGGGTCGGAGGAATACGATTATTTCCGCCATGTCAATACTTTTGGAGGAAATCCGGCGGCATGTGCCCTCGCCTTGAAGAATCTAGAAATTATGGAAAATGAGCAGCTCTATGATCGTTCAAGGGAGCTTGGGGACTATTTAAAACAAAGTTTGTCTGCAAAGCTTAAGGATCATCCTTTTGTGGGTGATGTCAGAGGCAAGGGATTGCTTGTGGGTATTGAACTGGTCAAGGATAAGTCAACAAAGGAACCTTTGGGAGCGGACCTGGTCAATAAAGTCATTGGCGGCTGTAAACAAAAGGGATTGATCATTGGCAAGAACGGGGCCACTGTAGCTGGCTACAACAATGTATTGACCCTTGCTCCGCCGCTGAACATTGAAATGGAAGACCTGGATTTTATCATTCAAACACTGACGGAAGAGCTGGACGGAATTCTGTAAAATCACCATCTATGACACTCGTAATCCGTTTACGTAAGGAGGGATTACGGGTGTTTTGTACAAATGATTATTTTACTTGAAAGGTAGATGGACGATGAGAATAGGTGTACCTAAAGAAGTCAAGAACAATGAGAACAGGGTTGGCCTCACGCCAGCCGGGGTGATGCAGTTGACCCAGCGCCAGCATCAGGTTGTCATTGAAAAAGGAGCAGGTGTTAATTCCGGGTTTATCGATGAACTTTATATAGAAGCTGGTGCAGTGATTGTCGAGACGGCCTCAGAGGTGTGGAAAAGCGAGATGGTCATTAAGGTAAAGGAGCCAACGCCAGATGAGTACAAATACTTTTACGATGGCCTGATTTTGTTCACGTATTTGCACCTTGCTGCTGACAGGCCATTAACGGAAGCCTTGATTGAAAAGAATGTCGTGGCTGTCGCCTATGAAACCGTTCAGCTTCCGAATCGGACATTGCCGCTGCTCACACCGATGAGCGAGGTTGCCGGCAGGATGGCGACACAGATTGGGGCCGCCTACCTTGAAAGAACACACGGTGGTAAAGGTGTTTTGCTTGGCGGGGTTCCAGGTGTGAGCAGGGGGAAGGTGACGATCATTGGAGGAGGCGTGGTCGGTACGAATGCTGCTAAGATTGCGGTTGGACTTGGGGCACGAGTGTCCATTCTTGATGTAAGCCCTGATCGGCTTAGGGAACTGGATGACATTTTTGGCCATAGCATCACGACGTTAATGTCGAGCCCATACACGATTGCTGATACTGTTGCTGAATCTGACCTTGTCATAGGAGCGGTACTTATCCCGGGTGCGAAAGCGCCTAAATTAGTAAGTGAAGAAATGGTATGCATGATGCAGGAAGGATCGGTTATTGTCGATGTGGCGATCGATCAGGGAGGAATATTCGAAACTGCGACTCATGTCACCACTCATGCAAATCCAACCTATGTAAAACATGGTGTTGTCCACTACGCAGTCGGAAATATGCCAGGTGCAGTCCCGCGTACTTCGACGATCGCTCTTACCAATGTGACGGTTCCTTATATTTTACAAATCGCCAATAAAGGTTACGAACGGGCATTTGAAGAAAACGATGCCTTACATAAAGGGCTCAATGTCCTGAATGGAAAGATCGTCTATGAAGAAGTAGCAAAGGCACACCAGATGACGATGATTTAGTTTGAAGAAACGTCAGTTAAAGAGTTTAGAATTCTGAAACAATGGAGGCGATGTGAATGACTTTGCAAACCATGACCATCAATAAACAGCGTTTGGAGCAGCGGATCAATGAGTTGGCGGAAATCGGCAAAATTGGCGAAACCGGAGTATGCCGGCTGACCTTATCGAAACAGGACAGGCAGGGCGTCGAGAAGGTGAAGAACTGGATGGAAGAAGCCGGCCTGGCAGCGAGGATTGACCATTTTGGCAATCTGATCGGACGGCTTGAAGGTGCAAATCCTGAGGCCCCCATTTTGATGATGGGCTCGCATATTGATTCCCAGCCGTATGGTGGCAGGTTTGATGGGGTTATCGGCGTTCTGGGGGCTTTGGAAGTCGCACAGACAATGAAGGAGCACAATCTTAGACCTAAAATGCCGATTGAGGTGGTTGCTTTTAGCGATGAAGAGGGCTGCCGATTCAATAAAGGATTATTTGGCGTCAGGGGAATTCTCGGCAAACTGGTAGAGGGAGAGCTAGAACGGACGGACAAGGATGGAATAACAAGAAAGCAAGCCTTGATCGAATTTGGATGTGATCCAGATAGATTAAAAGAATCTGAATATCCAGAAGGAAGTATCGCTGCTTTTCTTGAAATGCATATTGAACAAGGACCTGTACTTGAAAAGAACAACTTGCCGGTTGGGATTGTTACCGGGATTTCTGGTCCATTATGGTTGACTGTCGAGCTAGAGGGCTTTGCGGGACACGCTGGCTCTGTCCCAATGCAGATGAGGCAGGATGCGTTGGTAGGGGCTGCGAAGATGATTGTAGCCTTAAACGAACTAGTCTGTGAAGACCCTGATGCTCCTACAGTTGGCACCGTTGGAAGTGTAAGCATCTTCCCGGATTCCCGCAACATTATCCCTGAAAAAGTAACATTCACTATTGATTTAAGAGATATTGATATTGATAGGAGACACAGAATCGAGGAAAGATTAAGAGCAAGAATTTCTGAGATTATTGCCCAGCATGGACTGACATGCAGAATCTCCGAGGATACAAATAGTGAGCCGCGGTACTGCGCCAAGGAAATAATGGACGTCATGAGAGAAGAGAGCGAAAAGATTGGCCTTGATACGATGGAACTGATGAGCGGACCATTCCATGATTCCCTGGCCATGTCATATGTTTGTGATTATGGGATGATTTTTGTCCGCTGCAAGGACGGAATCAGCCACAATCCAAAGGAATTCTCAACCTTTGAGGACATTGCTTTAGGTGCTGAATTGCTTTATCGAACTGCAGTGAAGATGGCAGAACAATCATAAACAAAGAGGAGCTGAGACAAGTTGAGCAAAGCGAAATTTAATACTCTGTATATCGCAGTAGGATTCATTCCCTTTTTAATGCTCGTGTTCCCGTTTTTCGAAATTGCGAACCGTGCCACTCCAATTATTTTTGGTTTACCCTTTTCGTTCTTTTGGGTGATCTTGTGGATTGTCATCACTTTTGTGGCATTGGTTGTTTTATACCGGTTTGATCCAGACCAGGATGAGGAGGGAGATGTGTGATGCCAGGCTGGCAAATAGCTCTTATTATGATGATTTTGTACCTTGTCATTGCCCTTTTTGTCGGGATCATGGCTGGCAGGGGAAGAGATGGCAGCTCGCTTGATGAATTTGCAGTAGCAGGCGGCAAGCTTGGATTGTTTGTGATGTGGTTCCTGATGGGCGGAGCCGTCTTCAGTGCTTTCTCGTTTTTAGGGGCACCAGGCTGGGCCTATTCTAAAGGAGCACCGGCTTTATATATTATTACCTACACCGCCTTTGCTATTTTACCGTGGTATATCATTGGTCCTAAAATCGGGAAAATCGGTAAGAAGCACCGTTTATATACGGTGGCTGGATTCTTGAAAGGCAGATTCAACAGCCCTGCACTGGCAGTCATCGTTGGTTTGATCGCTCTTTTTGCTTCGATCCAATACCTGGCCACACAAATGTCCGGGATGGCGATTATTTTTGAAATCATGACCGAGGGACGAATCCCGTTCTGGTTAGGTGCACTTTTATCGTATGGAATTGTTGTCGTATATGTAGCGACTGGAGGCTTGCGCGCGGCTGCCTGGTCAGATGTTTTCCAAGGGTTATTGATGATCCTGATTTCCTGGATTGTTGGTTTGACAATCGTCTATCAGCTCCATGGCGGGACGACGGAGATGTTTGCTTCCATGGCAAGGGATACACCTGAGTTTCTACAGATTGGCAAAGAGGGATCGTCAATGGGGACTGTTGCTTATACGACAACCATTCTGGTTTCGGTCATCGGGTTCTTAATGTGGCCGCATTTATTTTCAAAATCGTATGCATCAAGTCCAAGAACCATCAAAAAGACGGTTCTGGCCTATCCAATATTCGCACTGTTCTTGGTTCCGCTTTTGCTAGTAGGATTCGCAGCAAAAGGGATCGTTGATTCCGGACAGCTTCAGAGTGC
Organism: Bacillus sp. ISL-37; assembly: GCF_018613315.1. Taxonomy (GTDB): domain Bacteria; phylum Bacillota; class Bacilli; order Bacillales; family Cytobacillaceae; genus Mesobacillus. The sequence continues at coordinate 24,836 of NZ_JAGGQL010000035.1, read as the reverse complement.
TGATCAGATTTTACCTTATCTAATCACAACCGTCATGAATTTGCCTGGCTGGCTGTATGGACTTGTCGGGGCTGGAGCACTTGCGGCGGCGATGTCAACTGCCGATGCGATTACGCACAGTGCGTCACTCGAAGTGACAGATGGGGTAGTGAAGTCGATTTGGAAGAACCTTTCTGATAAGACGACCCTCTTGATTATGAGGGTGGGCGTGTTCGTAATTGGCGCGTTGGCCTATTACATTACCGTTTTTGGAGGACAAGGCTTGATTGCATTGCTTTTAGGTGCATATGGATCGATTGTTCAATTTGCACCTGGAGTGTACAGTGCCCTATTCTGGAGAAGGGCAACAACCCAGGGGGTCATCTCTGGTTTGGTTGTAGGGACACTAGTAAACTATTATTTCCAGCTGGTGGCAACGTCTACACCATTTGAAATCCATGCCGGTATTCTAGGGTTAATTTCTAATATTGTCATTATGGTAACGGTTAGCTTTTTCACGAAAAAGCAGGCAGAAGAAGATATTAATCGTTATGTAGATGTAGCGTAATTTGAAAATCGTCAGGCTCGGTCGAGGCCGCTGAAAATCTGCCAGTTTTTTAGATTTTCTTGAGACTAAACAAAAAAAGTCGAGTTCCTTAAAAAATCAGGGACTCGGCCTTTTTAGTAGTTTGGTTAATGTTACTGGTTTAACAGCACTAGGTTGATTGGAACGGAAGGTGCGAGACTCCTGCGGGATCAGTGGGACAGGTGAGACCCCGCAGGCGCTTTAGCGCTGAGGAGGCTCACCGCACGCCCCGAGGATGAATTCGCTTTGAAAAAGCCGGTAGTAGGGCTTTTTCATAATTCTTCCCGCGGAAAGCGAAGCATCCTGGAGTGGAAATCAACCGGCCAATTTAACAATACTATCCTTGTTAAGACTTTTTCAGTGGCCTTGCTCGGTCTGGCGATTTTTTTTCAAACAGAGAGGAGAAGTAATGAAAGCAGATATTATTTTTATAAACGGTGAAGTGATTACAGTTGATGAAGAGAATCGGGTTGCAGAAGCGGTTGCGGTTAAAGATAATCGAATTTTAGCGGTGGGGACATCAGCTGAAATGAAAGAATTTACCGCAAAAACAACGACTATTGTGGATCTGGAAGGCAAGACGTTAATGCCCGGTATCATTGATGCTCATATCCATTTAACTATTTATGGTACGAATCTATTAGGTGTAAGCTGCATTGAACACCATATTCAATCATTGAAAGACCTTTTTGTGGACCTTCGTAAAAAAGTCCAGAGTACTCCTATGGGTGAATGGATAAGAGCGTGGGGATTCAAAGAATCTAACCTGAAGGAAAATCGCTATCCAACAAAAGAAGAGCTTGATGCCATATCAATGGATCATCCTATTGTCATCATCCGTACATGTAATCATACAAGCGTGGTGAACAGTAAAGCTCTGGAGATTGCCGGAATTGACGAAAATACATCTGATCCTGATGGGGGAATTATCGAAAGGAATGTAGATGGAAGCTTAACTGGTCGGATGATTGAAAACGCGCATATGCAAGTTTTTCAATACGCTAGCTATACGAGTGAAGAAATTAGAAAGGGGATGAAGCTTGCTTCTGAGGAATTCATTAAAGCAGGGATCACCTCCATCCATGATGCTGGCGGGTATGGTGACGGTGCTGAAATCATCCGGATTATGCAGCAGGCCATTAAAGCAGAAGAAGTGAAAACCCGTGTCTATGCTATGGTAGGTTCTTTGACCAATTCACACGAGTTTGTGAAAAAAATGGTCGATGCAGGGCCAATTTCTGGCCTGGGTGATGAGCATTTTAAGATTGGACCAGCAAAATTGTTCACAGATGGCAGCAGTGTAGGACCTACAATCGCTACTAGAGAAGGATATACGCATAACCCTTCTGACAACGGCATTATCTATTACAGCCAGGAGGAGTTAAACCGTATTTTGGGAGAGGCTCATGAAAAAGGGTTCCAGCTTACCGCCCATGCTCAGGGGGACCGAGCCGTCGAAATGCTATTGAACTGTTATGAAGAGGCATTGGCTAAACGTCCTCGAGCGGACCATCGCCACCGAATTGAGCATGCAGGTATCTCCTGTCCTGATTTACAGGAAAGAATGAGAAAACTAGATGTGGTTGTAACGCCTAACCCAGTGTTTATGTTTGTGAATGGGGATAAATATCTTGAATACTATGGAAACCGTGTAGACGTTATGTATTCTATTCGTGACTTTATTGATAAGGGTATCGTAGCCGCAATTGGCTCCGATGCTCCGGTTACTTTTCTCGACCCACTACTAGGTATCCATGCGGCAGTGAACAGGGAATCAATAAACGGTTTAGCAGTAGGGAAAAACCAGTGCATCAGTGTTTTAGAAGCAATCAGGGCCTACACGTGGAATGGTGCTTACGCCAGCTTTGAGGAACATATAAAGGGAAGTATTGAACCTGGCAAACTGGCAGATTTAGTCGTCTTGGATTCTAGTATAATGAAAATAGAAAAAAGTAAAATTAAAGAGATGAAAGTAGAGTTAACCATGATTGATGGGAAAGTTCTGTATGATTCCAACAAGGTTGTTGAAAGGGAAGTGTATCAATTCGAATGTTAGACTTTAGAACAAGCTGATCATCATCGGCTTGTTTTTTTATTTACTAGGAAATTATAAAAAAAATTCAATGTGGATACCTATACGGGTTTTCTTAATTCAGCTCCAGCGCCTAACCCCTCGAGTCGCTTCGGTCCGCCCAATGAAGTCAAAGAACGACTTCACTGGTCGGCCCTCCAGCGCTTGTCGGGGCTGGACGAGGCGCTTGCGCTTTTTGTTCTTTTATAACAATCTCCATGGAATCCTGAGACTTTGTTTTTTTACCAAACTTATTATCAAGGAACATAATGAATGAACCACTAGGAATATAGGCTCTAGTAGTTACCCCAATAAAGGATTAATCCAGGAGAGTTGACATCACTGTGATTTGCTTCGTTTCTTATATCAGGGTAGCATGACGACGAGGGGACTTGCTGGTACTGGCTGGTTGTTTTAACCGGCGACAGAATCTTTGATAAAAGTGTACATTTTCATGTCTCCTTAAAAGTTTTCTCTATTATAGATGAATTTTCAGAATATGAAATTATCAAAAAAAATATTGACCCTGACGCTGCGTCATAGTTTACGATCTTAATGTGGAGGTGATCGAGATATGTACAAAGTAAAAGAAGTTGCGGAGACGACTGGAGTAAGTGTGCGTACTCTGCATCATTATGATCGTATTGGTTTACTCAAACCGGAGGAGGTGTCCTCTGCTGGGTACAGGCTTTATTCAGATGAAAATCTTGAGCGCCTTCAGCAAATTTTAGTTTTCAAGGAAATGGATTTTTCTCTTCGGGAAATCAAGGAGTTTATTGATCGGCCAGAGTTCGACCGCAAAGAAAATCTCAAAAAGCATAAAGAATTGATTTTAGCGAAAAAAAAGCGGCTTGAAGAGATCATCCGGACAGTGGAAATGACAATTGATTCAATAGAAGGAGGTTATCAAATGGAGAATAAGGATATGTTCAAAGGTTTTGATATGAAGGAAATCGAAGAACATCAGAAGAAATATAGCGAGGAAGCGAAGGAAAGATACGGCAAGGAGACGGTCGAAAAAGTAGAGAAGAGGACCGCTGGATATTCTTCTGAAGACTGGGGGGAAATCCAGAATAAGACAGATGAAATTTATAAGCGAATCATTGCCGGAATGGACCACGGTCCAGAAGACCCGGCAGTACAGCGGGCAGTAGCGGATTGGCACCAGTTTATCACTGATCATTATTATGATTGCACCCTGGATATATTTCGGGGTCTAGGGGATTTATATGTCGATGACCCACGGTTCACAAAAAATATAGACAAATACCAACAAGGACTAGCAGCGTTCTTTAAAGAAGCAATACATTACTATTGCGATCAGCAAGAAAAGTAAATCAATTTATTAAGCTCGGAAGCAGCCAATTTATATTGGCTGTTTATTTGTTTCTGATTGAAACAATTCTCTATCTCCTACGTATAAAGATATAGCGTTACAGTTCTTTGTCTGCTTAGATGTTTAGAGATTCCATAAAAGTGAATGAGGGTAATACTAGTATGAAGGAGGTTTTATTATGAAAAAGTTTTTCAAAAGAATAAGGCTTATATTTAAAGTGAAAAGATTTTTCCCTTTTTTAATAGAGTTCTTTACATCTAAAATGGTTCCAGTAAAGCAAAAAATAATTTCAGTTGGTTTGATCATCGGCTATTTTCTGCTGCCGTTCGATATCATCCCAGACTTCTTAACCCTGATTGGGATCGTAGATGATGTAGGCGTGCTGCTTATCATTTTCCAACAAATAATAAAAATGGCTCCCCCTGAGTTAAAGGAAAAACATAATCTAGATTAAAAGGCAGATAGATAAATCTAATAATACATGGAGTCATTGGACCACCATGTTAATATTTCTTAAAAGGGAAGATATTTGATATAATTCAAAAAAAAGACTATCTTGCACTTTTATTTTAGTCTCAGTGGTGCAGATGGGGGGAAGCTTAGTGCACAGAAATCAAAACTTATATATATATCTAAAAGAAAACACCCGCAATTTAACGGAAGAATGGTATCAAAATATTGATAAGACTAAGACAGCAGGTGTTTATGCGTCAAAAGAACCTGATGTCATAAAAGCCTTAAAAGAGCAAAATCATGATTTCCATCTTCATTTTATTGAATTATTCAAAAAAGGTGAGAAAGAATTTTTCCAGGACTTTGAACCATGGATTATCGAAATTGCCAGTGATATTGAACATATTAATACGCCTATCCATTATGTGATCAGGGAATTTAAGAACGTCAGGAATCTATATCTTGACTATGTCCGAAAATTTGCGGAGGTATATCCAGAGATAACGAGAAAAGAAGTGGAGGATTGGTATGACGTCATCCTTAAAGAAATGGATGAAGTCATTTTACGATTTGTTGAAGCTACATATAAATACTCGCAAACCGTTTTAAAAGCCCAGCAGGACACAATCAACGAGTTAAGTGCACCTGTCATCTCATTAAGCAACCACCAAGGCTTGCTGCCTCTTATTGGAGATATTGATACATCCAGGGCGAAAATGATCCTTGAAAACACACTGAAACATTGCAGTCAAAGAGGTATACACCATTTGTTTGTCGATCTATCCGGTGTGGCGATGATAGACACAATGGTTGCCCACCAGTTATTCCAGCTTTTAAATGCATTGAAACTAATAGGCGTGAAGACAACTCTTTCTGGTATCAGGCCTGAAATAGCCCAGACAGCCGTTCAGCTCGGGCTTTCTTTTAAAGAAACAGAAGTGCGTACAAACCTGGCCCAGGCTCTTGAGCAAAAATAAAATGGCTGTCTTCGTAAAGATTGTTGTTAAAATCCTAAAGCCGATTTTAACGTAATATAAACCCATTTTGTAGGTCGGTATTAAGTTTGCATGCTCTTTTTCTTATTAAAAGTCAACTTTGCTAAGAAACGTAGTTCATTCAATCCTAATTTGTATACAATGCAACAAAGTTTGAGAAAAGAGCCAATAAAAAAGGCTTTCCACTGCGGAAAGCCTTTTACTCTTGTTGTTTAGTAAATTAAATATTATTTAGTTGTGGATAACTACATGCAGTATTCTTAATCCAGCTCCAGCCCCTCGAGGCGCTGGAGCTTTTTGTTCTTAAGCCATTATATATTGATCTTCACGAAATCTAGATTTATCCTGTACGATCTCATCAACCTCGGAACCATCAAGTGTTTCTTTCTTTAGCAATTCATCTACTAGTCGTTCAAATTGATTCTGGTGGGCATTTATGATCATTTCGGATTTTTCTAAAGCGTCATCGAAAAGCTCCTGCATTTTTGTTTCTTTTAAGCCTTTGCTAAATGTAAGTGAGAAACCTTCCTGAAGCAATCCGGTGTCTACCATTTGCTCAATGATCTGTTTAGCCTGTTGGACATCACCGCTTACCCCGATACTGTGCTCACCTAGAATCATTCTTTCAGCGACACCGCCAGCAAGAATCATGGCAATCCGGTCGATCAAATCGCTGTGTGTGGACAATTGAAGCTCTTTAGGAATTGGAGCCACATAACCGAGTGCCTGTCCCCGAGGAATAATCGTTGCTTTACGGACTGAACCAGGTTTAGTGACAGCTGATACGAGAGCATGTCCTGCCTCATGGATTGCTACCCTGCGCTTTGTATCGGCATCCTGAAGGGCGCGGGACGTGCTACCTAGTATTGTTCGGTCAAGAGCATAATCTATATCACTCTTCGAAATGAAATCATGTCCATTCCTTAACGCCCGTCTACTTGCAGTTTCAAACAATGAATGCAGCTCTGCGCCTGAGAATCCAGAAGTACTTTCTGCCAGGTCATCCAATGATGCGACTACATTGTCAGCAAGGTTTTTTCCTTTAATATGGATATCGATGATTTCTCTTCTCCCTTTCGTATCAGGAAGAGGGACGTTAAATGAGAAATCGATACGTCCAGGGCGCAGGAATGCATCATCAAGCATGTCTTTTCTGTTTGTTGCAGCAATGAATAGGATGCCATCGTTAGAATGTCCTCCGTCAAGCTGGACAAGAAGCTCTGTTAATGTCTTTTCACCTTCTTCACCGCCATGGGGTTTACGCTTGCCTGCAAGAGCATCGACTTCATCGATGAAAATTACAGCAGGGCCTTGCTTGCGGGCACTTTGGAATAAGCTGCGGACACGCGATGCACCTACACCGATGAACATTTCATTAAATGCAGATCCACTGGCTGAGAAGAAATTGGCATTCAATTCACGGGCAATAGCTTGTGCAAGTAAGGTTTTACCTGTGCCTGGAGGTCCGTATAACAGAATCCCCTTTGGAGATTTAATGCCCATCTTGGATGATTTATCTGGATTTTTCAAGATTGAAAGAGTCTGGATGATTTCTTCTTTCATTTCTTCTTGCAATCCACCTACATCTGCTAAAGTAATGGAAGGCAGGGGGTTAGGCTTTGATAAACTGTTTTTCATTCTATTGCCGGTGCCTATACCTCCTGTTTTCTTTTGGATCACGAACGCAGTACCCATCAACAGCAATAAGACTCCACCAAGGATCCAAGCGCCATACTTGCTGTTGTTCATATATTCATAGTTTATATTATATTTCTCTACTAATTTCTCAACCATCTGGCTGCCAGGAGGAACTTGGGAAACAAATGTTGAATCTTTTGTCTCGAGTACAAGAGTTCCATCCATTTTTTCAATAAGTGTTGCTTCGCCACCATTTAGGCCCTCAATAGACTTGACAAGCGAAGAAAATGGAACCGATACTTTATCATCAGTAGTATTTTGAACGACAAATGTCGCTGCTAACGTAATTATAACCATAAACGCCGCAAAAAGCGGAAGGATCTTAGAAACAAACTTCGGATTTGAATTCATAGTTTCAGCTCCTTATTAATTCTAAATACCATTATAAGTAATATACCAACGTTATGAATGGGTAAATTGTATGACTCGCAGTGGTAAATAAATGAAATTAATAGGCTTGATGTTTAGAAATGTTGCTAATACGGGTATAGAGCAGGTTTTTTGTATTTGGTGTTGGGAAAATTTATATGGACAAATTGTGACATTAATCGTAAATGGAAAAAAATACAAGTCCAAACTGAATAGCTACTTGAAACTTTTGGAAGGTAAAGATAGGATGGAAAGAGAAATACTTAAGTAATATTCTGACATTTATTTTGTGCACTCAGGAGGGGTCTGTTTGAAGGGCTGGAAGAATCCCATGCTATTGGTTCTGGGAATTGGGATTTCAAACATTGGTAATTGGATTTATTTTGTGGCTATTAATTTATTAGTATTAAAATTAACAGGCTCTGCTGCTGCGATTGCAGGATTATTCATCATCAGGCCATTGGCGATCCTCCTAACTAATACTTGGGCTGGCAGCGTCATTGATCGGGTCAATAAGAGAAGTTTAATGATTTCCATTGATATTCTTCGTGGTATCTTAATAGCGATCATTCCGTTATTTACTTCGCTGGTTCCGATTTATATAATTATGTTCTTAACTAATATAGCTGGGGCATTTTTTGGCCCAACTTCAGAAACTTACATAACGAAGCTTGTTCCTCCTGAAAAGAGAAAACGCTTCAATTCAATTTTTTCCTTTGCAACATCCGGGGCTATGCTGGTTGGACCGAGTGTGTCTGGACTGCTGATCATGTATGGAAGCATAAGTACAAGTATCTATATTAATGCAGTAACTTTCTTTCTATGTGCTATAGCAATTTTCTTCCTGCCAGATGTTGATGAAAGGTTAACTAATGAACAACACAGAGATCGAATTACGATGAAAATGATCGCAGCGGATTGGAAGGCTGTCCTCAATTTTGGGAAAACAGCAGCAGGTTTTATGGTGGTTTTTCTGATTTTTCAGTTCATTACTTTAATCTCATTTGCACTTGATTCTCAGGAGGTAACCTTCATTCAGCAGGTTGTCGGCTTATCCGAAAAGAATTACGGACTTTTGGTAAGTCTTACAGGAGCGGGGTATGTGGTTGGCTCATTTGCAGTGTCAGCTCTGGCGAATCGTCTTTCCATAAAAATGCTCTTGGGAGTGGGGTCGTTTTTGTCTGTAACAGGATACTTAATGTTTTATCTTGCTTCTCCAGCCACGGTACCTTTAGCTGTAATTGGCTTTATAATTATTGGGTTCTTTTCTCCATTCTCGTTTACCGGTTACACAACATTTTTCCAAAACAATGTACCTGTTGACTTGATGGGCAGGTTCAGCAGTGCGTTTGCCTTCTTTCAGGCAATGGTTCAGATCGTCTTAACATTACTTTTAGGTTATTTAGCGGAATTAGTGAAACTACAAACAGTCACTATCGCATTCTCAGCATTGGGGCTGCTGCTGGCTGTTGCATTGACTTCAATCATATTCCTGCAGTCAAAGAAAGATCTTTTCATCCTTGAGGCAGAAAACAATTTAACAGAAGAGGGTTAGTAAGGCTGTACTGGTATGGAATCCAGTACAGCTTTTTTTACTGGAGAAAGTATAAATTCATCTACTTAGATTAGTGTCTGGCTCCAGCGCCTAGCCCCTCGAGACGTTTGTCTAGCTGCGGCTCCTAACTCCTCGAGACGCTTCGGTCCTGCCAATGAAGTCAAAGAACGACTTCACTGTCAGGCCCTCCAGCGCTTGTCGGAGTTGAGCAGTCGCCTCCGCATTTCGAATTGGCCAGTGTCGCCTCCTAGAAACTCCGAAACTTCAACTCCGCCGGCAGGGTCGGAGTCTCCAGTTTCTGCGTTTCTGGGCAGTCGGCTATACTTTTCGATTTCGGTCCGCACGATGAAGTCAAAGAGCGACTTCACCGGTCGGCCCTCTGAGGCACAGGACGTGCAGACCCGACTGCCACAGGATGTGGCGTTATAGTCGGGCAACGCTTGTCGGGGCTGACCAAGGCGCTTGCGCTTTTCTAATAGGGAAAACTTTGGACCTCAACTCTTCTGACATGATGATACATAAAACAAGGTGATTGGCAGAAAATAGATTTGATTGAATATACAGGATAACAAAGGATTTTAGACAAGGTGTAACAAAGGGAGGGAAGAGCTTGTTCCATGCTGTAGTGATCGCAGGTGGGGTCGCATTGGCGGTCGGAAGAGGGAAGTGGCAAAAGTGGAAAGAGTTTTTACCTACTTTTTATTACTGGGCCTTGTTTAGCTGTTTCTATGAGTATATTTCCTACATCGGAAATAAACACTTGTGGGAATTTGCCAAGAACTTCATCAGTCTATTCGTCACGGAAACCCTATATACGTTTATTTTTTACCCAAGCATGATTGTTTTGTTCCTAGGCAGTTTTCCAGAAGAAAGAACTAGAAGGTTCTGGTATTACTTTAAGTGGATTTCTTTGTCGGTCATTATAGAGGCGATTGCACTCAAAATAGGAGCCATCAAATTTGCACACGGCTGGTCTATGGGCTGGGAAGTATTTTTCTACAGCACGATGTATCCCATGCTTAGGCTCCACTATAGGAATCCTTTGATTGCGCTTATTCTTTCCATATTCTTTGTCATTTTTTATTTATTGATCTTTAACTACCAACTTGTTTGAAGGTATATAGATCACTTGCTGATTGTTTGGCAGTTAAGAGAATACTTTCTAAAAATGTGTAAACCTTAATTAAAGCAAATATGAAATTTGAGGTGTAATGTGATTTGTCTTACTTTCAGGATAAAGAGCGAATATTCATCGTGTTTTCTCTGATTGTGATATCACTCTTCCTATCCCCCTATTTCATTTTAGGAGACGATGCCCATATCCGGGTACATGACAATCTTGATTCGAATTTGGCATGGTATAAGGTACTTGCTGAGAGTGGCCAGATTGCCGGGTCATTACAATCCAGGATTCCTCAAATCATTAATGGACTGCCAAGAAATGCACTTGGAACTGAGTACAGCCTGATTGTGTGGTTATATGTATGGTTCCCGACGATGATTGCTTATGGAATAAGTCAGGCAATCACCAGATTTTTTGCCTTCATTGGAATGTACCTGGTTTTGAAGGATCACTTTATTAAGGGAAAAGATAAAAGCCTGATTCGGATCGGGACTGCACTTGCATTTGCCCTAACCCCTTTTTGGCCTTCAGGGATGCTTAGCACATTGGGTATGCCTCTGGCACTTTGGGCTTTATTGCATATAAGGAATGGAAGAGGTAAATGGTTGCATTATATTGTTCTAACGCTCTTGCCATTTTACTCAAGCATTGTTCTGGGTTTTTTCTTTTTCCTCAGTGCAATGGGTTTACTCTGGCTTAGTGATGTTATTCGCGGTAAAGGATGGAACTGGAGATTCTTCATAGCAATAGCTTATATGACCGCTGTTTACTTAATCACTGATTACAGACTGGTATACTCCTTTCTATTTGATGGTGAACCGAATAGCAGGGATGAATATTTTCATGCCCGACTGTCTTTCTGGCATTCTGTCAGACTTACCTTTAAAAATTTCTTGCTTGGACATACCCATGTAATGACTGTACATACACTTGTTATTTTGCCGGTCATATTTGCAGCGCTGTTTCTTATTTGGAAGCATAGGAAATGGGGGAAAGAGCGCTTCTTTGTTTTCTTATTTGTGCTGAATTTCATTTTATCTGCCTGGTATGCCTTTTGGTTTTATAAAGGGTGGCTACCTTTAACGGGGAAATTCCATTTTCTTGATACATTTAATTTTGCCAGGTATCACTTTTTGCGTCCATTAATCCTGTATCTGTTGTTTGCGATCGGTCTGAAAATTCTATGGGATGAAAAAATATTGAGAAAAGCAGTCCCCTGGTTGGTAGCTGCGCAAATTTTATTACTGCTGTTTACAAATGAAGAGATTGTGCATCGCAAAAAGCCAAGTGTTAGGGAGTTTTATGCAGAGGAACAATTTAACGCAATTAAAAATCACATAGGAAAACCTCAAAATAGCTATCGTATTGCTAGTATAGGCTTACATCCAGCGGTAGCACAATTTAATGGTTTTTACACACTGGATACCTACAATAATTTTTATCCTTTGAGTTATAAGTATCAATTCAGGAAAATTATCGAAAAAGAACTAGTGAAAAATAAGCGGATCCGAATTTATTTTGATGAGTGGGGCGGACGATGTTATCTTTTTACTGATGAATTGGGAAAGCATTATTTATTTAAAAAAACATCCAAAAGAAGAATCGAAAATATTGATTTAAATCTAGAGCCATTTAAACAAATGGGGGGGCAATTTATCTTTTCTGCTGTTCCGATTGATAATGCATTGGAAAATAACCTGAAGCTCGATAAAGTCTTTACCTCAAAGGAAAGCGCCTGGAAAATTTACCTCTATGAAGCGTTATAACACCAAGGAGGCTAATCAATGAATATGCCGATCTTAACAATTATTGTTCCTTGTTTTAATGAGGAAGAAGTTTTGGAAGAGACTATTAATCAGTTAACAACAAAGCTTAGAGAACTGGTCACCGATAAAATGGTATCAGAAAAAAGCAAAATCTTATTCGTCGATGATGGCAGCAAGGATAGGACTTGGCACTTGATTTATAAGGCCAGTTTGAATAGCGAAATGGTAAAAGGACTAAAGTTATCAAGAAATGCAGGGCATCAAAATGCTCTGCTTGCCGGACTTTTTTCAGCAAAAGAAGCTTCTGATTGCATGGTTACCATTGATGCTGATCTGCAGGATGATATTCATGCCATTAACGACATGGTCATGAAGTTCAATGAGGGTTATGAAGTTGTTTATGGAGTGCGAAGCAGCAGGGAGTGTGACACATTATTCAAACGTTATACTGCAGAAGGTTTTTACAAGCTAATGGACAAGCTTGGAGTCAAACTAGTCTTCAACCATGCCGATTTTCGTTTGATGGGCAAGAGGGCGGTTGAAGAGTTGGTGCATTTTGCTGAAAGCAACATGTTCCTCCGTGGGATTGTCCCACTAATCGGCTTTAATTCAACCTCTGTTTACTATGAAAGAAAGGAAAGGCTTGCGGGGGAAACGAAGTATCCATTAAGAAAAATGCTGGCGTTTGCCTTTGATGGAATCACTTCATTTTCCGTTACACCGATAAGATTCGTTATGCTTGTAGGGTGTATCTCATTTTTTGTAAGCCTTGTTTTCGGTCTATACTTTCTTACATTGAAGCTTTTCGGTAACACAGAACTTGGATGGACTTCGTTGATCACATCGATATGGCTGATAGGGGGACTGCAGCTAATTGCCCTGGGTTTAGTCGGTGAGTATATTGGCAAAATCTATAAAGAAACTAAGCGGAGGCCCAAGTATATTATCGATGTCGACCTCTTTAACCTGCCGGTGTCAAGGAAACTGATGAACATGGAAGGGGCAGATTATGAGTCAATCGTTGAAACTCGGAAGCTATCTGAGAATAACTAACCAGCTGGCTCAAAGAATAGTCGTAGGTTTTGCAAACTTTCCTCCTTTTTTGAAATTTCTGCTTGTCGGCGTACTGAATACCTTTGTTGGAATGGGACTTATGCTGTTACTGAAAAATGGACTGGACTGGCCATTTTGGTATGCGACGTTCACCGGCAATGCTATAGGGGCTGCTGTTAGCTATCTATTGAATCGAACTCTTACATTTAATAGCAGGGTTCCCATTCAGGTTGGTGGACCAAAATTTATTTTAGTGGTGTTGGCATGTTATTTCCTTTCCTTCTCGGTCAGCCGAGTGATAACCGGGACCATGAACTCCATTGCAGTTTGGCATTTCTATATAGATTCGGATAATATTGCAATACTACTTGGATCAATCATATACACGATCACGAACTATATAGGACAAAAATCCTTTGTTTTTAAGGATCAGATTCAAAGCAGCTCTTGAGGCTGCTTTTTTTTATTGACTAAATGTCCAAATAGAGATAAAAATGAATGAGTGTTTTAATTTTTCTTCTTTTTGTTTAGTAAGGTTTTCGGAACATGGCAAGTACCCAATATCTAAATTTAACTTTAAAAGGAGCAAGACCACTTCATGAACATTTGGGAATTATTTGTGGCATTTATACTAGGGTTAGTAGAAGGATTAACTGAATTTGCGCCTGTTTCGTCAACTGGTCATATGATTATTGTGGATGATTTGTTATTGCACTCTAAACAATTATTTACAGAACCAGTTGCCAATACCTTCAAAGTAGTCATACAATTAGGATCTATATTGGCAGTGGTCATTGTGTTTAAGGAAAGATTCATTAACCTATTAGCTCTGAAAAAAGTTGTTTCAATCGGAGATTCCAAAGGGAGGCTAAGTCTGCCTAAGGTGATTGTTGGTTTGATCCCCGCCGGGTTGACAGGTGTGTTATTTGAAGACTATATTGACGAATATCTATTTTCGGTAGAAACAGTCATAATCGGATTAGTAGTCGGTGCATTTCTATTAATTCTCGCGGACCGCTTACAACCAAAACAACTTAAGACTGAAGATGTTGATCAAATTAGCTATAAACAAGCATTGGGAGTAGGTTTGTTCCAGTGTCTCGGATTATGGCCCGGATTTTCCAGATCCGGCTCCACAATTGCCGGAGGTGTTCTACTTGGAATGAGCCACCGAGCAGCTGCCGATTTCACGTTCATCATGGCGGTTCCAATCATGCTTGGCGCCAGCAGCATTTCGCTACTGAAAAATTGGGATTATTTTTCACTGGATGTCCTGCCGTTTTTCACCGTCGGTTTCCTCAGTGCGTTTGTCTTTGCTTTGATATTCATTAAATTCTTTTTGAGATTAATCAACAAAATTAAATTGGTGCCTTTTGCGATTTATCGAATCGTATTGGCAGCTTTGATTTATTTTATTTTTCTTTAATTTGAAAAGGAAAAGGCCATTAAGAGCCTTTTCCTTTTTTACGTTTGCAAATATCCTTTACCAGCGGTGGGCTTTCGCGTTCCCTCTCGCAAGAATGGTATTCTTCGTGACCTGTGTCTGGCCATTCACTTGAGAATTTAATCGCTTCCGCCTTGTCCAAGCGTGGTGGAAAAGTTCTGAGTGCGGATCCAAATGATCTTTGTAACTCATACTATCACCTCAGGATTGGATTTTTGAAACGTCTGATATTCGTAAGAACATCACTAATAGCGTTTGTATTATCAAATAGCAATATACATCAGAAAAATTGAGTGAAACAATTAAATCTTTTTTTCTTTTTTTGTAACTTTTTACAATTTTCATCGTATTAATCTTTGTGAGGCGTTTAGGTATATTAACTTTTAATGAAATGAGGAGATTCTATGTCGCAATTTGCCCTTGAGGTAAAGGCGTTAACCAAGACAATTGGTAAAAAAACAATTGTTGATGACGTGAGTTTTCAAGTGGAGCGGGGTGAAATATTTGGACTCCTGGGTCCTAATGGTGCAGGGAAGACAACAATCATCCGGATGATCGTCAGTCTGATTAATCGTACAGGAGGAACTGTGCTAATCAATGGCCACGATCTGGATGATTCATTTACAGAAGCAATGAATGAACTGGGTGCTATTGTCGAAAACCCAGAATTTTATAAATACCTTAGTGGATATAAAAATTTAAGGCATTATGCTCGAATGGCATTAAACGATATCTCTGAAGAGCGGATTAACGAAGTGACTGAGCTGGTAGGTCTTGAAAATGCAATCAATGATAAAGTTCGTACGTATTCTTTAGGGATGCGCCAGCGTCTGGGGGTTGCACAAGCCATTTTACATAAGCCTTCTATTCTCATACTTGATGAACCAACAAACGGACTTGATCCTCAAGGAATTCGTGAATTCCGGGATTATTTACGCTTGCTCGCAAGCCAGGGAACATCGGTGTTAGTTTCGTCTCACTTATTATCAGAAATGCAGCTAATGTGCGACCGGTTCGCCATTATCGAGAAGGGAAAATTGATACATATATCCTCAATGCATGATAACGAAACGTCTGAGGAGAAAAAGGTAAATACAATAGAAGTGGAACTATCCAATCCAGCACTTGCTTCCAAGCTTTTGTCAGAACACATGACCGGTGTGAAAGTGACTTTGAGTAAAGGCACGCGTCTGACCTTATCCGTGCGAAAAGAACAAATTCCAATGATCAATAAGCTATTTGTTGAAAATGATATAGATGTTTTTGAAATTTTAAATGTGAAAGCAACGCTGGAAGACCGCTTCTTGGAAATCACTAATAAAGATAAAAAGGAGCAAATGGTATGATTCCTTTAATACAAAATGAATTGATGAAAATTTTCGGAAAAATAGCAAGCTGGATATACATGATCGTTATTGTACTGGCAGTTTTAATCGCAGGAATTATTTATTCTAAATTCAGTGCAGATCCTAACCCTAATTGGAAACAGGATACACAGAATGAAATTACCATGCTTGAAAACCAGATGGCATCTGCTTCCGGTGACGAAAAGATAATGATTCAAAACCAAATTGAGCAGACCCAGCAATTTCTGGATCAGGACATTAATCCGAATGCGAAAACAAACTGGCATTTTATGAATGATGTTGTTGTAGGTGTCAGTTCACTTGTCACTTTGTTCGTAGTAGTTGTCGGCAGTGCCAATGTTGCTGCAGAATTCTCTGATGGAACGATCAAGCAGCTATTAATCCGTCCGCATCAAAGATGGCGAATCCTGCTGTCAAAGTACATAGCTGTCATTATTTATGCATTATTATTGGTCCTGACATTAATCGTATCTGGCTATATAATTGGATTGCTCCTATTCGGCAGTGGTGATTTCAATATGAAGATGTTTGAAATCACGCTGGAAGGAAGAAAAGTGGCAATTGTCGGTACACAATTCTTGTTAAAAATGGTTTACTTCATTCCTAGCCTTCTCATCATCATGACGATTGCTTTTATGCTCTCAACATTGTTTAAAAGCCAGGCTCTTGCAGTTGGAATAGGTATCTTTGTCCTTTTCTTTTCGTCGACACTAGGTGGGATTATCCTAATGCTTGCTGACAAGTATACTTGGGCGAAATTATTGATTTTCCCGCATTTGGATTTGACTGTCTATGCTCTTCAGGATAGGATTCTTGAGGATATAACATTGCCAGTTTCGCTTTCCATACTCGCTGTGTATTACGCAATATTCATGATGCTCACGTTTTTCTTTTTCCAAAAGAGGGATATCAGTATTTAAGCAGAATAAATTAAAGAGCGGTCCTCGGGCCGCTCTATTTAATTTGAAGATTGGAAGGTGAGAGGTATGGTGAATCCTATTTTATTGGATTTTCCAACTGAATTTGAAACAGACAGGCTTTTGATCAGGATGCCGCTGCCTGGTGACGGTGCTGTCACCTGTGAATCAATCAATGCATCTTTAAAAGAACTCCAGCCTTGGATGCCATTTGCTCAAAAAGAACAATCGGTTGAAGAAACGGAAATTGTGATCAGACAAGGGTATGTAAATTTTTTAAATCGGTCAGACCTGAGGTTGCTTATATTTAAGAAAGACACCGGGGAATTTGTCGCCTCATCAGGTTTACATAGAATAAACTGGGACGTGCCTAAATTCGAGATCGGTTATTGGATTGATACTCGCTATAGCGGGCGAGGTTATATGACAGAGGCTGTCCAGGGAATAACTGATTTTGCCGTGCGGGAGCTTAAAGCGCGCAGGATCGAAATCCGGTGTGATTCATTGAATACTAAAAGCAGGGCAATACCCGAAAAATTAGGCTTTGATCTCGATGGCATACTAAAGAATGATTCAGTTTCAGTTGACGGTGAGCTAAGGGATACATGTATTTATTCTAAAACATTCTAAATATGCAATTTGTTAATAGGCAATATCTTTTGGTATTTGATTACTAAGGGCATTACAACAAGTTATGCCGTCTTCGGACAAAATGGAATTGTGCTTCTGTGAATTCGTCCGAAGTCATGCCAGGTTCGGACAAAATGGCGATGTGCTTTTGTGAATTTGTCCGAAGTCATGCCAGGTTCGGACAAAATGGCGATGTGCTTCTGTGAATTTGTCCGAAGTCATGCCAGGTTCGGACAAAGTGACGATGTGCTTTTGTGAATTTGTCCGAAGTCATGCCGTGTTCGGACAAAATGGCGATGTGCTTCTGTGAATTTGTCCGAAGTCATGTCGTGTTCGGACAAAATGGCGATGTGCTTTTGTGAATTTGTCCGAAGTTATGCCAGGTTCGGACAAAGTGACGATGTGCTTCTGTGAATTTGTCCGAAGTCATGTCCTGTTCGGACAAAATGGTGTTGTGACCCTGCGGATTTGTCCGAAGTCAAACCGAGTTCGAACAACTCTACGACATCAGCCTATAATTCGCAATCATGCCTCCGTGAAAATGGCCTTTTTCTTCCAAATAAAAAGTGAGCAGCCAATTATTAAGCTGCTCACATTTCTTTTAATCTCCTTGCCACTCTCTAAGTTTATCTATCACTTTGTCGCCGACCTTACCGGCGTCTTCCTGCATTTGTTCAAATACTTTTTTCCACTTTGGCGCTTCTTCTTTTAGTTTTTCTTCAACTTGGCCAGCACGATCTTTTAATTCTTGCTCCAGTTCGTCTGCTTTTTCCCTGATTGCTTTTTCTGTTTCTTCATAATCAACGATGGCACCAGACTGCCTTTCGTTGATTGATTGGACCCTGAATTCCTCCTGCTCGATGTGGGGAACTGTTTCTTCCATGATCGCCCTGAACAGCGGCACTACATCCTTTGAACTGCTGCTGGATAAATAATGCTTGCGGTCAGTTTTATCATAACCAAGCCATACTGCCCCGACGATGTTCGGTGTATATCCTACAAACCATTGGTCCTTTGTTCCATTGATATCTGCATAAGGAAGCTGAGTAGACCCTGTTTTTCCTGCAATCTCAACACCCTCAATATTTGTTCCTTTACCAGTCCCTGTTTCTACAACATTCAATAACATAGACGTCATTTCATTTGCCACTGATTTGGAAGTTACGCGTGTTGTTGAGCCATCATGCTCAGTAATCACCTTGCCTGTGGGACCGACAATTTTCGTGATTACATGGGCATCATGACGCTTCCCGCCATTTGGGAAGACAGAATAAGCTTCGGCCATTTTTAAGGGAGAAACACCATTATGCATTCCTCCGAGGGCGAGGGCCAGGTTCTGGTCTTCTTTTTCTACTTTAATTCCAAATCTTCTTACAGCATCAATTCCCTTATTTAAGCCTATTTCATTTAAAAGCCAAACAGCAGGTATATTAATTGAATTTTCCACTGCCTCATACATTGGCACTTCTCCTTTATAAGTATCAGAGAAATTTTTGGGACTGTAATTTTTAAAAGACATCTTCTTGTCAACAAGCATGGAATCATACTTATAGCCTTCTTCTAATGCCGGTGTGTACACGGCCAGGGGCTTCATTGTCGAACCTGGCTGAGCCCTGAGGTGGGTAGCGCGGTTGAAACCCCTGAACACTTTCTCGCCTCGTCCGCCAACCAATGCAAGGACGCCGCCATTCCCAGGATCAAGCAGGACGGATCCACTTTGTACTAAAACATCACTGGCTCGATCAGGGAATAGATGATCCTGTTGGTATACTTTTTCCAGGCCTGATTGTATGTCCTGATTAAGTTCAGTATAGATGCGATAGCCTCTTGTCATGATTTCATCCTGGGTAAGCCCGTATTTACTTGTCGCTTCATCCAAAACAGCATCGACATAAGAAGGATATTTCCGATCGGCAAGAGAGCCGCCTCCGTCTTCCAGGACAATCTTTTCGGATTTTGCTTGTTTATATTCAGAATCCGATATCATCCCTAGCTCGTTCATTTTAGATAAAACAACATTTCTGCGTTTGATGGCAGCATCGTAATTATTATAAGGATCCAGGGCAGAAGGTGCTTTCAGCAGACCGGCAAGCATTGCAGCTTCACTGATTGTCACATCCTGAATATCCTTTGCGAAATACTTTTTACTTGCGTTGTTGATCCCAAAAGCGCCACTGCCGAAATACACCTGGTTCAGGTACATTTCTATGATTTCGTCCTTTTCATATACCTTTTCAAGCTCAACTGCTAAAAATAATTCTTCTACTTTACGTTTGTATGTCCGCTCTGAAGATAACAGGGCGTTTTTTGTCAGCTGCTGGGTGAGGGTACTTCCACCACCGGTAATGCCTCCAGCTAAAAGGTTGCCGAAAAAAGCACGTGTGATGCCTTTAATATCGAATCCGTTATGTTCATAGAAACGTTCATCCTCAATAGCAATGACGGCATTAGGGACATGCTCTGGCATATCATTTATCGATACTCCACCGGTGCGGTTTGAAGCAAGCTTGCTTGCTTCATCACCATTACGGTCATAAATCGTGGTTGCCTGGCTCAATCCATCCTTCAGAGTTTGGACATTCGCCCTGCTAGCGATGAAGGCGAACCAGAGAATCGACAGCAATATGAAAACCAATAAGATTAATAAAAATATCTGAGTCAGGTGGCGCCGTTTCCAAAATCGAACAACAGCCTCCCAAAATCGTTGCAGTAATTGCATATAATTTCTCCTTTTAATTGAAGCTTTTCAGTGTATATTCAAGCTGCCAGAATGAGGTGTTCACTAATTTACCTTCCATTATATATGATTTGCTGCCCATCAGGAAAGTTGGAGGCGTTTAACAGGCACAGATGGGCTAAATGACAATTTTGAGTTCTTCGGTTCTATAGCAGTGCAGTCTACTAAGATGTAAAAATGAGTACTATGAAAGGGAGAGGGTTGTCTATAATTTTGTTGCTCTTTGTATAAATAAAATAAATACATCAAAACTAACTAAAGGATTCTTACATATGGAGGGGCCAAATGAAACTCTTAGAAGAAATGTTAATTCTCTTAGGCAGGGTGGTCACTATTCTGCCGCTGATGTTGTTTGCGACTTTATTTATGGGGAGGCGCTCAATAGGAGAGCTGCCTATTTTTGACTTTTTAATCTTATTGGCTTTTGGTGCGGTCGTTGGGGCGGACATTGCCGACCCGAAGATTCCTCATATACACACCGGAATTGCCATTGTTTTAATAGCGTTGCTTCAGAAACTGGTAGCCTACCTGAAGATTAAAAGCAGGAAAATAGGGCGTATACTCACCTTTGAACCAATCACGGTCATTCACGAGGGAAAATTCATTGTGGAGAACTTACGTAAAACACAGTACTCAATCGATAATATGTTGTTAATGTTGCGAGAGAAAGATATTTTTAATGTTCAGGATGTAAGAATAGGAATCCTCGAAGCTAACGGAAATTTAACGGTCATGAAAAAAGCAGAAAAAGCGACAGTCACTCTGGAGGATATGAATTTGACCAGGACTGGCGATGATTTGGCAATGCCATTAATTATAGACGGTAAATTGTACAAAAAAATTCTCTTCCAGCTGAACTTGGATGAGAAGTGGCTGATGGATAAATTAGCAGAGGAGTCAGTTCATAATTTGAAGGATGTATTTTTTGCTTCCATCACAGAAGGGAAATCCCTGAATATCACTTTAAGGAAACAATCAGCCATAAACATACCGCCAATTTATCACTGAAAAGACTCTTATCGAATATTTTTTAACATGTACACCCATTAGTGTATTTTGTCAAAAGGCTTCTCGAAAAAAGACCCTAATATTCGAAAAAAGACCCTAATATTTATTAGAATGGGGTTTGGAGGGGATATTCGCAAAAAGGAAAGTCAAGGCTATATTAGAATTAATTTTAAAATACTTAACTGCAATTTTCTTTTCTATTCTGAAAAACCCAAAAAGCCAATATACAAAGAAAGTCTGGCCTACAGTACAGCCAGACTTTTACATGTATTTATCTGATAGTTTTACCAGTCAGCTGGCAGCATTGCCACTGGCATAAGCGATACTTTATAAGTGTATCCCCCATCCTTCGTTCCAGTTGGCCATAAAGCAGTAGCCATGTAGATTACTTTTACCGTTTTATTCTGTGAAAACTCTGTTACATATACAATCCTGTCGGCCATGAAACCGATTTGTTCTTGAGTCCAAAGGATTCTGTCAGCCATGAAGCCAATTTGGTCAACTGTGTAAAGAACACCATCCAATGTTTGAGAATATGAATCAGCACCCATTTGGCCTACTGTTACTAAAACATCAGCGGTTGTAGTTGCAGCTTCAGCTTTTTGCTGTGGAAGTCCAGCAGCAACTAATGATAAAATCATCGCAAAAGCAATGAGAGATTTTGTAATCATGTTTTTCATTCAAAGATTCCTCCTGTTTTAATACCCTTAGAGGTATTATTTATATTAAATAATATATACCCACTAAGGTATAATGTCAACTGTATTATAAAAATTATTATTTTTCATTTAAAGTTCTAATTGTAGTTTCACCCTTTCAGGAGTAAGATGTAAGAGTTGAAAACAGAAAGGAGTTGGTATCTTTGGGTTATTCAAAAGAACCTGATCCCGATAGCTGCGGGGAAGTCGATAATCTATTAGATTTGATAAAATTGAATTCTGCAAGACTATCAACTCTGAAAAAAGGTAGTTGGCTTCCTCAATAATTGAAGAGGAGGTTGGTCAAATGCTAGAAATCTATAAAAGCAGTGAAGAAAGACATTTAACACGTGTAGAAGAAATTTCAAAAGGCTCCTGGGTTAATATGGTACATCCTTCTGAAGATGAGATCATAAGGGTTGCGACTGAAACGGGTATTGCAGTGGATTTCATAAAGGATGCACTTGATGATGAAGAGAGGCCAAGGATTGAAAAAGAAGATGGTATTGTCTATATCATCGTTGACTATCCATACATCACCCATGATGATTCTGGCTTTCCGATTTATGAAACTATACCAGTCGGGATAATTCAGACTGCGAATTGTATCATCACAGTTTCGTTAAAAGAGACTCCTGTATTGAATGAATTCAAGTCAAATAGAGTCAAGGAATTTTATACTTATAAGAAAACAAGATTTGCCCTGCAGATCCTTTACGTTATTTCCATTTATTATTTACGCTACCTGAAACAAATCAATAAAAAGACAAATGAGATTGAGCGCGAGCTGCATCAGTCGATGAAAAACAAGGAATTATATGCATTTCTTGCTTTGGAGAAAAGCCTGGTTTACTTCACGACATCACTAAAATCCAATAAAGTGGTACTCGCAAAGATCATGCGCTTCAATTATTTAAAAATGTATGATGAAGACAAGGATTTGCTGGAGGATGTCATCATCGAAAATACGCAGGCCATCGAAATGGCTGAGACTTATAGTTCAATTTTAAGTGGTATGATGGACGCTTTCGCCTCTATTATTTCAAATAACCTAAATATGGTAATGAAATTCCTGACATCCATTACAATCATTCTTTCGTTCCCGACTATGGTGGCAAGCTTCTATGGTATGAACGTAGATCTTCCATTTCAGCACAATCCGTTTGCCTTCTTCCTGGCAATCAGTATGGCTGTGTTATTGGCCGGGTTAACTGCATTTGTTTTCTGGAAAAAGAAATATTTCTAACTGAACGTCTGGACATCTGTCCGGGCGTTTTTTAGTCTAAATTCTGCATTTATACATATTTATGGATTAACAGATATAGTACTTTCAAAATTAGTATCACAAGCAAAAGGGTGATGGAATGACAGGAGTTTTAGTCAATATTTATAGGAAAATGCTGTCAGGTTTCATTATATTAGTTTGTACACTCAGTTTTTTTCTGATAGCTGGATTCATTTCTTCTTCGAACATTAGCTTTTTTAAATTCAAAGTAAACGGAGAAATTGGTGCAGACGTATTCCTCAGGATCATTAGTTATGAGAACCCGTTGATTGGACATGCACTGACAGGATCGAATGCTGATTTGCCAATTCTTTCTACAGGATTCAAATTACTTACAAACGTTGAAATGAATGATATCAGGAGTCTGATAAGGAGTGAAATTCCAGGTTTCATGGCATTTGATTCAAACTTCCTCATCGCAGATGAAGGAGTTGATTTTACGGATATCCCGATTGAATCTGCCCCTCCTATGGAGGTTTTACTGCAGGAAAGAAATATGGCAGCGAATGAACTGAAGGAGCTGAACAGCGGCAAAATATACTCTGGTTCTTCACCAACAGAAAAATCGGTATTCATTTATCATACTCACAGCTGGGAGTCGTACTTACCATTGCTTGGTCTGGAGGGAGCAGAGAATGAAAATGAGGCTGTTGATGGCAAAACCAACATTACGATTGTAGGTGAATTACTAGGAAAGGAGTTGGAGAAAAGGGGTATAGGAGCGAGTGTGGATAAGACCAATATTGGCCAGGAGTTGGATAAAAAAGGCTGGATGACACACAAGTCTTATGAAATATCACGTTCGTTGGTTCAAAGCGCAATGGCTGGAAACGAGAAATTAGATTACTTTATTGACCTGCACAGGGATTCTGTCAGAAAGGATTCGACTACAGCCACAATCAATAACGAGCCATATGCAAGATTGGTTTTTGTCATTGGCGAGGAAAATAAGAACTTCCAGAAGAACCTGAAGTTTGCAAATGAACTTCATAAGATCCTGAATAAAGATTATCCAGGGATCAGTAAGGGAGTTTTGCCTAAAAAAGGAATCGGCGTTGATGGAATATATAATCAAGACTTGCATGCAAACACGCTGGTCGTCGAGGTAGGCGGCGTTGATAATAATATGAAAGAATTAAAAAACACAATAGAAGCGTTAGCGGACGCAATCAGCCAGATTTATTGGAAGGCGGAAGAGGTAAATGGCTGAATATCGTGAAAAATATTTCTGGCTGTTGTGGACGATTGCCACTACGATGTTAACGTACTTTTATTTCCCCTTGACGTTGACAATTGCATTTTTCTTGTCAGGCATTATCATAAGCAGTAAATGCCTGGTTGAAGATTTTATAAACCATCAGGAAGATGCTGAAAAGCAAAACGAAAAAAACCATTGAAGCATGACTGAACTATACCCCGGATAGCGGACACTGATAAAAAAGTGCCCCTATCTGGGTTTTTTTGTGTTTCAATAGATTTAATGAATATGGGCGGAGGATTATCATGAGTAAGAATATTTATAACGAATTCCAAATTAAAGAGCTTGAGAAGAATCCCAATGTTTTGAGTGCTTCTGAAAGGTCTATCTCCTATAGTCCTGAGTTTAAGCTAAAAGCAGTAATGGATTACAAAAGTGGAAAAATACCCACACAAATCTTTATTGAACAGGGCTTTGACCTAGACATGATCGGCAAGGAACAGCCCAAACGCTGTCTAAAGCGTTGGAGGGATTCATATGAAAGGTTTGGAGAGGAAGGTTTCCTTAC
>NZ_JAGGQL010000034.1:392-17606 GCF_018613315.1 Bacillus sp. ISL-37 | reverse complement strand
GGACGCCGCCGGGCACACGAAAGAACAGCTGTAATGGCTGTTCTTTTTTTATGCGCTGATAAATGAAAGATGCCGGAAATAGAGAAGCAGATGATTATATACGATTGGCTTAAGACTAAGACAGGTTTGAAGGAAAAACACGTAAAGCTGTCAGAAGAAGAGTCAACTTAAGACAGGTTTGGAGGTAAAGCACGTAAAGCTGTCAGAAGAAGAGCTAATTAAGACAGGTTTGGAGGGAAAGTACAAAAAGCTGTCAGAAGAAGAGTCAACTTAAGACAGGTTTGAAGGAAAAACACGTAAAGCTGTCAGAAGAAGTGCTAACTTAAGACAGGTTTGGAGGTAAAGCACGTATAGCTGTCAGAAGAAGAGCTAACTTAAGACAGGTTTGGAGGAAAGGCGGGAAAAGCTGTCCGAACATGGAATAACTCATCCTCAAGATCTAGATACACTTCTATAACCACAATAAAAAGACCCTCTGAATTCATCAAAGGGTCTTGTTCTTTACTTCTTCACTTTCTTCCCAAGCGATTGCAATTGATCCATTACCTTCGTGCGTGACTTTTGATCTTTTAGCAAGTATGCTGTACCTAGAGCAACAGTTGTCATCATTAGTTTTTTTCTATCCATATTAAAACCTCCTCGGTTATGCGTTGTCCATATAAATGAAATTCCCGATATCGTATTATCTAAACATTCACCTTTCCGTTGTACTGGCTTCAAACCCATAGTGTTATTACTTATTCATCAGGTACTGGTAAATTAAGTAAGGTCCTTTTTTCAATGTGGATTTTAAAAATGACTGGATCAAGGGATAGTCTTCATTGGGCATCATCTTAATTAACTCGCTCCACCATTCTGTTTCATAGCGCGCAATCATCCCAAGATTATATAACAATAGGTAGTGCAGCAGCAGTTCTGGAAAAAGAAATAAATCGCCTTTATTTAAGGGGAATACATAGTGCTGCTCTTCAAGATTATATTTTAATGGGAGGGGTTCTGATGCTGCTCTTAAGTTTGCTTCAAACCTGATAAGATTGGGATCTTCTACAAATGAAACAGGGATAGAAGATTTGGTCTGAAAGAATTCCTTGAAGCGGTTCTCAGTCATATGGAATTGGTCGATTATTGTTTTAGGCAGGGAAAAACCTGAATCGGCAGCTGTGGCAACTTCGAAAATTTGCTTCCCTCTTAGATCAGAATAGATGCCGGACAATTCTGGGATCAGCTCCATTAAATCGCCCATTGTTGCTTTTTCCCCTTCCAATTGTTTCATGTGGAACATCTTTTCTGCCATAAGAGAGAACAATCCATTCTTTTGGAATTTTACTTCATCATCCGTAAAGCTGTACTGTTGTTTTTTTCGTTTCCTTGTTGAAACTCCGTGAGCAAGAACAGAAGTGGTTTCAGGGTAATCAGGTTCAACTGTCAGGATACATGCTTTTATTAGATGGACAAGTCCGTAAAAGAGCAGGATTGGCTGGATGGCCAGCGGAGACTTTTCAGCCTGTTCATAATAAAGCTTCCCATGTTCGAGATAATACATAAAGGGATAACAGTTCTCGAAGCTTTTCATGTCAGGTTGCTCAAGATTGAGTTTCCGGTAGCATTTTTTTAGATAGGCTTGTGAATACTCTGCTGAAAAAAAGAGTGTGTAACTATTCCATTCCTTATAAGACGTAGACACATGAAAAACCTCCAAGTTATTTGAAAAGTCGGACAAATAATAACCTTCTTGACAGTATTTTAACCAATTGATAACCTACAAATAATATTTTCTTAAAGGGGGTCATTTTACTATGTGGGAAAGTAAATTTGCAAAAGAAGGATTAACGTTTGATGATGTGCTGTTAGTGCCAGCCAAATCCGAGGTGCTGCCAAAGGATGTGAGCCTGAAGGTAAATCTTACGGAGACTTTGAGATTGAATATTCCGATCATCAGTGCCGGAATGGATACTGTAACAGAATCTGAACTAGCCATTTCAATTGCCAGGCAGGGCGGACTTGGGATCATCCATAAAAACATGTCCATAGAGCAGCAGGCTGACCAGGTCGATAAAGTAAAACGTTCTGAAAGTGGAGTCATTACTGATCCGTTCTTTTTAACTCCTGAGCATCAAGTATTTGATGCGGAACATTTGATGGGGAAATACCGCATTTCTGGTGTCCCAATCGTCAATAACGAGGAAGAGCAAAAGCTTGTAGGAATCATTACGAACCGTGATATGCGTTTTATCCAGGATTACTCCATTAAAATTGAAGAAGTGATGACGAAAACGGATTTGGTGACCGCTTCTGTGGGAACGACCCTTGAAGAAGCAGAGAAGATCCTTCAGCGCCATAAGATTGAAAAACTCCCACTAGTAAATGACGAAGGCGTACTGAAAGGGCTCATTACCATCAAGGATATTGAAAAAGTGATTGAGTTCCCGAACTCTTCGAAGGATGCGCAAGGCCGCTTGCTGTGCGGTGCTGCAGTTGGTGTAACAGCCGATACGATGAAACGGGTCGAGATGCTTGTGAAGTCACATGTGGACGCCATTGTTGTCGATACAGCGCATGGCCACTCAAAGGGTGTCATTGAAACTGTAAAGCAAATTCGGCAAAGCTACCCGGAACTGAATATTATTGCCGGAAACGTTGCGACTGCAGAAGCGACAAGAGACTTGATAGAGGCAGGGGCGGATATTGTCAAGGTCGGCATTGGGCCTGGATCAATCTGTACAACGAGGGTTGTAGCTGGAGTAGGCGTTCCGCAAATTACCGCTGTATATGATTGTGCGACAGAAGCACGCAAGCACGGCAAAGCAATCATTGCTGATGGCGGCATTAAATATTCAGGAGATATCGTCAAAGCTCTTGCTGCGGGTGGGCATGCCGTCATGCTCGGAAGCTTGCTTGCAGGTGTCAGTGAAAGTCCAGGGGAAACTGAAATCTACCAGGGAAGACGCTTTAAAGTATATCGTGGGATGGGCTCAGTTGGGGCAATGGAAAAGGGCTCTAAAGACCGTTATTTCCAGGAAGATAATAAGAAGTTCGTTCCGGAAGGCATTGAAGGAAGAATTCCTTATAAAGGTCCTCTTACAGATACGATCTATCAGCTTGTAGGTGGTATTCGCTCAGGTATGGGATATTGCGGCACTGCCAATCTTGAAGAATTAAGAGAGAACGCCCAATTCATCAAAATGACTGGTGCAGGACTAAGAGAGAGCCATCCACATGATGTCCAGATCACGAAGGAAGCACCAAATTACTCTATGAGCTAAGTTTATATTTGGAAAACAGGCAGGGACTACGACTTTTTTCCTGTATATCAACTGTATTTTCCTTATTTTTCAATAGACAGAGTGACTATTCTCTGTCTATTTTTTTCATTTTTTTTATGGTAAACTAAACGGGTGTGATTTTTTAGGGGTCAACAAATATGAAAGTTTCATAGATATTTTATAAAATTTTGGAGGGAAAGTCGTCTTGAATCGTAAACAGAAACAGCTTTCAATGTTCTTTGCAGCATTCATTTTAACGATCACAACTATGTTTTCTGGATTTTCAATGGAAGCAGAAGCAGCAGAGGGACAATTAGGAATCGATGCTGAAGCGGCCATGTTGATTGACGCGGATACAGGAAGAGTCTTATATGAGAAAAATTCCGATGTAGTCCTTGGCGTTGCATCAATGGCTAAAATGATGACTGAATATATGGTCCTTGAAGCGGTCAAAGAAGGAAAGCTTAAGTGGGGTCAGAAGGTAAAAATCAATGAGTATGTCCACAAGCTATCCGCTGCACCTGGCCTATCCAATGTAGGATTAACTCAAGGTGAAGATTATACGGTAAAAGAATTGTATGAAGCGATGGCCATCCATTCTGGAAATGCAGCGACTGTCGCACTTGCTGAAGTTCTTTCAGGAACGGAGAAGAACCATGTTGAAAAGATGAATAAGAAAGCTGCTGAGCTTGGTTTGAAGGATTATAAATTCGTCAACTCATCAGGGTTGAATAACTCTGATTTGCTGGGCAACCATCCTGCAGGCAACCCGGATGAAGAAAACGTCATGTCTGCGCGTTCACTGGCGAAACTGGCTTACCGTCTTTTGAACGATTACCCAGAGGTTCTGGATACAGCAAAAATGCCATCTTTGAAATTCCGTGACGGACGTGAATATAAGAACTTTAACTGGATGCTTCCAGGCCTTATCTACCAGTATGATGGTGTAGACGGCTTAAAAACAGGTTCTACTGATTTTGCAGGATATGGTTTTACTGCTACTGCAATGAGAAATGACCAAAGATTCATTTCTGTGATCATGAAGGCAGACTCTAAGGACAGCCGTTTTTCGGAAACACGTAAAATCCTTGATTTTGCTTTTAGTAATTTTACAGAAGAAGAGCTTGTAAAAGAGAATCATCAGATCAAAGGCAAGAAAAACCTTCCGGTAACGAAAGGGAAGGAAGACAGCGTTAAGATTCAGTCTAAAGATGCCATTACAATGACCATCAGAAATGGCGAAAAGGATGAATATGAACCGGTTCTCGTACTGGATAAAAAGAAGCTGAATGAAAATGGCGAACTGACTGCTCCTATTAAAAAAGGCGAACAGGTCGGCTATATGACAGTTAAGTCCAAAAAGGATGAGAACATCAGCTTTTTAACTGAAGACGGACAAAAGCAAATCCAGGTTCCGGTTGTCGCAGCTGAAAGTGTCGAAAAAGCGAACTGGTTCGTGCTAATGATGCGCGGTATCGGCGGTTTCTTTGGAGACCTATTTGGCGGAGTAGCTGACACGGTTAAGGGTTGGTTTTAATTAAGTTGTAATATAAAGAATGTTTGGTTTCCTGTCTTGACAGGAAACCTTTTTTGTTGTTTATTTTCAGTAGGGGTAACTGAATTCCGACTAAATAAGTATGGTTTTCCAGTTATTTTCAAGTGCTTACATAGTAATCCTTTTTATAGGGACAAGGGGGAAAAAGAATGAAGACAGGTACTGATCGAGTTAAACGCGGTATGGCAGAAATGCAAAAGGGCGGCGTCATCATGGACGTTGTTAACGCTGAGCAGGCGAAGATCGCAGAAGAGGCCGGCGCAGTTGCCGTAATGGCCCTGGAACGTGTTCCATCGGATATCCGCGCGGCAGGCGGCGTAGCAAGAATGGCTGACCCACGTATCACTGAAGAGGTAATGGGTGCTGTCACAATTCCCGTTATGGCAAAAGCACGAATCGGCCACATCGTAGAAGCGCGCGTGCTTGAAGCGATGGGTGTTGATTATATTGATGAGAGTGAAGTTTTGACTCCGGCTGATGAAGAATTCCACTTAAATAAAAGAGATTACACAGTTCCATTCGTATGTGGTTGCCGTGACCTTGGCGAAGCAGCGAGAAGGATTGGCGAAGGGGCTTCCATGCTTCGTACCAAGGGAGAGCCTGGTACAGGCAATATCGTCGAGGCTGTACGTCATATCCGCAAGGTAAATGCCCAGGTGCGCAAAGTAGTTGCGATGGATATGGATGAGCTTATGACTGAGGCCAAGCTTCTTGGAGCTCCATATGAGCTTCTGCTAGAAATCAAGCAACTTGGACGCCTTCCGGTCGTGAACTTTGCTGCCGGCGGTGTGGCTACACCAGCAGACGCGGCATTAATGATGCAGCTAGGTGCAGACGGAGTATTTGTAGGTTCTGGTATCTTTAAATCTGATAATCCTGCGAAGTTTGCGAAGGCAATTGTTGAAGCGACGACTCACTATCAGGATTACGAACTGATTGCGAACATTTCGAAAGGTCTTGGCATCCCGATGAAGGGTATGGAAATTTCATCATTGGCACCTGAAGCCCGCATGCAGGACCGCGGCTGGTAAGGGGATAGCTATGGTGAAAATAGGAGTACTTGGCCTTCAGGGGGCTGTACGAGAGCATATATGGGCAATCGAAGCATCTGAAGCTGAAGGCACTGTCATTAAGCGTCCAGAAGAGCTAGCAGAAGTCGACGGCCTAATCATTCCGGGCGGAGAAAGCACCACAATCCGTCGTCTTATTGATAAGTATGGCTTCATGGAAGAGTTAAAGAAGTTCGCTGATGATGGTAAGCCGATGTTCGGAACTTGTGCCGGATTGATCTTGCTTGCGAATGATCTGGTTGGCTATGATGCGCCGCATCTTGGTGTTATGGATGTGAAAGTTGAACGTAATTCATTTGGCCGCCAGCGCGAAAGCTTTGAAGCTGACATCAGTATTGCGGGAGTGGCTGATAATTTCTCAGCAGTTTTCATTAGGGCACCTCATATTGTGGAAGCTGGCGAGAATGTCGAAGTGCTGGCCAAGCATAATGACAGGATTGTTGCTGCTCGTGACGGACAGTTCTTAGGCTGTTCCTTCCATCCTGAATTGACGGATGATTATAGACTCATGAACTATTTTGTAAAAATGGTCGAGGAGACAAAGAGTAAAAATTTTGCATAAACCGCTTGCATGCTGAACATAATTGTAGTAAATTATGTATTAAAATTTGATAGTAAAAAAGCTATGAGAGGGAATAGTAGCTTGTGTCCATTCCGAAGAGAGCCGGTGGTTGGTGCGAACCGGTGTCTGGTGCAAATGAATCCGCCCTCGAGCAGAGTATGGAACGCCATTATGGCAAGTAAATACTTTCGGTAAAAACCGTTATTTTA
Organism: Bacillus sp. ISL-37; assembly: GCF_018613315.1. Taxonomy (GTDB): domain Bacteria; phylum Bacillota; class Bacilli; order Bacillales; family Cytobacillaceae; genus Mesobacillus. Next base: position 10,947 of record NZ_JAGGQL010000034.1, on the reverse strand, counting down.
TGAGTGGAAAGCATGTTTGCTTTCAACTAGGGTGGCAACGCGGGTTAACTCTCGTCCCTTTTTGGGGACGGGAGTTTTTTATTTTATTAAGGACTTTTTTACTTCAGGAAAAGCTTCTTATAAAAAGGGAGGAAATCGCAGTGTTAGACGTAAAGTATTTGAGAGCGAATTTTGAAGAAGTAAAACAAAAGCTTCAGCATCGTGGCGAAGACATGACTGACTTCGGCAAGTTTGAGGATCTGGACGTGAGACGCAGGGAATTAATTCTTGACGCTGAACAGCTGAAGAGCAGAAGAAATGAAGTGTCCCAGCAGGTTGCGCAATTGAAGCGTGAAAAGCAGGATGCTGACCACTTGATTGCTGAAATGCGTGAAGTTGGCGATAAGATCAAGGTTTTGGATGACCAGTTGCGTGAAGTTGAGGATGAACTGGAAGCCTTGATGCTCAGCATTCCGAATATCCCTCATGAGAGTGTTCCAGTTGGAGAAACTGAAGATGATAATGTAGAGGTTCGCAAATGGGGAAAAATCCGTGATTTTGAATTTGAAGCGAAGCCGCACTGGGATATCGCAGACCATTTGAAAATCCTTGATTTTGAACGTGCTGGAAAAGTAACCGGCAGCCGTTTTGTATTTTACAAGGGTCTAGGAGCACGCCTTGAGCGCGCCTTGATGAGCTTCATGCTTGACCTTCATGTCGACGAGCATGGCTACACAGAAGTTCTTCCACCATACATGGTTAACCGTGCAAGCATGACTGGGACAGGCCAGCTTCCTAAGTTTGAAGAAGATGCGTTCCGAATCGAGAGCGAAGATTATTTCTTGATCCCGACAGCTGAGGTTCCTGTTACAAATATGCACCGCGATGAAATTCTGAGCGGAGAGGAATTGCCAATCAATTATGCAGCCTACAGTGCGTGCTTCCGTTCAGAGGCAGGATCTGCGGGAAGAGATACTCGCGGTTTGATTCGCCAGCACCAGTTTAACAAAGTCGAGCTTGTTAAATTCGTAAAACCAGAAGATTCTTATGAAGAACTCGAGAAACTTACTGGACACGCTGAAAAGGTCCTGCAGCTGCTCGGTCTTCCATACCGCGTATTGAGCATGTGCTCAGCAGACCTTGGATTTACAGCTGCGAAGAAATACGATATTGAAGTTTGGATACCAAGCTATGGCACTTATAGGGAAATCTCTTCTTGCAGTAACTTTGAAGGTTTCCAGGCTAGACGAGCAAATATTCGTTTCCGCCGTGAAGCTAAGGCTAAACCAGAGCATGTGCACACACTGAACGGATCTGGTCTTGCGATTGGCCGTACAGTAGCCGCGATCCTGGAAAATTACCAGCAGGCTGATGGAAGTGTCATCATACCAGAAGCATTACGTCCATATATGGGCAACAGAGAAGTTATTGCACCTAAATAATTTAACATTTGGGCAGGATCAAACATCCTGCCCAAAAAAATTCAAAAGAAGTGTTGACTCGAATTTCAATACATGATATTATATTTCTTGTCTCGGAGGTATACCCAAGTCCGGCTGAAGGGATCGGTCTTGAAAACCGACAGGCGGGTAACACCGCGCGGGGGTTCGAATCCCTCTACCTCCTCCATAATTTTAATATTAAGCATTAACGCATAAAAACAATTTGGAGATTGTGTAAAGAAACCCGTTACGGATGTAGCGGGTTTTTTTATGTCCTTTTTTGGGGGTGCTTATAGAAAATTTCTATATGTCCTTTTAGGGGAGTGGTACCTCGATTAGGGCTTATAGAAAAGTTCTATGAGCCCTTTTAGGGAATTCAACACCGATTTGGGCTTATAGAAAGAATCTATGTGCCCTTTTAGGGAATTCAACACCGATTTGGGCTTATAGAAAGGTTCTATGTAACTTTAAGGAGGACAACCCATTTTGGGCTTTTAAACCTATGTTAGTTCAATCCTAATACGCTTAGAAAACAAAAAACCGCCATTTGGCGGTTTTATTTTTTCAACAATTGAGTTTGTCTAATATGTGTAGCGATCTTCTCAACGATTGGTTCAATTGATTCCGGATTGTTGAACAAATCATAATCATTGATATTCAAACGCAGGACAGGACATGCATTGAAGTTATTGATCCAATTTTCATAGCGCCCATGCATTTCTTCCCAATAAGTAATTGGTGTCTGCTGTTCCATCGGACGGCCTCTTAGCTTGATGCGTTCAAGAATATCGTCAATCGAACCCTCAAGGTAGATCAGCAAATCTGGATGCGGGAAGTATGGAGTCATGACCATCGCTTCAAAAAGGCTTTTGTATGTTTCATAGTCCACTGGTGACATTGTGCCTTTTTCATAATGCATTTTAGCGAAGATGCCTGTATCTTCATAAATCGAACGGTCCTGGATAAAGCCGCCGCCGTATTCGAAAATCCTTTTTTGCTCCTTGAAGCGCTCTGCAAGGAAATAGATTTGCAGGTGGAAGCTCCAGCGTTCGAAATCAGCATAAAACTTATCGAGGTATGGGTTTGTATCTACTTTTTCAAAGGATGTACGGAACCGAAGGGCATCCGCCAGGGCATTTGTCATAGTCGATTTACCGACTCCCACAGTACCAGCAATCGTGATGACCGCATTTGCCGGGATGTCATATTTTGTTCTTAGATTCATGGTTGTACGCTCCTTTTTCTTAATGATGCGGTTAGCTGGTCAATGATCAGCTGAAGGTCTTCTTCATTTTTAACAAAATCCAGGTCATCACCGCTGAAACGAAGGACTGGGATTTCAGGATGGTCTTGCTCGAATCGAAGCATTGCTTGTTCATAATCAAGAGATAATTGCTCTAAATATAAAGGACTGATGTTTTTTTCAACTTCGCGGCCGCGCATCTTGATGCGCTTGAGCAATGTATCAAGACTTGCATTCAAGTAAATGATGACATTCGGCTTAGGCATATCCTTTGTCAGGATTTGATAAATCTCTAGGTATTTTTTAGACTCCTGATCATTTAAGGTACGCTGTGCGAAAATGAGGTTTTTCATGATATGGTAATCAGCAACGACAGGCTTGTTTTTGCTGAGGTAATGTTCATTAATATCTCCAAGCTGCTTATATCGATTGCAGAGGAAAAACATTTCTGTCTGGAAACTCCATTCTTCTATGTTATCGTAAAATTTCCCCAAAAATGGATTTTCATCGACAATTTCCTTTAAAAGTGCAAATTGAAACCGTTCGGAAATGGCACGTGCCAGTGACGTTTTTCCGATACCGATCGGTCCTTCAACCGTTATAAAAGGTGTTCCTTCCACAACATGTCCTCCCTCTCCGTTGTATCTATCTCTATTTTACATTTCTGTCAGTTAAATCACGCAAAATCCATTTTATCACACCACTGTATGATATGGGTATGGAATATTAAGAGGCAATTTTAGCAAAATGTATCTTACAGTTTGGATATAGTTTTTCGAATATATGCCTACATTCGCGCTATTAAAAGTTTCGTGGCTCTTTTCGAGGAAACTTCTTACCAAAATTCCGATAGTAATCGTAAAAACCCAAGTGCCGGTTTTTACTATGATTGAGAAAGTTATAAGTTTACGAAAAAGGCTTAGCAAAAAAGAAGACAGCCGCATAAATACTGCGCCTGTCATTTATTATCGGAATTTGTAAAATTATTTTAACAGAAAATTTTATCTTTTAAAAAGATGGAAGGTACTACTTTCATTTTGAGAAATGTCTAGCTCCAGCGCCTAGCCCCTCGAGGTCGCTTCGGTCCGCCCAATGAAGTCAAAGAACGACTTCACCGGTCGGCCCTCCAGCGCTTGTCGGGGCTGACCAAGGCGCTTACGCTTTTCGAACTACGTTAAAATTCTCCTGGATGAGCAGCCAGTTTTGCGGGAAGGAAAGTCCAAGCTTCCAGTAGCTCATTCCTCTCAGGTTTAATTCTTTGATTAAGTCGAATTTTGCCTGGATGGAACGTGCGTCCTCAAACCAGACTTCATGCTGCTTTCCATCTGCAGCTGTATACCGGAAGGTCGGTGCCTGTGATCTTGTGTTGTACTGGATTGGTACATTATTATCAGCAGCGATCTGGATGGCCTGCTGCGGACTGACCGCCTTCGCGATTGTTCCCTGGACAAATGGGAGGGTCCAATCATATCCATAAAGATTCTGGCCCATCATGACTTTGCTTGATGGCATTTCGCTGATGGCATACTCTAAAACCTCACGAACAGGGCCAATTGGCGATACTGCCTGTGCAGGTCCGCCGCTATAGCCCCATTCATATGTCATGATGACGACGAAATCGACAATTTCCCCATGTGCTTTGTAGTCATGTGCTGTATACCAGGGCCCTGTCTGAGCTGCACTCGTTTTTGGGGCCAATGCGGTGGAAATGAACCAGCCTTCCTGTTTAAAACGGTCCCTTGCCTTTCTCAGGAAGGTGTTATAGGCTTCACGGTCTTCTGGACGAAGGTATTCAAAATCGAAATGGATATCGCGGAATCCGTATTTTTTAGCCGTGTTAACAATATTGTTCAGGAATCTGTCCTGGATAGGGATATCATTCAGGAGGATCCGGCCAAGCTCATCATTGAACTGGTCGTTTTCCTGGTTGGTGATGACCATCATCAATATATTGTTGTTTGCCTCGGCGATGGCCGGAAAATTGTTCAACAGTGGTTCCTTCAGCGATCCGTCTCGCAAGGCCTGGAAGCTGAACGGCGCAAGGTATGTTAAATAAGGGGCAGCTTCCCGTGCTGCTGTTTCCAGTGCAGGCGCAACTGTGTTCCCGCGTGGTTCTACGTACGCATTGAATTCCGCATTTGTTTTCGTCCGCTGTGGTATATATAGACGGAAACCGACCGACAATGGCTGGTTGACCGAGATTCCGTTGATTCTTGCGAGTTCCTGCGGAGTGATACCGAACCTTCTTGAAATTGCCCAGAGGCTGTCGCCTGGCTGGACAAAATAAAAGCTTCCGACAATCGGGATGACCATCGCCTGGCCGACCACGAGATTATTAGGGTTTGGCAGTTCATTCGCCTCGGTTATATCCGCAACAGATGACCCGTAAACTTGAGCAATCTGTGTCAAAGTCTGTCCTTGCTGTACCACATGAATTTGCATCTTCTTCCCTCCCTGGCATTTTAGCGCTACAACCATTGTATGAAGGAAGAAAATACAGTATGTTATAAATCAAGCTCCCTGGATGGCCTTGTTTCAGCAGATAGAACGTTTTTCATCATCGTCAGTGCGTATTTATTATCCTCGCCATAATTGGAGGCAATGAAGTCCTCCGGAATGATCAGGTTGTATTCGCGCATGTATGCATCATTCGCGGTGAAAAGCACGCAAATATTGCCTGCAATCCCCGCCAGGACCAAGGTGTCCACCTTCAGTTGCTGAAGAAGGGTATGAAGCGCCGTACCATAAAAAGCAGAATGCTTTGGTTTGATCAGGAAATAGTCCTTATTCTTTTCAGGGGCGATTTTTTTAATGATATCTTCGCTCGTTTCATTTGAGCAATAATCCATGATTTTTTCAAAATCTGCCTGCCATAGATTATAATGGTCATTAATATAGATAACGGGCATGCCCTTTTCATTGAAAGATTTCTTTAATGTTAAAATTGGATCGATGATTTTTTTTGTGTTTTTTGCGAGGTCTTCCCCGGCATCAAAATTGAAATCATTGATCATATCGATAATTAATAGAGCACTCTTTGGCATGAATAATCCTCTCCTTATCCTTTATATTTTTACCGGTGGGGGATTATTAAACCAGTTGGAAATAACTATTACTATTTTTTGCGGAGGGAAAGATGGAAGCTCAACTTACCCAGGATGAACGATTTATGCTTGAGGCGATTGAAGAAGCGAAAAAGGCAGGACAAATGGATGAGGTGCCGATTGGTGCTGTCATTGTGCTGGATGGTGAGATCATTGCCCGCGCCCATAATCTCCGCGAAACGAAGCAAAGCTCCATTGCCCATGCAGAAGTGCTGGCAATCGACGAGGCCTGTAAGAAACTCGGTACATGGCGGCTTGAGGACGCAATCCTCTATGTAACACTGGAGCCATGCCCGATGTGCGCGGGGGCAATCATGCTGTCCCGAGTGGGAAAAGTGGTCTATGGCGCAAAGGATCCGAAGGGCGGCTGTGCAGGGACCTTCATGAATATCCTCCAGGATGAGCGCTTCAACCATCAAAGTGAAGTGGTGACAGGCGTGCTGGAAGCAGAATGCGGAGCACTGCTATCCGACTTTTTCAGGAATCTGCGGGAGAAAAAGAAGCTGAAAAAGAAACAGGCAAAAGAGGAACTGGAACAACAGACAGGAATTGACAGGGGATAAGCATTGCTTTTTAGTTCGTGAGTTAGTATACTATGTATGTGTCCTTGAGACACACCTAAATAAGGTTTCAATTTTGCCGTGCTAGTCGGGGAGGTAGCGGTGCCCTGTACCCGCAATCCGCTCTAGCGGGGATGAATCCCTTCCTGAGGCTGATTTACTGTAGGGTCTGCCTTAAGCAAGTGGTGTTGACGCCCGGGTCCTGCGCAATGGGAATCCATGAACCATGTCAGGTCCGGAAGGAAGCAGCATTAAGTGGACGCTCCCATGTGCCGCAGGGTTGCCTGGGCTGAGCTAACTGCTTAAGTAACGCTTATGGTATTCAGTCGACGGAAGGTGCGCGGCAGTTAAATATGATACATTCAACTCATCTCTTTAACAGAGATGAGTTTTTTGTCGTTTTAAAAAGCTCTTTTCTCAAACTTTGTTGCTATTGACTACGAAATAGGATTGAATGACCTATGTTTCTTGACAAAATAAAAGCATATTATGAGAAAAGAGCTTGCCGCTTATTACCGACCTACAAAACGGCTTTTTATCGCGTTAAAATCGGCTTTAGGATTTTAACAACAATCTTTACGATAACAGCCTTTTAAAAAGCTTAAAAACTTCCTTTGGTAAAAGTGAAATTGAAAGTTATTTGCGTTATAATAGATAAGATAATAAAAGGAAGGGAGCGGTGTCATTGGCCTACCAAGCTTTATATCGTGTCTGGCGTCCACAACAGTTCATTGATGTGGTCGGGCAGGAACATGTCACAACGACACTGCAAAACGCTCTGCTTCAACAAAAAATATCACATGCCTATCTTTTTTCCGGCCCCAGGGGGACTGGGAAAACGAGTGCTGCGAAAATTTTGGCAAAAGCGGTTAACTGTGAAAAAGCTCCAACGGCCGAGCCTTGCAATGAATGCGATGCCTGCCGTGGAATAACGGATGGATCGATTCCTGATGTAATTGAAATCGATGCCGCTTCCAATAACGGTGTCGAAGAAATCCGGGATATCCGAGATAAGGTTAAGTATGCGCCGAACGTCGTGAAGTACAAAGTGTATATCATCGACGAAGTGCATATGCTTTCCATCGGAGCGTTTAACGCATTGCTGAAAACCCTTGAAGAGCCTCCAAAGCATGTCATCTTTATCCTCGCTACGACTGAGCCCCATAAGATTCCACTCACAATCATTTCACGATGCCAGCGATTTGATTTTAAGAGGATAACAGCTCAGGCAATCGTCGGCAGGATGAAGCAAATTGTTGAGGAATCTGGAGTGGATTGCGATGATAAAGCCCTGCAGATCATTTCCAGGGCTGCAGAAGGCGGAATGCGTGATGCCTTAAGCCTGCTTGATCAAGCTATATCATTCAGCCAGGATACAGTAACAATTGAAGATGCACTCACGGTAACAGGTACCGTATCACAGAATTTCCTGAACCAGCTAGCCAGAGCGATTCATGAACGAAATGCGGCAGCTGGGTTAGAAGCTCTGGAAGAACTGCTTTTACAAGGGAAGGATCCAGCGAGGTTCATAGAGGACCTGATATTCTTCTACCGCGATATGCTTCTGTACAAGGCAGCGCCAGCGCTCGAGGAATCTATGGAGCGAGTAATGCTGGATGAGGATTTCCAGGAGCTTGCCAATCAGGTCGAGCCAGCTCAGATCTATGAATTGATAGAGGTCTTGAATAAAGCACAGCAAGAAATGCGTTGGACAAACCATCCCCGTATCTTCCTTGAGGTAGCGATCGTCAAGCTATGTCAGCTGGAAAATCAAAATCCGTCCAGCAATGTTCAGGTTGAACCATTGCTAAGAAGGATCGAGCAGCTCGAGGAAAAATTGATACAGTTCCAGCAGAACCCTGGGATGGCGGCAAGCGAACCGGCTGCGGCTGCTAAAAAAGCGCCTCGTCCAAACCGAAAAGGCTTCCAGGCTCCGACTGGAAAGATTAATGAGGTGCTGAAAAGTGCTACCAAGACAAATCTCCATACAATTAAGGGACGTTGGGGAGACCTGCTCGAAATGCTTGCCGCGAACCAAATGCGTTCACAGGCTGCATTATTGAACGAAGCGGAACCAGTAGCTGCATCTGATGAGGCAGTCGTGATAAAATTCAAATATGAGATTCACTGCCAGATGGCAATGGAAAACACCAGATTCATTGAAACTGTCAGCGGTGCGATGAATGATTACACCGGTAAAAGGATGCAGGTAATTGGTGTGCCGGAAGATCAGTGGCTAAAAATAAGGGAAAACTTTATCAGCCAGAGAGGCGATGGAGCAATGGAAGGGCAAGCTAATGCAGCCGAAGACCCGCTGATTGCTGAAGCTAAAAAATTATTTGGCGATGAATTAATACAAATACAAGACTAAATTTTGGAGGTACGTTTACATGATGCGAGGAAATGGTAATATGCAAAATATGATGAAGCAAATGCAAAAAATGCAAAAGAAGATGGAAGAAGCTCAAGTCCAATTAGGAGAAGAGAAAATCGAAGGTACTGCTGGCGGCGGTATGGTAACAGTTATCGTGACTGGACATAAGGAAATTGTTGACGTTCAGATCAAGCCAGAAGTTATCGATCCTGATGATGTTGAAATGTTACAGGACCTAGTCCTTGCTGCAACGAATGATGCGTTGAAAAAAGCAGAAGAGTTAACCAATAAGACAATGGGCCAATTTACAAAGGGCATGAACCTTCCTGGGGGAATGTTCTAGGAGGAATATAAAAGAATGCATTATCCTGAACCAATATCAAAGCTGATCGACAGCTTTATGAAATTGCCAGGTATCGGCCCGAAAACGGCCGCTCGTCTGGCTTTTTTCGTATTAAGCATGAAGGAAGAAACTGTACTGGATTTTGCTAAGGCCTTGGTTAACGCAAAGCGCAACTTGACTTACTGCTCTGTCTGCGGGCATATAACCGACCAGGATCCTTGCTATATATGTGAAGATCAGCGCCGCGACCGCAGTGTTGTTTGTGTGGTACAGGATCCCAAGGACGTTATTGCGATGGAAAAGATGAAGGAATTCAATGGTCTTTATCATGTGCTTCATGGTGCAATTTCTCCTATGGATGGAATAGGACCAGAAGATATCAATATTCCTGACCTATTAAAGAGACTTCAGGATGAAACTGTCCAGGAAGTCATACTAGCAACAAACCCGAATATCGAAGGGGAAGCAACAGCCATGTATATCTCAAGACTGTTGAAGCCGTCAGGGATCAAGGTTACAAGGATCGCGCACGGACTGCCGGTCGGCGGGGATCTTGAATATGCGGATGAAGTCACCCTTTCTAAAGCATTAGAAGGGCGCCGGGAAGTTTAACTCCATTTATAAGAAGAAACTCTACTGGAGGAAAGTCATGTTATTTCGTAAAAAGAAATGGCTTAGAAAAGAATTCGACCATAAACTATTGGAACAGCTGGACAGCATGAAGAGAACTTGGAACAATCAAAAGCTACTGGTTGAAAGAAGCTTCGATCCATCAGAAGAGTTTATCACTGAAGCGAAAATTGCCGAGGCCAAGTATTTCTTTCTTTTTAAAGAAGCTAAGCACAGGAAAATCACCATCAAGACGAAGTGATGTTTTTTCCATACAATAAGGTCTTATTTTGATAACTTGTACATAAAAATGTACAAGACATTGAAGTAAGGGGGAAGAGTATGGAACCTATAGTTGTCATATCGGTCCTTGGTGGATTGATCTTTTTGCTTCTCATTATAGGTGCACCGACAAAACCGCTCCGTTTTATTGGACAGAATGCAGTGAAGATCTTAATTGGAGCCATCTTTTTATTTTTTCTTAACGCTTTCGGTACTAGTTTCGGCATTTATGTGCCAATCAATATTGCGACCGCAGCAGTCTCAGGTCTATTAGGAATACCTGGTGTGTTTGCGTTGGTAGCTATTCAGACTTGGATTATATAAAGAAGGAACGCCGCTTTTGAAGCGGCGTTTTATTTTGCAGGATAAGAGTACAAATTTCCACTTCGAGAATTGTCCAGCTCCAGCGCCTAGCCCCTCGAGTCACTTGTCTAGCTGCGGCTCCTAACTCCTCGAGTCGCTTCGGTCCTGCCCATGAAGTCAAAGAACGACTTCACTGGTCAGGCCCTCCAGCGCTTTTCGGAGTTGAGCAGTCGCCTCCGCTTTTCGAGTTGTCTAGTGTCGCCTCCTAGAAACTCTGAAACTTCAACTCCGCCGTCGAAGCAAAAAGCGCTTCTTT
>NZ_JAGGQL010000034.1:0-323 GCF_018613315.1 Bacillus sp. ISL-37 | reverse complement strand
CGCTTGTCGGGGCTGAACAAGTTATGTTTTTCTATTTTGCAAAAAGCTATTGACCAAGCAAGCAGAAGTTGTTATTATATTAAACGTTGCTGTTGAACAGCCGTTAATAACTTTTTAAAAAAGTGTTGACGAAATATCGACAGCATGATATATTATTTAAGTCGCCTACGGGTGACACGGAAAAATTGCTCTTTGAAAACTAAACAAACAAGCGTCAACAAACAATAAATAATCATGACTTCTATTATAGAAGAACATGAGCCAACGTTTTAACTTTATGAGCTAACTCATAACTCTTTCTTGGAGAGTTTGATCCTGGCTCA
>NZ_JAGGQL010000033.1 GCF_018613315.1 Bacillus sp. ISL-37 | reverse complement strand
GCTGTCTTAAGTTACGCTTTCATCTTCTTTTTCTACATACTTGTCCGAAGTGGGCTTCCTTCTTGCAGCATCTCCACCTTACTCATCCACAAAGCTCCGTAATTTCATACAGTTCACAACCTAAAAAAGCACTGCCAATAAAATTATCGGCAGTGCTTTAAAAGTTATCCCTGTAACAACAATGATTCTGGGTCTTCCATCAGTTCCTTAATACGCTTTAAGAAGGTGACGGCTTCTTTGCCATCAACAATCCGGTGGTCATAGGATAATGCGATGTACATCATTGGCCTGTTTTCCATTCGCTCTTTGTCGATCGCAACTGGGCGCAACTGGATTGTATGCATTCCAAGTATCCCTACTTGCGGACCATTGATGATTGGTGTTGACAGCAATGACCCAAAGACACCACCGTTTGTAATCGTAAAGCTTCCTCCCTGAAGGTCCTTCAAGGATAGCTTGTTTGTGCGAGCCTTTTCAGCTAGTTCGTTAATATCATTTTCAATCTCGGCAAAGTTTTTCCTGTCCGCGTCCCTGATGACTGGAACTACCAGTCCTTCATCGGCAGCGACAGCGACTCCAATGTCATAGAACTTTTTGAGGACGATTTCGTCGCCCTGGATTTCAGCATTCAAGTAAGGAGTCTTCTTCAATGCCGCTACAACAGCCTTCGTGAAAAATGACATGAATCCTAAACGAACATCATTCTCCTCATAGAAACGGTCCTTCCATTTCTTCCTCAATTCCATAACAGCTGTCATATCAACTTCATTGAAGGTCGTGAGCATTGCCGCTGTCTGCTGAACCTCGACCAATCTGTTGGCAATAGTCTGGCGTCTCCGTGACATCTTAATACGCTCAACCCGATTGTCATCAGCTGCTTTTCCGGCAGAAACTGCCTTTGGCGCTTCAGTTTTTTCAACAGCTGGCTTTTGGTTAGTTTTTTGCTCTGGAGAATATGAATCCACATCCTGTTTCCTCACTCTGCCAAGCGGATCCTGGGAAGCTACCTTGCTCAAGTCAATGCCCTTTTCCCTTGCCAGCTTTCTTGCTGCAGGTGAAGCGATAATCCTCTCTGACGCTGCATCATTACTAGACTGATCAACAGTAGCATTGTTCCCGGTGTTTTGTCCTTCGACCGAGCCATTTTCATGCTTAGCAGGTTCATCGGGGGATTCGTTCACCCTGCCTGCCTCTGCAGGAGGCTGATCATTTGCTGCGCTGCCCTGTTCACCAACAATGGCGATTGCTTCCCCAACCTTCACTGTATCCCCCTCTTCAGCGAGGAGTTCAGTTAATACTCCATCATAGTCAGAGATAATTTCAACATTAACTTTATCGGTCTCCAGTTCAACGATATATTCACCTTTCTCGACTTGATCACCCTTTTTTTTCAACCATTGAGCAATCGTTCCCTCGGTGATTGATTCAGCTAATTCAGGAACTTTAATCTCTGCCATTTTCATTTCCTCCTCCATTTCTCCTTGTCAGTGCGTCATTTATAATTCTTGCCTGCTCCAACTTGTGGATGTTTGGATCTCCCTCTGCCGGACTCGAACGTCTTCTTCTGCCAATGTAGGAAGCTTCCAGCCCGTTCGGTGCTGCTTCATTGATTCTTGGCTCAACAAAAGTCCATGCTCCCATATTTTTCGGTTCTTCCTGAACCCAGACGATTTCCTTTAGGTTCGGATATCGGCCTAACTTTTCTTTTAATTGTTCTAGCGGGAAAGGATAGATCTCCTCGATTCTCAAGACATGCAGCCATCCATGCTCTTCCGGCTGGATCTTTTCAGCGATATCTATGCTCACTTTTCCAGTGCACAACACCACCCGCTCCACTTTCTCTGGCTGGCCGCCAAGCCCTGGCTGTTCGATGATCGGCTTGAAGCTTCCTTCTGCCAATTGTTGTGGATCCGCAGCAACCGTAGTGTTCCTCAACAGACTTTTAGGTGTCATCAAAACGAGCGGGCGAACAGCTTCCTGCCTTAAGATCGCAGCCTGTCTACGTAGAATATGGAAATATTGAGCCGCTGAAGAAAGGTTCGCAACCGTCCAGTTATTTTCAGCCGCGAGTGTTAAAAACCTTTCTACTCTTCCGCTCGAATGCTCCGGCCCCTGGCCTTCATATCCGTGAGGCAGAAGCATGACTAGACCTGATTTTTGTCCCCACTTCGCCCTGCCAGCCGCCACGAACTGGTCAAACAGTACCTGGGCAGCATTGGCAAAATCACCATATTGCGCTTCCCAAAGGACTAAAGTTTCTGGGGCGAATACGTTATACCCATATTCAAAACCCACTACAGCCGCTTCAGAAAGCGGGCTGTTATGGATAGAGAAGGATGCTCTTGCTCCAGGCAAAACATGGAGCGGTGAAAATTGCTCGCCAGTTTCGCTGTCATGCAAAACAATATTTCTTTGGGCAAAGGTTCCTCTCTCAGAATCCTGTCCAGTAAGTCTGACTGGTGTTCCATCTTTAATTATGGAAGCAAACGCCAAAGTTTCTGCAAGACCCCAATCTATTTTACCGTTCACAGAAAAAGCATCCTTCCTTCTTTGGAGGATTTTCTCTAATTTATTGAAGACATTGAATCCTTCTGGCCAATTCAACAGGTCACTATTTATTTTTCTTAGTATCTCGATTGGCACCCCAGTTTCGATCTCTGGTATTCCCATTTCCACTTCATCTGGGATATCTGGTTCGTTCGTTACTTCCTTCTCTTTTTTTGGAACTTTTTCGTATGCTTCTGTCAGCCTGGTTGATACTTTTTGTTCAATTTCTGTTCTAGTCTCTTCCGACATGGTTCCTTGGTCTATGAGTTTATCACCATAGATTTTCTTCACTGTCGGATGTTTGTGGACAAGCACATACATTTCAGGATTTGTTGTCATTGGCTCATCCATTTCGTTATGGCCAAATCGTCGATACCCAATCAGGTCAATCAAGAAATCCTTTCCGAAAGTACTCCTGTATTCAAATGCCAGCCTGGCTGCCATTAAGCATGCCTCCGGATCATCTGCATTGACATGGATGATCGGAATTTCATATCCCTTCGCAAGGTCACTGGCATAACGTGTGGATCGGGAATCCATTGATTCGGTTGTGAATCCAATCGTGTTATTTGCGATTACATGAATCGTTCCTCCAGTTTTATATCCGTGCAAACGGCTTAGGTTCAGAGTTTCAGCCACAATTCCCTGCCCCGGGAATGCAGCGTCTCCATGAATCAGGATGGCCATTGCTTTTACCGGATCATATTTCGCGTAACCCGGTTCATTCCTGTCATCCTGTGCAGCACGGGTAAAGCCCTCAACCACTGCACCGGCAAATTCCAGGTGGCTAGGGTTATTGGCCAGTGTCAGTCTAGCATTTGCTGTGTTATCCGATTTGATTTTCCGGTCAATGCCAAGGTGATATTTAACATCACCAGTCCAGCCGAAATTAATTCCAATTGAACCTTCTGATGGAACAAGTTCTTTGTTTGGAGCATGCTGGAATTCAGCAAAAATCATTTCATATGGCTTACCTAAAACATGGGCAAGGACATTCAGCCTTCCCCTATGGGCCATGCCAATATTGATTGTTTCAACACCACTATTGACTGCGCCACTGATGACCTCATCAAGAAGCGGAACCATCGAATCCAGTCCTTCGATTGAAAACCTCTTTTGTCCTACAAAAGTCCGGTGCAAATACTTTTCGAAATTCTCGACCTCTGTAAGACGTTCGTATAAACTGGTTTTTCTTTCATTTCCAACTTTAGGAATTAGTTCACCAGACTCAACTTTCTGCCTTAGCCAATCCTTTTCAGCCATTTCATTTACATGTTCAAATTCGTACGCAATCGTATCGGAGTAAACCTTTTGAAGAAATTGAAAAGCTTCTTTTCCATTTTTAATAGAAGAAGGAGCACTAGGGCAGACGAGCTCCACTGGCATATCGGTCAAATCAGCCTCAGTCAATCCCCATTTCTGATAATCCTCAAGTTGATGATCTTTGCTGCCAAACTGCAGTGGATAAATATTTGCAGATAAATGGCCGTAAGAACGGATATAATCAGCATATCTTAATGCAGCTGCGATAGTTGCCGGAGATCCTGCCACTTTTAGTGCTGGAATTACTTGATTACTTTCATTTGAAGATGGAGATTGAAGGTTAGAATTCTGTCCAAAATAATCCCTGATATCAGCATCAACGGAATCAGGATCTTGTAGGAACATTTCATATAACTCTTCTACATACCCCTGGTTAGGCCCATGAAATTCTGGCCATTTTAACCTGTTTCCCGAAACTGGCTTTTTCATAAAAAAACCCCCTTGCCAATTCTAATATTCACTAATTATCTGTTACCCTGTAGTGCTCAATTTTAACTGTAAATTCAAAGAATAATATTATTATTCTGATAGCAACCGTTTACATTAATATTCTAACATGATATTTTCTTTTAACCAAAGGTTTTGACTATCGTTATAGTGTTAATTCAATAACAAACTTTCATTATTGCAGTAAAACTATTCCTATTAAAAAAGGACAATAAAAAAAACCGGATAGACCGGCTTTTGAATTTGTTGCTCATATCTATAAACTCATCAAAGTTGCATACATATTTTTTGGTGCAAAACAGTTATTTCTTTTTTCAATCTGACTAGGCTCAATCATTTCACTATGTTCTACAGGCAATTCAATATGCCCGCAGGTGATACACTTCTGAAATCTTGCTCCAGCTGTGAAAATGTCTACACCATCATTCGTTGTAAATCCCACATTCTCCTCGTGCATTGAAAAACGGTGGTGGCAATTTTTCGATTCGCGCATATTTCATCCTCCTGTTTAAATAGTTCTCATTTAATTATATATCAAATATTCAGAAACTTTACGTGACAAAAATCATAATTATTTCTCAATCTGTTAATTAATTTTTTCCGCAAAATGAAAGTTCCTAGGCCAAGAGCAAAAAGAAAAAGGAAAGCATTTACCTGCTTTCCTTCTTTAATTACCTTTTTTTATTCATTTTAAACCGCTGTTGAATCAGAAAATGTCTTCTGTATTTCTTTTACAATATTCTCAATAACATCAGGGTCGTCTGAATCGATTTCTTTGAAAGGTCCCTCATATTCCAGAAGGGCATGGTTATAGCGCGGATCATAATAATGAACCAGTAAGATCTCAATTAATTCTTTATAGTTATTTTCTTCCAGGGCAAATGCGAGGGATGGTGAAACATCATGATTAATTCGCTTAATTAGTTTCGATACCTTCTCCCTGACTTCCTCTTCAAACCAGGCTTCTTCCAGGAAAGGTTGAACATATTCATTATATATCCGTTCGACTCTCTTAGGTATTGAGCTTTTTACCAGGTAATGAATACCATTCACCTTTTTCTTCAGCATTTCTTCCGGTTGGGCTGCACGCCCGATTCTTTTGCTCTCCGCTTCAATGATAAAGTAGTTGGAACCTTTTATTTCATTCAGCCTTTCAAATAACAAAGCATCAAATGTTTTTTGATTGTGTGCCTCTCCCATGCCGATCATGCCAAAAATGGACCCTCTATGGTTTGCCATTTTTTCCAGATCAACAACAGGATATCCCTTTTCCTGGAGAGCCTGCAATATGTCGGTTTTACCAGTCCCTGTCATCCCATGCAGAACGATGGCCTTTTCTGGCAAAAGTTGAGGAATTCTTTCCAATACATATTCCCTGTATGCCCGATAACCACCCTCCAGGCGCAATGCGGGTATTCCTGCGTATTCTAGGAAGGATGCCACAGACCTGCTCCTCATCCCACCTCTCCAACAATGAATCACAGGCTCAGCACCTGACTTCTTGAGGTCCTTTATTTCACCAAGCAAGTTTGGAAGCTTTGGAGAAACAATCTCCATGGCCCGCCATTTGGCAGCTTCTTCACCAGATTGCTTATAAAGCGTCCCTATCTCTTGTCTTTCCTCATCTGTGAATAATGGTATATTGACCGACCCGGGTATTGCCGAATCACGATGTTCGATTGGCGCCCTTACATCGACTGGTATAAATTCTTTTGAGCTGATTAATTCTTGTACTGATATGTCCTTCATTTCTCGATTGACCTCCATGGTCGCATGTTTGAAACTACATTTATTTATTGTACCTAAAACAAGCAGAGTTTTCACCATTATAACCTTAAAACAAACAATCCTTTCGTATTTTGAATAGAAAAAAACCGCAGAAGGTCTGCGGCTAACACGAAAACTTTTTGCCAACGAGTACGCTGACTGCCTTGCAGAATTCTTTCCACTGGTTTGGAAAGGAGTCAAGTCCTCTGCTTTCATAGGTTTTTCCTTTTGTTTTTAGTTTTACTGACCAACTGGTACCATCCACTACAATACCTTCTGTTTGATAATCTTCTTCCCACTCCCATAACTTTAAAGGATACAGTTTCTTTTTAAAATCCTCCACACTGCCAAATGTTCCCACTTTAAGCGGACCTGAAGCTTTAGAGTCTAGATGCCATTCAAAGTAGGTAAAGGTATTCCTTTTAAAATCGACTCTCACCCTCATTTCCGGGCCGGGATATCCATGCAATACAACCGTCATCATAACCGGTTCTTTATCAGGCCTTATTGAAACAAGATCATCCTTTACCAGGAATAATTCGTTATTGCTGCTAACAAGTGTTTTTATATAGGAAGGTTCAACCATATCCTGCCTCTCACTAACAATGCTATGATCTTGTTCACTCATTTCCTGGCAAATCACTCTAATCGTTGCATTTCCCTTTTTTTCTAAAATATCGAGAATCGCTTCGTACATTTTCATCTCGTTCAACTTCCTTTATTAGTAACTAAATAGATTGTCATTTTTAATTTCAACCACCGAAAACTTTAAGTAAAGTATATACAACAAATATTCGATTGTACTGTAACAAATCGCACGCTTTTTTTAAAAAATATCCTTTTTGCATGTGACAAATTCAGTCAATTTTTTCATCAGCCAATGTATTCATGTAGTATATTGTCTTTTCCTGCGCTTTCCCGAGAAATAATTTTCAGAATAGACTGTCTTTATTACTTAATTATCCCTCATAAATTATAGGTTAAAAAAGGTTGTGAAGTTTAAACATAAAGGAAAACTGGTATAAAAGAGAAAAACAGTTCAAATATTGGTTAATCAAATCAGGAGTGACTAAAATGATAGATTCAATGGCGAAGCAGTTCGAGAAGCCAAAAGGCATACTTGGAAAGCTTGCAGGAACAATCATGTATTTTGAGAACAGGAAAATTAATAAGTGGAGCATACAAAAGCTTCAAGTACGCAAAAATGACCGGATTTTAGAGGTTGGCTTCGGTCCCGGATACGGGATTAAGACTTTAATGTCAAATTACCGCGGATTAGAAGTAGATGGAATAGACCTTTCTAAAAAAATGAAGAACGAAGCGTCAAAAAGAAATAAAGAGTGGATTGAACAAGGCAGAGTACACCTAACTATCGGCGATGTTGCCAACTTCCAGCCTGAACATTCCTATAATAAAATCATTTCTGTTAACAATTACCCACTCTGGGACCAACCACTGACTTCCTTAAGCCACCTATTCCGCTTGCTGAAGCCTGGAGGAAGGATCGTCCTTACTGTCCAGCCACGCGAAGAAGGATCGACGGCTCAGACAGCAAAACAATTGGGAGAAAGAATGAAAAATGATTTGCTTAATACCGGATTCAAAAACCCTGAGGTATCCTATCTTGAGGTAAGACCTGTTTTGACAGTATGTGTCACCGCTGAAAAGAAATAGCCGCTGCTTGATATGCAGCGGCTATTTATTTTCCATTTTTTGTAATTAGTGTGATTTTAGCATTCTGCTACTGGTTTCTGCTTTCCATCAACACTAAGTCAAACTAACCCCTTCAGCTGTTCTCACGAGCCGTTTTATTGCGGCCAAATCTCCTTGTTCAAATAAATCAATTATTCTACTACCAACTATCACACCATCACAATGCCCGCACACTTCTCTGACTTGTTCAGCGCTTGAGACCCCGAACCCTGCCAGCACAGGAACTTGGCTGACACTTTTAATTGAACCTAGGAAAGCAGCAAGGTCCTCGCTGAAATCGTTTCTTGCACCCGTGATACCTGTTACGGTAACAGCATAAATGAATCCTTTTGCCCTCGAGCCGATTTCTTTTATTCTCTCAACTGGAGTTGTGAGCGTCACTAACCTGATTAAAGAGATTTCATGCTCCTCAAGCGCTGGAAGAATGAAATCTTCCTCCTCAAGCGGTAGGTCAGGAATAATGCAGCCCGATATACCAGCTTCCGCAGCATCCTCGGCAAACTTTTCGAGCCCATATGCCACGAGGGGATTCAAATAGGTCATTAGAATAAGAGGGATTGAGATTTCAGTTTTGAAGGTTTGAACAGTCTCAAGCACCTTTCTCAACGTAGTTCCTCTGCTAAGCGCCCGGATACCAGCTTCCTGGATTGTAGGCCCATCCGCAACAGGATCAGAAAAGGGGATACCAATTTCTACTGCATCAGCACCACATTCTTGTAAAAATAGCAGCTTTTCTTTTAGGGTTTCGAGCCCTCCATCTCCAGCCATTATATATGGAACAAAAGCCTTTTTTCCTTTTTCAGTCAGAGCTTTTTGAATTCTATCCATCATTCCATTCCTCCTATCCTGTCCTTAATTGTCTGTACATCTTTATCACCACGGCCAGATAAACAGACAACCATACTCTCATCTTTGCTCATCCCAGCAGCTAGCTTGACTGCGTACGCAATGGCATGTGCACTTTCCAAAGCAGGAATTATTCCCTCTAATTTTGAAAGCAGTTGAAAGGCTTCAAGTGCTTCGTCATCTGTTACCGATTCATATGTGATTCGATTGATATCGTGCAGATAGCTGTGTTCAGGGCCTATTCCAGGATAGTCCAGGCCAGCTGATATCGAGTGCGCTTCCTGAATTTGACCATCTTCATCCTGCAGAAGATACATCATCGCGCCATGAAGCACCCCTGGTTTCCCTTTAGTTAGTGAAGCAGCATGCTTGTCAGTTGCCAAGCCGAGGCCAGCAGCTTCAACACCATAAATTGACACGCTATTGTCCTCAATGAACGGATAGAATAAACCAATCGAATTGCTGCCTCCTCCAATGCAAGCCACAAGGGCATCAGGAAGCTTTCCTTCCTTTTCGAAAAATTGCTGTTTCGTTTCTTTGCCGATGACACTTTGAAAGTCGCGAACCATTTTTGGGAAAGGATGCGGCCCCATTACAGATCCAAGAATATAATGAGTATCGCGGACATTTGTAACCCAGTACCGAAGAGCTTCATTGACCGCATCCTTCAATGTCCCGCTCCCTGCATCTACACTGATGACTTTCGCTCCAAGAAGTTCCATCCTGAAAACATTTAATTGCTGGCGTCTTATATCCTCTTTACCCATAAAAATCACACATTCCAAATTGAGCAGGGCACAGACTGTTGCAGTAGCAACTCCATGCTGTCCAGCCCCTGTTTCAGCAACAATCTTTCGCTTGCCCATCCTTACTGCAAGCAAGGCCTGACCGACAGTATTGTTGATTTTATGTGCTCCTGTATGGTTGAGGTCCTCCCGCTTTAGGTATATTTTTGCTCCACCAGCATGCTCTGTGAGATTTCCAGCCAGATATAATGGCGTTTCCCTCCCAACATAATCCTTCATTAATTTTTGCAAGTCGGCATGGAACTCTTCGTCTCCCAAAGCTCTGTTATATTCCTTCTCCAATTCAAGAACAGCCTGCATCAGCGTTTCGGGTACGAACCTTCCTCCATAATTCCCAAAGTGCCCCTTTTCGTTCGGTAAATTATAAGTTTTAATAGTCATTCAAACTTCCTCCCTTTCATTCTTTGCATTATTAATAAAAGTCTTTATTTTCGCAAAATCTTTTTCTCCGTTAGTTTCGACACCGCTGCTGACATCAACCATCAATGGGTTGACTTTTGCGATCGCTTTGCTGATATTCTGTGGATCCAATCCACCCGCCAAAATGATATTTGTATTTGACTTGCCGATTGCTTTTGCCAAATCCCACTCAAAACTTGAGCCGTTTCCTCCCCGATATTCTGCTGGAGGACTGTCAAGAAGGATATAGTCAGCTTTTATAGTGTCAATTTTTTTAAGGTCGTCCGGTGACTTAACGGAAACAGCCTTAATTAACGGCAGCCCAATTGAACGATAGTCATCAGGGACCTCATTACCATGAAGTTGAATATGTGTAAGACCTGCTGTTTCGGCGATCATCTTGATTTTGGCGGCACCCTCGTTCACAAAAACCCCTACCTTCCAGACATGTTCCGGTAAAGCTTCAATGATTTCCTTTGCCTCTAAAGCTGTTATTTTTCTTTTGCTGTCTGCAAAAACGAAACCAAGAGCGTCAGCCGCACTTTGAACCGCATGCTGTGCTGCTTCAACTGTTCTTATTCCGCAAATCTTAACCTTCATGATGATCCCTCACTACTGGAACGAAGAATGTCTGGAAAGTTTCTATAAGATCAGCGGATGTCATGAATGTCTCTCCAACCAGGACTCCACTCGCACCAGCAGCTGCTGCACGGACGATGTCGTCCCTTGTTTTCATGCCGCTTTCACTGATCAGAAACGCTCCTGCTTTTTTTACAAGCGGTCCGAGCTTCTCAGTGTTCACGAGATTGACCTCGAATGATTTTAAATCTCGATTATTGATTCCGATCATTTGAGCTTTTAAATAGAGAGCTTTTTCCAGATCTGTTTCATCATGGATTTCAACGAGGCACTCTAGTCCTTTTTCATAGGCATACTCGTATAGCTCTGAAAGTTTTCGCAGGGGCAATGCTGATGCGATGAGCAAAATGACATCTGCTCCTGCGGAACGGGCCATGTCTATCTGAATTTGATCAACGATAAAATCCTTGCAAAGAATCGGAAGGTCCACTGCTTCTCTGACTTTTTTCAAATCAGTAAAGGATCCTTTAAAACCTTTTTCATCCGTTAACACCGATATAGCCGATGCACCTGCCCGGGCATAAAGTTTTGCCTGCTGAGCAGGTTCCAATGAAAGATTAATGTCTCCTTTAGAAGGTGAAGCCCTTTTAAATTCTGAAATGATGGCAACATTGTTTGCCTCTCTTAAGGCTTTTAGTAGAGAGCGGGGCTTCGACGAAATTTCAGGTATTTCCCTGGCTGACTTCCTCAGCTCTTCCACCTCTACCTTTTTTCTTTCAATGATTGAATCAAGTATTGTACCCATCTCATCCTACCGCCTTTTTGTTTCGATTGCTTATGCTGATTAAATTCTCCAGTTTGGCTATTGCCCTGCCTGAATCAATGCTTTCCACTGCAAGGTCCACTCCCTGAAGAATCGATTCTGCCTTCCCGGCGGTATAAATTCCAATACCTGCGTTCAGCAGCACTGTATCCCGATGTGCGCCTTTTTTCCCTTTAAGGACCTGGAGCAAAATGTCTGCATTATCACGTGCATCCCCACCCCTGATCCTACTGTTATCGTACACTGGCAAGTTCACTTCTTCCGGGTTAAGCTTGATTCGCTTGATTTCCCCTTCAGAAACGAGGACCATTTCGTTCTCACCTGCCAGAGAGGCCTCATCCATTCCACCCGTTCCATTCACGACAATCGCCCGCTTCCTATTCAGATTCGCAAGTACACGGGCAAACTTTTCGAGCAAATCCCTGCGATAGATTCCAAGCAGCTGGTAATCAAGCTGTACTGGATTTGTCAGTGGTCCGATTAGATTAAAGATAGTAGGGATTTTCAAGTCCCTTCTTACCTTCATGATTTGTTTCAATTTCGGGTGGACATGAGGAGCAAAAAGAAACGCAATCCCATTCTGTTCAAGGATTTCTTCTGTTGCTTCGGGAGAGAAGTCAAGACTGACACCGAGCGCCTCCAGTACATCCGCGCTTCCGGTCTTGCTCGATACGCTTCTGTTTCCATGCTTTGCTACTGTAATCCCGGCTCCGGCAATAACAAATGCGGAAGTAGTGCTTATGTTGAAGCTTTTTGATCCATCTCCTCCTGTTCCGCAATTATCCAAAACATTCGGTATATTTTTTGTAAAAGTAAGTGCATGCTTTCTGATGGCTTTTACCAACCCTGATACTTCCTCAGCGGTTTCTCCTTTTGACTTGAGACCTGTCAAAAATGATGCGATTTCGGCATCTGTTGTATCCTGGGTGAACATTTCCTGGACAGCATCTTCCATTTCAATTTCCAGCAATGATTTCCCTTCAACCAACTTTTCAAGATAATATTTCATACGCTTTTGTCTCCTTTCTGATTTCAGCGAGAAAATTCGATAGAATTTGCTTTCCGCTCTTCGTTCCAATTGATTCTGGATGGAACTGAAGGCCGTAAAGAGGGTAATTTTTATGCTTGATCGCCATTATTTCCTGGTCATCAGCCGCTTCTGCCAGCACCTGAAAATCCTCATTAAGCGTCATTCGGTCGATCACCAAAGAGTGATATCTCATTACTTCAGGATGTACCTCGAGATCATTCATTAGCGAAGTGCCTGTATGCAGGAGTTTGGACTCCTTGCCATGCCTGATTTTTTCAGCCTTGATGATCGAACTGCCAAATGCATGGGCTATTGCCTGGTGGCCAAGACATATACCAAGAATAGGGATTGATGGCGCCAATTGTTTAACAGTCTCGACACAGATTCCGGCTTGTTCCGGCCTGCCCGGGCCAGGAGAAAGGACAATTGCCTCAGGTTCCATTCGCGAGATTTCCTGAACTGATATTTTATCGTTCCTAACTGTTTTTACTTCAGCACCCAGTTCGCTTAAATACTGGTAAAGGTTATAGGTAAATGAATCGTAATTATCGATCAGTAGGATCATTGGCTGCCTCCATCAATGCTTTTAATTTATGGTTGGTTTCATCAAACTCTTTTGCCGGGTCAGAGTCATATACAATGCCTGCACCTGCCTGGAGATATCCTTTGCCATCCTTAACAACCAATGTTCTGATCGCTAGGGCAAAATCCATGCTTCCACAAGCAGAGAAGTAACCGACCGCTCCTGAATAAACACCTCTTTTTTCAGCTTCAAGCTCGTTGATAATTTGCATCGCCCGAATTTTTGGAGCTCCTGACACTGTTCCTGCGGGAAGGCATGCCGCCAGCCCATCCATTGGGTGGGCATCTGGCAACAGCCTCCCACTTACTTCAGATACGAGATGCATGACAAACTGATACCTTTCTACAGCCAGGAACTTATCAATTTTGACACTGCCGACTTCACATATCCTGCCTAAATCATTCCTTGAGAGATCGACGAGCATCTTATGTTCAGCCAGTTCCTTTTCGTCCTCTTTCAATTCCAATTCCAGTTCTAAATCCTCATCTGCGGATATTCCCCTCGGCCTGGTACCTGCAATCGGGTTGGCAATCATCGTACCATCCCGGTACTTCACGAGGCTTTCAGGGGACGTGCCGGCAACAACATAATCTTCAAAGTCAATAAAGTACATATAAGGGGAGGGATTATCCACTCGCAGCTTTCGATAGAACGAAAATGGATCTCCTTTTGCATCCGCTGCTAGCCTTCTTGACAGCACAACCTGAAAGATTTCTCCCTCTTCGATCAGGTTCTTTGCGGTCCTGACTGATTTTTCAAATTCCTCCCTGTTCTGCGATGCTTTAAAATCTGAAAGTGAAAATCGATTGACTGGCTGCTTTTTGACTGGCGAATCAAGTTCTTTTTTCCGTTTCTTAATTTTCTTAATAAGATCGTCATTGCTGTAACCTGGAAACGGAATGCCGATCAGGTTGATTTTTTGTTTAAGATGGTCAAATACGATGACTTCATTGAAGAACATCAAATGCGCTTCTGCCATATCAAGAGGATCTTCTTTAAGCGGCCCAATTTCTTCAAAATCGCGAATGAAATCATAGCTTACAAAACCGACACCGC
The DNA here is from genome assembly GCF_018613315.1 of Bacillus sp. ISL-37. Taxonomy (GTDB): domain Bacteria; phylum Bacillota; class Bacilli; order Bacillales; family Cytobacillaceae; genus Mesobacillus. Next base: position 11,558 of record NZ_JAGGQL010000033.1, on the reverse strand, counting down.
CTCCTATGAAAGGAATATCAAATTCAGGGAATACTTTAGGAAGCATTTCTTTCAGAGCATCGGAAAATGGAGTCTGTACCTTCTCCTTAACGCCTTTCCTTGCCAGATAGGTCTCTCCCTTTTCACTTAAAAGCTCATAAACGGGATCGCAGCCAATAAAAGAAAATCGCCCTGAGTCGTTATGCTTATGTGAACTTTCCAACAGGAATTTTTTCTTTCCGGATACCATCTGGTACACAGATATCGGGGTTAATGTATCTCCTTCAATCTCTTCAATAAAGATATTTGTTGATTCAACCTTCATATATATCCTCCTTTAGAAAATAAAAAAGTCCCCTATACATGCACAAAGATTGTGCTGTATAGAGGACGATTACGATTGGACCGCGGTGCCACCTCATATTGGAGCCTTGAGACTCCCTCTCTTCAGGTACAGGAAACCAAAAAACGTTTCGTTATACCCTATCCTTTTAACGGCGGAATCCCGGGCAAGCCCTACTATTATTTCAGGCTGCCTCTCGCAAGGCCATTCGGCAAGTATTTCTGTACCGGTTCACACCATTCCCGGCTCTCTGTAACAGAAAAATCCTGCTTACTCTTCTTGCTCATCGAGTTTACATAATAAAATTATTGGATTTTGAGGGTAAACAAAAAGGGCCCCCCATCCTTATTGATTACAATAAGGACGAGAGACCCGTGGTGCCACCTTAATTAGCTGTAAAACAGCTCACTTAACAGCATCGAGCATTGAATGCTTAATGCCTGCCTTTTATAACGATAAGGCCATTTCGCCAAAGCCTACTGCCGTAAGGGTTCGGTCTGGAAGCTCGGAAGTCCATTCGCTGGTACAGTTACACTGATTTCCACCAACCATCAGCTCTCTTAAGTATCTGATCCAGTTACTACTCTTCGTCATCGCTTATTATTTTATTATTCACTATATTAAAGCGGTGATTCGAAAATGTCAACCAAATAAATGAAATATTTTAATTCTTCTGCATTAAAAGTTTCTCAAGATTTTTCTTCCAGTCTTCTGCCAATTCCTCAATTTCTAACAGTTCTTCAATCGCTTGATAGTCCTTCCTCTGGTGAAAATATATTTCATTAGCCCTTAAAATCGAAAAGTTATTTTGTATCCTCTCCAATAAAATAATATCAGAGTCTTCATAGACCATTCCCTCTTGAAGAACACGGAAAAAATAGCCCGTATAGCCAGTCTCGACAACCCTTTTCAACAGCGTGTCAATTTGGTTATTCTTGGATATTTTTGAACACGGAATCCTTCCCTGTGTCACCTGGATAACAGCTTCTCCAAGCTTATATGTATCACCTATATAGATATCGGCCTCCAACATTCCTGGGGCTGAAATATTCTCGCCAAAGGTTGGAGGTGCTAATTCCTTCCCGAATTCAACTGACCACTTTGAATAATGCTCTGTTGGATAAAAACAAACAGCTCTGTCAGGTCCTCCATGAAATTCTGTTGCTGCCACACCATCTCCGTGAAAGGATTCTTTTGATAGTAACGACTGTGTCACTCTTTTTTTACCTATTGCTGATCGTTCTTGTTTGCCGTCCCAGGTCTTAAGCTCCGGCTTCCCGACATTGAGGTACAATATTTGTGCCATGATTCCACCACCCTTCAAGTCTTTTCCAATTATTTTATCCTTTTCACTCTAAAAACTCCATAAGGATTTTTCACAGAAAAAATCTTTCCCATAAAAAGACATCTGTTATTTCTGTTGTTTAAGTCCACACTAAAAATAGTATGAAAAAAGGCAGGTTACCGATCATGAATTATATTGAAAACTTGTTTCCTAAAGCCGGAGGAGTTTCGAATAAAAAAGAGAAGGATTCGAAAAAGGGTAGTGCCAATAATCAAAAATGGGCAATTGTCTCAATCGCATCCATTCCTCTCGTGATGACACTTGGAAATTCGATGCTGATTCCAGTTTTGCCTGTCATGGAAAAGAAGATGGGCATTTCCGCCTTTCAATCGAGCCTGATCATAACCGTTTATTCAATAGTAGCCATATTTTTAATCCCGTTAGCCGGGTACTTATCTGATCATATTGGTCGAAAGAAAGTCATTATTCCAAGCCTGATCATCACTGGAATTGGTGGAACTATTTCAGGGTGGGCCTCATGGCAAATGAACGATGGATACTGGGTTGTCTTAATCGGAAGAGCCTTGCAGGGCGTGGGAGCAGCCGGTGCTTTTCCAATTGTTTTGCCATTGGTTGGAGATATGTTCAAAAACGATGATGAAGTAAGCGGAGCGCTCGGAGAAATCGAAACTGCAAACACTCTTGGAAAGGTTCTCAGCCCAGTATTAGGCTCATTCCTGGCAGGAATCATCTGGTTTATCCCGTTCTTTTCAATACCCGTTTTCTGTGCCCTGTCAATAATCATGATGATCTTCCTGGTAAAAAGTCCGAAAAAGAAACAAGAACCATTGCCATTCAAGGATTTCCTAAAAAAAATAAAACTGATTTTCACTGAAAATGGGCGTTGGCTGTATGCCATCTTTTTTATTGGTGCTATTGTCATGTTCGTGTTGTTTGGAGTCTTATTTTACCTGTCCGATATTCTGGAGAACAAATATGGAATAAAGGATTTGAAAAAAGGACTGGTTCTTGCCTTGCCATTAGGGGCGCTATGCCTTTCATCATTTATCACCGGTAAAGTAATAAAAAAGAATATGGTCCTGATGAAGTGGATTACGTTCTCTAGCTTAGTGTTGCTTGGTATAGCAGTGGCCCTCCTGAGTTTTTCGAGAGAGTTATGGTTTATTATTTCCATGTTCCTTGTTGCCGGCATCGGTATAGGTGCAAGCCTGCCGCCAATGGATGCCTTAATCACTGAGAGTATTGAAAAAGAAGAACGAGGTACCATTACATCCATATATAGCTCAATGAGGTTCATAGGAGTGGCCGCAGGTCCTCCCGTCATTGCTCTGATGATGAAAAATTCAAATAAGCTAATGTTCATTATCCTAACCGCTTTAAGCATCGCTGCCGCACTAGCAACATTTCTTGCCATAAAACCAGATAAAAAAGAGGCGTAAAAACGCATTGTATAATCTAACAATGCGTTTTTTCAACGCCAGTCAGATTGCTCTTCCAAAAACTTCTCTATTTCAGTGTTGAACTGCTGCCATTTCTTAACAGGAACCTGATGTGAGACTTTTGGAATAATGGCTTTTTGAAAATGTCCCAACTCTCTTTCATAGGCCCTTATGTGCTGGTTGATGAAATCTCTCGAACCATAAATAAGCAGCAGAGGTACATTTAAATTTTTCAGTCTTCCGCTGCAAGAATAGTTCAATGATTCGTGGTAAAAGTCGAACCATGTATTCAAATCTGTTTTCAACATATGTTCAATGAGTTCCGTCCTGTAATTCTTATCAAAGGTATGTGCAGTTGCAATCACCTTCGCCAGGGTTTTAGGGGAATTTTTCACGAAATACATTCCCATCAAATGCTCATATTTCAATGCCGGTGACTGTACCTCTGCAAAGCCGCCAGAAAGGATAAGCGTTTTAGTTCTTTCCGGGTAAGTCAGGGCAAATTCCTGTGCTATGCTGCCTCCGGAGGAATAGCCGCACAACGTGACTTTTTCCAATCCTATAGAATCGACCAGTCTTAAGACTTCTTCGGCATACTTTTGGATTGTAACTCTTTCCAGTACAGCTGTTGAATCACCATGACCGCTTAAGTCAGGAAGGATTAGTCTATATCTTTGGCTCAGTGGCCTTTGGTATCGAAACACCTTCCTTCCCATTCCCGGTGGGTGCAAAAAGATAATTGGACTTCCTTGTCCAATTTCTTCGTAAAAGAGATCACCATACTCTAAATTGCATAAAGTCAATCGCCATTCACTCCCTATGCATGGTTTAACATAACTTCCTCAGTATAACCAAATGGCAAAACATCTCATGCATGAAAGTGCTTATAATCGTGACTTTGACAGCCCTGTATGGTATTCTTGTATTGTATATTTGTACAGAATGACTGCCGGTGTTGGCCCACCGACAGTCTCCGCAATAGCCGTTCCCTTAGAAGATCGGCAAAAAGCAGCTGGACCTCTCACCGTTTTACGGTTATGAGAGGTCTATTTTTTTTGGCTTAACGTCAGGATTGCGAGGATTAGACTGGCAAAAGAAAACATTGCCATAAAGGTCTCGAATACTGTCATAGGCATCACCCCCTTCCTTCGGGGCTAGCCGACCCACATTGAGATTTGACTATTGCTTCTCAAGTATAACATAACCTTGTCCAAAACAAGAACATATGTTCTTTTTCGAAGTTAAATTAGGGCTAAGATACTAGATGAATCAGCAGTCATCCAGTATCCGCCAGGTTCAGTCTGTCATCAATCTAGGCTTGCCAGGATCACAGTCCGGCTGATTCAGTGAGGCGGCTTCTGCAACTTTAGATAAATAATAGCACTCTTCCCTGAACATATGATTAGCCATCAGCGGTGCAAAGCTTCCCAATGCCTGTTCAGTTAACTCCAGTTCCTTTAACTCATCAAGAAATTTCATGAACAGTTGAATTTCCAATGATACCTCTTGATTCATTCTTTGCAAAGCTGGAAATGAAGTTAAATTCGTTCGCAAGTAACCAGTCATCTCGACTGCTTTTATATAGAAATCCTCAAAATGCTTCATGTATTTCTCACTTTTTGTCTTCAGGCGCTTTTCAACCTGATCGAGGTTACTTTGAATAGCACCAGCATGGCCTGCCGCATCAAGCAGCCAGACAGTATGATGGTGTAATTCGTGGAACACCGGCGGCACCTCACCCCTTTTAAGATACTCAAGAACTCTGATATATTCCTCAACCTCATTGACCATATGGTTGATAAAAGTAGGGCCAAAATGAATTTTCACATTGCCAGTCAGCATTTTTTCTATTAGGTCCAGCTTAAATTGCCTGATTTTCTTCGCTTCTTCGTCCGCTCTCATGCTCAAATGAATGAAATCAGTTGTTTCCACCCTTTGCAGCAGCCTGTCAAAAGTATTAATAAAGTACCTTGCCGTTTCTATTTCCTCCTGCTCTACAGGTACCAGCGCCTCATGCAGGAATCTCCCGTGGTCACCAAGAACCTGTAGCCAAAAACGGTGCTCATACAAGGCAGCACTATTGAAGTCTCTCGCCATCCCCATTCCCCCTTCACAAATCACTTCATATAAGCTTATAGGCAAAGTGATGGAAATATTCATATGCATACAAAAAGGCCTGCAGACTATTAGCCTGCAGGCCTTGGGTATTATCATGCAACTGGTTTCTTCAATATCCCAAGCAGGATTGCTGTCACAACTGAACCGATGAGAATTGCAGCTAGGTATAACAGCCATCCTCCTTCAACGAGCGGCACTACGAACAATCCGCCGTGTGGAGCTCTCAGTCCAATGTTAAACATCATCGTCAATCCGCCGGCAACAGCTGATCCAGCCATTACTGAAGGAATAACGCGCAGTGGATCTGCTGCTGCGAATGGAATAGCACCTTCAGTGATAAAGGATAAGCCCATGATATAGTTTGCTTTTCCAGCATCCTGATCTTGCTTGGTGAATTTATTTTTAAAGAAGGTTGTCGCAAGTGCGATACCAAGCGGAGGCACCATACCTGCCGCCATGATTGCGGCCATTGGCTCATATACACCATTTGCAAGCAAGCCAGTTCCAAAAACGTAAGCTGCTTTATTAACCGGTCCGCCCATGTCGAATGCCATCATTAATCCCAAAACAATACCAAGCATTACAGCATTGCCAGTTCCTAACCCAGAAAGCCAGTCTGTGATTGCCTGATTCAGGGCACCAACTGGTTTGTTTACCAAGAACAACATGATGAATCCTGTTAAAGCAATACCGAACAATGGATACAAGAGAATTGTCTTGATCCCCTCTAGTGAAGCAGGCAATCCAGCGAATAATTTCTTGAGTCCCAACACTAGATAACCAGCAAGGAAACCAGCTACCAATCCGCCAAGGAATCCACCACCGCCAGTTGCAGCAAGTAATCCACCGACCATACCCGGAGCAAAACCTGGTCTGTCAGCAATACTTAGTGCGATGAAACCTGCAAGAATTGGCACTAGTAATCCAAATGCACCGCTTCCTCCACCTATGTCCATCAACGCTTTGGCAATTGGGTGATAAGATGGATCATCTGGATTAAACGCGTTATAGCCGAACATGAAGGAAATAGCGATTAAGATACCGCCCCCGACAACGAAAGGAAGCATATTCGATACGCCATTCATCAGATGCTTATAAACTCCGCCCCGGCTTTCTTTCTTTTCTGCCGCTGCATTGCCTGATGCCTTGTATAGTGGAGCATCCCTTTTGACAGCCCTTTCAATCAGGTCCTTTGGTTTGCGGATTCCGTCCGCAACAGGCACATCAATTAATGGCTTTCCGGCAAATCTGTCCATATCAACCTTTGTATCAGCGGCAATGATGACTGCTTCAGCGTTTTCAATGTCTTCTTGTGTCAGGACATTCTTTGCCCCGCCTGAGCCATTCGTTTCCACCTTGATATAAACGCCCATTTCAGCCGCTTTCGCTTTTAATGAATCAGCAGCCATATAAGTGTGAGCTATTCCAGTAGGGCATGCCGTTACTGCTACAATGAATTTTTTATTGTTCTTTTCAACCTTCTCTTCGGTTTCTTCCTGATCGTAGCTGTTAATGATTCCAATGACATCATTAGCAGTTTTTGCCCCAATAAGTTGTTCACGTGCATCGGCATTCATCAAAATGGAGGAAAGTCGCGCAAGTGCTTCAAGATGAGTATTGTTTGCGCCTTCAGGTGCTGCAATCATGAAGAACAGGTGTGCAGGCTGTCCGTCCAATGATTCATAATCGATTCCAGCCTCTGACCGGCCAAATACAATTGCCGCATCCTTCACAACTGAAGTTTTCGCGTGTGGAATAGCAATCCCGTCCCCTACGCCTGTGGTGCTTTGTTGTTCACGTTTTAGGATTGCTTCTTCAAAAGCATTGCGGTCTGTAATTTTCCCCGCCCGCTCTAGCACTCCTACGAGCTCAGTCACTGCATCTTGTTTTGATGCAGCATTCATGGATAACAGAATCGTTTCTCTAGTTAGTAGTTCTGTAATTCTCATGGTTTCTCCCCCTTACTAGTCTTTTTGTATTTTTACTTCTTGAAGAAGTTGTTCAACTTTATCAGGTGTACATAATCCGATTGAAAACGCAGTTGCGCTTCCAGATGCAACACTATAGCGGAATGCTTCTTTTCGATCACCAGTTTTTAGATATTGGGCCACGAAACCAGCTACCATTGAATCACCGGCACCTACTGAGCTTTTGACTTCACCTTGAGGAACAGCGGCTTTATAGGCATCGATTTCATTGATATAGACAGCACCTTTCTCAGCCAATGAGACAATGACATTTTTAGCACCAGCTTCAACTAGTTTTTTTCCATAAAAAATGGCTTCGTCAGCATTAGTGATTTGCTTATTGAACAACTGTCCCAATTCATGATGATTCGGCTTGATCAGGAATGGCCTGTAGTCAAGAATGCTTTTTAGCAAATCGCCTTCAGCGTCTACGATTACTTCTGCCCCAGTCTTCTTGCAGATTTGGACAATTTCTTCATATATGGATTCAGGCATGCTGGAGGGAATGCTTCCAGCAAGAATAAGAAAATCGCCATTTCCGAGCAGCATGATCTGCTCCTTCAATGACTCTATTGCCAGTGTTGAGATCTCAGGGCCGCGGGCATTTATTTCTGTTTCTGTTCCGGCCTTAAGCTTAATGTTAATCCTTGTATCACCTTCGACATTGATAAATCTTGTTTGCACGCCTTCCCGGTTAAGAAACTCCTCGACATACTTGCCGGTGAAGCCTCCAATAAAACCTGTTGCCTTGCTTTCAACTCCAAGGGAACGAAGGACCCTTGAAACATTAATCCCTTTACCGCCGGGAAGCTTTGTTTCGTTTGAACTTCTATTCAAACTGCCTAGTTGGATTTCATCAGCTTCAACGATGTAATCAACGGATGGGTTAAGAGTAAGAGTGTATATCATGTTGTCACAACCTTTATTGAAGTTTTGCTCGTATATTGTCCTTTATGATCTTCATCAATTGTATTGGTGATGATCGTTGCTTCATGCAAGTCTGCTATTTTTGCGAACGTAATTTCAGAAAACTTACTGTCATCAGTAAGTACAAATGATTCTCGAGATAATGACATCGCTTTTTGCTTGATCATTGCTTCTTCCTGGTCTGGTGTCGTATACCCTGAATGAGGATGGATACCATTCACTCCGAGGAAGCATTTATCAAAGCGGTACTGTTCAAGGCTTGCCAGAGCTCCTCTTCCGATGATTGCATTCGTTTTTGGTTTGGCATATCCGCCTATCACATATGTTTCAATATTTCTTTCAAGCAGCTGCGGTAAATGCATGAGACCATTGGTGACCACTACAATATCTTTAACCTGAAGAGAACTGATCATCTCGAAAACAGTTGATCCGGCATCAAGGTAAATACTGTCACCTTCTTCCACAAGACTTGCAGCATATTGGGCGATTTGCTTTTTTTCCTGAAGGAATTTGGTGGATTTTTCAACCATGCTTGGCTCCTGGAGTTTGCCCCTTAATCTGGCTGCTCCGCCATGCACTCTTTTAAGAAACTTCCCCTCCTCAAGAATTGTCAGGTCGCGGCGAATGGTTGATTCCGAAGCTTCAGTGAGATCAACTATTTCCTGTATTTTTACTATTGGTTTTTCTTTAATCATTTGAATGATGAGCTGGTGGCGCTCAGGTGTTAACATGAGCCATTCCTCCTATTTGCTTCGTATTTTCATCATAATGTAATCGATTTCAGAAATCAATCATTTTCTTTCAAAAACAATCATTATTAATCAAATTTAACATTACAGTGAACGTTTTTGACAGTTATCAGAAAATAAAAAAACCTCCATAACGGAGGTTCTTCTCAATAGTGTCCCTATAATATTAACGCCTTGATACCCTGGTATCCAAAGTAAACTCCAAAACCAAGCAAAGAGAGACCGGACAATATTGAAATGGCCCTCAAACTGCTATAATTCAAAAATCTCCTGAAGCCGGTCGTTATCGCTGCTACAAAAATATCCCACAATGCCAGACCAAGAAAAATCATGCTGCTATAAATCAGCAGGTCTGTCCGTCCATAGTTGCTGGCAGTTTTTGCAAGTACCGAACCATAGATTCCTAGCCAAAAAAGGATTGATAAAGGACTGCTGATCGACATGATAAATCCGGTAAGGAAACATTTTAGCATCGATTCTTTACCACGGCTGAAAGCTAGATCAATGTTATTCGCCTTTACAATGCATTCAATTCCAGAGTAGATGAGGACGAATCCGCCAAATAACCAAAGGAATATTTGAATGATAGGCATGTCCAAAAAATTCACAAGACCTAAATAGATTAACAGCATAAAAATAGCATCGGCAATCATTGAACCTGTCCCTACAATCCAGGCATGCCAGAAACCATTTTTGATCCCCTTATCCAACCTGGCTGAGTTTACCGGGCCAATCGGGGCTGCCAATGTTAATCCAAGGAAAATATAACTGACTAGTAAACTGACACTCAAGACCTCGTCCCCCAACACACAAAAACTTTGTACATTGTATGTTTGAGAATCCAATCCTAATACTACCTGTCCAATTTTTTGCTCATATATTCATAAGTAGCTAGAGTGAAATTTTATAATTGTATCGTTAGTTTTTTGTGCTATAATTCTTATATAAATACGCGGGTGTGGCGGAATCGGCAGACGCGCTAGATTCAGGTTCTAGTGGTGGCAACACCGTGGAGGTTCAAGTCCTCTCATCCGCATACACAAAAGGTGCCTATACAATGGGCACTTTTTTTTGTTTAGAATGACTCTTTTTGTAATCTTTGTTACTTTCTCCACCTAGAGAAAACACAAATAATTACGCCTAATCACTTATCAGCGTATAGAACAGAGCCTCAAAGCCCGAGGGAACAACCATTGGAAAAAGCAAAAAAACAGCCTGGATAACCAGACTGTTTTTTGCTTAAAATTATCCGATTAGATTCTGACTATGGTTGTTAACCACTTCAAGAACCTTAGTTGTCTGCTCCATATCACTTTGACAAATTGGGCAAGCGGGGACATTGCTGCTTTTAAAGTTGTCGCGAACCCAGCAATTGCAATCATCAGAAGTACATACCCATACTTTCGTTTCAGCGGTTACGATCTCTTCAGGCGGTTTTCTTCCAAATGCCATTTCCTCACGCTCCTATAGGTTTAATTATGGTCCTTTTCGATTTAGTAACCTCTACAAATAATCAAGTTGATTGTCAGGATCACCTGAAAAAATGCAAGCAACAAAATAATCGAAAAGACCTTATCATCGTTCGATTGATAAAAAAATTCATTTATTATAAAAAGCTGGCAAATGAAACTTTTTATAATAAATGAATGATCCGAAAGTTGATATCTATTCCATTTTACCACACTTTCTTATTTTTACCAAAAGTGACACTCCGATAGTGCCTGCGCAACAGTTACTAGTATATTCTCTTCATCCAGAATTTATTAAGACTGCCTTAAAAAAATAATCAATTTATACAAAAACAGGTTGTACGCCTGCAAAAGTTTGAATAGAAATAGTACAAGCAAATTACGCTTTGACTATTGGAGGTATTTTAAAAGTGAATGTCTTCTTAGGCTATATTTTTCTTGGATTATCACTCGCCGCCCCGATTGGGCCAGTAAATGCTGCGCAGATGGACAAAGGAATAAAGAGCGGTTTTTTTCAGGCATGGCTGCTCGGCCTAGGCGCCCTGACGGCAGATATCATATATATGCTGACTGTCTATCTTGGGGTTGTTAAATTTCTCGAGACTCCGTTCATGCAATCTTTTCTCTGGCTGTTTGGATTCTTTGTCCTGATGTATACAGGCATAGAAACAATCATGAGCTCCGGAAAAATCGTAATGGATAATCGAAGTGAGGATTCAGGGTTCAAGTCCTTTTTATCAGGGTTTATCATGTCCATTTCCAACCCGCTGACAATATTATTTTGGCTGGGAATTTACGGGTCTGTCCTTGCAAAGACCGCTTCCTCCTACGGAACTGGCGAACTTGTTTTATACAGTTTTGGCATCATACTAGGCCTTATACTTTGGGACATTGTTATGGCCGCTATTTCCAGCAGCTTCCGTAAACTGCTTACAACAAGATTACTGACATTTATTTCTCTTGTATCCGGATTTTCATTAATTGGCTTTGCCCTGTTTTTCGGATATCAGGCATTGAAGCTTTTTCTGTAAAAAAGAGGCTCAAGTGTTGGGGCGTCACATATCCTGAAAATCGTTTCCGTAAAAACTGTCACAATAATCACGTTTTCTTGACAGCTTTGTGCTCTACACCCTGAAACGTCATAATAATCACGTTTTTTTGACAACTTTGTGCTCTACACCCTGAAACCTGTCATAATAATCACGTTTTCTTGACAGCTTTGTGCTCTACACCCTGAAACCTGTCACAATAATCACGTTTT
>NZ_JAGGQL010000032.1 GCF_018613315.1 Bacillus sp. ISL-37 | reverse complement strand
GCTATCCGGGGTATAGTTCAAATTTTGGACCGGCACTCTTTTTCATTATTTTGTGATAGAAACTTTATTGCTTGTTGCAAGTGTTCTGTCTAAAGAATCATTAATCTTTATCTGAACCTTTTTATTTATGTCTTCTTCTTTTATTTTTGCCGTAATGGTTTGTGTCTTAGGGTCAACCGTAGCTTCAATGACAGTATCGTCAATAAATAAAGACGATCGCTTGGTTAGATTTTTGCCGTGTACCTCTACATATGTCTCCCCATTCATCTTTTTAACCTCAGCCTTTTCAATATAAGGATCTGCATATCCCAGACGATATTTAGGATTCGGCTTCAGGTCTTTAGGGTCGTAGCCGTATTTTTCACCAAACAATATATCATATTGGAGCAGGTTGTAATTCTTAAGATCCTCTTCACTAATTTTAGTTTCCTTGATAAAGTCCTGTCGTGGAATATAACTTGTTCCGCTCTCCATCATCGATGTCAGCTGATCAGTCATTATGTTTCCTTTTAATCCGTACTTATTAAGGACATAAGGTCCAAGGAATGGTGCACTTAACTCAACTGATTCCTTTTCGTCAGAGATATTATCCCAAATTAAAAGAGGAGTTTCATACATTTTTTTATACTCTTCGAAAGAACCGTTTTCTTCAAAGTAACCAGCTTCCCGATAAGCTTTGTAATTTTCGCCTAGCAATGGTAAGTGGTCACCAAAGAATACTACCACTGAATCTTCACCATTATCTTCTAAACCCTGTACTAGCCGAGCAAGTTCCTTATCAACTTCGCTCATGGTATCACCAAATGTTTCAACGATATTTTCTGAATCACTTTCTAGATTCGCTGATGATTTTTCTTTATCAATCTCTACATTGGCATATGGTTTCTTCCCGGTTGCAGGGTAAGGTCCATGGCCTTGTATAGAAACAGCAAAAATGAAATTCGGCTCATCACTATCTTTTACCTGATTTAAAATCAAATCGGTCATTTCATTATCCCTTAGGAAATACATATCTTCCACTGGGTTTGGAATGAATTCAAGGCTGATAAAGCGGTCAAATCCTAGTTGCTTGTATACAGAGTTCCTCCCATAGAACCAATTATGGAAGCTATGGATGGCTGTAGTTTCGTACCCCTGTTCCTTCAAAGCGAAAGGTAAAGAAGGAATGGGTTTATTCAAGTTATATAAATAAGGTATTGATCCAGTAGGCAAAAAGTTCATGGACATACTAGTCAGAGCTTCAAATTCAGTATTTGCAGTTGACCCTCCAAATACTGGAGTTAATACATTCCCACCGACATTGCTCTCTTGAAGGCTTCTGAAATTTTGGATGGGATCCTTATTGAAAGAAAGGTTTTCTAATCTGGTCGGATCCCAAAAAGCTTCACTCATGATGAATATGATATTAGGCTTTGTTGTGCTCTCGGCTTTTTCATCTGAATTAATTTCTGTGACCAATGATTCAATCGTTGTCTTTGAGTAGTCTTCAGGAGGCTCAGTAGTAAGCCATTTGGTGTTTCGAAGGAAACCTATTGTAAAACCGTTATGCTTATATGTCTCGCGCTGATCATAATCAAGGTAAGCCAATTTAAACGTTTGATTAAGAGAAGTAGGGCCGTCTTGTACCAAATTATTTACAAAATAACCTAAAATGATAGCAGAAGCCACTGAAAGTACGATTGTGTAAATATTGTACCTATAGGTTTTCATTGACCAGAATAATAAGAAACCTGAAACTGCCAAGAGTATCAGAACTGCAACGATGCTCATTATAATCCTGCCAGACATGATATTAAAGGATTCCGACATATTCATACTTTCAGAAATGAGCGTTACATCAATGGGAAGAAGCGGATCCCCACGTAAAGACTGCTTTATATGACTTACTGTAGCCAGAGTGAATATGAAGATATTGAATAAAGAGAATAAAACAATAAATATTTTTCTTCTTAATAACAACAGTAAATAGTAAATGGCAGTCAAGATAATAACCGTATAAATGGCGGCTGTCCTTCTCTCAATGAACCATTTTACAGTTAAGGTAAAACTTCCTCTATGAGTGAACTCTATGAGGAAAAGTAAAGCTAATGAAAAAAATGGGAGAAGTATAAATGGGAGTAACTTTTTTACCCATAGCAAAATTGATTTTTTATCCATCATCTACCTCCGGAATGTGTTCCCTAAGCGGGAGTAAAAATAGTTTTATTCTAAGATTATCACTCAGCTGTCAAGGACTCAAGAAAAGAGGAATGGATAGAGTGTAAACTCTATCCATTCTTGTCAGTTCAACTATATTGTTTGTCTTTAACCCAAATCTCATGTAGAGCCAGGATGAAGTAAAAGAATAAAACATATACATAATTTTCCCAGATATTGTAGTAAAAACCATGGACATAGAAACCAGCAAGGAAAAAGAACAGTAATGGGAATAATGGTGTTTCTTTTCGCTTTTTCCATACAAAATAAGTGAGAGACAGCAAGAATACGGCAAAAGTAATGACGCCTAAAGCTCCTGTTCCAACAATGATTTGGATGTACTGGTTATCCGAATAAAAGATACTATTTTCAATGCCATAATGTTTGTAAATAGGTGATGAGAAAGTTTGGGTAGCGGAATCTCCGTATGTTGCAAATCCGGTCCCGATAATAGGATGCTCTTTAAAGATCTCAAAACCTTTAAGAATGTAGAAAACTCGTCCATCTTGGCTGCTCATATTGACATTTTCATCTGAAAATGCATCTTTGAATCTTGAAACAGCCTCATTGTTTTTCTTATTTCGTTCCTTCTTGCTTTCATCAGATTCCTCTGTTACTGGATAGTCAATTAAATCTGTTGCCTGTACTACTGCAAATGAAAGAATTAAAGAAGCAGCTGTCAGGATCAGCATATTTTTTACGAAAGAGAAATCCCGTTTATAAGCGATATAAATGATTAGGAAGACAATTATACCGATCGTTGCTCCTCTTGAAAAAGTAAGAATAAATATAGTCTCGAATAGGACCAGGCCGACCCAAATCATTTTCGCAGGGATGTTCTTCAAATACTCACGGTAGAAGTAAGTTAAGAAAAATACTATCATCATGAACAAACCTAGAACGTTTGGATTTCCAAGAATCCCGTAAATCCTAATTTTATTTGTTTCAGAAAGTTCCATTAACCTCCAGTTTTCTGGAAGTAACAACTGCCTTAATGACAATTTCTCAATGAAACCATGGATGGTAAAGACGATAGCCCACCAAAAAAGAATGAATAAGAATGTTTTAAAATCTTGTCTCGTAAAATCAATGCGCTTCGCTATGAAATAAACTAAATAACCTAGCAGGAATGCCCTTAGCTGAAAAATGATTGCTACAGGTGAAACACCTGTTATAAGGGCGGATACTGAACCAATTAACAAGAAAGTGAAAAATGCATATTCAAATAAGTGGAATTTAAAAAGGTCTTTCAGTCTTTTCCTATAAGCCACCAAAACATATAGCAAACCGCCAAGGAGGATTCCGTCACTGAAGACCTTAACCTCGGGAATGAACTCGGAGACAAATGGGCGGATGGTGTAAAATAAGATAATTGAGAAGATGCCCCATTTTGGCTTGAAAAAAGCTAAAGCAAGGCCGGCTATAGCAAATAATATTGTAAGGATACTCATTGGATAACTCCCTTCTGTAATGACTTCTATTAAGATATATCTTTTGCATTCAATAGAAAAGTAAAAACATTTTTGTTTAGAAACAGTGTATAATTTAACTGAAAATGATGGTGCTAAACTTTCCCTTAAAACAGAATACAATATTTAAACAATAGGGTAAATAGAAAATAGATGCAAGTTGTCGATTCTAGTCCTGATTTGTCAATGCTAATACAATAAACTATAATTGACTGTTGAAGTCTTAGTCTATTTAGAAATGGAGTATGCTGCTATGATGTATAAATTAAAGCAAATATCTATAGGTGCGGGCAAAGTTTATAATTCCATACGTAAAAACGGGGTTAAGAATACTCTTCTAACTATAAAAGGACGATTTGACGCTAAATACTCCACGAATATCAAGATAAGCCAGGAAGAAACGGACTTGATGAATGGAGTATATAAAAACCTTAACGACCTCATTCTGGATGAAAAGTTAAAGGGCCTTGTTGTAATAACCTCAGCAATGGAATTTGAAGAGGTTTATAACCAAAGGACGATAAACCTTGCGAAATACTACAGTGAGAATGACTATGCTGTTTTATACGTAGTTTGGCAGTGGCAATCTTCAGAGAAGCTTGAGAAGAGCTACCAGAACGTTTATAAAAATATTTACCAGGTACCTTTATATCCATTCATTTCCACAATGCCAGCCTTGGATGCCCTGAAAATGAAAGGTGAAAACTCTTTCTTTGTCACTTTCCCTGCTAAAGCATTTTTGAATTTGTTCCCAACCTTTCATCAAATGGGCTATAAAGTTGTATACGATATTATGGATGAATGGGAAGAATTTTATAAAGTTGGACATGCCCCTTGGTATAATAAAAAGGTAGAAGAAGAGAACATAAAACAGGCTGGATTGGTCTTTGCTGTCTCGAAGCCTTTAAGCGAAAAATTCAACTATATAAGAGAAGATATCTATGTAGTAGGTAATGGATTCAGTGAAAAACTTTCCGGGGAGAAAGATATAGCCTTAAAAACGCCTGCAGAAGATGGCCGGATCCACACTGGCTATTTTGGGCATTTAACAGATTCCTGGCTCGATTGGGATATTCTTATGGAAATGATCAAAGAGGATAAGTTTTTTATCCATCTTATCGGATATGGTATTCCAGAACGGCTTGAAAAAGAGCTCAAGAGCTATGAGAATGTCCGATATTATGGAAAAGTCCATCCGAGTGAATTGTCAGCACATGTGAAGAATTGGCATGTGGGTCTTATTCCATTTAAAAAGAGTGCTCTTTCGCAAGCAGTAGATCCGATAAAAATTTATGAGTATCTATACTTTGGGCTTCCTACTGTTTCAAGTGGGATTCCTCATATTGGTACCTACCCGCATGTTACACATGCTGATCAATCAGGAGAATTCAAAGCCGCTGTTGAGAAAGCTTACCAACAACTTATGACCGGCGAGGATAAGAATGATGATTTAGAAGCTTTTCTCGCTAAATCTACATGGGAAAAAAGATTCGAGTTTATAGAGGACAAACTGCTAGACTAAATATTGTTTGCCTTGAAAGGATTTAATATGTCAAATTTAAAAAAAGCTGGGATCATTGCCCTGATTCTTTCCTTGTTCCTTAAGTTCTCTGGTTTCCTAAGGGAAGGGATTATTGCTAAGCAATTCGGGGCATCTGCTGAAACAGACGGATACATTATTGCCTTTTCTGTTATTACTCTTTTTGTATTAATGACCTCTGAGGGTTTTAATAGTGTATTCCTGCCTTTATTCATTAAGAATAAGCAGGAAGATGAGGAGGGCAGTCTTCGAAATGCGAACGCTCTATTAAATATCGTGCTGGTCATTATCCTTGCGTTTTCTTCTATTATATATTTTATGGTTCCATACCTGATTCCTCTTGTATTTAATGTTTTCCAGGAAATGCATCCGGAAACAGAGGTAATCGCCATTCGTCTATCACAATTTTTTGTGTTATTTTTATTTATGATTACTGTTAATGGGATGCTTGAATCCTATTTACAGGCATACCGCAGTTTTATACCTGCGCAAGTTTCGAGGATATTTGGAACTCTTACTGGAGCATTTTTTGCCATTGCTTTTTCTAATATATGGGGAATCGATAGCCTCGCGTACGGTTTTGTCACAGGAATATTTCTCGGCATCGTTGTCCAAGTAGTTTACCTGAAAAAGTATGGATTTAAATGGATGCCAGTATTTTCACTGGAGAAAGAATTCAGAATTACCTTTTTGAGCTTATTTCTTCCGGCAATTCTGAGTGCGGTACTGGGGCAGATCAATGTAACCGTGGACCGTATATTTGCGTCTAACACAATTGAGGGAGCTGTTACTTATTTAAATAACGCGTCCCTGATTGTTAGCATACCGAATGCCATTCTTGGAACGACAATCATCGCGATTGTTTTTACACTGCTTTCTGAAAATGTTAAGGAGAAAGCCAAATTTCAGGAAACGGTTTTGTTAGGGCTTCAGATGTCAGCCGTGTTGTTACTCCCGCTTACCGCAGGGCTTGCAATATTGGGGAAATCAGTGATTGGTTTTATTTTTGAAAGAGGAGCATTTACTTCAGCTGATACAATCAACACGTATTTAGCTTTATTATTCTACTTGCCACTTATCGTCACGCAAGGGTTGCAAATAATTGTGTTGAAGGCTCTTTATGCGAAAGGAAAAACAAAGCTGATTTTTAAGTTAAGTTTTGTCACAATTACTGCTAATATGATCTCTAATTATTTCCTTGCAAAATGGCTAGGGTATTTAGGCCCTGCGCTTTCAAGTTCAATTATTGCGGTAATATTTTTAGTGTTAACATCGAAGATTATGTACAAAGACTTTGATAAAGGTGAAGCTCAAAAGTTTTTCCGGTCTGCCGGAAAACTTCTTTTACCAACGGCAATTATGGCTGTAGTTGTGGCATTTACAAATTATTTTAGTGTCAGGTATATTAATTCCTATATAATTTTGATCATTTTAAATGGCATAGCAGGGGTAATTGTATATTTTGTTGCTTTAAAATTTTTTAGTCCTGCTGCCTTTGCAAAATTAATGACTCTTTTACCTTTAAAACGTTTTAAAAAGTGATTGCATTAAGAGACGAGTGATGAAAATGACAATAAATAAAATTAACATTTTAAATATGAGGTTTGATTCCTTGCTAGCGAAAGACCTTGTGGAAAAATTAGGTGGACGAGTCGCTCAATCAGAGAAAACCTTCGTGGTGACTGCCAATCCTGAGATTGTCATGTACGGGGAAAAGGATTCTTGTTATTTGAATGTGGTAAACCAAGCTGACTATGTAATTCCGGATGGGTATGGGGTAATCCTTGGCTCTAGAATACTGGGACGGCCTTTGCCCGAGCGAATCCCTGGGTTTGATCTTATGAATGAACTGCTTAAATCAGGGAATGACAATGGTTGGAAGGTCTATTTGCTTGGAGCTAAAAATGAGGTAGTCAGCAAGGCTGTGGAAAACATTAAGATGAAATATCCGCAGCTAGAGATTGTTGGTTGGCATGATGGTTACTTTGACTGGGAAACAAATGAAATATCAGAAGAAATAATGGGCCTTGAACCTGATTTAGTATTCGTGGCTCTAGGTTTTCCAAAACAAGAGATGTGGATATCAGAAAATCTGCCTAGCTTTTCCAAAGGGTTATTTATGGGAGTTGGCGGAAGTTTTGATGTATGGGCAGGCACAGTTAAGCGAGCGCCAGAAATATGGCAAAAGCTGAACCTGGAATGGTTTTATCGTCTGATCCAGCAGCCAAGCAGATGGAAGCGAATGTTGGTTTTACCGTTGTTTGTTTTAAAAGTAATAAGTAAAAAACTGGGGAGCGGTAAACAATGAGAGTTCTGCATCTAAATGCTGGAAATGAGACGGGAGGGGGAATGGTTCATATCCTCTCGCTCTTAAGTCAGTTAAAAAGTGATGGTATTTATCTTGGGCTTTTGGAAAAAAAAGAGTTTTATTATAAGGCGAAAGAGCGAGGGATTAATACTCTCACTTTTGAACAAAGCTCTCGGTACGATCTTTCGGTAATAAAAAAATTAATATCTTTTATTAAAGATGAAAAAATAGATATTATTCATACACATGGTGCACGAGCCAATCTTTATGGTTACTTTATCAGTAAATTTACAGATGTGAAGTGGGTCATTACAGTCCATAGTGATCCAAGAAATGATTTTCTTGGGCGTGGAATGAAAGGAAAGATGTTTACAAGCCTAAATTTGGCGGTATTGAGAAATGCAGACCATTTTTTCGCCATTTCCACTCGTTTTAAAGAGATGGTTGAGGGATTTGGTGTAAACTCCTCAAAAATCACAACCATTTATAATGGTGTTGATTTTAATGAGGATCAAGTAAGCTCAAGAAAAGTTTCAAGAGCAGATCTGAAACTTTTGCAATCTGATTTCGTCTTATTAATGGTTGCAAGGTTTGATCCCGTAAAAAGGCACGATATCGCCCTTAAAGCAGTTGAACGAGTTAAACATGATTATCCAATTGTTAAGCTTCTTTTATTAGGGGACGGGCAAACAAAACCGGAAGTTGAAAACTTGGTTAAATCAATGGGTATGGAAAATAACGTCATTTTTCTTGGTTATAAGGAAAATGTAAGAGATTTCTATCAATTAGCGGACATTACATTACTCACCTCACGCACAGAAAGTTTTCCGTTGGTTTTACTAGAGTCAGCAAGGGAAAACGTACCAGTAATCACTACTGATGTCGGAGGAGTCCATGAGATGATCCCAGACAGTAAGATGGGTTTTATTGTTCCGGTTGATGATGAAGATTCCGTTGCAAATGCTATCTTCAAAGCTATTAAATTAAAGGAGAAAGGCTATTTACAAATCATGGGAACACGGTTTAACACATTTGCGTCTGAAAACTTTTCGATTCAATCCTTTGCTGATAGTGTCTATCAAGCCTATCAATCTTTGTAATAAAAATATAATTTTATTAAACTATTGACTGTGCTATAATCAGGAAGGATTAATTAAGGTACCTTTTATCAAAAAGTTACCATGGATTTTCAAATACATCATTGGATATGATAACTATTACGGAGGGGCTGTATGTTTTACTTAACATTATTGATAAGCTTTTTCGCGGCAATACTCCTCACACCATTAGTGAAAAAATTCGCAATTAAAATTGGAGCGACGGATAAGCCCAATTATAGAAAGGTCCATCAAAATATCATGCCGCGCCTTGGTGGCTTAGCTATCTACATTAGCTTCCTGATAGGTATCTTTTTGATATCACCTGACATAAAATACTATTGGCCGCTCGTCATTGGCAGCTTCATTATAGTATTAACAGGTTTCATTGATGATATTAAGGAAATTTCTCCAAAAGTGAAATTATCAGGCCAAATTCTTGCTGCCTTGATTGTTGTAGTTTGGGGAGATTTAAATGTTGAGTTCATTAATTTACCGTTCGGCGGTGGTCAGCTCAACTTTGGTATGATGAGCTACCCAATTACGATGATTTGGATCATTGGTATTACAAATGCAATCAATCTTATTGACGGCCTTGATGGTTTAGCTGCAGGAGTTTCCACTATAGCTTTGCTCTCAATAGCCGGCATGGCAGTTGTAATGGGCAATCCATATGTAATGATGATTGCTCTCATTGTTGCAGCAGCATCCATTGGGTTTTTATTTTATAATTTCCACCCAGCAAAAATCTTCATGGGGGATACAGGTGCACTGTTCTTAGGATATATAATTGGGGTACTTTCATTATTAGGGTTCAAGGGAGTTACTGTTCTATCCTTGATCATTCCGATTATTATCTTAGGAGTACCGATTTCAGATACGTTTTTTGCAATCGTTAGACGACTGGTAAATAAACAACCGTTGTCAGCGCCTGACAAGTCACATTTGCATCACTGCTTATTAAGAACTGGTTTTTCTCATCGACAAACGGTTTTGTTAATTTATGCAATGAGTGCAATTTTTGGCTTAACCGCGTTTATTTTTTCACAGTCCACTGTATGGGGTTCAGTTATCATACTGACCACATTGGTTATTGTGATTGAGGTTATTGTTGAGAAAATAGGATTAGTTAGGGAAGATTATAAACCATTGATTAAATTCTTTAAGGGTTTAAAGCCTGTAAATGCAAAAGACAAATATTAAAAAGCAGCCAAATGGCTGCTTTTTTTGTTGTTCGCTTAATGTAATAAATGTTAATTGGGCCTTTTTGTTAATTAGTATCCTCTGACATAAATTCATCGCTATCAGTTGCTTTTGTAAGAGTATTATCATTTGTGTTATTGTAACTCTCAATCGCCAGGTGATTTCTGAGAACGGATCTGATCTCTTCTACTGAATCTTTATCCGGCTCATAATAATATACACCTTTTATCATGGCGTCTTTCCCGGCAATATTTAGGGTTTCAATATTTAAGTTATCTAATGCTAATGCATAGTCTGTGAATGACTTCATTTCACTGAATGTTAGGTTAGTAGTCATATTGTCACCAACTGCTTCAATAACATTTGAATAACTTGTTATGGATGAAGCGGAAGCAGCTTTTTTGAATATTGCTTTGAAAATTTCTTGCTGTCTTTTGCCACGTTCAATATCATTATCAAGTTTTCTCGTCCTGGCGAGTGCAAGTGCTTCTTCTCCATCAAGCTTTTGGTATCCAGCTTTCAGGCTGATTGCATCCGCGTTATCTTCAGAATCTTGCTCTGAAAAGGCATATGGCACATCAACTTTAATTCCATTTAATGCATCTACAACATCTATAAACGCGTTGAAATTTAATTTCACATAGTAATCTACCGGAACGTCCAAAAATTCTTCAACTGTTTCAATAGTTAGTTTAACCCCACCGTACGAATGTGCATGGTTAATCTTCGTATAGACGTTCTTTTCAGGAATGTGAACATAGGAATCACGAGGGATACTTACTAACTTGACTGACTTTTCTTTTTCGTTAAATGTGGCTAACATCAAGGCGTCCGTTCTGGAACCCTCTGCAAACTTCCTTGTTTCACTATCGTCCACCCCAATAAATAAAATAGATATATTGTCTATATTAGGGTCCACTTTTTTGTTACGCTTAGAATCTCGATCAAGTGGCTTATATGAATCAGAAATAACGGATTGAGCTTTATTATATAAGAATGCTCCGTAAGAGGCGGTACTTAGAAGCAGAACGATTGTTGGGAGAACGATCCAATAAAATATTCTCCGTCGCTTTTTCCTGACTCTCTCCGCTTTAAACGAGCGTCTGTCGTTATAAGACATATGACAATCTCCTTTTATTTATAAATGTCCTTGTGCAAACCTTCAGCACCAAATTCCATTTTACTACTATTTTTGACAGAGGTAAATTGAATTTTAAAATTGAAACATTTGAAAATATTACACTTGTAAGTCACCTATTGTATTGACGAAAAGCTGCGGGAAAAGTTACATGACTTTTAGTTCTTTATTTTGGACGCAAAGGTGGAAAGAGTCATTCCCGGCAATATAGCTATTCTATTGAGCTGGAACTTATCATCACCAATTTTAACTTTGCCTGGCTTTGTAGTGAATGCCATCCTATACTCAAGTTTCCTCAGTAGGCTAATCGTATTTTCATTGTACTGCCCAAATGGGTATGCAAAGTAAGCAGAATCTAACTTTGATTTGCTATGCAAAAGATCCGCTTCCACAAAGCTTTCAGGCTGAATGACTAAATAACTCTTCTTTTCTGTATTATATTGATGAAGATCATCCGTATGACTATGGAATTCAAATACTTCCTTCATTTCATTCATTTCTGGAAGTGAAATATATTGTAGCCCATCTGGATGGAATTCTTGTGGGGAATCATATATTTTACTGGTTATCATAAATTCGGAAGCGCGGAAACCATATTGATTCAGCACTGGGAATGCATATTTATAAACAGACTTCAAACCATCGTCAAAAGTAATAACCACAGCATTCGATGGAAGGTTGCTTCTTTTATCTAAGTAACTTTCCAGTGTTCCTAGACTGACCGGAATATACTCATTTTCAAAAAGATACTTCATTTGGGTTTCGAACTCTTTATCTGATATGGTAGTGGACGCATTTCGAAAGATCTTGTTTTCTTCAGCTTTCAGGATATGGTGATACATGAGTATAGGAATCCCGCTATCTAAAGAAACATCTTGTTTCCTGATATATCCGTTGAAACCACCGATATTGATTATAAAACTGTCATCGGTTTCAGCAGAGATCGGTAAACGCTGTCCCTTTTGTAATGTAGCGAGTGGTGTCTTAAGGCTTTTATCAAAAATTTTGACGTCCTCTTTGTTTAAAAGGATGGTTATGTCTGTATTCCCCTGATTGTTCTCAAGATCTTTCACCCTAAAGATTTGCTCAAAATCCATATTCGATATTGCCTTACTATTATCTATTTTTATCTTTGAATTTCCATAGGGAACAACAATATCTTCTTCTGAATCTTCACCAGAGAAGATAACATCTGGATACAAAATGCCAGCTTGTTGTATCTCAGAATTCAAATCAGAAAAATTTAATGGATTCTGTAGTGAGAGAAATGTTTTAGACTGTAATCCCAAAAGTGTCTTTTCAGCCATAGGGCTGATGGCATTCTGTCCTCCTAGGATATTAAAATACTGGGTGTTTAGTTTTTTGAAAAATAGCTGAGCGCTTAATGGGATATCTGTATTCACTAAAATAATCGGTTCGCCATGCATTGAAGCCAATATCGAACCAGTTAAAGCGTCAGCAAAATGGTCACCGGTCGCAATATAGGCAGTTTGAATATTTTTATCAAAGTAATGGACAATACGGAGATTCGTTTCGTATCTATTCTTGCCACTGATACGAATCGTTTTAGGGAATGGCTTCAATATAGAGTCGTTTACTGCCTGTTGACCGCCAGCAATTATCGTCGTTGTTCGTATCTGACTGTGTATCTCTAATGGGAGCTTGTCAGACCTTGTTAGAAGGATTGGATAACTGTTCTTCGCTGCATAAGGTGCAGTTGCCAGTGCGTCGGGAAAATTCTGGCCATTGGCTAAAATAGCAGTGTCAGAAGGGATTCTATCAGCAATCAGAGCAGAAGTCTCAAACCTGTTCTTTCCTGCAATTCTTTCAACCTGCAAGCCCATTGCTTTTAATTCATTAGCAGTCTCAGTTGATATAGCTGAAGTACCACCGAGAATAATCACTTTTTCAGCACCTAATCTATTGATCTCATTTGCTGTTTGTAGTAATAACTTCTCTTTTGTGGTAGTTAAAATGGGAGCATCATACATAAAAGCTAATGGTGCCCCAGATAAAGCATCGGGAAAATCATTTCCTGTGACTAGTACAACAGTCTCTGTTCCCTCTGGAAAAGTGGATTTTGAGATTTCTATAGCAGTTTCGTAACGATTTTTCCCTTGAATTCTCTTAACATTGTTTTCCTGGGCAGTGACATTATTAGCTAACAGAATCCATACAACCATAAGAAACCAAATTGAAGCAATTTTCTTTTGCACTGGTGTAAACCTCCTTGAAGTAATTACCTTTTAGTAAGTCTTTTAACCTACTTATTATCGGCAGTGTTTACAAGGGATTTAATGGGTTTTAGATATAAATGTATAGGTATTTGGAAATGGGATGTAAAAAAGGATTCCTGATTGGAATCCTTTTGAAAGTGTTTAGTGCTATTGAACTATGAGAGTGTGTTAGTTTATTGATTCTTCAAGGTAAACTATTTGTCCTTCTTCTATATGTGACTGTCCGCTCGTCAGGTCTGTCATCCATTCTTGGAAGGTGACTGTTTGAGCCTCTTCAACATATGTCTCAATTTTTACTTTGTCCAGATAGTGAATTTCCTTCAATTTAAATAAAGAAGACCTAAGCTCATTTTCCACTTTACCAAGCATAGTATAGTCAATTGTTGTATGCATGATCTTCATAAGTTTTCGTTTTACTATACCTGTTGCGGCCAGACCCTCCGATGTTGCTTTGCCATATGCCCGAATTAATCCGCCAGCTCCGAGTTTAATGCCTCCAAAGTAGCGGGTAATGACAACTACGGTATCCTTTAGTTGTTTCTTCTTCAGGACCTCAAGAATTGGTACACCAGCTGTCCCGCTCGGTTCTCCATCATCATTCGCCTTCTGGATCTGGTCGTTCTCACCAATAATATAGGCCGAGCAATTATGGGTAGCATTCCAGTTCTGCTTCTTAATTTTCTGGATGAATTCTTGTGCTTCTTCCTCAGTTTCTGCTCTTTCTATATATGCTATGAATCTTGATTTCTGAATCTCGATTTCATGTTCTCCGTACCCTTTTACTGTATAGTAACTTGGCAGCAATTCTTTCTCCCCCTCTAGCGAAAAATTTCCCAACCTCATCTATTGAATCTTTCGACATCGTTTTTATGTTCGACAAAGGTACTTAGTGCTACAATTCATTATAAGTTGACGGCAATCGGGGGACAATGGTGTCTTATGATTGTAATATAACTTTAATACTGTAAATGTGTTTGAATGTTATAATAGTTAGTGGTCTGACAAGGTCTAATTTATTTTTGGAAAAATGTTTTTATTTTAAAATTGGAGTTTAACTCCTAAAATAATAGGATATAAGACTTAGAATGAAAAATCAAATCTATGTCTTTGTATCGATTTTCAGCAAAAATGGCATGATTTTCTTGTTGAAAATTAGTAACAAATTAGTTTTCAAGTTAAAATATCTTTAGTGCCACCCGTGGGGGAGTTTTACATGGCGATTAAAAAATTCGACACGAAAGCCCTCGATCTGATTTTAGAAAAAATGATCGAAACCGTTGGAGACAGCAAAGACGAAATCTTCCGTATAGGTGAACAGTGCCGGACGGATTACGAGTCTATCACCGACGAATTAAAAGAGATTAAGAGGAAGGTCGCGCAAATCATCAATGATGGCGATAAGCTGGATGCCCAGGTAAGGAGGGCGAGGCTACGGTTATCGGAAGTAAGCAAGCATTTTAAGGACTATTCCGAAGCTCAGGTTCGCGAGGCATATGAAGTGGCTCATAAGCTCCAGATGGACCTGACAATGAACAGGCAATCGGAAAAGCAGCTGCGTGAAAAACGCGATGACCTTGAGCGAAGACTTGTAGGGTTAAATGAAACGATTGAACGCGCCGATCACCTTATTTCACAAATTTCAGTCGTTATGAACTATATGATGAGTGATATCCGCCAAATGGGCGAAGCGCTTGAAACCGCAAAGCAGAAGCAGGACTTCGGACTGAAAATCATCGAAGCACAGGAAGATGAACGTAAGAGGCTTTCCCGTGAAATTCACGATGGCCCGGCCCAGATGATGGCAAACGTCATGATGCGTTCCGATTTGATAGAAAGAGTTTATAAAGAACGAGGTGCGGAGGAGGCCATCCAGGAAATCCGAAGCATGAAAAAGATGGTTCGCTCTGCATTATATGAGGTCCGAAGAATCATTTATGACTTGAGGCCAATGGCTCTTGACGATCTCGGACTAGTCCCGACCCTCAAAAAGTATCTGCAAACAATCGAAGAGTATCATAGAACTACTAGAATCCAGTTCACTAATATTGGGGATGACAGAAGACTGCCATCAAATTATGAAGTCGCCTTGTTCCGGATCATCCAGGAGTCGGTACAGAATGCACTGAAACATGCGAACGCCATAACGGTCCAGGTGAAGCTTGAAATCAAGAGTGACCATATAATGGCTGTAATTAAGGATGATGGTAAAGGTTTCGATATTAATGAAAGCAAACCAGAATCCTTTGGGCTTCTTGGAATCAGGGAAAGAGTCGAACTATTGGAAGGTGAACTGACGATCCATTCAAAAATCGGCACAGGAACGTTGGTCATCATCCAAATTCCGATGAATTTATAGAAATATAAAAAATAGATAGATAGATAAAAAGAGATAGAGGCCGTAAGGGAGGCGAATGTTATGACAACAAAGATTGTTATTATTGACGACCATCAACTTTTCAGAGAAGGGGTAAAACGGATCCTTGATTTTGAACCATCATTCGAAGTGGTTGCAGAAGGAGACGACGGAAGTGAAGCTATTTCGCTAGTTGAACAGCACCAGCCTGACGTAGTCATTATGGATATCAATATGCCTAATACGAATGGTGTGGAAGCAACATCTGGACTGATTGAACAGTATCCTGAATCTAAAGTCATTATCCTATCCATCCACGATGATGAAAACTATGTCACGCACGCCCTAAAAACAGGAGCAACAGGCTATCTTTTAAAAGAAATGGATGCTGATGCACTGGTTGAGGCAGTCAAGGTAGTGGCAGATGGAGGATCTTACTTACACCCACGAGTTACGCACAATCTGGTAAAAGAATACCGTCGATTATCCGCTGACGAAGGCGGATCAGATAAATACATATCACCGGTTGAAATTCGCCGTCCGCTTCACCTGCTGACACGCCGTGAATGTGAAGTCCTCCAGCTTCTTGCGGATGGCAAGAGCAACAGGGGTATTGGCGAAGCACTTTTCATCAGCGAAAAGACAGTTAAAAACCACGTAAGTAACATTTTACAAAAAATGAATGTAAATGACCGTACTCAGGCAGTAGTCGTAGCGATCAAGAACGGCTGGGTAGAGGTAAGATAATTCCAAGAAACCACATTTGTCGAATCGACAGATGTGGTTTTTTGTCGATTTCTGTAAGAAACTGTTGGAAAAATACGACAGAAAATCTCCTATACATTTACAAAAACTTAATAATATCCGATATAATTAGGGAAACGAAAAGTAAATGCAGAAGGGGTGGTCACAATTTCTTTGCTTTGGGAACTCTCAGATGAAAAATTAATCGAAGCATACCAACAGGCTACTTTGTTGAATTTAGATGAAAACTTTATTGAAATGCTAATAGAAGAAATAGATACCAGAGGGCTTGGGGTTAGGTTGAATTCATATGTCTCTTAAATTTGTAACGCTGCGCAATCGATTGCCAGCGTTTTTCTTTTATAACCAGTGTAAGGACTGCTTTTACTATAATTTTCTTATTAGGAGGAGTCTTTAACCCGAACTGAAGTGTAAATTCTAAGAAAAACAATTCAAATTCTTGTCGGCGAGTTATGGGAATTTTGATTGTTTTTCTTCTATTGTAATAACATTGCTTGAATTAAAAAAAATTTGAATCGGGGTGTGAAATTTTGACGATGTGGATGAAACTCACTCTTATAACAATAATCTCTTTCACGCTACTTTTTGTGCTGATTGGTTTAGTTAGTTTTTACTCTGCGTAGGACTACCAGTTGTCGCTTTACTGAAAATTGAAAAAACATAGTACAAAAATAAATAACAGTAAATTTCGTTACGACTCCTTAAAATCAAGCCGTCCATTTCTTGCCTCTACTAGAATGTGAACACCCTTTACAAAATACTTTTTAAGAAAACATGCAATTTGTATTAAGTTCATATAAAATGGGGTTGTACAAACTGTAGAGAAAAACATAAGGATGGTAATATAATAATGAAAACGGCAGTTATCACGGATAGCACTGCGTACATCCCGAAGGAGTTGCGGGAGAAATGGAATATCCACATGATTCCGTTGAGCGTGATTTTCGATCATGAGACATATAGAGAAGAAATAGATATCAGCGCTGAAGAGTTTTATGAAGAAGTGAAGCAGCGAGAGCTTCCGACAACGTCGATGCCTCCGATTGGCGAGTTCATCGAGCTTTTTGAAAAATTGACCAAGGATTACGATTCTGTCATTAGTATACATTTATCCAGTGGGATTAGCGGCACCTACCAGGGTGCGGTGAGCGCTGGCGAAATGGTTGAGGGTATAAAGGTGTATCCATTTGATTCCGAGATTAGCGCAATGGTTCAGGGGTTCTATGCTCTGGAAGCTGCAGAGCTGGCAGAGCAAGGTGTTGAGCCTGGGAAGATCATCGAGCGCTTGAATGAAGTGAAGAAGTCCATCCGTGCTTACTTCATGGTGGATGATTTAAGCCATCTACAACGTGGTGGAAGATTGTCCAGTGCCCAGGCGTTGATTGGAAGCCTGTTGCAGGTGAAGCCTTTGCTCCATTTTGAGGACAAGAAGATTGTTCCGTATGAAAAGGTCCGTACGCGTAAAAAGGCGATGAATCGTGTCGTCGAATTGCTTGCGGAAGATGCGAACAGCGGCGGTGAGTACCGGGCGGTCGTCATCCATGCCAACCGTGAAACAGAAGCACTTGAATGGAAAAGCGAGCTAGAAGCTCAGTTTCCAAATGTTGAATTCATGTTAAGCTACTTCGGGCCGGTCATCGGAACCCATCTTGGAGAAGGTTCGATGGGGATGGGCTGGTATAAGAAATAACTACGGAAATGTTCTTACAACAAAGATGAAGCGCCAGATCCGTATGAGGATTTGGTGTTTTTCTTCTTTATCCACATAAAAACAGTAGTTATCAACAAAACGCTCCACTTATTAACAGGTTTTTTACACACCTCATCTAATTACCCACAACGATAACCGCTTACATCAACCCGATTTGACACTTACCAACAAAATAACCCACACTATACACAGAAAAATACAGTTATCCACATAAAAATC
Organism: Bacillus sp. ISL-37; assembly: GCF_018613315.1. Taxonomy (GTDB): domain Bacteria; phylum Bacillota; class Bacilli; order Bacillales; family Cytobacillaceae; genus Mesobacillus. The sequence continues at coordinate 190,923 of NZ_JAGGQL010000032.1, read as the reverse complement.
CACAAAAGGCTGTGATTAACTTTGTTGAAAGAAGAAAATTTAATCTCTACCTCAAATAATGCTGTTGATGAATGTGCATTCACTAATATGGAGGCTCCCCAATTCCCCTTGTTATCCACAAATCGTTCTTTCCAATACAATCCTGAACTGCAAAAAATCTTAACTGGGAAACAGCTGCTGCTTGAGGAATTGCCTTTTCCGATGGAGGAAATAAAGAAGCACCATGAACATGACTATGTACTTTATCGAAAGGGTATTAATCGAGATCGATTGTCATGCACAAGATGTGGCCTAACTGATCTTTCGTGGTTTGCGGAGTTTCCCTGTTCCCGTTGTGGAAAAGTAGAGTACTATTGCCGTAAGTGTTTGATGATGGGAAGAGTGAGTGAGTGCACGCTGCTTGTCAGCTGGGCGGGACCGGAGCCGGAGTTCCATAGAATTGTGGAACCTCTTCAATGGGAAGGTGAATTATCAGCAGGACAGAGGATTGCTTCCCGACGAGTTACCGAAGCTGTGGAAAACTCATCGGAGCTCCTTGTCTGGGCAGTTGCCGGCGCTGGTAAGACGGAAGTATTATTTGAAGGGATTGCACGGGCTCTATCCACAGGCAAGCGGATTTGCGTGGCTACGCCAAGGACGGATGTGGTTCTTGAGCTGGCTCCTCGTTTTGAAAAAGTGTTTCTGGGTATTAAAATTGCCGCTCTGTATGGTGGCAGCGAAGACCGCCTCGAATTTGCCCAGCTTACCATCGCTACCACGCACCAGCTGCTCCGCTTTTACATGGCGTTTGATGTTATGATTGTCGATGAAGTCGATGCCTTCCCGTATTCCATTGATGAAACTCTTCAATATGCTGTGCAGCAATCCAGAAAGCCCACTTCCTCTTTGATTTACTTAACTGCCACCCCAAACAAACAATGGCAAAATGAATGCCGGTTAGGAAAAAGGGATTTTGTCACGATTCCTGCCCGATACCATCGACACCCATTGCCTGTGCCTAGATTTGAATGGTCAGGGAACTGGGAGAAGAAGCTTTCTAAGGGGAAACTTCCTCCTAATATTATGAAATGGGTAGAAGCTAGATTAGCCAGCAGGAAACAGCTCCTTATTTTTGCCCCGAAGATCACCGTCATGGAGAAAATCCTTCCTATCTTTCGTCAGTTGAATCCTCTCATTGAATCAGTTCATGCTAAGGATCCTGACAGGAAAGAAAAGGTTATGAAGTTCCGAAACAAAGATATCCCCATCTTGCTTACAACAACAATTCTTGAACGCGGTGTTACCATCCCTAATATTGATGTAGCTGTCATCGGCTCAGAGGACCGGATTTTTACCGAGAGCGCTCTTGTCCAGATTGCGGGCCGGGCAGGGAGAAGTGCTGTGTATCCAACGGGGAATGTTACATTCTTTCATTATGGTAAAACAGAAGCAATGCTCAGTGCCCGCGGTCAAATTATGATGATGAACAAAGAAGGGGTCAAGAAAGGGCTGATTGATGTATGAAAGGGAGTCATTGTCTGATATGCAATGAGGAGATTGAAGCTATTCTATCTTGGAATACTCTTTTTGGCAAAGAAGAAAAAGAACCAAAGATTTGCGGAGAATGCAACGAAAACTTTGAGCGTATTACAGGCGAAGTATGCGAGATTTGCGGCAGGCCATTTGCCTTTTTGAAAGCGGAATATAGAGTGGAGAATTTATGCTTCGATTGCAAGCGATGGGAGGAAGACGTGCACTGGAGCGGGAGTCTCAACCAAAACCGCGCACTGTATCGTTATACTGATTTTGCAAAAGACGTAATGGCGAAATTTAAGTTCAGGGGGGACTATGTACTTGCGGAGGTTTTTGCAGAAGGTCTCTGTCAGGCTTTGCAATCTTTCCAATATGATTATATTGTCCCCATTCCGCTCAGTGAAGAACGACTCCACGAAAGAGGCTTCAACCAGGCAGAAGCGCTAATCACCACTGCCGGCTTTAAACCAACAAACATGCTCTCCAGAGTCCATACCGAAAAACAGTCAAAAAAATCACGTTCAGAAAGAATAAATCTACAGCAGGTGTTCAAATTTGATACAGACCAAAACCTTAACAGTAAAACTATTTTGCTGATTGACGATATATATACTACAGGCTCAACGCTGAGGCATGCGGCCAAAATACTAAAAGAAAACGGAGCGGCGAAGGTGTATTCATTCACTTTGGCCCGCTAGATGAGATAAAATTGAAGGAGGAAGGACATTGGACCTTCAAAATTGCCCAAAATGCGATTCACTCTATGTGAAAAATAAATTTCGTGATGTATGTGAAAAATGCTGGAAAGAGGAAGAAGCAGCGTATGATACGGTAGCTAAGTTCATGAGAAAGCGTGAGAACAGAGCAGCAACTGTCTTGCAAGTCGTGGAAGCGACTGGTGTCCCGGAAGACCTTATCTTAAAATTCATCAGGGCAGGCCGGTTTCAGCTGACTCAATTCCCTAATTTCGGTTATCCTTGTGATAAGTGCGGAAGTGTCATTCGTGAAGGCAGAATCTGCGCTGCTTGTGCAAGCAGTCTAAGAGCTGATTTGAAAACGGTGGAATATGAGGAACAACGGAAGAAAGAAATGGGAAAACGCGCGACTTTTTTCACACATCAAGATTAGGTGAAAAGAATCATTAAATATCGCCAGATAATTGCCGATAATAAAAGTAGAAATCGTTCTGAAAGTGAGGTTTAGACGATGAAAATCAACAATAATATAGGTCCATCAGGGATCAATCCATATAAACGCCAGATGAACAAACTAGATGCAACAGCGAATACGCAAAATAAAAAGGCGGATAAAGTGGAGATTTCTTCGACTGCAAAAGAAATGCAGCAGCTTTCCCAAGTATCCGTTCAGCGCCAGCAAAAGGTGGAAGAGCTGAAGCTTCAGGTTGAAAACGGTACTTATAAGCTAAATCCTAAAGAAACAGCTAAAAGCATCATTAATTTTTATCATAATAAATAGGTCGAATACTCGTCTTTCTGACGAGTGTTTCTTTATGCCTAGAAGGAGGGCAGTGTATGTCTGCTGAAACACTTGTTGTAATTATGAATAAAATGCTCAAATTGCATAAAAGCCTTTACGAATTGACCGTAAAAAAACGGACATCGTGAAAAAAGGAGACACAGCTGCCCTCGACCAGCTCTTGAAGGATGAACAGGCGCACGTGACTGCGATTAATAAGCTGGAGCAAGAGCGGCTGGCGGTAGCTAAAAAATTTTCCCCTGATGCGTCATTACGGGAAATAGCAGAGGCGAATCCAGCCGAGAATGATCAGCTTTTGACAATCAAAGAAGAACTGGTAGAAGTCATTTCAGAAATAAAGGCACGAAACGAACTGAATCAGAAATTAATCCATCAATCACTGCAATTCATCAATTTTTCAAAGAGCCTTGTGATGCCGCAGGAAAAGGAAATCAACTACGGACCGCCTGCCGGCAAGAAAGCAAAGCCTGGTCAATCGCCGGGGATGTTCAACTCAAAAGCATAATATTTGGAGGAACGAAAAATGCGTTCAACCTTTATGGGATTAGAAACAGCGCGCCGCGGAATGTTCACGCAGCAGAGCGCCTTACATACAACCGGACACAATATTTCAAATGCCAACACACCTGGCTATACTCGTCAGCGCATTAACTTTGAACAGACTGAACCATACCCAAACGCATCGCTCAATCGCCCGCAGATTCCTGGGCAAGTTGGCACAGGCGTTAAGACTGGTTCAATCCAGCGTGTGAGGGAAAGTTTTCTGGATATCCAATACCGCAGCGAAAATAATAAACTGGGATACTGGGAAACTAGGGCAGAGGCATATACGAAGCTTGAAGAAGTTTTGAATGAGCCTTCAGAATCTGGCCTAGCGAAGACGATGGATCAGTTCTGGCAGTCCTTGCAGGACTTAGCGGTGAACCCAACAAATCCCGGTGCTCGATCTGTTGTTCGCCAGCGTGGAATTGCAGTAGCTGAGACATTTAACTATCTGCATAATTCTCTTTCATCCATTCAACAAGATTTGAAGAATGAGGTTTCTGTTACTGGAAAAGAAATCAACTCGTTAACTTACCAAATTAGTAAGATTAACGGTCAGATTGCAGATGTAGAGCCACATGGATATTTGCCAAACGATTTATATGATGAGCGCGACCGTTTGATCGACCAGCTTGCATCGATAGTAAATATTAAAGTTGATTACACAAACTCTGGTGGCCGCTCACTTAAAATGGCAGATGGACAGGCAGTCATCAAGATGGTCAGTGACAGTGGGAAAGAGCTGGGAATCCTTGTCAGCGGTGACCGTAATAATAATATGACTGTAAACTTTGATGGAGCAGATGAATCAGTTAAAACGGTATCTATTGGCGATTCTAAGTTTAACTTTACAGATTTAAATTCAACAGGAAAGCTTAAGGCTTTAGTAGATTCATATGGGTATGAGGCAAACGGTAAAGTGGCTGGAGTCTATCCTGAAATGATGAAGGAATTAGACAACCTCGCCTTTACCTTTGCGACTGAGTTTAATAATGTGCATAAGGATGGAATGAGCCCGAATGACATTGCCGGCAAAACAAAGGCGAGAAATCCATTCTTCGCTGATGCGGATAACACCAATCCTCTACGTAAGGGGTTTGCAAGTCGAATTGAACTAGCGGATGCGATTAATAAAAGCCTGGATAATATCGCAACAGCAGATGGAAGCAGTATCACTGGAGCAACAATCGGTGACTCTACTAATATCTTAAAGCTAGCGAACATCATTAATGATAAGTTTGATTATGCAGGAGACAACGAACAAGCAAACTTCCGTAATTACTATGAAGGTGTAATCGGCGGCATGGCTGTAAAATCACAAGAAGCTGTTCGATTAACTCAGAACAGTGGCTCACTAAGAGAGTCGGTGGAAAATCGCCGGAAGTCAGTAAGTTCAGTGTCCTTAGACGAAGAAATGACAAATATGATTCAGTTCCAGCATGCCTATAACGCATCAGCCCGGATGATCACTCTCCAGGACGAAATGCTCGATAAAATCATTAACGGCATGGGAACCGTGGGAAGATAGGTGAAATAAAATGCGCATAACACAATCAATGCTTTCTTCCAATTCATTGAAAAATCTCAGCGAAAGCTATAAGCGAATGGGGCAGTATCAAGATCAGCTTTCGACTGGAAAGAAGATTACGAAGCCATCCGACGATCCGGTTGTGGCGATGAAAGGGATGTTTTATCGTTCTAACCTGACTGAGGTTGAGCAGTATAAGAGAAACCTTTCTGAGCTTTATCTGTGGATGGAGAATTCAGAGGCTGGAATCGAACAGGCGAATAATGGGTTGCAGCGTGTGCGTGAGCTGGTTATTCAGGGCAAGAATGGTTCATTAAGCCCAACTGACCGGGAAGCGATTGCCCGTGAGGTTGAACAAATTAAGGATGACTTAGTCCAGGTAGCTAATACCCAGGTTTCAGGCCGCTATATTTTCCACGGTACAGATACGGATCACCCGCCGGTACCGACTGCGAATCCGCCAAAGGTCGCGGCGAATCTTGCTGATCCAGACATCAACACTTATAAAGTTGAAATCTCTCGTGGAGTTTCATTAAGGGCGAATGTCGATCCGAATGGCGTCTTCAACCAGGAACTATTTGATGTCGTCCAGGGTATACAGACAGCGTTGGAGAGTGACAACCCAGCCGAGCTAGAAGGTTTGCTTGGACGATTGGATGGATCAATGGACAAGCTTTCAGCCGAACGTTCTGAGCTGGGTGCACGATACAATCGTCTTGAAATGATTGATGATCGAATAGCTCAGCAAGAAATAATGGCCAACCGTGTCCTTTCAGATAATGAAGATGCGGATATCGAAAGGGTCATCACCGACTTGAAGACCCAGGAAAGTGTTCACCGTGCTGCGCTTGGGGTCGGAGCCCGAATTCTTCAGCCAACACTATTAGACTTTTTAAGATAGCTATTCTCATTGGGAATAGCTTTTTTTTCTAGGAGGATGAATGATGCAATTTCCTCAAATACGTTTGCAATCAACTTTTGCCCAGACAGAAATCAGAACTCAGCAATCAAAGCTTGAAATAGAGCAGCCAAAATCGGAATTGAGCATCCAGCAGCCTGCTGCCGAGTTAAGTATTGACCGTAAGCCGGCAAGACTGACGATTGACCAGACAGAGGCGCGTGCCGATATGGATTTAAAGCATATTTCTCGCCGGATTGAAGAGGCAGCGCAGCAGGGTTTCCAAGATTGGCTCGCAGGTCTCGCGCGTGTGTCCCAGGATGGCAATGAGCTGATGATGATTGAGAATGGGGGCCATCCGATTGTAGATCAGGCGAAGCGGAACAGCGAGTCGCCAATGCTTGATTTCAATATTGGCTGGGTTCCTTCAGCCGGCAGTGTGAAGCTGAGGTATGACCCTGGTAAAGTCGATATCAACTGGAAAACAAACCGGCCAGTGATTGAAAGCCAAATCAATAAGCCAGTGCTCAGTTATACGCCAGGGAAAGCCGAGGTCAGCTTGAAGCAGCATCCATCGTTGAAAATCGATTTTGTTAATCTAAAGCATGTCGGAATTAATTATGAACAATCTATTTAAGGAAGGGTTCTAAAATGAAAATAAATACAAAGTATCATGGTGAAGTAGAAGTTGAAGATATTCTAACTTTTGAAAAAGGGATACCGGGTTTTGTTGAAGAAAAGCAATTTGCTTTGCTGCCCTTGTCTGATGACGAATCCTATGTTGTCCTCCAATCTGTGTCGACACCGGGACTAGCGTTTGTATTGACGAATCCGTTCCATTTTAAGAAAGAGTATGATTTTCAGCTGGAAGATGCGACGGTCGAGGAATTGAACCTGGAGAGCGAGAAAGATGTCGCAGTCTATTCCATCCTCACAGTTCAGGATCCATTCGAAAAAACAACCGCAAACCTGCAGGCGCCAATTATCATTAATCAGAGAAACCGCAAGGCAAAGCAAGTCATCCTGCACAATGAACAATACAAGACAAAACACCCAATCTTTAAAAAAGCAGAAGCGAAGGGGTGACCAAACATGCTCGTACTCACAAGGAAAAACGGCGAAAGCATCAAAATCGGCGATGACATCGAAATCACCATCGTCTCCGCTAAAAATGATCAAGTAAAAATAGGCATTAAAGCACCAAAAAATATTGAGGTCTTCCGAAGTGAAATCATCGAACAAATCAAAAGCGAAAACGAACAAGCATCACAAGACATCTCAACCCTATTAAAATTTATGAAAAAAAATTAAAAACACTATTAAACAATCCAAAATCCAAGACGATAAAACTATTGTAAGAGAAAATAAGGGCGGCCGACCTTATCAACTCAGACAAATAAAACCATTGTTCACATGGATGTGAACAACAAATTCAAGGAGGAAATTTAGCAATGAGAATTAATCATAATATTGCAGCTTTAAACACACATCGTCAGTTGAACAGTGCATCCAATGCACAGTCTAAGTCAATGGAGAAATTAGCTTCAGGTCTTCGTATTAACAGAGCTGGAGACGATGCGGCAGGTTTAGCAATCTCTGAAAAAATGCGTGGGCAAATTCGTGGTTTAGACCAAGCTTCTCGAAATGCTCAAGATGGAATCTCTATGATTCAAACAGCTGAGGGTGCTTTAAACGAAACACATGACATTCTCCAACGTATGCGTGAACTTGCAGTTCAAGGAGCAAATGATACAAATGAACAGGTAGATAGGGATGCTATCCAAGAAGAGTTAGAATCTTTAAAGACTGAAGTAACCCGAATTGGTAAAGCAACTCAATTTAACGGTAAGAACTTACTTGATGGAACTTTAGGAAGTAATACAACATTAGGTACTGCATTAACTGTTGCAAATGGTATAAATGGAGTAAATGTAAGTGGTACAGCAGCTGATACTTATACTCTTACTGTAGCAGCTAATGGGACAACAGCTACTAACACAGATATCACTATTACAAATAGTACAGGGGTTTCTCAAACAATAACAAATATCTCTGATCCAGCTGCTGGTGAAAGTAGCAATATTTCATTTGATGCATTTGGTATCACGCTAGAAGTAAACAGCGGACTTAATGCGGGTGTTGCAAATACTGACCAAGAAACTATAACAGTTGCAGCTTCTGGAGTTGATTTCCAAATTGGTGCGAACAATGAAAATGAGCAAAAATTAAATATTACTATTAGTGATATGCAAGCAGATGCATTGGGTGTAGGTGGCTCTACTACTAATGCCGCTTGGTCTGTAGATGATGTTTCTGTTAGCAATGCAACAAATGCAAGAGAATCTATCGATGTTATTGAAAAAGCTATTAATCAAGTTTCAACACAACGTTCCAAATTAGGAGCATTCCAAAACCGTCTAGAACATACAATCAACAACCTTGGTACTTCTTCTGAAAACTTAACTGCTGCAGAATCACGTGTACGTGACGTTGATTATGCTTTAGCTGCTTAATAGCAGTAACAAGCACAGTCGTCCTGGCTGGTAACGGTCAGAGATAATTATCGGGTGAATTGCTGGAAACCCCTTAGAGCTTTCTTCCCCACAACGGAGCTGGAAACGGCAAACGTGATGGGCTGAAAAGAAGAAAGATATGGGCAATCAGCAGCCAAGCTCCTGTCTCGAAAGAGTGGAGAAGGTTCAACGACTAGGATAGACCATCTAAGGCGCAAGCTATGATGATGAAATCCATAGGTGAAACAATGGTCATCAGCATTGTGAATCCGAAGTGCCCGACCCCTACTAGATTATTAGAGGGTGAAGATATAGTCTGGTCATTTGTGAAAGCAAATGTTCGCACGATGGCGAAAGAAATGATGAACCAAACTAAGAATTCTATTCTTTCTCAAGCAGCACAAGCAATGTTGGCTCAATCTAATCAAATGCCTCAAGGTGTTTTACAACTCTTGAGATAATTGATGAAAAGGGCGTCTAGCCTGGTAACAAGCTAGAGTATAACTGGGTGAATTGCTGGAACTTCCTAAAGCTTCATTAACCACAACGTAACTGGAAACGGTCAGCGTGAGGGTCTGAAAATGGTGGGGATGTAACAATGGATAATCAGCAGCCAAGCTCCTGTAAGGAAACTTTGGAGAAGGTTCAACGACTAGAGAACACGGTCTAAGGCGAAGCTATGACTATGAATCTCGTAGGGCAGCAAATGCTGTTCGAAGTGCCCAGCTCCATGAAATCATGGATGAAGATATAGTCTATTCTGTAATCGAAAGATGCAGTCGCGAAGCAAGCGAACCAACAACCACAAGGAGTTCTTCAACTTCTTCGTTAATTTAACATTCGTTAAAGAGACCTAATTCAATTTGGGTCTCTTTTTTTTTGATAATAATGCGCATTATTATCAAAAAAGTACCATTTAATCCGTATGCTTTTGAAAGCAATTTACCGTCTAAACATCATCCAATATTTGCTGATATTATAACTGGAAAATAATTATAGTCGGTGATTTTATGAGAATCAGAAATAATATTACAGCCTTGAGGGCTTCAAATCAAATTGGTAAGAACGAATCCTTATTAGCTAAGGCTCATAGTAAATTATCTTCAGGATTAAGGATCAATCAAGCTGCCGATGATGCAGCTGGATTGGCAATTTCAGAGAAGATGAGAGCGCAAATCCGGGGGTTAGAAACTGCTCAACGGAACGTGCAGGATGCTGTTAATTTGATTCAGACGGCTGAAACAGCTCTTGGACAAATATCAAATGAAAGTTTGCTTAGACTCAGGGAACTGGCTGTCCAGGCGGCAAATGATACAATGACTGAAGCTGACCGCCAGCACATTCAAGATGAAGTCGAACAAATAAAGCAAGGAATCGATAATATAGCAAATAGTACGATTTTTAATGAAGTAGAACTATTAAATCAGCCTATTTCAGAAGCATCAACTACCCAACGAGTAATTGAAATGGGGAGCTATGCACAAGTTATCGCTCCGAATTCAATGCCAGTTGGATTTGCGATTAAAAGTGGAGTTAATGACCAATTGTCTTTTCATATTAATGATACCATAAAAGAAATCACTATAACTCCAGGCATATACAATGATCTTCCATCCTTCATTGAAGAACTTAATCGTCAAATGAAAAATGAGGATATTCCCTTATCGGCTTCGCTGGCAAATAACACAAAAAAGTTGATGTTCACAAGCCCGATAGGGGAGTATGAAATCAAAGATATTAGTGGGAGTGCCGAGGGGTACTTGCTACCACTAAGTACTGCAAATCGAACGAGCGGTATTTCAATGAATGGTTTGCCGGTTTTGAGTCCTGAAGTGACCATCACAGAAGGTGTAAATGATACTCTGACCTTTGATATTGATTCGGTTACATACTCTATTACAATCGCAGCAGGCACCTACACAGTCTATAATGCTTCCGCTTCACATCTCAATGGGAATTCTCCATTATTAGAGGAAATAAATCATAAGTTGATTGCTGCTAATGCTCCAGTTTCAGCGCGTTTCATTTACTATGTAAATGGAGATACACCATTTAATAATGGAGCGGGTTTATATTTTACAGCACTGGAAAACAACGATGAATCAGCCTTTTTGGAAAACGGCAGTCACAGTTTCGGCAACTTTGGGGGAAATGCAAAAACTACTCTTTTTGATCAGGTCATGAATAGTTCAGGATGGGGTTATCAGGATGCTGCAGACTATACTAGGTCCGGTACAGTTGTTACGTACCCTTCAACGGTCCTTGGAGAAGCAGACCTTTCTGATGGAGTAACAATTTTAGCCGGACAAAATGATATTCTGAGTTTTGACATAAATGGTGTGAGTAATTCAATTACGATTAGTCAAGGCTCTTACGACTCAAATTCCCTGATAGAAGAGTTAAATCATCAGTTTACAAGTAACTCAATAGAGATGCAGGCAAGCCTCAATGCTTTCAATAAATTAGTATTGAGTAAGACTAATCCCTTTGATGACGATATTATTAGAAATATTACAGGAACAGCCAAGGGAGACTTGTTTTTTGAATCGATCAAAGGTAAACCCCGGTGACTGAAACAGTCAATCATCCTGCAAAGGGCATACTATCCATTCAAAATGGAGCTAATAGTAAGGATGGTTTTGATATTTACTTATCAGATGTCAGGACGTCTGCCCTAGGTATAGACAATCTTACCGTCATGACCGGGGAGTATGCAGGAAAAGCAATTGAATTGATAGACAAAGCGATGGATAAAGTGCTGGGTGAGCAGAGCAAAATGGGGTCATATCAAAATCGTCTTGAGCATTCATATAACAATCTATTGTCTTCTAGCGAAAACCTTGTAGCAGCAGAATCGCGAATCAGAGACGCAGATTTAGCAAAGGAAGTTGTTAATCTATGCTTTCAGAGGCGACCCAAGCTATGTTGGCACAATTTAACCAAAATTCTAGTGGAATCTTACAATTAATTAAATAGAGGGTTTTTCCCTATTTTAGAATGAAGCATTCAAACTGGAAACGATAACATTATATAGAGAAAGAAAAAAACAAATCGAGGGGCAACTTTGGTTGCCCCCTTGTTTATTCTGACTTCATAAATATCCTCCTTTATTAAAGGAAAAGGTTATATCAATTTACAAATATAGAAACTGATATTAAACTAAACAAACTTTTTTATACTCCGATATAAATACTAAAAGATTATAAAATTCAGGAGGAACTCGTGATGATTGAACGTATATCATCCACACCCCTTTCCTCACAACATAGAACCACTGAAATAGGTGGGATTACAACCGAGAATACGGAAATAGAAGTAAATAGGCAGACAGAAACAAACGAAGAAAAAACAGAGTTGATAAACTTCCCAAAAGAAAAAGTAAAAGAAATTGTTGATGGTATGAACAAGTTCATGGAAGCCTCTCCCACAGCGTTAAAATTCGAATTCCATGAAAAGCTGAATGAATACTATGTAAAAATCATTGATGAAAAAACGAAGGAAATTGTGAGAGAAATCCCACCGAAGAAAATGCTCGATTTTTATGCGGCAATGACTGAATTTATTGGACTGATGGTGGATAAAAAGATTTGAAGGTGATTAGATATGTCTAATATGCGGATAGGCGGTTTGGCAAGTGGTATGGATATCGACCAGATCGTTGGAGATTTAATGAAAGCTGAGCGCATGCCGCTTGATAAATTGAAACAACAAAAACAGTTGCTTGAATGGCAACGAGATGATTACCGTTCAATGAACAGCCTGTTGTTGAACTTTCGGACAGAATTGACGAACATGAAGCTGACGACACAGTACCGGGCACGTTCAGTTACTTCAACGAATTCGGCACTGGTGACAGCGACTGCTAGCAGTGCAGCATCACAATCTTCTTATACAATAAAAAATGTAAGCCAATTGGCTTCGGCAGCTACAAAAGTCAGCGCAGGTTCTATAGCTGTAACAGGGCAGAAAGTTGATCCGTCCCAAGCTCTATTAAGCCAACAAGAAAATTTAGCAGGAGGAGCCGGCTACCCATGGGAGAATGGTAGTATAGGTAATAAGACTTTCATTGCTGATGGTGTCCTCGATAAATTTACGATTACAAAACACGCTGATGAACTTGTAGATTTAACAAAAATTTCAGACATGACAGTTAAGGTCAATGGCAAGGCTTATAGCATAGTGGCAGGGGATACAACGACAACGCCAGCCTCTGCTGACCAAGTTATTATTGATAAAAATGGAAATCTTAAATTCAGCGGTCCTGTTGCCAAGGATGCAAAAATAGAATTCAATTATGTTCTTGATAAAAAGGTGGAAGAGAAGACTTTAAGTGCAGATACTTCGGAATGGCAGCTTGGAGCTACTTTCATTAATAACACAAATTTTTCGTTAGATATTACCAAAACGGATGGTACTACTACGAACTATACGCTATCAGGTACGGCGGATGGTGATGGATTCATTGCTCTCGTTGATAGCGGAGCCACCCGGATTGGGAAAGTGAATCTTGAAACAGGAAAAGTTATTTTCGATACTGCTCAAACATCCGGGGTGAAGATTAAAGCATCCTATCAGCAAAAATATACATCCATGGATTTGTCTACTGAAACTTCGACAGGACAAAAGACGGAAAAGTTCCTGATTTCTGGCAGTGATACTCTAAATCAAGTCATGAATAAGGTTAATAGTTCAAATGTGGGCGTTACAATGTTTTTTGATAGCTATTCCGGGAATGTTTCTCTGACTAGATCTGAAACAGGGAATTTCAGTAACGGGAACCTGGATAACTTAGATACTGCCGACCAAATCAAAGCGACTGGTTTCTTTGCTACTGATTTATTAAAGCTATCGACTGTAGCTACTTATGGATCGAATGCAATGTTCAACATTAACGGAATGAATACAAGCAGAAGTTCAAATACTTTTGAAATGAACGGGGTCACATTTACCCTTAAACAAACTTTTACGGATCCTGCTGTATCAGCTTCTCTATCTATTAGCAATGATACTAATAAGGTTTTCGATAACATCAAAGCATTCGTCGAGAAGTACAATGAGCTTATTGATAAAATACAGAAAAAATCATCTGAGGAGTATTACCGCAGCTACAAGCCGCTGACGGATGAACAGCGGGAAACTCTTTCTGAAAAACAGCAAGAGCAGTGGGAAGAAAAGGCAAAAAGCGGGCTGTTGAAAAGAGATCCAATCCTTACTGGCGTCCTTGGCGGGATGCGCAGCAATTTTTATGCGCCGGTAAGAAATGCTGCTGTTGATCCGCTCATGAACCAGTTGGCTAGTATCGGCATTAAGACGACTGCGAACTATCTTGAAGGTGGCAAGCTCGAGATCAATGAAGCCGCCCTTAAGAAGGCAATAGAAGACAACCCGGAGTCTGTCGAGAACTTGTTCCGTGGGACAGGAACATCAAGCGAAGAACAGGGAATTGTCCACCGACTATATGATACAGTGAATGGAGCAATGGACAAGCTTAAGGATCGTGCAGGGAATTCCTTCTCCACTACTAAGCAATTCACACTTGGTCGCCAATTAGATAATGTCGACAACCAAATCAACCGTTTCGAGTCACGTCTGACACAAGTCGAAGACCGCTACTGGCGCCAGTTTACTGCTATGGAAAAGGCTATTCAAAAAGCAAATAGCCAGTCGGCATACTTAATGCAGCAATTTAGCGGTGGATATTAAAATGCCCTTTTTAAAAAGGAGAGTAAATTATGGCACTAACTAACCCATACCAATCTTACCAGCAAAACTCGGTCAATACCGCGTCACCTGGTGAATTGACGTTGATGTTATACAATGGATGCTTGAAGTTTATCAATCTGGCAAAGCATGCAATTGAAACGAAGAATATTCAGGCGAAAAATACGAATATCCAGAAAGCACAAAAGATTGTGCAAGAGTTGATGGTCACGCTTAATATGGACCTTGAAGTTTCTCAAAATATGATGTCATTATACGATTATATGAATCGCCGGTTAATCGACGCGAACATTAAGAATGACACTGCGATTCTGGAAGAGGTAGAGACTCTTGTTACTGACTTCCGCGATACGTGGAAGCAGGTCATTCAATTGAACCGCCAGAAGCAGCACGGCCAGGGTGGCGTAGTTTAATGAATGCTGTCCTTCACTTTCATCAGCTGACTAATGAACTCATACAACTTTTGGAGACTGCTGATTTGGATCGCGATGATAAAATCTCTCGGACTGATGAGTTATTAAGTCAGCGAGAAGCACTCATGAATGCAATTGTTCCTCCCTATACACCTGAAGAAATGGAAGCGGGGAAGGAAATCAATCAGTTGAATATGAAGCTTGCTCAGCTTTTAAAAACTGAAAAGGCTTCTGTTCAAAGAGATATTAAAGGTCTGCAAACGAAAAAAGAATCGAACACAAAATATGTCAACCCATACCAAAACCTTTCAACGGACGGCATGTTTTACGACAAGAGGAAATAGGTGGCTGGTTTGAACACGTTAATTGAGGAAAAGTTTTTGTTGGTCAACCAGTATATCGGATTGCTCGATATCATCGATGAAGCGTTTGGCCATATCCTTGTCAGTCTTGAAAGGAATAATCGTCAGGATGCAGAACAATTGTGGGAAGACGTGACCATGGCTTTTATGCAAATTTATGAATCAAACAAGGTCCTTGCTGAGCATTTTTCCGATCAGCCGGGAGTTATCCAACAGTTTTCACAATTCGATTTGGTATTAGAAAAGGCACAATTAGTTCAATTTACAGACGATCGATTCCTCGAGGTTTTAATGAGGGAAAAGATTCATCCCGCTTTTCTAGAATGGTCGAGGCAAATCACTCGACAATTCAGACCCTATTACATCAACTAACCGCCCAATCCCGGGCGGTTTTTCCATATTCGGACAACCCTCTACAAAATATCCACTATTCCGACGATAAAAACAGACATAAAAATGTCAAATCTTCAGACTGTTTTTGCAGGAGTTCTTTGGGGTAAAATAGAATTAGTAATACATAGTCATATCCCAAAGGAGGAGTCCACTATGAACTACAACATTCGTGGAGAAAACATTGAGGTAACTCCAGCAATCAGAGAGTATGTAGAGAAGAAGGTTGCTAAGCTTGAGCGTTATTTTACGGAGTCACCCAATGCCAATGTGAACGTTAACCTGAAAGTTTACCAGGATAAGAAATCAAAAGTTGAAATTACAATTCCGATGAAGGACCTTGTGCTTCGCGCAGAGGAGCTTCATGAAGATATGTATGCTGCGATCGATTTGATCACTGATAAGCTTGAGCGTCAAATCCGTAAGCACAAAACCAAGGTAAACCGCAAGTTCCGTGATAAGGAAAGCCTGAAGGATTTCGTTCCGATTTTCACAGAAGTTGAACAGGTTGAAGAAGATGAAGACCTTGAAGTTGTCCGTACAAAGAGCTTCGACCTGAAGCCGATGGACAGCGAGGAAGCGATCCTGCAGATGAACATGCTGGGCCATAGCTTCTACGTTTTCACAAACGCTGAAACTAACCAAACAAATGTTGTTTACAAGCGTAACGACGGCCGTTATGGTTTGATTGAAGCACAATAAGAAATATGGTTGAAACGGCTTGATAGAATCTCGCCGCCAACTACAATAATCTCACATTCTACCCACAGTCAGAAATTGGCTGTGGGTTTTAATTTGTTCATAGGAAGGGAATTTTATACCGAGTGCCGAAATAGTTTTTTACAGGAGGCGATACATAATGACATTTTCAATCGTAGGCTATGATCCGCAGGAAAAAGAATGGGGAATTGCAGTACAATCTAAATTTCTCGGAGTGGGCGCAGTCGTTCCGTTTGCGAAGGCGGGAGTGGGTGCTGTGGCTACCCAGTCGTATGCGAATACGGCATATGGCCCGCAGGCGCTTGAGTTGATGGCTCAGGGGAAATCAGCTGAGGAAGTGATGGAGCTAATCACGAAGGATGATCCTGACAAGGAGATGCGTCAGGTTGGCTTGATTGATGCCGAAGGCAACGGAGCAACTTTTACAGGTACATACTGCTATGACTGGGCAGGCGGAGTGACAGGCAAGCATTTTGCGGCGCAGGGAAATATTTTAGTAGATGAAAATACTGTAAAAGCAATGGCTGAAACTTTTGAATCGACGGAAGGATCGCTTGCACAACGCTTGCTTCAGGCGCTTAATGCCGGCCAGCAAGCTGGTGGCGACAGCAGAGGCCAACAGTCAGCTGCACTCCTTGTCGTCAAGGAGAAGGGCGGCTATGGCGGTTACAATGACCGTTATATCGATCTGCGCGTTGATGACCATCCGGAACCAATCACGGAGCTCATCCGTATCTACGGACTTCAGCAGCTTTATTTTGCAAAATCAAAGCCGGAGAATGTGGTCGCTATCGATGGAGAGGTAAAGGAGACAGTTATCCAGCACCTTAAGCGTCTGGATTATCTTAAGGCCGATCCATCTGACAACGAAGAGCTCCATAAAGCGCTCACTTCCTACATCCACACCGAAAACTTCGAGGAAAGAGAGCAGGAGAAAGGCAAGATTGATTTAGAAGTGCTGGAGGTTATGAAAAACCAGTAAATCCTCAGTCCCTCTGTCAACCGGCAGGGGGACTTTTCGCATACCTCGATTGGTTGTCACCCCTTGTTGTAAGTGGTAAGATAGTATTTAGCAATAAATCGAATTTTTCTAAAAGGGATTCGGTGCGTTTACAGCGAATCTTTTTTCTTTGGGACAATTAATTATAGAATTCACTTCGAGAATTGGCCAGCTCCAGCGCCTAACCCCTAGAGTCGTTTCGGTACGCCCAATGAAGTCAAAGAACGACTTCACCGGTCGGCCCTCCAACGCTTGTCGGGGCTGGACAAGGCGCTTGCGCTTTTCGAAATCAACGAGATTCAATAGATAAAAGGAGCGTCTGTATGGGGATTTTAACGAAAATTTTCGACCAGAATAAACGCGATATCAAGAGATTGACGAAAATGGCGGATCAAATCGATGCGCTTGCAGGCGATATGGAAAAGCTGTCAGACGACCAGCTGAAGGAAAAAACGGAGGAGTTCAAATCCCGTTACCAGAACGGCGCGTCTACTGATGACCTGCTGATTGAAGCGTTCGCAGTCGTCCGTGAAGGTGCGAAGCGTGTCCTTGGTTTGTATCCTTATAAAGTCCAGCTGATGGGTGGTATTTCCCTCCACGAAGGGAATATCTCTGAAATGAAGACTGGTGAAGGTAAAACCCTAACAGCTACAATGCCGGTTTACCTGAATGCGATCACTGGCCGAGGCGTGCACGTTATCACGGTCAACGAATACCTGGCAAGCCGTGACGCCGTTGAAATGGGCAAGCTGTATGAATTCCTTGGCCTGTCTGTTGGCTTGAACCTGAACAGCATGACGAAGGAAGAAAAGCAGGAAGCATACCGTGCCGATATTACTTACGGTACGAACAACGAGTTCGGCTTTGATTATCTGCGCGACAACATGGTGCTTTACTCAGAACAGAAGGTTCAGCGTCCGCTGCATTTCTGTGTCATCGATGAAGTTGACTCCATCTTGATCGATGAAGCGCGTACTCCGTTGATCATTTCCGGCTCTGCGCAAAAATCTGCGGCGCTTTACATGCAGGCAAACGCATTCGTTCGCACTTTGAAGCGCGAAGAAGACTACACATATGATGAAAAAACGAAGGGTGTCCAGCTGACTGAGGATGGGATTACGAAGTCCGAAAATGCATTTGGTATCGAGAACCTTTTTGACATCAAGCATGTGACATTGCTTCACCACATCAACCAGGCGATGAAGGCCCAGGCGAGTATGCATAAGGATGTGGATTACGTCGTCCAGGACGGCGAGATTGTTATAGTTGACCAGTTCACTGGCCGTTTGATGAAAGGCCGTCGTTACAGCGAAGGCTTGCACCAGGCGATCGAGGCAAAAGAAGGCCTTGAGGTCCAGAATGAAAGTATGACGCTTGCGACAATCACATTCCAGAACTACTTCCGTATGTACGAGAAACTTTCCGGTATGACGGGTACGGCGAAGACTGAGGAAGAGGAATTCCGTAATATTTACAATATGAACGTTGTCGTCATCCCGACGAACCGTCCGATTGCGCGTGATGACCGTGCGGATTTGATTTATGCAACAATGCAAGGGAAGTTCAAGGCAGTCGCTGATGATATCGCCGAACGCCATCAGGCTGGACAACCAGTTCTTGTTGGTACGGTTGCAATTGAAACGTCTGAAATCATTTCTGCCTTTTTATCGAAAAAAGGCATCAAGCATAATGTCCTGAATGCGAAAAACCATGAGCGTGAAGCGGAAATTATCGCTGAAGCAGGCCATAAGGGATCGGTTACGATCGCGACGAACATGGCGGGCCGTGGTACGGATATCAAGCTTGGGGAGGGCGTTAAAGAAGTTGGCGGTCTTGCGGTAATTGGTACAGAGCGTCACGAGAGCCGTCGTATCGATAACCAGCTCCGTGGACGTTCCGGACGTCAGGGAGACCCTGGTGTCACGCAGTTCTACCTTTCCATGGAAGATGAGCTGATGCGCCGCTTCGGTTCCGACAATATGAAAGCAATGATGGAGCGCCTTGGCATGGATGATACCCAGCCAATCCAGAGCAAGATGGTTTCAAGAGCCGTTGAATCTGCGCAAAAACGTGTTGAGGGCAACAACTTCGATGCCCGTAAGCAATTGCTTCAGTACGACGATGTCCTTCGTCAGCAGCGCGAAATCATTTACAAGCAGCGTGACGAGGTTCTTGAGTCTGACAACCTACGCGATATCGTTGAAAAAATGATCAGGTCTGCATTGGAGCGCAATGTGTCTGCCCATACGCCAGCAGGCGAGGATATGGAAAAATGGGATCTGAACAGTATCCTTGACTACGTGAACGGCAACCTGCTTCACGAAGGCGACATCACTGTCGAAGACCTTCGCGGCAAAGAGCAGGATGAAATCATTGAAGCCATCATGGCGAAGGTGAAAGAGCGCTATGATGAAAAAGAAGAGCTTTTGACTGATGAGCAAATGCGCGAATTTGAAAAAGTAATCGTGCTTCGTTCAGTTGACTCAAAGTGGATGGACCATATCGACCAGATGGACCAGCTTCGCCAGGGCATCCACCTTCGTGCGTATGGCCAGATCGATCCACTGCGCGAATACCAGCATGAAGGCTTCGCGATGTTTGAGAATATGATTCTTTCCATCGAAGACGATGTTGCGAAATATATCATGAAAGCTGAAATCCGCAGCAACCTTGAGCGCCAGGAAGTAGCGAAAGGCCATGCGGTGAATCCAAAAGAAGGCGAAGGCGGCAAAGTGAAGAAAAAGCCTGTCGTCAAAACGATGGATGTCGGCCGTAATGACCCATGCATCTGCGGCAGCGGCAAGAAATATAAGAACTGCTGTGGTAAGGCGGAATAAGAATTGCTTCAGCGAACTACCGCGCCGGGGGTCAGACCCCCGGCGCAGTGCAGCGTTAAAGCGAAATAACTTTTACAATCAAGAGGGCCGGATCTCGGCTCTCTTTTTCCTTGGAACATACAATAAGGTATAATGAAAAGTAACTTAACTATGAGGTGAACGATATGGAATTAGCAGATATCAGGAATGAACTTGAGAAAACAGCTAAGAAATTAGCGGGCTTTAGGGGGTCTCTTTGACCTCGAAAATAAAGAAGCACGAATCGCTGAGCTAGAGGATGGCATGCTTGCGCCGGATTTCTGGGATGACCAGCAGAAGGCACAGGTCGTCATCAACGAAGCGAATGCGCTTAAGGAACAGGTTAATGTTTTTAACGAGCTTAGCGAGACATACGAAAATCTCGATTTGACTTATGAGCTGGTAAAGGAAGAGGACGATGCGGACCTTCGGGAAGACTTGGAGAAGGAGCTTATCGAATTCAAAGAGCGCATGAGCGAGTTTGAGCTCCAATTATTGTTGAGTGAAGAGCATGATAAGAATAATGCGATTCTTGAATTGCACCCAGGTGCTGGTGGAACGGAATCCCAGGACTGGGGCTCCATGTTGCTCCGGATGTACACACGCTGGGCGGAAAAGCGCGGGTTCAAGGTTGAGACGCTGGATTACCTGCCAGGAGACGAAGCTGGAATCAAGAGTGTAACGCTTGCGATTAAAGGGCACAATGCCTACGGTTATTTGAAAGCGGAAAAAGGGGTACACCGTCTGGTCCGTATTTCACCGTTTGACTCTTCAGGCCGCCGCCATACTTCATTTGTATCCTGCGAAGTGATGCCGGAATTCAACAACGAAATCGAAATCGAAATTCGCACCGAGGACCTTAAAATCGATACGTACCGTGCGAGCGGCGCCGGCGGTCAGCACATCAACACAACAGACTCAGCCGTCCGGATCACGCACTTGCCAACCGGTGTCGTTGTGTCATCCCAGGCAGAGCGTTCACAAATCAAGAACCGTGAAACATCAATGAAGATGCTGAAAGCTAAGCTTTACCAGCGCGAAATCGAGCAGCAGCAAGCCGAGCTGGATGAAATCCGCGGCGAGCAAAAAGAAATCGGCTGGGGCAGCCAGATTCGCTCCTACGTCTTCCACCCGTACTCCATGGTAAAAGACCACCGCACCAGCGCCGAATCAGGCAACGTGCAGGCAGTCATGGACGGGGATATTGATATGTTTATTGATGCTTATTTGAGGTCTAAGTTGAGTTTGGGTGAGTAAACTGAACTGGATATGAGATTTAGTGAGTCCCCCGCCGGGTTGGCGGGGGATTTTTTAAATCGGAGTATAATAGCAGCTTCTCCGCGTAGGCCCTTGGCATTTCAGGTTCATATTAGCGAGAAGCTTTGTTGCCAGTTTAGGTGAGTGAATATGAAAGAATTCCCGGAACTGCTTGTTGGTGATACGATCGTTGATCAGGAGAAAGTAATCCTCGATGGCCTGGTGATGAGCATCCTTAGCTGTGGTCCCGCAATGTGTACAATTCCAGGTTCCGCTGTACCGCTCCATTGCATACTGGGAACAAGAGGGACATTGGACACCGGTCAAGTATTCAGATGGGTCAATCTTAAATTGATGAAGATGGGAGCCTGGAGGAACATCACTCTTGAATAAAAGCTTGCTCAGTTTTTTATATTCTTTTACGGAAAGTAGCTCTTTTTTATATTTTGATATGAACTCTTCAATTTTAAAGATGATTTTTCCCGGAGGACAAACACGATGGTAGATTTCCTGATCATTGTTTGGATTTCGTAATGATGTCGAGGGATTGCTGCTGAAGACAAGGTACTCTATAGGAATCTGGGGGAAATGGTGGTCGTTCAGCCACTTCATTAAAAGCAGACGGTGTCTTTTTACTTGAAGAATAGGATCTTCATAGGTATCTGTTTTGTCATTAAAAGTACGTTCCATTTGATTAAAAGGAGAATGGAAGGTGAGGGTGCCTGCCATGTTCTTGGCATCGATAATGAGTGCAAATGAGGGAGAGAGCAGCAGAGAGTCTATTTGGAAGTGAGTTTCACCTGATTTAAGCCGAAGCCCTTGGAATATGTGGAATTCATCTTCATGTAGGAGGCTGGTGTAATAGTCAAGAGCTTCTTCGCCTTTATGGCCAGCCCTGGTTTTCATGGAATCTTGGATCACATCAGGGAGTTTAGGATGATTAACAGGTAATCTTCTTTGAATTGCATTATTTATTTTGATACGGAGTGGGAATGTTCTTCTTTTTACGATCAAAATAGGCTCAGTCCTCTCGTTCTATTTAATTACGGTAAAAGAATTCGCTGTAACCAGGTTAAAATCCTGCCTAATACCATCGTGGGTGTCAGTTTTTTAAAGGTCCCTTACACCATCACTACGAAATGAGTGACAATCACTACGAAAAATGGAACAATCACTACGAAAATGTCACCAAACACTACGAAAATTACAATCATCACTACGATTTTCCCCTTAATCACTACTTTTTCCATATAACAGGTAAAAATCAACACACCCCAAAGGCCAATTACCTTTTTTTAGCAACCCCACACGCCCAGAAACATCCTGTCTACATAAAAAAGCGGCCTCCCCAGGAAAGCCGCTCTCCAAACTTATATTAGATAAACAAATTCAATCCAGAATCCTCTGCGTCGCCGAGGTAGGCTGCTACGCCGCCGATTTCGACTCCGTCGATGAGTTCTTCTTTTGCAATGCCCATGATGTCCATGCTCATGCCGCAGGCTACTAGCTTCACGCCGGCATCCATGGCGTTTTTCATCAAAGTTTCAAGGCTGTCGACGTTTTTGTTGGCCATGACTGTCTTGATCATCTTGGAGCCCATGCCGCCCATGTTCATCTTGGACAAGGGCAGGTCGTTTGCGCCCTTCGGCATCATCATGCTGAACATCTTCGCCATCATGTCTTTCTCGGTTGCCGGTGCGTCGTTGCGCTTCAGGATGTTCAGTCCCCAGAAGGTGAAGAACAAGGTTACTTCTTTACCCATCGCCGCAGCACCGGAAGCGATGATAAAGGTGGCGATTGCCTTGTCAAGGTCGCCGCTGAACACGACCATCGTCGCGCCATTTTTAGCCGGAGCAGCTGTTGGTACGCCAGTAGGAATCTCCGCAGGAGCTGCCATCGTATTCATAGGCACTACTACGTTGCCCTTCATGATCTGAGCCTTGAACTTTTTATCTTCAAATTTGTTGCTGATCAGTTTGTTGCCAGTGTTCTCACACCACGCTTTAATGTCCTTTGCGAAGCCCGGGTCTGTTGCATGTACTTCCATCACCTCGCCGTCCTGCATATCGCCAATTGTCTTATACACCTTCATAATCGGACCAGGGCAAGATAGGCCGCAAGCGTCAAGGGTCGTTTTCACAGTAGGCGGTGCAACAGGAGTGGCAGGAGCAGCAGTTGCCTGAGTAACAGGAGCAGCCTCAACCGCCAACCCAACACTAGACTGAGCCGCACCTGCAGAGATTTCGCCCATCGCAGCATTATGCTGAGCCACGCCATTATCGCTGATTGGTGTACCACAGTTTTCGCTTGCATCTGGTTCATACACGCAAGAGTAAGTCTTGTATCCGCCGTCAAGGTTCTTCACCTTGAATCCAGCCTGCATCAGGATACGTGTAGCAAGGTAGCCGCGAAGGCCGACCTGGCAGTAAACGTACACTTCTTTCGTCGGGATTTCGCCAAGACGGTCGCGAAGCTCGCCAAGCGGAATATTCACAGAACCCTCAATCATACCCATGTCGCGCTCAATTGGCTCGCGGACGTCGATCAAGTAGCCGCCGTCAGCAAGGATGTCGTTGATTTCATGCCATTGAACAGTCTCAACAAGTCCTTCTGCGATATTTTTCGCTGCGTAGCCAGCCATGTTGACTGGGTCTTTTGCAGAAGAGTATGGTGGTGCATACGCCAGTTCAAGATCTGGCAAGTCAAAAATTGTCATGCCGCCCTTGATTGCTGTAGCCAAAACATCGATACGCTTGTCTGCACCATCATACGATACAGCCTGTGCACCGAAGATTTTGCCTGTTTCGCGGTCAAAGATCAATTTTAGCGCGATTGGGAATGCACCAGGATAGTATCCTGCGTGAGAGCTTGGGTGAACGTGCACAACATCGTAAGAGATGCCAAGTCGCTTCAACGTCTTCTCGTTGTTACCTGTTGCCGCAACGGTCATGTCTAACACCTTCGCGATGGATGTGCCAAGCGTCCCCTGGTACTTGGAATCGATGCCGTTGATATGGTCAGCAACGATTCGACCCTGGCGGTTAGCCGGCCATGCAAGCGGAATGTGAGTCGCCTGTCCGTTGATATAGTCTTTCACTTCAATCGCGTCGCCGATTGCGTAGATGCTATCGTCAGCCGTCTGAAGGCGCTCGTTGACACGGATCGCACCGCGCAAGCCCAGCTCCAACCCAGCTTCCTTCGCCAGCTTGTTCTCAGGCGCTACACCAATCGCAAGGATTACCAAATCAGTATCAATTTGCTTGCCGCTGTTCAGGTTGATCAGCTTACCGTTCTTCTCAAAAGATTTAACACCATCTTCAAGGACAAGATCCACGCCCCTTTCACGAAGATGCTGATGTAAAATAGAAGCCATTTCAAAGTCGATCGGTGCCATGATCTGGTCAGCCATTTCGACGAGTGTTACTTCAACACCGCGTTCCCAAAGGTTTTCAGCCATTTCCACACCGATGAAGCCGCCGCCGATAACAGTCGCTTTCTTAGGCTGCTGTTCATCAACATATGACTTGATTTTATCAGTGTCAGGGATGTTGCGAAGCGTGAACAATGCTTCAGCTTCATTAATGCCTGGGATTGGAGGCTTAATTGGACTAGCTCCCGGTGATAAAACAAGCACATCATAACTTTCCTCATAAGTTTCACTAGTTTTCAGGTTCTTGATCTCAACCACTTTGCGCTCGCGGTCGATGCGTGTCACTTCGCTCAGGTTGCGGATGTCCATGTTGAATTTCTTGGACATGCCTTCAACTGTCTGAACAAGCAATGCGTCGCGCTCCTGTATTGCACCGCCAATATAATAAGGAAGTCCACAGTTTGCAAAAGAAATATATTCACCGCGTTCGATCATCACGATTTCTGTTTGTTCATCCAATCTTCTTAAACGGGCGGCGGTTGTAGCTCCGCCAGCAACTCCACCTACGATCACAACTTTTTTAGCCAAATTAATTACCCTCTTTCAGAAAAATTTATATAGTTTCGATTTGTTTTTGGTTAATTACTAATTCGCTTTTTCATTACAAGCCGTAATCAACAGTCTGGCCAGATGCTGGACTCGGATATTGTGTAATGGTGAGCAAGCGATAAGTTTTAAAAAATGTATTTTTCTTTTCTACAGGAAAGACTAATCAATATGACCGCCTCCTTATACGTGAAATATATCACAAAGTACGAGTAGGGGTAAGGGTATTTAATGAAACGTCAAAAATTGTTCATAATTTCACAAACTAAATGAGTCAGGGTAAAATATTGCTTGCAAAAAAAGTGGGACTAATTGTTTCTATAATATAGGCTCATCGAAAACATCCAGTTGATAATAACCAGAGTTTGAATTGGGTAAGTTTCTTTTTAAGTACCGACAATCAAAAAAAATACAGGACTACAACTTTTGCCCTTTAACACGGCGCACTATTAGCGTTTACAGAAAATTCGACACGTGCTATACTCACTGACGGCATTAAAGGAAAAAGGGGATAGAACTTTGAAGAAAAGGCGTAATCATACATTAAATCCAACTTTAGAAAAGCTTTTTGAATATGTATATGTGCTCATTGGATCAGCAATTGTGGCAATCTCGTTCAATGTGTTTTTGCTACCGAACCGGGTTGCTTCCGGCGGGGTCAGCGGGATCAGTACGATTATAGATGCGACGCTTGGCTGGGAGCCGGCATACGTGCAGTGGGCATTTAATATACCGTTGTTTATAGCAGGGGTTGTTTTACTTGGGCGTCAATATGGGTATAAAACTCTTGCAGGAACCATTTTCCTACCATTTGTCGTGTTCCTGACAAATGACGTGAAGCCGTGGACTCTAGATCCTTTGCTTGGATCATTGTTCGGAGGTATTGGTGTCGGCCTGGGCCTAGGTATTGTATTTAGAGGAAATGCGTCAACTGGCGGTACGGATTTGGCGGCACAGATCATCCACAAGTACACGGGGCTATCGCTAGGTACCTGCGTGGCGCTGATTGACGGACTGATTGTATTATCTGCAGCGATTGTATTTGATATTGAACGTGGTCTTTATGCTTTGATTGGGCTTTATGTTACTAGTAAAACGATTGACTTGGTGCAGGTTGGCATCGGGCGCTCGAAGATGGCGATGGTCATTACAAACCGCCAGGATGAAGTTCGTGAAGCGATTTTGAATAAAATTGACCGTGGTGTGACAAAACTATCTGCATACGGCGGCTATACGGATCAGGAACGGCCAATTATCATGTGTGTCGTGGACCAGACGGAGTTCACAAAATTGAAACAATTGGTCCAATCCATTGACCCTGCTGCATTTGTCATCGTAATGGATGCTTCAGAGGTGTTGGGCGAGGGTTTTAAAAGGGCTTAGTATTGGTATAAAATAGTCGTGTATGTAAAATTTTCTTAGGGGGAGTTAAGTTGAAGAAGAAATTATTGGCTCTATTAATGGGAACCTCCTTGGCACTGGCAGCTTGCGGTGGCGGCGGCGATGAAGCTGGCGGCGGAGACACAGCTGGTGCGGATCCAGAAAAGCTTTATAATCAAAAATGCTCTAGCTGCCATGGCGGCAACCTGGAAGGCGGCGTAGGACCTAAACTAAGCGATGTAGGCTCACGTTTATCACAGGAAGAAATTGAAAGTGTTATTGCAAACGGTCAGGGCTCAATGCCTCCAAAACTACTTGAAGGTGAAGACGCTTCTGCAGTAGCTGAATGGCTGGCAAACAAAAAATAAGAGTTATATGAAAACGTCCTGAAATCGTCGGGACGTTTTTTTTTTGTGCCATTTTTTCCAATACATTAATGGTTGAAATGCTGTCTTTATGCATTTCTGAGAAATCGCCAAATTATTTAGCAATTCAGCAAGCTTCACAATTTGTACATACAAGTTATGAGAAAGTCTTGTTACGCTACTGTAATTAAACTAAAAATTCTATGAAAACAGATATGCGATGATGTCAGTATTTTACTAGGTAAATTGCTAGGTTGAGCAACTGGGAAATTAGTTATGATAACCTGTACAGGTATATATTGGTAGTTTAAACGAGATTTGAAAAGAAACTGTAATATTTAAAAGGGTTTTTTTGATAGAGGGAGATGCTATAATAGGTTTGTTACAAATTGTCGAAGTTTAGCCGCGTGATAAGACTAACTATCTAAGGTGATACAAAAATGATAGATATGCAGGATGTTTACAAAACATACCGAAACGGCATAACTGCCGCTAATGGGATCAATGTTCATATAGATGCAGGTGAATTTTTATACGTAGTAGGGCCCAGCGGTGCTGGAAAATCTACTTTTATAAAGATGATGTACCGTGAAGTTAAGCCTTCTAAAGGTTCCATCATTATAAATGGTGTCAATCTAGCAAAGCTGAAGGACAGCAAAGTACCATTGCTGCGCCGGAATATTGGCGTCGTGTTCCAGGACTTCAAATTGCTGAATACTCTTTCAGTCTATGAAAATGTCGCTTTTGCGATGGAAGTCATCGAAGAACAGCCTCAATATATCAAAAAGCGCGTGATGGAAACTTTGGAACTTGTAGGACTTAAGCACAAAGCAAGAGCGCTTCCTACTGAGCTTTCAGGCGGGGAGCAGCAGCGTGTTGCCATCGCTCGTTCAATTGTGAACGCACCAAAAGTGGTGATCGCTGATGAGCCGACAGGAAACCTTGACCCTGATACATCATGGGAAATCATGAACATTTTCGAGGAAATTAACCTAAGGGGAACCACGATCGTCATGGCTACCCACAATAAAGAAATCGTCAACACAATCACCCATCGCGTAATCGCGATTGAAAATGGCAGGATTGCACGTGACGAAATGAAAGGTGAATACGGATATGAAAGCTAGAACTTTTCGCCGCCATGTCCGAGAAAGTTTTAAGAGTCTAGGGCGGAACGGCTGGATGACGTTTGCATCCGTAAGTGCCGTTACAGTAACCTTGCTTTTGGTCGGTATCTTTTTCGTCATTATGATGAATTTAAATAAAGTCGCAACCACGATTGAGGAAGATGTAGAAATCCGAGTCCATGTGGATGTAGCAGCGAATGACAAAGATAAAGAGGTCTTGGAGCAGCAAATCAACCAGGTTTCCGGAATCAAAAATGTGACCTATTCTTCCAAGGAACAAGAACTTGAAAGCTTGATAAAAAGCCTGGGAGATGAAGGGGAAGCCTTTCAGTTATTTGAACAAGACAATCCTTTAAATGATGTCTTCGTCGTAAAGACGAAAAATCCTACTGATACAATGAGAGTTGCCAAGCAAATTGAGAAATTCAATTATGTCTCTACTGTAAAGTATGGGCAAGGCAAGGTGGAAAAACTATTCAGTTTTATAAAAGTAAGCCGCAATGTTGGACTCATTTTAATTGTCGGACTTCTTTTTACAGCCATGTTCTTAATCTCCAACACTATTAAAATTACAATAATGGCACGTAAACGAGAGATTGAAATTATGAGACTGGTGGGCGCTACGAACGGTTTCATCAGATGGCCGTTCTTCCTTGAAGGTCTCTGGTTAGGAATCCTGGGAGCGATTGTGCCAATTGCAGTCGTATCCGCAGCCTATTATTATGCTTATGATTATTTAAACGATAAACTGAAAGACCACTTTATAAAATTGCTTGAATTTAATCCGTTTGTATACCAATTATCAGCAATCCTGATCATTATGGGAGCTGCTATTGGAATCTGGGGAAGTCTCATGTCCGTCCGAAAATTCTTAAAGGTGTAACGAAGGTGAATTTCCGGATATTACCGGAAATTCACCCTAAACACTACATAGCCAATAGACGATAGATAGAAAGACAAAGTTACGAAACTATCATGAGTAAGAGAGGGGAACAGATCTAGTGAAAAAGCAGATACTCTCACTAGCAATAGTCAGTACTTTAAGCCTGGGTTCTTTGCTAAGCCCATTATCCGTAGATCAAGTAACAGCGAACAGCATTACTGAAATGCAAAAAGAAAAGAATGAATTGAAAAATAAACGTTCAGGCATCAATGAGGAAATAAATGAGAAGAATTCTAAAATCGGTGAACTTCAAAACGAGCAGCAGGTATTGAATGATCAAATCAAGAAGCTTGATTTTGCCGTAAATGATGCCGAACAGAAAATCGAAGCAAAGAACAAGGAAATTGCGCAGACAACTGAAGAGATTGAAATATTAGAAGTAGAAATCGCAGAATTGAAGAAGCGTATCGAAAAACGCAATGAATTGCTTAAAGATAAGGCCCGTTCTTTCCAGGAAAACGGAGGAACAGTAAACTATATTGATGTATTGCTTGGGGCGCAGAGTTTCAGCGACTTCGTTGACCGAGTTAGTGCGGTAACGACAATCGTTCAGGCCGATAAGGATATCCTTGAGCAGCACAAAAAGGATAAGCAAGACCTTGAAACGAAACAACAACAGGTGGAAACTAAGCTTAACAGCTTAAAAGACATGAAGAAAGATCTTGAGGTTTTAAAAGTACAACTGAACAGCCAGATTAAAGAGAAGAATAAGCTTATGAGCACTCTTAAGCATGAAGAAGAGCAAATGCATGCGGAAAAGCTTGATTTGGCAGAAGCTGCAGATGTCTTGGCTGCACAGGAAGCAGCAATGGCTCAGGCTATTAAGCTGGCGCAAGAACGTGAAGCCGAAAGAGCAAGACAGGCAGAACTTGAGAGAAAAAGAAAAGCTGAGGCAGCGGCGGCGGCGGCGGCTAGTAAAAGCAGTGGAGGCAATTCAACTCCAACTCCAGATCCTGAACCAGCAGCCGTATCAGCACCTTCCTCAGGTGGCATGATTATAATGCCGGCAAGTGGGCGCATTACTTCAGGGCTTGGAGCTCGTTGGGGCTCATACCATGCCGGAGTGGATATTGCCAATCGCGGAGGAAATGTTCCGATTTATGCAGCAGCAGACGGAGTTGTCATTCGTTCCTACTACTCTTCTAGCTACGGAAATGCTATTTTTGTTGCCCACTCAATCAACGGTCAAACTTGGACAACCGTTTATGCACATATGAGCAACCGAAGTGTTAGCGATGGCGCATTTGTTGCCAGAGGCCAAAGAATTGGCACAATGGGCAACACTGGACAATCTTATGGCCAGCACTTGCACTTTGAACTTCACAAAGGATCTTGGAACGCATCTAAATCAAACGCTGTTAATCCAGCTGCATATTGGTAAAATATTTCTGGAAGAGACACAAGTCTCTTCCTTTTTTGTTTTCCCGATTAAAAGTTTCAGAAACTTGTAAATTATATCCATATGGAAGTTTGCTCCAAAATTAATCCTTCATACCCTGTCCCTCCTCGTCATATAATGGGAATCATAGAAATTTTTACGGCAGAGGAGCAGTTGATGCGGTAAACAGGGAGGAGTTTGGCAATGGAACGCAAGTGGATTGCCTTTTTGATGGCGGGCTCGCTGCTTACAGGTGCAGGGAGTACATACGCTGGCATGCAATGGTACGAAAGCAAGGCGGGTGTTCTGGAACGCCAGATTGTGCCCCTGAAGGATCATGGAGGTGCACAGGCAGGCGATGCAAGCAGTCTCGAAAAAGTCGAGCAGGCATACAGTTTGATTTTTAACAGTTACGTAGAAAAGGTTGAACAAGAAGAGTTGATTGAAGGGGCGATCCAGGGAATGCTCTCAACCCTGGAGGATCCGTATTCCGTCTATATGGACAAGGAGACGGCCAAACAATTCAATGAGACGCTGGAGTCGTCTTTTGAAGGAATTGGGGCCGAGGTCAGTACAGTCGATGGAAAAATCGTGATTGTTTCTCCTTTTAAAAATTCCCCGGCGGAAAAAGCTGGCTTAAAGCCAAATGATCAGATTTTGAAGGTCGATGGCGAAAGTATCGTGGGGCTGGATTTATATGAAGCAACTTTGAAAATCCGCGGCAAAAAAGGGACACCCGTAGTTTTGGAAATCGAGCGCAAGGGCTTGAAGGATCCGCTGAAGGTAAAAGTGATTCGAGACGAAATCCCGCAAATCACCGTCCATGCTGACATGAAAAAGGTGAACGGCGAAAAGATTGGTTACATGGAGATTACCTCATTCTCAGAAGATACCTCCAAAGAGTTCAACAAGGAGCTTAAGGCTTTTGAAAAAGCAGGAATGGATGCGTTGCTGATAGATGTACGCGGCAACCCAGGGGGACTGCTCTCCAGTGTAGAGGAAATTTTACGAGAATTGATTTCGAAGGAGAAGCCGCTCTATCAAATTGAAGAGCGAAACGGCGATAAGACTCGTTATTTCTCCAATCTGGAAAAAGCGAAAAATTATCCGATCGCTGTGATGACAGACGATGGCAGTGCATCAGCTTCTGAAATTTTGGCCGGTGCCTTGAAAGAAGCAGGAGGCTATCAGGTCATTGGCGAGAAGACCTTCGGCAAGGGGACAGTCCAGCAGGCTGTGCCGATGGGAGATGGCAGCAATATCAAGCTGACTCTGTTTAAATGGCTGACGCCTGACGGCAACTGGACCCATAAAAAAGGTATTGAGCCAACCGTCGAAGTCAATCAGCCGGCGCTCTATGATACTCATCCAATCCAGGCCGATAAACCGCTCAAGCTGGATATGAATAATGAGCAAGTGAAAAATGCCCAGGAAATCCTGGCGGGACTCGGATTTGAGCCGGGACGTACGGATGGCTACTTTAGCGGAATGACTGAAATTGCCGTCAAAGCATTCCAGCGGAAAAACGACATGACCGTTACAGGTGTGATTGATGCAAAAACAGCCTCCGCACTCGAGGATGCGGCAAGAGAAGCAATGAAACAAGAAGAAAACGACCTTCAGCTGCAGACCGCGTTGAGACTGCTGGCGAAATAGATACCTAATCCGCCGTACCAAAAATTGGTACGGCGTTATTTTTTACATTGCTTTGGAAAAAGTAGTGATTACAGCAAAAACCGTAGTGATTAGTTGGAAAACCGTAGTGATTATTTGAGATTCCGTAGTGATTAGTTGGAAAACCGTAGTGATTATTTGAGATTCCGTAGTGATTAGTTGGAAAATCGTAGTGATTATTCGAGATATCGTAGTGATTACTTACAAACGTAGTGATTTTTGGTAATTCCGTAGTGATTTGGATCCTGATCAGTATAAAAGAAGAATAAAGAGTTCTATTGATGCTTCTTTTTCGAATTTCACTAAGTATTTAATGTCTACTCCTACTCTAGAAAAAAATCCCACCAATATTCCACAACTATTAATAGGTTTTACCCTGTAGATTTGATAGAATAAGCTTAATATCATGTAATCTATGAAGGCTGGTGACATAGGGGTGGCACAGGATTGGTTCATTGAACTTTTGAAAGGGACGGGCAGGCTTCTGCTTCACCCTGTGTTCTATTATTCTATATTTTTGGCGGCTGTCCTTGGTGTTTCGCGCGTGAAGCGGGAGCGGAAGAACTTTACGGTGAGGGCGAACGATGCGTATTTTGAGCTCAGACAGCTGTTTCCGCTGGGTTTGCTGGTCGGACTGGCGATCTCAGTCATAACCCTTGCGGCGGGCATCGCGATTCCATTCGAAGCAATTGTTTTAGTTGCCACGGCTACGCTGCTATTGAGTCTATTAACAAAAGTCAGGCTGCTTACGCCCGCTTATACTGTCGGCGCAGCGTTTTTCGCGCTGATCTTCCTTTCGGGAAAAGAAATAGACCTTCCGTTAGTCGGAGACTTATTTTCAAGTCTTGATGAAAAAATCTATCCATCGATTGCGATTTTGTTAGCATTTTTAACGATTGGCGAGGGCTTCCTTATTTTAAGAAATGGAAAAAAGGGAACTTCTCCTAAATTGATCAAGAGTAAGCGTGGCCAGACGGTTGGTGTCCACGAGGTAAAACGCCTCTGGATCGTTCCGGCATTCATGCTCATTCCGGGCAACATTCTGTCAATGCCATTCGAGTGGTGGCCTGTGTTCACACTTGGAGAGAATACATATTCACTAATTCTTGTTCCATTTGCGATTGGATTGCATCAGCAAGTCCAGGGGATGCTGCCAAAAGAAGCTGTCCGTCAGCTCGGCAGCCGCGTGCTTGGTCTTGGCATTCTAATCACGCTGATTGCCGCGGCCGGCTACTGGTACCCGATTGCGTCGATTGCTGCTGTAGCGATTGCCATCATCGGCCGAGAAGCCTTGACGCTCATGCAGCGGATACAGGGGGAGAACATGCCGTTCTATTTTTCGAAAAAGAACCATGGCGTGATGATTCTTGGTATTTTGCCTGAATCCCCGGCCGATAAAATGGCGCTTGGTGTAGGTGAGCTTGTCACAAAGGTCAACGGCACGAATGTCCGTGATGAACAAACATTCTACGAGGCTCTGTCACGAAACAGGGCGCATTGCAAGCTTGAAGTCCTTGATACAAACGGGCAGATCCGCTTTGTGCAAAGGGCGCTGTATGAAGGCGATCACCACGAACTGGGCATCCTTTTTGTTCTGGATGAGAAGAAGTGGGACAGTGCAGTTGTTTAATGTAAAACAACGTAAAAAGGCGGATTTCGTTCAAAAAAGACCGGATTACGAGCAAAAAAATGCGGAATAAAAATCAAAATTAAACTAGTTATTACTCCCGAAAAAAACGGACTAACCAACCAATTTAAATAGTTTTCATCCCATACCCAAAACCTCCGAAGAATTTTTCCACTTTCGGAGGTTTTAATATACTTTGAACCTTTTAGACAAAGCAAACATTGATATAACAATTATTTAATGAGGTGGAATAATGGATTTAATTACTGTCTCCCCCCAATTAGTAAAGTCTACCCCGCCAAAATCAAATGAAAGTTTAAGAGGATATATTTTAAGACTGACACATTTAAACATGTATGAAACACCTAGATGGATATATGAGCTAATGGGAAAGGATTTTAATAAAAGTAAACATACTAATGTTTTCCTTCCAGCAATAGAAACATTGAATGTTTTAAGTAAAATAACAAGTCTTAGTATAAATAATTTGAAGAATCTTTGTTTTTGGGTAGACAATGGAAACAATAGCCTATCAAATGTTTTCATCCATTCGCATATATGTAAAATATGTCCTATCTGTTTAAAAGAAAAAGGTTATTACGAGAATTTTTGGGAACTCATTTTTATTACTGTATGCCCAGAACATAATTGCTTGCTTATTGCTAAATGTCCAAATTGTAATAAAAATATAAATTGGGACAGGTCTGATCTTTTTACCTGCCGCTGCTCTTTTGATTTACGTAAATGTATACCCACCAGTTCCGATGAGCTTTCCTCTAAATTTGCGGCATTTATTAGGTTGAAAATAGAACAAATAAACAACAGTTATAGCAGTCCTCTCCATGAAGATAGTCCTCTTACAGATCTTGAAATTAATGATATTTTTCGCCTCATAAATCTTTTTGCATTAAAACTCTCAACTACTACAATTCGGGGTAGTAAATTACCCTACAAATCTCTTGATACTGAAGACGTTAATGATTTAGTTAAAAACTCATATATGCTTTTTATGAACTGGCCCAATAACTTTTATGCTTTTCTTAATAATATAAAAGTGGAAAATGGTAATGGAGTTTCCCGGGAATTCGGAAGTTTTCACCGTACAATAACAAAGAATTATAAAGAATTTGACTTTCTATTAAGGGCATATAAAAACTACATTCTAATAAACCGTGAAAATTATATATCCCATAACTTTAATAGAATTTTTGAAAAAGATGAGATAATACATAGTTATTTAACTGGTTCAGAAGCTGCAGATTATCTTGGTCTAAAATTATCTACTATTCAAGAATTAGTTAAGGTTAATACTTTAACAGGTTTTATTAAAAATTCAGGTTCCTTTGTTTTAACATTTGTTAACTATGACAGTATAGAATCATTAAATTGGAAAATGAAAAATTGGTTAACAATTAAGCAAACACGGAATTATTTAAATGTTGGTGAAAAAGCACTAAATGGCCTTTTAAACGTAAATTTACTGGAATATATTGAGATACCAAGAAGAAATGGAGCTGTTAAAAGGTTTTTTAATCCTATAAGGTTAAACCAACTAATACAGCAACTAGAAGCTAAAATGCTTTCATTTGAGAATCATAATCTGATTACGGCAGAACAATCAACTAAATTAATTAATTCATTTGTAAAAGGGTATAGTTATGGTAATTTCATTATGAATATTTTGAACGAAAGTATTATACCGCGTGGTAAAAATAAAAACATGGAAGGCATTAAGAGTTACTTATATAGTAAAGAGGAGATTAAAGAATATGCTACTCTTGTGGTTAAAAAAAATCAGGTGTATTTATCTTTGAGACAAGCCGCCAAATTATTACATTATAGAGAAGAGAATATTAAAATGTTAGTTGAAAACGGGCTTTTAAAAAAAGATGATTGTTTTAATGGATACAGATTTCATTTTAAAGATATTCAGACCTTTCGAAAAAAATATGTAGATTTAAAAGGCATACCAAAAGAATTTTCACTTGCTTTTAAGCCTACTTTAATCAATTTAAGACGAAATGGTATTTATCCTATTTTGGAACCAAAGGTCGATGGTGTAAGAAAATACCTGTTTGAGAGAAGAACAATATCTGAAATTATAATGAAAAATGAAAGA
Organism: Bacillus sp. ISL-37; assembly: GCF_018613315.1. Taxonomy (GTDB): domain Bacteria; phylum Bacillota; class Bacilli; order Bacillales; family Cytobacillaceae; genus Mesobacillus. Next base: position 155,125 of record NZ_JAGGQL010000032.1, on the reverse strand, counting down.
AAATCTAGAGAATCTATCTAATGGTAAGTCATCTATAATCTTAAGAGTCCAATAAGAAAGTGAGCAAGCAATGTTGGAATCAATGTTAGCTGTCTAAAGAGTTTACTTTAATAAATACGCCTAAAACAGTTATTAATAATGGGTGTATACCAATTGAAACTTTTAATGGGGTACTTTATTTAATTTAATTATAACTAATAAGCTTGAGGATACTTCCTCAAGCTTATGTTTGATATGGGCTTTTACATCGCCTGTTGCTTAACAGGCTTCTTCGCAAGCAGTGAACAGGCTATTCCCATTACAGGAAAGATGGTGGTTAGCAATAATATTTCCTCGTATCCCCCAAACAGGTCATAGGCGAATCCGAAAGGGAGTGGTCCTAATGCTGACCCAAGTATCATGACAGTCATTGCGCTTCCTTTTATACTTCCAAGTGCTAATCTTCCAAAGTAACTTGGCCAGACGTAATTTAAGGCAATTCTTTCGAATCCACCACTTATCCCCCACATAACCCCAAAAATGATGGCGAGGAAGTAAGACTTTACAAAAAGAAGCAGAACGACAAATATAATTTCACCTGCAAAGATTCCTGCTAAAATATAGTTCACTTTTACGCGGTCTAAAATGTAACCGGCAGCTAATGAAATAGGGAATCCTACAATTGCCATGAGGCTCAAAACTATTGCAGCGGTGCCCGATGAAAGTCCATTTTCTTTAAAGATTGATATCAAGTGAAATGTTAGTCCTGTATTCACAAGTGCTGGGATACTAACACATACGAGCAAAAGCCAAAAAGCACTTGTTTTCTTTGCTTCCTGCAGAGTCCAATTAATCTCTAATATCTTCTTTGGTTGTCCTCCAACAGAAGGCGCTTGCTTTTTATGATCCTCACCGTCTGGAAGCATCCCAATATCTTCTGGTTTATTGCGAATTAAAAAGAATGCTAGGGGTACAAAAATAAATAACAGTAATATTCCCCAAAGCTTCCATGAGAAACTCCAGCCCCAATTGGAGACTAACCATGTGTTTAGAGGTGGGAAAGCAGCGGAACTTGTAAATCCACCAATAGCCATTAGACTAAGTGCTTTACCTCGTTTTTCAATAAACCATTGAGGAACGAGGGTATTGGGAATCAAGGTCATAGATCCCTGGCCCAATAGCCTTAGAAAGAAAAAGCCAATGAATAACATAATGAAATTTGAGACAAGACTGTTCCAAAAACAAGCAAGAGCTAGGGCAATTCCAATGATGACAGACATTTTTCTTTGACCATATAGATCTATATATCTGCCTACAAAGAACATGCTTAATCCAGCTGCTAGTGTAGCCGCGGAATAAATGCCGGATACTTGAGACCTAGACCAACCGAAGTCAGCGATATAGTGGTCGATAAATACCGAAATGGAGTATGTCTGGCCAGGACCAGAGAAAAATACGCCCAATGCCCCGATAAAGACAATCATCCATCCATAATAGAAAGGTGTTTGAAGTGGTGTTGAAGTTGTTTGTAATTTCATTGGTAAATAACCTCCAACGCCAATCTTAGCAAAAGTGGTTATTGATTGTCTAAACCTTAGCTAAAGCGAAGCATTAATGACGATCTATTATAGTAAGAGGGCGTTTGCTCACTTTCAAATCAGTCATAGCTTTATCGAATTCCTTCTCGGTAACTTCTAAAGTCTTATGGTCAAAGTGGATATAGTATAACAAGGAATCTCCAGCGGTATGCATACTGACTCCTCTAATTAACTGTTCTTTCATGATGCCCCTCCTTAAAAGTCTATGAAACTGAATTCTTGGAATGTTCAATTCCTATTAGGAGTGGAATTTATAATGCCGCTCCCTTGGCATTGGAAGCAAGCTTCTTTTTCATTCGGAAATTTAACTAATAAATAACCTTTTCCGGAACAACGAGGGCATTCTTTATTCAAAGGGAATCACCTCCTGGAGAATCTTGTGACTCAAAAATCAAAGGACAAGCTTTAAGGTCTTTTCTATGAATAAATTCTACAATGGCAGAGTCAGTTCTCTTGATCTCACAATAACCTGTTGGGTACACATATAAAACCTTGTAGGTTGAATTGTTATAGAGTATTAAATCTTCAGCTTTAACCAAAAGCAGAACCCCTTTAAGAAGATAACGTTGTACGGAACAAAGTTAATATCTAATAATACGTTGAATTTTCTTACCCTCTCCTTGGCAGCTCTTGCATCTTTTCTTTAATCCAAGAAGCTGTATGAAAGGAACCTTACCATCTCCTTTACATTCTTCACATATCAGTTTAATAGCCATAAACTCCTCCTTCCTATAGCTATTTATATTGAAGTTCCAGTTCCTGAGAAATGATATTTAATTGATTAAATATTTGGCGTACATGTTCGTCTGCAAATAATTTATCGAATAAGCAAGAGATAATTTTGTTTTCAGTGTTTTCGTCCAGATGACTAATTTTCACCAACCAGGATTGTTGTTTATATTTGGCGAAATGAAGTGAAAATATCTGATCCTCTAATGGGACGATAATCCGCAGATCTTCAGATGATAAACACTTAATAAGGATTTCTTCCAGTTTAATCCCCCATATAAATGGGTTAATTTTACATTTTAATGGTTAAATACCTTACTTACGGTTTTATTTTGTAATTTTCAAACGGAACTTCTTACATTTATACAAGTACTCAGTAGAGTTTTTTTAAAAATTCTATTTGGTACAAACCGCGACTCCAAGCGGATATTTAACGCCCGGGTAGGATGGCTCGATTAATACGCCCTTTTGGTAGTACATCTTTACTTCTTTGTATTCCGGAAATAACTCATTAAATTCGTCAACGGTCAACTGATGAACATGGAATGGCGAACCACATGGTTTTCCTCTTCCTTTTCCGAAAGGTGTGGACAGGACCAATGTCCCACCGGGTTTTAACATGTTATAAAGATTGGCCAGAAATTGCCGTTCTTCTTCTAAATGTTCTAATGTTTCAAAGGAAATGATGGCATCAAACATGCCTAATTTTTGGGGAAGCAGGGGATCTGTTGCATCTTCACAACGATATTTAACCAGAGGATGGTTATATCGTTTATGAGCATATTCAATTGTTACGGGATCGAAATCAACTGCGATTAATTCATTGATCCGTTTCTTGCCAAGCTTGGCGAGCATCTGCGAACCATAGCCAGAACCACAAGCGATATCAAGTACCCTTCCACGGAGGTGGTAGGAACTAAATTGATAACGTGCTAAGTGTTCAAGCAACAAAGCATTGGCTGGTTTCATAAGGTCGGGGATGACTCTCTCCCCAGTATATTCTAACAAGTTTGTTCTCTCCTTCATTCCTCCTTGCTTATTTGATTATACAGACGAACACTCCCAGTATAACAAAGATTTCAAAGGGTTTGTAGTTTTAGCACTTAGCTGTTTCGAAAAAGGAATAATGAAAATGAAAAATTTCACTATCACCATAGTAAAAACACGATAATTGACGAATTCGAGAGAGAACAAGGTAAATAACCGCTTACATGTCGGGTTGCCACTTTCTTCAGATGTGGTAATATTACCTTGTTTTCAACGGCCCAGACTTTGATGAGAGTTCAAAGTCAACAAAAAATTAAATAATAAAGGAGTGTTTTTTTGAACATTAATACAATTAAACAGCAGTGGTTCGGAAATCTTAAGGGAGACATACTTGCGGGTATAGTCGTAGCCCTAGCATTGATTCCCGAAGCGATTGCATTTTCAATAATTGCTGGCGTTGATCCAATGGTAGGTTTGTATGCTTCTTTTAGCATCGCAGTAGTGATCGCATTCATTGGTGGCAGACCTGGAATGATTTCTGGTGCAACAGGAGCAATGGCGTTATTGATGGTCACTTTAGTAGCCGATCACGGGTTACAGTATTTGTTTGCTGCCACAATCTTAACAGGTGTCATTCAAATCCTTTTTGGTGTATTTAAATTGGCCAGATTTATGAAGTTTATCCCACGCTCGGTGATGATCGGATTTGTAAATGCCCTTGCAATCCTTATTTTTATGGCTCAGCTAGAGCAATTCACAGGTGCCGGGTGGGAAATGTATGCTCTTGTAGCGGGTACATTGGCCATTATTTATCTTTTTCCGCGGATTAATAAATCAATCCCATCTCCGCTAGTTGCTATTATCATTATTACTGTCATAGCAATTTTCACAAAAAGTGATGTGAAGGCAGTGGGTGACATGGGAGAATTGACTGCTGCATTGCCATCATTCTTTATCCCGAACGTTCCTTTTAATATGGAAACATTGAGCATTATATTTCCATACGCTTTAGCTCTTGCAATAGTTGGCATTCTTGAATCTCTGCTTACAGCTTCAATTGTTGATGACATGACTGATACAGCAAGTGATAAGAACAAGGAAAGCCGCGGCCAGGGAATTGCCAACATCATAACTGGATTCTTTGGAGGGATGGCAGGTTGTGCGATGATCGGTCAATCAGTTATCAATGTGAAGTCCGGAGGAAAAGGAAGGCTTTCTTCTTTAGTAGCCGGTGTTGTCTTGTTGTTCATGATTATTGTTCTGAGCAAAATTGTTATTCAAATCCCTATGGCAGCTTTAGTTGGTGTCATGATCATGGTCTCTATCGGTACGTTTGATTGGAGTTCGATAAAAGGTGTCACAAAAGCTCCAATTACCGATTCAATTGTAATGGTTGTAACGGTTATTACTGTGGTTGCCACGCATGACCTTTCAAAAGGGGTATTTGCAGGAATCATCCTAAGTGCCATCTTCTTTGTAGCCAAGATATCAAAAGTCCGTGTTGATACTATGATGGAAGGTGAAAAGAAAATCTATACAGTGAAAGGCCAGGTTTTCTTTGCTTCTGTTGATGAACTAATGGATGCGGTTAATTTCAATGAAGATGTCAAAGAGGTTGAGATTGATTTCACCCATTCTCATGTTTGGGATGACTCAGCAGTAGCAGCAATTGATAAGATTGTCTTGAAACTAAGGGCAACAGGCGTGGTCGTTCGCTTAGTTGGCTTAAATGAAGCAAGTATGAACTTAGTTGATAAAATGGCAGTTCACAAAAAGCCGGGAGCAAAACTTTCCGGTCACTAGAATAAAGCTAAACCCAAGATAGTCTATCAGACGAGCTTGGGTTTTTTATTTTGGGGTTTAATATGTTCATTTTGAGTGAAAGAGTAAATGCAGTAAAAATTGGTTTTTCGTTGTTCACATTGTTTTTGGCTAAGTACACAAAATAGCAATAAAAAAGGAGGGCCAAAATGGAAAATAGGAGCTATATGAATTCTTGGTTTGGAAATATAAAAGGAGATGTCCTTTCTGGAATTGTTGTCGCGATTGCGCTAATACCAGAGGCAATTGCATTCTCAATCATTGCCGGTGTTGATCCAATGGTAGGATTGTACGCGTCCTTTACCATTGCCGTGGTCATTGCATTTGTAGGAGGCAGACCTGGGATGATTTCAGGTGCTACAGGGGCAATGGCGTTACTTTTTATTAACCTTGTAGCAGATCATGGTCTTCAATACTTACTAGCCGCAACGATTTTAACAGGAGTTCTACAAATATTATTTGGTGTATTTAAACTTTCGAGATATATGAAATTTATTCCCCGTTCTGTCATGGTGGGATTCGTAAATGCACTTGCGATTTTGATTTTTATGTCTCAGCTTGATAATTTTGTGGATGCTCCAATAATGGTGTATATGTTAGCAGGGTTAACGTTGTTAATCATCTACCTGTTACCTTACATAACTAAGGCAATCCCCTCGACGCTGGTCGCTATTGTGATTGTAACCGCAATCGTCATTATAATAGGGATTGATGTCAGGACAGTCGGGGATATGGGGTCTTTAACTAAAACTTTGCCTATTTTCTTGTTTCCTGATATCCCTTTATCAATTGATACGTTAATAATTATATTTCCCTACTCACTAGCATTAGCTTTAGTTGGCCTGTTAGAGTCATTGTTGACTGCGACCATCGTAGATGATATGACTGATTCTGAAAGTAATAAAGACACAGAGAGCAGAGGACAGGGGATTGCCAATATCGTCACAGGATTTTTTGGTGGGATGGCTGGGTGTGCTATGATTGGCCAATCTGTCATAAATATAAAGTCAGGTGGGCGTGAAAGACTATCCTCTTTGGTATCAGGGGTGGTATTGATACTCTTGATTGTCCTGTTAGGAGATATTGTGGCACAGATTCCGATGGCGGCGCTTGCAGGAGTAATGATCATGGTTGCCATCAGCACTTTTGACTGGAATTCAATAAAAACTATCCATCTATTGCCAAAAACGGATGCGATTGTTATGGTAGTAACAGTATTGACTGTAGTTTTTACCCATAATTTAGCTATTGGTGTTTTTACAGGAATCCTTTTAAGCGCGATTTTCTTTGTATCAAAGATTTCGCAAGTAGAAGTGAAAAGCTCCCTTGAAAAAAACATCCGAATTTATAAGGTTCGCGGTGAACTTTTCTTTGCCTCAGTGACGGAACTCATTAAGAAGTTTGATTATAAAGAGGATGTAGAGTTTGTAGAAGTGAATTTGAGCAAATCACATCTATGGGATGATTCTGCGGTAGCAGCAATCGATAAAATCGTGAACAAGTTTGAGGAAAACGGAAAGAAGATACTTGTAACCGGAATGAATCAGGAAAGCTCAGAATTGGCTGAGAAGCTGGCCAATAAACTGGGTTCACATTAATAAAGAGGTGATAGGAATGTATCAAAAAATTCTTTTAGCAGCTGACGGATCTGAACACTCCAAGCGTGCAGCTGACCATGCCATCATGATTGCGAATTGCCAGGGAGATTCAAAAATTGAAATCGTTTATGTCGTGGATGGTGACAGCTCAAAGTCTGATGTCCTAAGCAATTGGAACTCCTCGGATATCAATGACAAAAGGAAAGAGCGTTTAAAAGACATTGAGCAGAAAGCCAAGGAATCAGGTGTTAACTTTGAAATCAAAATCCTTCATGGAGAGCCAGGTCCTGCTATGGTCGAATACACCAATCAAAACAAATTTGATCTGGTTGTCATCGGAAGCAGAGGACTTAATGGTCTTCAAGAACTGATGCTAGGTAGTGTAAGCCATAAGGTAGCCAAAAGGGCGAATTGTCCAGTAATGATCGTGAAATAAACATGTAAGGGCGCTTTATGCGCTCTTTTTTGATTTGCCAGCTAATTCCTGACTATGTTATAGTCGAGTTGTTTTTAAAACCCCTTTACACCTCAATTTTCTTCTTCAGTAACAACAAAACATCACCAATAAAAATAATGTATACGAATGGAGGTCATGAGCCGCAAATGTCTGAAAAAAGCAAAGCCTCAATTCTGAAGCATGCTGATTATCAGAAAGAGGTAGAACGTCTGGAGTTTACGAAATTATATATCAGAACAATCCTTGAAGCGTCCAAGGAAAATAAACAATCTTTTACAGAAAACATTAAACAGGCATTTGAAGACCTGGATTACCTCGATAGCAGTTTGAGTTATATCAACATTTTAACGAATGCTAAGTTCCTGGAGCTGGCGGAAAATGAGTTAGACCGATTAGAAAGCGTATTGAACAAGCCCTATTTCTCAAGAATCAATTTTAAAAAACAGGATGATGAGGTCGAAGAAGTCCTGTATATTGGTAAAACATCTTTATACGATAGAGAAAACCAGATGCCAATCATCGTGGACTGGAGGTCGCCGATTGCAAATGTTTATTACGATGGTCGATTGGGTGAAGTCAGCTATGAAGTGAATGGCGAGCAGCGGAAGGGGTATCTTTCCCTAAAGCGGCAATATGAGATTCAGGAAGGAAAGCTGAAGGGTTTCCATGATATAGATTTGACTACGCATGACGAATTGCTGCAGAAATCATTGTCAGGGAAAGCAGACAACAGGCTTACGGAAATCGTCACGACAATACAAAAGGAACAAAATGAAGTCATCCGTGCGTCCCTTCAGCATCCGATTATTGTCCAGGGAGCAGCCGGCAGCGGTAAAACAACCATTGCCCTTCACCGCATCTCATATTTTCTGTATACATTCGGTGAGCGATTCAGACCCGAAAAGCTAATGATTTTAGCGCCAAATAGACTTTTCATTGACTATATATCTGATGTGCTTCCTGAATTAGGTGTAGGAAAAATCAACCAGACTACTTTTACGGATTATATTCGATCTGCTCTAGGTAAGAAAATTAAGGTCATTCCTCCTGAAAAAAAGCTGCTTGCATTAGTGGAGGGAAAGGCAAAAGATGAACTTATGAGCAGAATATCAACCTTCAAAGGTTCACTGGAATTTAAAGCTGTACTTGATGCTTATATAAGAGATATAGAAAAGAAACTTGCCCCAACTGAGGATTTCTTTGTCGATAAATACCGATTGATGAAGGCTGTAAAACTAAAAAGACTATTTCTTAAGGAATACCGGTATCTGCCTGTTTATAGCCGGGTGGATAAAATAAAACAGCTTTTAACCAACCATGTAAAAGTAAAAAAGGTCCAGATTCTTACAAGGTTCGAGGAAAGGTATGAAGGAGCACTGGAGAAAGCATTATACGGCATAAAGGATAATGATAAAAGGCGGCAAAAGGTCGTCTCTTTGATGGATGGAAAAGAAAAAAGAAGCGAGCAGCTTCAATCATCAATTAAGAATGCAGTCAAAACATATATAAATACTTTTGAGAAAAAGGATATTTATACTTTATATCAGGATTTGATGACTTCCGAGGAATTATTGGCTGCTTATGCAGATGGTTTATCGGAAGAGGAAGTTAAACAGCTCGTGAATTATTCGAGAAGTATTTTTGGAAAGAAAGCCTATGAACTTGAAGACCTTGCTCCGCTTTTCTATTTAAAGTCAAAGCTAATGGGTTTAGATGAAAAGCATAAGATGAAAAGTGTTTTTATTGATGAAGCCCAGGATTACAGTTATTTTCAATTTGCGGCATTAAAAGAGGGGTTTGATACAAATCTCTTTACGATCGTCGGGGACTTGGCTCAGGGAATCCACGCGTATCGGGGAACAAGAAGCTGGGAGCCACTGACAGAGCAGATCTTTCCGGAAGCGAATTATTTAACGCTTCAAAAAAGCTATCGTACCACTGTTGAAATTATGGAACTTGCGAATGATATTCTGGCCATCATGGAAGAAGATCTTCCCCAGGTTGAACCAGTAGTAAGGAGCGGGCCCAAACCAGTGTTTCAACAGGTTAACCCATCTCACGAGGAAGAGTTGGCAAGCCTGATTGAAAGAGATATTCGAGCCTTAGTTGAAGTGGACCTACACTCCATTGCGATAATTGGTCGAACGGCAAGTGATTGCAGTAAGATAAAAAAGGTCATGGAAAAAAGTGATTTGTCATTTCAACTCCTGAATGAGCAGGAAGATATGGTCAAAGGCCAAATTTCAATTGTACCCGCATACTTGTCAAAGGGACTCGAATTTGATGCTGTTTTAATGGTATCTATCGAGGAACCTTATTCGGAGAAAGAACTGGATATAAAGTTGCTTTATGTAGGAATGACAAGACCGATGCATCGACTTTTCTTATACGGACCTGACCCTTCTTCTTTCTTGCTTGACCGGGTGGATCCGATTCATATAGAGATAAAAGAAACGATGCAAAAAACACACTAAACAATGAATTAGTGTGTTTTTTGGTACCTTTTCAGTTTCTTGTTTCATTATTTTTCTTTATCACATCGTATAGCTTGTGTGATGTTTCCCAACCGCAAAGTAGATTATCTTTCTTGTGAGTTTTATTTATTCTTATATATTATCTTTGATGAAGGGGTGTATTTATGCTAAATGAATTAGGTCATTTAATAAAAGATAATAATGTCATTCTCTTCGTGGGTTCTGGTATATCCAAAAACTTGGGGTTACCAACATATGGAGAATTGATTGATGAAATGGCCAGCCAGCTTGGATTCGACCCAGAAGTTCTTAATGTCTGGGGGAATAATGATTTTTTGATCTTAGCTGAATATTACTTTCATCAAAAGGGTTCTTTAGGTGAACTAAGAAGTTGGATGGATCGTAAGTGGCATAATCCTAATATAGATATTGGGCAATCAGAAATTCATAAACTCATTGTAGAAATTGGGTTTCCGATTATCTATACGACTAACTTTGATAGATGGCTGGAATATGCTTACGATTATTATAAAAAGGACTATATAAAGATTACAAATATGGTGGACATTGCAAGAATTAAAGAAAATATACCTCAGATCATCAAGTTTCATGGGGACTTTGATCACGATTCATCCATCGTTTTAACCGAATCCAGTTTTTTTAATAGACTGGATTTTGAATCACCTTTAGATATTAAACTGCGATCCGATTCTTTAGGAAAATCAATTTTGTTTATTGGATATAGCTTATCCGATATCAACATAAGGTATATGTTATATAAATTACAAAAACAATGGGAGGAATCGAGATACGAATCTTTACGCCCAAACTCATACATTTTTTTAGTGGATCCAAACCCTGTTAAAGAAAGGCTATTAAAAGAACGAGGAATCATCCCCATTGTTTATCAAAATGAGGAACCAGGAGAAGCATTAGTCCAGTTCCTAAAAGATTTAAAGCAAAAGATTTAACTCTTATAAAAAGGCGAGAGCAGCTTTTAATATTCAATTTAAAGAACGTCTTATCGGATATTAACAAATGCAAAACTCAAGATGATAAACAAAATAAGATAATAAATATTTGACCACATAAGTAAAGGACATGATTAGCTGTTTCCGGCTTATTTATTGTTTCTTTTCAAGATATCTGTATAAAGTAGTTTTGCTTATTCCGGTTTCATTTTTAATTTCTGATAAGCTGTACTCTTTGCTTTGATACATTTCTATTGCTCTATTCACATTTTCATCTGGAATTTTTGGCCTGCCGGGAATGCTTCCTTTTTGTTTTGCTTCACTTAAGCCTTTCTTGGTTTTTTCACTAATGATATCTGATTCAAATTCAACGATTCGATAAATAATGTCTTTGAAGGAACCCTTGATATTTTTGCTTGTATCGATATCTTCTTTTAAGGATAAAAATTTAGCTCCTTTATCCTCGATTGCGCTTAACAATTTTGCTAGATGACGTGTAGAATCGGCAAAAGCAAAAAGCTTCACAACTATGATTGTGTCTCCTGGACTAAGGCTATTCATCATATTTTTAAGATTCTTTCCCTGATTAGATGTTTGATCATCGCTTATGATTTTGTCACAGTTCATGTTGGTAAGAAGCTTAAATTGCTCTTCACAGTGTGGATCACTTGAATACGGCCTCGCATAGCCAATTAGCACTACAATCACTCCTCGCATTATCCACGATAATAATATGACAATGATACCATATAGATAATTACCAGTACCAAAATGGTTCATTTTTGGGAAGATACGTGTTAAACTATCTTTTATTGAAAAGCTTTTTGAAATTGAACCTGCTCTTTTTAATTTGACGACTAACTTAACATACAGGCCGAATGAAGGGAAGAGATTAATATGCTGTTAAATAACAAGATAACAAATAAGTTTACTTTCTTTTTCATAACTGCAGTTGTCTTCCTTTGGTTAAAGACATACTTTGTCCAGTTAACACAATTTAATTTAGGAATTGAAAATAGCATTCAACAGTTTTTGCTGTTCTTAAATCCATTGGGTTCTTCTATATTATTTTTAGGTTTTGCTTTTTTATTTAAAGGACTACTAAAGTATATTTCATTAATCGTAATTGATTTATTATTGTCAATTCTACTATTTGCCAACGCTTTATATTATCGTTTTTTTAATGATTTCATCACTCTGCCCACTTTAACCCAGACCCAAAACTTCGGGGATGTCAGTGGCAGTATTGGAACACTTTTAAGACCTTCTGATGTGTTGTTTTTTGCGGATGTAATTTTGATTCTAGCTTTGCTTTCAATTAATTTTAAGAGAATTGAAGTTAAGAAGATAGCACCGCGAAAGTTAACTGCGTTATTATTGGTTGCTTTAAGTATATCAGGAATAAATCTAGCAATTGCAGAAATGGATCGTCCTCAATTATTGACCCGGGGATTTGATCGCAATTACATTGTGAAATATTTAGGGATGTACAATTATACTGTGTATGATGCTGTCCAGAGTACTAAAGCCCACGCACAGAGGGCTTTGGCTGACAGTAATGATAGCACGGAGATTATAAACTTTACAAAATCAAATTATGCTAAGCCAAACCCTGAATATTTTGGTGCAGGGAAAGGGATGAATGTTATCTATGTACACATGGAGTCGATTCAAAATTTCCTTATTGATTACGAACTGCACGGTGAAGAGGTTACTCCGTTCTTAAATTCCTTAACGAATGAAGAGAATACACTATACTTTGATAATTTCTTTCATCAAACAGCTCAAGGTAAAACAGCTGATGCAGAATTCATGGTAGCAAATTCGCTATATGGATTGCCTCAAGGTTCAGCCTTTACAACGAAAGGGTTAAATACCTATCAAGCTGCTCCTGCAATCTTAAGCCAAAAGCAGGGCTACACATCTGCAGTCTTCCACGGAAATACAGGGAGCTTTTGGAACAGGGATGAAATTTATAAATCTTTGGGATACGATAAGTTTTTTGATTCCAGTTATTTCGATATGGACTCAACTAATTTAGCTGAATATGGATTGATGGATAAACCGTTCTTTGAACAATCTAAACCCTATTTGGAATCATTGCCGCAGCCTTTCTATGCTAATTTCATTACGGTTACTCACCATTTTCCATTTACAATGGATCAAGAGGAGGCAACACTTGAGAAGCATACGACAGGTAATAAAATAGTCGATAATTACTTCCAGACAGCTAGATATGCAGATGAAGCTCTAGAACAATTTTTTTCATATTTAAAGGAATCGGGTTTATATGATAACTCCATTATCATAATGTATGGTGATCACTATGGGATTTCTAATAATCACAATAAGGCAATGAAGGAAGTTATAGGGAAGGAAATTACACCGTTTGAAAGTGCGGGATTGCAGCGTACTCCATTATTCATTCGTGTGCCAGGAATGGAAGGCGGAATGAACCACGAATATGCCGGACAAATTGACCTCCTTCCGACCCTGCTGCATCTGCTTGGAATCAACACAAAAGAATATGTGCACTTTGGTACTGATATTCTATCAGAACAGCATGATGATTTAGTTCCTTTTAGGAACGGAGATTTTGTCAGTCCGACGATCACTTCTGCAGAGGGCAAATATTATGACTCGTCTACGGGGCAGTTGCTGGCAGAAGATAAATTAGAAGAAGCTAAAAGATTGCAAGTAGTAGCAGAACAAAAGCTGGCAAACTCAGATAAAGTCGTAAATGGCGATTTGCTGCGCTTTTACACTCCTAAAGACTTTATTGAAGTTGACCGTTCACAATACAACTATAATCCTCCGATAGGGGAAAATGAAGAATAATAAACATTCAAAGCCTGTCAAGTAACCTTGACAGGCTTTGGTTCTTAAAAGGGTTTATTAACATTAAATCACAAGTTTTGTGTTAGTATTCCTTCTGTTTTCAAGAATTCAACTTCCTTGTTGAGAACACACTTAACGTCGCAAATCCACTCTCTCCTGACGCTACCCCTTTAAGAATGAAGAAATCGCTGCGTATATTTCTGTATCGAAGCCAGCTTAACCTTGATTAAAGGGTTGCAACGTGCCATGACTCTAATTAAAGTACAGCTCATCAACAAGGATTTTAGCCATAGCGTTTTTAACACCATTTTTGATATTACGGACATTTGTAAAAGTATCAGCTTGCATTATTAATAAATTTTTCAATTCCTTTTTTTGAATGGAAGCCTGCTGTTCTTCATTCCAAAGCTGAAGAGTATTCTCATATGTTTTTATTATTAACTCCATTTTTTCTTCTTTAGTTAAATCAGCAAAGGGAATAAACTGGTCAAATCTTGAGAAAATAGGACCACCTATGTTATGGATAATTTCCTGTTTATTTTTATAATTTGTCGTACAAATGATAATAGACCCTCTAATATCGACCTCATAATTACGATCCACAAAAACTCCCTCGTCAAACATTTGATAGAATGCACTATGCATTCCGGATGGGCATTTATCGAACTCATCAAATAATATTACATTTGATTTTCTACCTATCAACTCTTTGGCTAAGGAAGAAGTATTCAAACTTCCTCCAAATAAGTAGGACCCAAATTCATTTGTTTGAAACATTGCTAATTGCTTCCTAAATAAGACTCCACCGGACAATGCTTCGTTTAACAAAAGTGCTGTTTCTGTCTTTCCAACCCCAGGAGGACCATAGAACATCATAACGATTGGCTTATCATAATTTTTACTTGTAAGTGGATATATGGTCGATATTACGTCCCTTAGTACCGCTTCCTGACCAATCATACCATCCAGGAATTTCTCTTTAAAATCAACTAACTGATTTTCTATAAACTTTGGAAATTCATGTTGTACAATATCAAAACTAATGAATTCATCCTCAGTAAACTCTAATGTCAATTTATCTTTTAATAACTTGGGTGGATTATGGATAAACACTGCTCTTATACAATTTTTTTGCATTAAGTATCTTACCAAAAAAGGAAGAATTCCTAGGAAGTGTTCATTTATAGAAGAGAATTCCTCTCCGTAACATATTAGTGTATACTCTATACCCTCATTATCTTCTACCCACTGATACTTCATCCTATCAAATTCTGTAACCAATGTATTAAGAGTAAGTGTGTTTTCTTCAGCTTCAATGTATTCCTTAAAACGACTTGTTGGACCATTAAAGATTAAAATAGACCCTACCATTACTTAATCCCCGCTAGAATCACATCAATAATTTCTAATTCATCTATAGGTTCATTTCCTCGTAATGCGTCGAATCCAGTACTTTCTTCGCTTATTAGATTATCACCACCTATTTCATATTTATAATTAAGACTTTCGAGTGTACACTGACCTACCTTTATGCCGTAAATAATTAAATTCATCTTTTGAAGGTCAGTTAACTTATAGTTATTTCTTAATCCATCTAAATTAAATCGAACAATTTTATGTTCTGACCCATTAGATGCTAGCAGCTCATAATATCCTTTTGCATTCGCAATTACATCATCAAATAATGAATAGTCTAGGTTGTTCTCACTAAGTGGCTCATTGCTTCCTTGATTAGAATTAACCACTATCGTATCCGCGCTATTGGAGTAGACCTTAATAAATGGTGTAAGGGTTTTGAGGAAGGTAAAGGTTTCTGGAACAATCGAGAGTTTATAACCTTGCAGTTCTTCAAACGTACCTTGTTCCTTTTTCTCTTCTAAGAGTTTCGAAAAGCTTGTTAGAATAGTATTGGTGATGGTGGTTGTTAAAATATTGCTCCCTTTACGTGAAAATTGCCCCTTAGCATCCATCCCAAATCCTATTTTAAAAATAGAAAAAAGTCCTGTACCTACTTTCCCTTCCACATCCATACTACTAGAAAGCTCATTAGCTTTGTTAACCATCTCTTTAGTTATTTCTTGAAGTCTTCCACTATTAAGTTGATCCAATGTGTCTAAGGCGGATGCTTCATCAAAATATACTACTTTTAACATGTTTTTCACCTAAGTTCTATAATATACTATTACTTATAATACTTTACCATAATTTCCATTTATTGTGACTCATAAAGGATAAGTCACTAATAGTTCATGTCTAAATGGGTTACATTCAAAAAAATACAAATTTACGATGTTAAAAGTTTAATGAGAAAATAGGAGTTTCTATCTTAGTGAATTGATTATTTAATAGCTGTTTTTGATAATCTAGATTTGAGCCACTTTTATACCATTTGATCACATAAAAAATGAGCCACATGATTTCCAATTCTATTAACCTCTCTTATGATAGGAAGTGACCAAACTTACTACATATGAGAGGACGAAAAGGATGATCGAAATGGCTCAATTTCATAATATCAAATTCTTAAAAGAGGTTGAAGGTTTATCGCAAAGACAAATAGCGACAAAACTTGGAATATCTCGTAACACTGTAAGTAAATACCTTAAACATAATACAGCACCGACCACAGTCTTAAGAAAAAATGTCTATGGAACAAAGGAATACTCTTCAGAAACAAAACGGGTCATTCCAATCATTGACCAATGGTTAGAAGAAGATCAAAAGAACTGGAGAAAACAAAAGCATACCGCTATAAAAATTTTTAAGAGATTACAAGATGAATATGATTTTAAAGGCTCTGCCTCTAACATTCGTAAAATCGTAGCCAAACGCAGACAACAAATTCAGGAAGCCTTCATTCCTCTGGATTTTCAACTCGGCCACCAATTCCAATTCGACTGGGGAGAGGCGGACATTATACTACAGGGTCGAAAACAACGCATTTTCCTCTTCTGCGTTCAGCTCTCCGCAAGTCGAATGAGGTTTGTCAGAGCGTTTATTCATGAAAAACAGGAAGCATTCCTGGATGGCTTTGTTCATGCGTTTGAATTCTTAGGAGGCGTTCCTACTGAGGGTCTCCTTGATAATTTAAAAACAGCTGTTATAAAAATACTCCAAGGAAGAGATCGGCTAGAACAGGAATCTTTCATTGGGCTCCAAGCACATTACGTGTTTAAAGCAGAATTTTGTAATCCTGCAAGTGGTAACGAAAAGGGGCGTATCGAAGGCAGTAGGATACATAAGAAGAAATGCCTTGGTACCTTTACCGGAAGTTCAATCAGTAAAGGAACTGAATGACTATCTCTTAGATTGGTGTTTAAGAGAGGCCGGAAGGACTCACGTCCCAAATAAATCAGAAACCGTCTTGGAAATGTGGGAGAGGGAAAAGGAATATCTTCATCCCCTTCCTGCAAACCGATTTGAAGCTTGTAAGCTTTTATCATGCAAGGTCAATAAAACTTCCCTTATTACAGTGGAAACCAATCGTTATTCTGTACCCTGCAGCTATGTTGGTCAAGCTGTATGGGCAAAAATTTTTGTCGATCGTGTAATCGTAGTGGCTCAAAACCATGTGATCACAGAACACATTCGGTCCTATGAACGCAATCAGATGATTACAGTCCTTGATCATTATCTGGAAGTATTACTTAAAAAACCACGGGCAATCCGTGATGCACATGCATTCCAATCAAATGAAATCCCTGATGTATTCAAGAGATTCCATTTAAAAATGCGAGAACAAGAAGGATCTGTAGGTGATAGGAAGTTCATTCGACTTCTCCTCCTCCATCGTGATATTGGTATGGACAATTTAACAAATGCCTTATTGGAAGCTGAGAAAACGCAAGTTTTCCGCTATGAGAATGTCCATGAGATCATACAAAGGCTCACAAACCAGCACATACCAATCAGTACTCTTCCAACGGACAAAACACCTGTCAATCTCCTTGATTACAAGGTGAACAAGTCCAATATAGAACAGTACGGTCAATTGACAGGAGGCACGCGAAAATGACAACTGAACTACTTTTAGATCACTTAACTAAACAACTACGAATTCCGACTATCGCAGCACAATATCGTTCCCTAGCAAGAGAGGCTGAGGATCGTAACTTGAGCTATGAGGAATTTCTATTGGCTTTACTAGAAGCTGAATCAGAGTCAAGAGAAGATAACCAAAGGCAGAGAAGGCTTAAACAAGCCGCCTTTCCTGTTCATAAAACACTAGATAGCTATGATTTTAGTTTGATGCCCAGTCTGAACAGGAATCGTTTTTTGACTCTATCAAAGGGAGATTTTGTGGAGAAGAAGGAAAACATAATATTTTTGGGTAACAGTGGGACTGGAAAGTCCCATTTGGCAACGGGGCTTGGTATTGAAATGATTAAAAATGGCTATAAGGTTAAGTTTATTTCGGCTGCAGAATTAGTAGAAGAACTACTCCTGGCTCATGAAGAACATAAGCTGGGTGCACTAGAAAAAAGATGGCTCAAATTTGATTTGATCATTATTGATGAGCTTGGTTACGTACCATTCACAAAAATAGGATCTGAGCTTTTATTCCAATTCTTTGCCGGTCGTTACGAAAGAGCAAGCGTCATGATAACTACGAATCTAGAATTTACCGAATGGACCTCTATATTCGGAGATGAAAAAATGACCGCAGCTCTTCTGGATCGACTAACCCACAGGGCTCATATCCTCCTCCTTAATGGAGAATCATATCGATTTAGACAAAGTATGAAACAAAGGGATGATGGCGACCAGTAGGCTGACGCGCGAGGAGTTTAGGGTATCTTGCCCCTCGGGACAAGATACCCTAAACTCCCAATCAACTAACAAATATGGAAATAACACAGAATGAAGTGGCTCACTTTTAAAGTGATCGTTCTGGCTCAAATTAATATTGACAAATACAGTTTGTCAAAATTCTTTGGCGAACTGGTAAGTCCTTTGAGATAATAACTCGAAGGACTTTTTTTCATCTTTAGCTACTAGTTGAAAATTGAGTATAATTGAAGATAACGGTATACCCCCTGAAGGATAAAGGTGCAAATCTAAAGGGACTAAGGCCGGACGTGGCTGCGTCAGCCAGTTACCGATTCCACGGTATAATCGGACTAATCAGATGATTGATTGGTCTCTTTTGACTTAAAGGAGAAATTATTATGGGGAAATTAAGCTCTCTGCAGGACTTTAAGAGGACTGTCTATCTAAGTATGATCATTCCCAGTCTGCTGGCTATGATCTCTTATAACTTTTTCGTATTCAACCATCCGGGACATAGGAAATATATAGTGTTAACAGGGGTACTCACTTGCTGGTTCATAATCAGTTTAATACTGTTATATCAAAAAAGGCTCATGCGTCTTGTGGAGTATGGAACATTAATAATCATTTCTGTCATGCATATAGGAACAGTATACGATGGCTTTTTTAATTATATTGCCATTGACAAAGCTGGAGCATTTGGAGTTACAGTCATGTGGGTACCTGCTGTGATTCTCAGCTTTTTTCTTATTCTCGGAGCAAGGCGGGGTCTTGTCTTCTCCCTATCTGTTTTTTTGGTCATCTTTGTAATGGGTCTATTGAATGTTCCAGAAATGTCCGAGGATTACTTAATATCGGTTGTTCAGTTTTATGTTGCCTATCTTTTTTATATCCTGATTATTTATTTCTCCCGGTTTTTAATTAAACTTTTTGCAGACTTTGAGGATATGAAAGAGAATGCTTATACTGATGCGTTAACAGGAACCGCCAACCGTCATCAAATCGACATTTGGCTGGATGAAAAAGTAATGGGTACAGAGGAAGTCCCCGTACCTATATTATTTTTCGATATTGATCATTTTAAGGCTGTTAATGATACATATGGACATAAAGTAGGGGATTCGGTCCTTAAGGAATTAGCCGGACTTGTTAAACAAAATCTGACACCAAACGAACAATTTGGTCGCTGGGGAGGGGAAGAGTTTATTATCATTACCTCTCAATCCGGCGAAAATGCACTGAAACTGGCTGAGAAACTGCGCTTGAAAATTAATCAACACCCCTTTAAAACAGCTGGACGACAGACAGTAAGCTTTGGAGTGACTGAGTTTAGAATGGGTGAATCGGTCGATTCATTAATTAGCCGGGCGGACAGAGGTTTGTATCAGTCAAAGCATGAAGGGCGGAACAGGGTTACTAGTATTTAGAAGTGGCGGGAAGAAGGGACTTATACTCCTGTAACGGGTTCTGTTTTGAAATGCAATATTTTTAAAAATCGAAAAAGGGATATCAATTCGCAATGGTTTGATATCCCTTTTTTCATTGGAGCCACCAGGCTCGCGCTCGCTTTATTTGTATCAATTTGATTGACGACTAACTGTGGCACCTGGCCTCAAGAGTAGGTTCAGTAAGGCCAAGTCGCTTTCATTTATCGTAATTTACTCAACCACCCCAGTCCGCAAAATCTCAAACTCAATCTTTACATCGACTTTGCTCTGCGGGTACATGCGATGCCATTTTTCAGTGGTCAAGTTGGCCTGTCTGACACTCTTTCGATAGATTTCACCAAATCCGAATGGGTCGGCCTCTAACTCCCGTGCTTTTTTGATCAATTTATCAATATCGGAATTGATTTTTTCCTCAAGCTTTTTTTTCAGTTGCTTCACGTTTTCCGGGTTTTTTAAGTCAAGTGCCTGGTTGATTTCAAGCAATCTCGTTTTTAATTTGATTTTCAGTTCGAATTGGAGATTTTCCTTGCTTAACAGGTTGATGTCACTTTTGCTTTGGATTGTGTCTAGAACCACTGCCAGCTTGCCCGGAGCTTCAAGAGACTCGGGCAGATCAAAACCTTCTTTGTCGACTTCAAGCTCTATAGCTCCTGCTTTGTAGCGATCATTGATCAGCTTTAGGTAAAAGGCTTCTTTTGCATTGATTTTTCCGACCATCTTATCATTCTTTATCAGTGCCATGCCTGTAATTTTAACAATGCCTTTATCATTTTTTAGAGTGGGCAGGATTGGGTCAATTCCTGGTGCGTAGAAATCATGTAATACTTCCTGCAGGGTGGAAGATGGGATTTTTTCACCTTTTATGTTTTGATCCAGTTCCTTGTATATGAGCTGGCTGATGTCGGAAAATTGTTCGTTTTTTTGGTTAAGGAGTTTATTTGTACTCCCTTCAACTACTGCAAGATATGTGAGATCACTGATCGAGGGGTCACGTGCAAGTGTATCTGCCAGATTGATGAGACCCGCTTGGACAACTTCTTCACTGAAAAGCGCTACCCGCAGCTGGCCTGACTGCAATTTCTTAGGACTTTTTAAATCGGCTTCATTTCTCGCTCCTTTACTTGTTGCCGACTTGGCGGACAGGATGAGGGAGCTTTGCGCAGCTTCCGGGTCGATTTGGAGAAGCACCATTGTCGCCAGAATCTGTCTATCCTCTGTGAGGTCATAACCCACCGTTGTGAGCAATCCCATCTTCTCCAGTGTTTTCTGTTCTGCACAGCCAGAAAGGGTGATCACAAGCAGGGCAATCAGGAGCTTATTCATTTGTTTGCGCATTGGCCTCATCCTTTTTACGGAAAAATTTCTTTTTGATCAGGACAGCACCGAACAGGAGCATTGGATAGACAAAAACAATATAAAGAGCGCCCTTTGCAAAATAGTCGTTGAACATATTGATTTGGACTCGGGTGAGCGGATATAGCAGGGTCAGGAAAATAAAAGTAAGAAGAATCCAGCTGACTTTCTGTTCTTTTTTATTGAAAATCCTTGAAATCCCTCTTGTTGCTGCCCACATATAGAGCATAAGGTTTGGCAGGATCAACAGGACCCAAAAAGTGATGGCGACATACTCAAATCTTTCAATGAACGGGAAGCGTACGATTTTAAAAAGGGACAGCGTACCCCAAATCGTCCGTTCGAGCTGGCCGCCGCTGAAATAGGCAAGGGAGACAACCATCAGTGCAAGGTACAGGATGGTTGTGAATGCGAGCCCAAATTGCATATATTTATGAACCCGATCCTTTTCTTTTAAAAAGGGATAGATGACATAGATGATTTCAAAGCCGATGACAGTGAAGGTCATTTGCTTTGCCCCTCTCAGTATTTCAGTTATTTTGGCTTCAAACATCGGAAAAAGGTAATCCCAATTGGCGAACTGGATGGGGTAGGCGATGAGCAGGACCAGCCACAAGGATAGAACGACACTGAAGAAGCTGACACCGACGACTGTCCGCAATCCGCCATTCAAGCCGTAGTAAACAAGATAAACGAGAGTCAGAGCAAGCAGCCAGTTCGGGACTTCGGGAAAGACCCATGCCTGAATGACCTCGATATAATTTCGGACGATGATGTGGAAGCCTCCAAGAAAATAGAGAACAAACAGGATATTAATCAGGTTTCCGAGCCACTTTCCAAGCACATCATATTGGATTCCATATATATCTGAATTCTCATATAAACTTAAAGTTTTCACCATAATGAATCCAGTGATTGCAGTGGCAAACCCGCTGATAATCACAGAAATCCAGGCATCATGCCTTGCTTCCAGGTAAATGATCCGCTGGAAGCCCTGGATGCCAACACCCACCTGCATAGAATGGATCACGAAGATGAGCAGGAAAGTATTGACCATGTTTTGGGGCTTAGGCTCGATGTGTATTTTCATTCATAACACCACAACTTATTCTTTGGTTTTTCGTTCTTGGTATTTCAATCTGTCCATCGGCCTTGTCTGCAACGGACGGCTGTTAGTCCATCCAATAGGGAGACGAATAATACTGTCTCGCCAGTCTTCAAACCTCGGCGGATAAAAAGGCGCCAGAAACGGTGTCCCTAGGCTGGATAGACGAAGCAGATGGATCAGCAGAAAGCAAAAACCGACCATTAGTCCATAAAATCCCCAAAATCCTGCCATAATGATTAATGGAAAGCGCAGAACCCTGATGACATTGCCCATCATATAGTTTGGCGTCGTAAATGAAGCGAGTGCGCTAACGGCAATGATGATGATCAGGATATTGCTGGTGAATCCTGCTTCAACCGCAGCTGTCCCGACGACAATACCGCCAACGATACCCATCGTCTGGCCGACCTTCGTTGGCAGCCTTGCTCCGGCTTCCCGCAAGAGCTCAATCATTGTTTCCAGCAATAATGCCTCAATAATGGGCGGGAATGGTACGCGAGATCTTGATTCACCAAGCGGGATCAGCAATGTTTGCGGAATTATTTCATAATGGAAAGTCAAAGCTGCCACATATATCGCTGTAAAGAAAATCGACACAATCATCGAGAACACCCTCAAGACTCTGAGAAAGGTCGCGATTTGCCACCTGACGCTTTCATCCTCCATACTCTGGAAAAATTCGATAAAGGTTTGTGGTGCTCCGATTACCTGGACGCTGCCATCAACAAGGACCACCATTTTCCCATTCAATAACCAGGCACAGGCACGGTCAGGTCTTTCAGTCAGGAGCAGTTGTGGAAAAATGGCAAATGAGTTATCTTCAATAAGCTGTACTAAATTTGAACTGTCGAGGATGCCATCAACGTCAATCGATTTTATTCGCTCGCGCATGCGTTCAATCATCTCATCGTCCGCAATCCCTTTCAAATAGAGAAGCGAAACCCCTGATTTCGTTTGTTTTCCTAATGTAAAACTTTCATTGCATAGATTAGGGTTGGTAAGAAAACGGCGGATCAGGGATATATTGGTCGCAAGACTTTCATTAAAGGCGATTTGTGGTCCCAAAACCTGTGACTCATTTTCCGGACGGGTCAATGAACGGTTTTCCTGGGTCCCGACTATAGCACTAATTATGATAGGATGACCTGGCGAATGGATCACTACTGCTCCATGTAAAATCGAATCAACCACATCTTCGATATATTTATGTTTAGATGTACTTGAAACTGTAATATGCTTAAGCGCTTCGTTTGGGGTTGCCTGCGCATCTTCAAGACGGGCGAGTACATCTCCATTCAGCATCTTCTTATCTGTCAAAGTATCCAGGAAAATCAGTGTAAAGCCATTCTGTAGTTCCTTGATATTTAAATCGGCACAATCATGAAGGCAATCCTTCACTTTTTGAATAAAATCAACCTTATCTACAGGAATTAATTCCTTGTCGTCGAGGTTTTTTTGATTCTTGCTGTTGTCGACTTCGCCTTTCATTTTCTTGAAGAACACCAAAAATCCCTCCGATGCAGTCATCTACCCTACAGGTTTTGCTTTATTGGAAAAAATTATACTGATGATAGATTGCATGAAAAAAGAAGCTGACATTTTGTCAGCTTCCGATTATAAAACTCCAAGAGAATCAAGAAACACTATAATAATGACCACAGGCACGACAAACCTCATCACATTGTACCAGAGGTTGAAGAGCAGGTTTCCGCCTTTGGAGTGCTGCAGCAGCTCCTGACGAAGTACTTCCTTTTTGATTTTTAAAGGGACGAAGATTGAAATCAATAGTACTCCGAGCGGCATAAGGATGTTGCTTACAAGGAAATCGGCTGTGTCAAAGATGTTTTTTCCGAAAATCGTTGCTTCCGCCATCGTTCCGAATGACAGGGCAGAAGGGATGCCAAGCAGGAAAATCAATCCGCCTGCAATCCAAGCGAATTGTGTCCGCTTTTTCCGGTTGCCTTTTGCAAGGGTGGCAACGACGATCTCAAGCATCGAGAACGCCGAAGTCAGAGTCGCGAACAGGAACAATGCCAGGAAAAGGAGCAGGAACAGTTCGCCGAATACCATTTTTTCAAAGACAGCCGGCAGGACGACGAATAGCAGCCCCGGCCCTTCCGCCGGTTCAAATCCGAGCGAGAAAACTGCAGGGAAGATCGCCAGCCCGGCAAGCAGCGCAATAAAGAGATTCATCCCGACAACAGACAGGGCAGGCTGGACGATGCTGCCCTTTTTCGGCAGGTACGAACTGTATGTCACCATAACGGATACGCCGACACTCAAGGAGAAGAATGATTGTCCCATCGCGAACAAGATACTTTCCGAAGTGATGCTTGAAAAATCAGGCGCCAGGAAAAACTTCACGCCATCAAGTGCATGATCAAGCGTTAATGAGCGGATGATCAAGATGATGAACAGCACGAACAAAGCCGGCATCAGGATTTTGCTTGCTTTTTCAATGCCCGATTGAACGCCCTTTGCGACGACAACAATCGTAACTAATAAGAAGGCAGCCTGAGCAGCGAGCACGCTCCATGCACTGCTGATCGTCTGTCCGAACAAGCCTCCATAATCAGCTCCTACTTCAATCACTCCGCCAGCCAGCCCTTTTACAAAATAAAGACTGATCCAGCCGCCGACAACACTGTAAAAGCTAAGCAGTACAAAGCTGGTGACGACCCCGAGTATCCCAATCAAATACCATTTGCTTTTAGGCGCAATCTCCAAATAGGCACGGATGGCTTCCTTGCCGGTACTGCGGCCGATGACAAACTCTGCCAGCAATAGTGGCAGTCCGATGAATAACGAAAATAGGATGAACATTAGGAAAAATGCCCCGCCACCACTTACTCCCGTTACATACGGTAGCTTCCAGATAGCCCCGATGCCGATTGCCGAACCAGCTGCTGCCAATATGAACCCGATTTTTGATGACCATTGTTCTTTCTCCATGTGTATTCTCCCCTTTTGCTCTCTATTCAGCTGATATGATTGATGACGGGCAAAATAAAAAGCCACGCCGCTATCCATCAATCTGGATAGGGACGTGGCTGAACACGCGGTACCACCCTATTTGGAAGCATGCTGCTTCCCGCTCAAGTTACTGGATAACGGCCATGACCGTTCCTCTTTTACGCTCTTTTCGTCAATTTTGCTGCTTTACACCTTCTTATAATCCGATTCGGAAAAGAGCCAGAAACCTCTAAGAATGGGGATATTCGAAAAGCAAAAATCAATCGAAAAAAGCTTTTATTAAAAGGAAAAGCTCCAAGAACGAAATTCACCAGGACTTTGTATCAGTTTCCACCAACCACTGATTCTCTATTTAACAGGGAGACCGGCTTAATAGACTCTCTTCAACGCTTCAACTTATTAAAATATATTACTTGAAATTATAGTGTGATAATGAAAGAGTGTCAAGGAATGATAAAATGGCTTAACCATTTAATAATTTTAGGTTATTCAATGGCCTTGACTTGTAATGGAAATATCCTATAAAAAATAACTGACAAAAGCCCAGGCCGCAACTGTGAATAAACCGGTGAATCCGAAAGTATAACAAAGCATATTCCGGGACTTCTGTTTTTTAGCTAAAAGGTACTGCCTGTAGCTAAGTTCCCCTTTAGCAAATCGCAGCCCTAATTCATCCGGCTCCACATAAAATTGCTTTCCCGATTTTGTTTGTAAAATCAGATTTTTAATCAACGTAAGGTTCGCGATGTATTGAAACTCGTCTCTTAAAGATATCCCCTGATCACATTCGAGAAAATTACCGCCGATAAAATCAACGCGTACAATGTTGTATACTGAGCTCTCCTGTATTTTTTCGAAAAAGTGGTATGCCTGGAGCTCGATTGCATTATTTGATACACACATATATTCGCCACCTCGCTATCACTTTGCTGTTCATTATATGCTAAAAGTGATCGGATGCTGATGTTCCAATGCCTCCAATCCCTTCTGGGTAATCATGGTTCCGCTTCTGCCGCGGCGGACGATGACAAGGCCTTGTTGTTCGAGTTCTTTTAAGCGCAGGCGTATTTGCTGTTCGCTAAGTGGTTTGCTGGTATTTGACATCATGAGACTAAGCTGAGGCCTGCCGGAGCTTTTTCCTGCCAAGTTCAATTCTTTTATGAATTGAAGAAGGGTTCTGTACTCTTCATCCCTTTTATAACCAGTCAGGTTCGTTTCAGGAAGAGGTCTTTTTTTCTGCTGGTCGACAGGGAGATCTTCAGTGCTAATGATTTCGCCTTCCGAAACAGCGAGCATGTACAACAAAGTGTTTTTTAGCTCGCGGATATTTCCCTTCCAAGGCATCTCTGTTAATCTGATTATGGTCTCATGGTCGATTTTTGCTTTTGGCTTATGGCTTTCATAGATAAAATGCTGGACCAAGAAAGGGATGTCTTCCGTACGCCCTCTTAGTGGGGGCAAACTCAGGGATAGCACCTTCAAGCGGTGATAAAGGTCCTCGCGAAACTCGCCTTTTTCAATCATTTCTTTCAGATTCTTATTCGTTGCCGCGATGATTCTTACATCTACGGGGATATTCCTGGTACCGCCTATCCGGCGAATCTCCTGTTCTTGTAAAACACGCAAAAGCCTTGCCTGCAGCTTCATACTTATATCACCAATTTCGTCGAGAAACAGTGTACCGCCGTCAGCCTGTTCGAATACACCTTTTTTTCCTCCTTTTCTTGCACCAGTAAAAGAGCCTTCTTCGTATCCAAATAATTCGCTCTCCAGGAGATCTTCTGGCAGTGCGTTGCAGTTTATCGCCAGGTATGGAGCGTCCTTCCGACTTGATACCATATGTATGGCACTTGCGAAAAGCTCTTTCCCTGTTCCGCTTTCCCCCTGAATAAGGATTGGAAGGTGGGTCCTAGCCAGCTTGCGGGCGATTTTCTTTGTCTCTTTGATTGCTTTGCTTTTACCGAGAATATTCTCAAAAGTATGTTTGGCAACATAGCCTTTCTTCTGGAGCTCGAGTCTGACGGCTTTCTCCATTTCAATTGTTTCGTCCATATTTTTGAATGTGGCCACGATCGTATTATCCTGGTTAATGGGCATCCGGTGGACCATGACATTCGTTTGCCTTACAAGAAACGGATAAGGTACCTCAGCATCAATATCTTTTAATAGAAAATGCAGGAGGTCGGGATTATGGAAAACGTCATTTACCTTCCTTGTCAGAGCCCTTTCTTTCGGTATGCCAGTGATTTTTTCCAAAACATCGTTAAAAACTGTGATGCTGCCTGTGGAATCCAGTGCCATGATCCCGTCATTTACGCCATCAACCACATGTTTCAGGTACTGGTTTAACTTGGCTTCTTCCTCTTTCAGAAAAGATAGTTTCTGGCTTAATTCAATGATCCTTCTCGTATACCTGTCAGCGACCTGAATTCCGAGCGCCTCAGGCAGGCCAAGCCGGTCCACGATTTTCATGATTGTATGAATATCGATCAGCCTGACGCCAAGGTTGATTTTTGTCGCGATTGAATCTGGGATGAGCTCCATTTCCCCGGGTGTGACGGCAATATCGATAGATTGTGTGTATTTTATTCCTGGAAAATACGGATGGTAATGTAAGTGATCTATTCCCAGTGCTTTTAAGGTGTGGATGGAGTCATTAACACTCTCGGGAAAGTCATTCACATAGAGGACATTTGAGCCAGCGGGGAGGCTGAATAGCCTGTCGATATACTGGTGGTTGATGGTCCTGTTCGCGATAATGACCTCGCAGTCGTTACCAATTACATGCTTCACTTCTTCCTCAATCAGGTAGGATGAATAGATAACAATCTTGTCAGAAATCCTTTCCGGCAAGGATTCCTCGGATGAATAGCTCTTGATTGATACATAATTTCCTAGAATGCTTTCTAGTTGGTCTTGCAGTGCCAATCTTGTTTCCTTTGTTCCTGCTAAAAGAATAAGCTGTTTTTTCATTTTAATTGGTCCTTTTTGGTTTGTTTTGGCTTTATTATACCATTTAAAAGAACCATATAGAACCAATTAACTATTAGGCGAAAGCTTGAAAGTTAGCGTTTTCAAAGTTTTGGCGGGTTCGTAACTATTGGCACGAAAATTGCAAAAACTTTATATAAGGAATTATTTTATAAAATCAAGGGGGGTTTAAGGGATGGAAAATAAAGTATGGAAGGTCCCGCACACATTTGTGATTGTGTTTTTCGTTGTCATGCTTGCGGCAATCGTGACGTATTTCGTGCCGGTGGGCCAATTCGAAACGAAGGAAATCACCTATAGCGACAATGGAGAGGAAAAAACAAAGACTGTATTGGATCCTGAGAGCTTTCAGATTGTAAAAGATGAACAGGGGAATCCTGTCCATAAAGGCACCGATTTGTTCGAAGCAGGTGGAGAAGCCGGCTTCCTGAACTTTGTCTTTGAAGGACTGGTTTCTGGCGATAAATGGGGCTCTGCTGTCGGAGTCGTCGCTTTCATCCTGATCATTGGCGGAGCTTTTGGCATCATCATGAGAACAAGGGCAATCGAGGAAGGCATCTTGAATGTCATCGATAAGACAAAGGGCAGGGAAATCCTTATCATCCCGATCATGTTCTTCTTATTCTCGCTTGGCGGTGCCGTTTTTGGAATGGGTGAAGAAGCGATCGCCTTTGCGATGATCCTCGTACCATTGATGGTCGCGCTTGGTTATGATGCGATTACAGGCGTTATGATCACTTATGTGGCAACACAGATAGGATTCGCGACTTCATGGATGAATCCGTTCGGTGTCGCGATCGCCCAGGGAATCTCCGGTGTGCCTGTTTTGTCCGATTCGCCGTTCAGGATGGCGATGTGGGCCGTATTCACGCTGCTTGGAATTATCTATACATGGCGTTATGCGGCAAGTATTAAGAAGGACCCGGTAAGGTCGCTTTCCTATAGAAGCGACGACTATTTCCGCAAAGATATGAAGAACCATGATTTGAATGTGAAATTCACATTGGGGCACAGCCTCGTTATTTTAACAATTGTGGCCGGAATCGCCTGGATTGTCTGGGGAGTTATTGAGCATGCATATTATATTCCGGAAATCGCTTCACAGTTTTTCACAATCGGACTAGTGGCCGGAATTATTGGCGTCATTTTTAAATTGAACAATATGAAGGTTAATGATATTGCAGATGGATTCATTAATGGAGCGAAGGACTTATTGCCAGCCGCCCTTGTTGTCGGCATGGCGAAAGGAATCGTCATCATCCTTGGCGGCGACAGCCCGGTTGCACCATCCGTGCTTAACACGATGCTGTATGGAGCTGGCCAGGCGATTGGCAATCTGCCGGCATCGGTTTCTGCGGTGTTCATGTATTTGTTCCAATCCGTTTTCAATTTCTTCGTCGTATCAGGATCGGGCCAGGCAGCATTAACGATGCCTTTAATGGGGCCGCTTGCGGATATCGCCGGTGTTTCCCGTCAGGTTGCAGTCCTTGCTTTCCAGCTGGGAGATGGTTTAACAAACATCATCGTTCCGACTTCAGCTGCATTGATTGGAACGCTGGGAGCAGCGCGAATTGACTGGGGAGTATGGGCAAAATTCATTGGAAAATTCATGCTTCTGTTAGTAGCAGTATCAATCATATTTATTATCATTGCTGTATCCATTGGTTTATAATGGGCAAAAAGATTGCAGGAGGGGACATAGTGCTGACGTTAATCAAGAATGGAGACATTTACGCACCAGATTACCTGGGTAAAAAAGATATATTGCTTATTGATCGTAAAATCGGATTTATCGAAAATGAAATTGAAGTTCCTGAACAATTCGTTGAAATGAAGGTCATTGATGCGACAGGGAAGAAGGTCGTACCAGGATTTATCGATTCCCATGTCCATTTGATTGGCGGAGGAGGGGAGGGAGGTTTCCGCACAAGAACGCCAGAAATACAGCTAACACAGGCGACGACGGCCGGTATAACGACGCTTGTCGGTGTTTTGGGCACGGACGGGACGACGCGGACGATGCCAAGCCTGATTGCCAAGGCGCGCGCGCTAGAGGAAGAAGGGATTACCACCTATGTTCAGACAGGCTCCTATCAGGTCCCGGTCAAAACGCTTACCGGTAAAATTGAGGATGATATCATTTTAATCGATAAAATCATCGGGGCAGGTGAAATCGCGATTGCCGACCATCGTTCCTCACAGCCAACTGCTGAGGAATTGGCCAAAATTGCTTCGGCAGCAAGGATTGGCGGGATGCTTTCTGGTAAGAGCGGCATCGTCAATGTACATGTTGGCGATAGTCACGACCACTTGAAGGTGATTGAACAGGTAATTGAAAATACCGATATCCCAATCAGGCAATTTTACCCGACGCATATGAACCGCAATCCGCATCTGTTCGAAGCCGGGATTGAATATGCGAAAAAGGGCGGCTGGATTGATTTCACAACCAGTTCCATACCGAAGTTCCTGGAGGAAGGCGAAGTGAAGTGCAGTGTCGCCCTGAAACGTATGCTTGAAGCGGGAGTGGATATCGGCCAGATTACCTTCACATCCGACGGACAGGCAAGCCTGCCTGATTTCGATAAAAATGGTGAATTGATCGGCCTGCAGATCGGACAGGTTTCCTCTTTGTACGAAGCGGTTAAGGATGCTGTTTTAAATGAGGGAATTCCCCTTGAAACGGCAATCCGTGTGATTACCGCAAACCCTGCCGCAATCCTGAAGCTGAAACAAAAAGGCCGGATTGAGGCTGGACATGATGCGGATATAGTCCTACTAGACGATAATTTTGACATTGATACCGTCATCGCCATGGGCAAGGTTATGGTGGAAAATCGAGTTCTGCTGGTGAGCGGGACATTTGAATGATTTGAAGAACCTTGACCGTGAGTGGTCAAGGTTCTTTTTACTCAATGTACGTGCGTATGATCCACTTGGGCGATATATCTGTAAATGTGGTCGATATATTCGGAAAAGTGGTCGATAAAATAAAAAATCCGCCGATATATTCAAAAATGTGGTTGATAAAATCTTATTTTCGCCAATAAACCTACTTTATCGGAAATCGGAAGCATCAATAAGAGTGCAGAATCCAGTTAAACCTTTGTCAAACAGCAAATAAACCGGGCAATGGCCCGGTTTATTTTAAAAAATCATATATAAAACCAATCCGCCAACAGCTCCGGTAACAACGACAATCCACGGTGCAAGCTTCCAATATACAAGCATACTGAACAAAACGGCCGCGAACACGAAATCAATCGGCTCGAGAATGGAGCTTGTCCAGATAGGGTGGTAGAATGCTGCAATCAGGATCCCTACAACTGCTGCGTTGACACCCATCAAAGCACGACTGATATTGCTATTTCGTCTCAATGCATCCCAGAATGGCAAAGTCCCAAGAATCAGCAGGAATGCCGGCAAGAAAATAGCGGCAGTCGCCAGCAAACCGCCTTGCCAGCCGTTGATAATCGCCCCGATATAAGCGGCAAACGTGAACAATGGGCCCGGAACCGCCTGGGCAGCACCATAACCCGCAAGGAATGCTTCTTCACTCAGCCAGCCAGTAGGCACGAATTCACGCTCGAGCAACGGCAGGACAACGTGGCCGCCACCAAAAACGAGTGAACCTGAGCGGTAAAAGCTGTCGAACATCGCGACCCAGTTCAATGAAGTCGCTTCTCGTAAAATAGGCAGGAGGATGAGCAATCCGAAAAACAGCCCGAGGCTAACATATCCTACACCTTTGGAAATCGAGAAACTCATCCTTTTAGCATCGACAGCAGCATGGGACTTGAATAAAACGTATCCTGAAATTCCAGCGACGATAATGACGCCGATTTGTGTGAAAGCAGTCTGCCACAGTAAAGTCACTGCCAGCGCGAACAAAGCGATCGTCTTCCTTGGCAAATCAGGAGTCAGCTTTTGTGCCATTCCTAAAATGGCATGGGCAACAACCGCGACAGCGACAATTTTTAGCCCGTGAATCCACCCAGCGTCCCCAATATCAAATCCCTGCAGGATGATTGCAAAAATGATAAGTGCTAAAACAGAAGGCAAGGTAAACCCAAGGAATGCAAACAGTCCACCCAGCAAACCGCCCCTCATCAACCCTACGCCGATACCCACTTGGCTGCTTGCGGGTCCTGGCAGGAACTGGCATAATGCGACTAAATCTGCATAGCTTTCTTCATCCATCCACTTTCTGCGGCGGACATATTCCTCATGAAAATAGCCAAGGTGGGCGACAGGCCCGCCAAACGATGTCAGGCCAAGCCTGGTGGAAACCATTAATATCTCCAGCAGCAACTGGAACGTAACGCTTTTTTTCTCTGTCATTTTTTTAACTCCTTCATAACTAATTGAAAACGGTCATTGAAAAAAGATTTATAGACCATTTGTAAATATAAAATCACCGTCAATGAAACGCTACCGACAATTCCAAGCATGATGGCAATCTGGTATTCTACGGCAACGATGGGGGAAGTTCCGGACAAAATTTGTCCCGTCATCATTCCAGGCAAGAATATGATTCCCATCCCGACCATCGAATTGATCGTTGGCAACATTGCAGAGTCAAACGCCTCGTTGACGACCTTCCTGGCGGCAACCTTTGGAGTGGCGCCTAGCATCAGTGCTCCCTCGATCTCGGCCCTGCGCGATGTAAATCCCGAGATTAAATTATTCACTCCGAGCGAAACCCCGGTCATAGAATTCCCGATAATCATCCCGGCAATCGGGATAAAATATCTAGGTTCATACCACGGTGTAACATCGAGGACAACCAGTATGAAAAAGAACAAGCTTGTCAGGATGCCAAACGCCATTGCATAAGCGATGTGCTTTTTCATCCCGATGCCTAGCGGATGCTTCGTCCGTTTGTAGACATTATAAATCGCAAATATTTGCATGATGGCAATGATCGCTAATGTATAAAGGGGATTCGGATTATCAAAAAGATAGACAAGCAGGTACCCGACCAGGACCAGCTGGAGGGACATACGCACAGTAGCCAGCAGGATTTCTTTTTCCCGTGGAATCCCTCGAACCCTGACAATGACGATTAAAATCAGGATGAAGATATATGCAGCAGCAAGCTGCAGAAAGGATAGATCCATCACATCATCCATCAGCTCACCCCGCTTTCAATGGAGTATTGGGACATGTCAATCCAATTCTCGGCGACTAGCTCTGCCAGTTCCTTCGAATGGGTGATCATGATGACCGTTTTCGCATTCTTCTTTGCATATTCATAAAACCTTGTTAACACAGTCCCGGCTGTCTCCTCATCCAATGCGGAGGTCGGCTCATCCAGCAAAAACACTTCGGGATCAAGCAGCATGGCTCTGGCCCAGGAAAGACGCTGCTTCTCGCCTCC
Source organism: Bacillus sp. ISL-37 (assembly GCF_018613315.1). GTDB lineage: Bacteria > Bacillota > Bacilli > Bacillales > Cytobacillaceae > Mesobacillus. Next base: position 121,650 of record NZ_JAGGQL010000032.1, on the reverse strand, counting down.
TGATAAATTTTCCGCATCATCGCTGAGCTTTTTATCCAGCATAAACAGCTTTAATATCGACTCGAGCTCAGACACTTCAGCTGCTCCTTTTTCCGAAAAAGAAAGTCCGATCTGCAAATTATCTTCAATGCTGCCCTCAAAGATGACCGGTGCCTGTGGCACCATCACAACCGTTCTTCTTAGCTGTAACGGATCGGTTTCACTGACGGGTTTGCTTTTAAAGAAAATCTCCCCTTCGTCAGGACTGGACAGGTCATTCAAGAGTCTCAACATCGTTGACTTGCCGCTTCCGCTTGGTCCAAGGATACAAGTAAACTGATTTTCTGGAATCGTCAGATGTTCAATTTGTAAAATACCATCCACCCATACATTTTTTAAATCAAACATTCTATCCCTCCAATCAATCTTTGATTTCCTTGAATAGTTCGTAAGCTTTCTGCTGGGCTTCCTCAAGCACTGTATTGCCTTTGTCCGTTGTCCGATAGTATTTGCGGATTTTGCCCTCGACCTTTCTTTCTTCTTTTATAAGCAATCCGTCTGATTCCATACTGTGCAGAATCGGATATAGAGTGCCGGCGCTCAAACTATAGCCATGCTCCTTAAGCTCTTCTAGCATCCACAGCCCAAAAATCGGCTGTTCTTTTGCGTGATGCAAAATATGAATCTGGATGAATCCGAGAAAAAGTTTCCTAAGAACTTTATCCTCCATGAAAAACTCCTTCTTTCCTTGATATCGGAATCCAATAACGAAACCCGATATCATTTTAACGTATCTGAAAGATAATTCAACTATTTTACTTCTAGTTTTGCCATAGAAGAGGGAAACTCTGCAAAAATAAGACGTGAATTCTACATCAGAACATTGCAGATTTTATCAATTTCATAAAGTTGTTAAACCTTTCATCGAAATACTTCATTTTGTGATGAACTTAACATTTTCAGCCGATTTAGGCGGATTATCATAATGGTAGAAATCGATAAAGGAGGGCTCATAAATGAGTCGTTTAAACGTAAAAATGATGAGTATCATTGCATCTGTTGGCATAGTTCTGGCGGGGTGTGGATCGGATGACACTACTAAAGTTCAGGAAAAGCCTGCAGCAAATACGGTCAAACAGGAACAAGTTCTAGAAAAATATTATTTTACCGCGAATGAAGGCGGTACAATCAGTAAGGTCAATGTAAAGGATAATAAAGTGACTGATACGATCATGGCTGATGGTGTGGTGCATAATATCCAGCTATCACCTGACGGCAAAGTTGTTGGTGCAACTCTAGTTCCGCACACGGAGGGCGGTCATAGAGGTCACGGAGACGAATCTCCTGGAAAAGTATTATTCTATGATGCCTATACAAATGAGCTTTTAAAAGAAGTGGAAGTAGGGAATCACCCTGCGCATGTTGTGTATTCAGGGGATGGGAAGTACGTACTGGTTACTAACAACGAAGATGACACGGTTTCGGTAATTGATGCCGCAACATATGAAGTTGTCAAAACCATTCCAACAGGCAATGGCCCTCATGGATTCAGAATTACCGCGGACAGCAAATTTGCCTATATCGCCAATATGGGTGAGGACACGGTAAGTGCGATTAATCTGGAGACATTTGAAGAAGAAAGAATTAAAACAGGTAATACACCGGTAACAACAGGAGTGACTAAGGACGGGAAAACCCTAATGGCAACACTTTTCGCGGAAAATGCATTGGCCATAGTTGATTTAGAAACGAAGCAAGTGGTCAAGGTAGAAGTTGGTACAGGTCCTGCACAGGTTTATATAGGGCCGGACGGAAAATATGCGTATGTCGCTAACCAGGGCACCGAGGAGTCACCATCAAATTCAATGTCCATAGTAGATCTTGAGACTAAGGCGGTTGTCGATGAAATCAAGACAGGGAATGGGGCACATGGTGTAACAGTAAGCAGTGATGGGAAATTCGCCTATGTAACCAATATGTTTGAGAACACAGTCAGCATCATCGATCTTGACAGCAAGCAAGTAGAAACGATTGACGTCGGGGAAATCCCTAATGGAATAACGGTAATGGAATAACAAGATGGTCCGGCTTCCAAAAAATCCATACATTCTCCACTTTTTCACGGTATGATAGAAGTAATTTTCAGAAAATAAGGTGAAGGGGGAGAATATAATTGGAAGCGACAGAAAAAACAATAAAGCTGGCCGTTAACGGAGGCATAAATTTTGGAGCAAAGCTGAATGCCAAACAACTGATCGTCCTGGCGAAATATCTGGAAGAAGATCAGGAACTGGAACTGACGACGTTTCAGCAGCTGTATATCGAAATACCGGAAAGCCGAAAAGATGAGGCAATAGCTGAATTTGAACAGGCCGGACTTAGCTGTTATCCAGTAGGGAGCTTTGTGAAAAGCCTGCGCACATGCAATTTCTGCAAAGGGGCGGAGGAGGAAGGGATGCCGGTTGCAATCGAACTCAACAAAAGGATCGCCGGCAAACCTGTTCCGTTTACCCTGAAACCAGCCTATACCGGCTGCCCAGTTGGCTGTGGCGAACCGCTCATAAACGACATTGGCATCATGAAAGTGAAAGACGGCTACAACCTGTATGCAGGAGGCAAATCAAAGGGACAGGACGCCACGGCTGGCAGTTTGTTATTCGAACAGCTTACTCCAGATGAACTTTATCAAAAGGTTGACAGGCTTATAGAAATATATAGTGAGCAAGGGAAAAAGCGGGAGCAAATGCATAAATTCATCAACCGTATCGGAAAAGACGAGTTAGTTGAACTATTTAATTGATCATGCTGAATGGCCAACCGGAGAACAAAACGCGGTCACCGTATAAAAAATGAAGCCAACCGGAGAAATACTTTCTATTCAAGATGATTCGGTCCAACTTAGGCATAGGCCAGCCAGGCTAATGCTTTTTGGTTCAAAAATAGGCCCCGGTACAAAACCGGGGCCTAAATTCCATCTATTCTACATTAAACTGTCCCATCATTCCGGCATCCTCATGCTCGAGGATGTGGCAGTGGTACATGAACAATCCTTTGTGATCAAATGTCGCGATGGCCCGGACTTTTTCACCTGGCTCAACCAAAATCGTATCTTTCCAGCCGCGTTCGTTTGCAGGCGGAGGGTTGCCATCGCGGTCGAGAATCAGGAATTGTGTTCCGTGCCCGTGGAAGGGGTGGGCCATCCCCATGTTATTGCCCATCATTCCCATTCCCTCGTTCGAAATTTCCCAAATTTCTGTATCATGAAGTTTTAGCTGCTCGTCAATCCGGTCCATATCCATTTGCTTTCCATTGATGGTGACATTTCGGCCCATCCCTGACATGACAAATTCCCTCGTCCTGGAGGCCATCGATTCATCGACTTCCGGAATGTCAACTAGTTGGGTAGGGATCTCTTTTGGCCCTTTCTCCTCGCCAGTCACGACAAACTTCATGAACGACATACCCTGGTCAGTTAGCTCGACGGTTTCTCCCTCTTCATAATCGGAAAAATCAACAATTAGCTCTGCCCGCTCTGCCGAACTCAACACTAGGCTATCCATTTTCACCGGTTCTTCCAAAAGTCCGCCATCCGTACCAATCTGGTAGAATTCCTGACCATTGCTTAAAGCGAACTGATAGATCCGCGCATTCGAGCCATTCAGCAGTCTGAAGCGAACCTTGCCTTTCGGAACCTCAACATATGGGTTGATGGCTCCATTGACCATAATCGTGTCACCCTGAAGTCCCATCATCACATCGTGCATGCTCAAATCATAGTCAAACTGGCCATTTTCATCGAGCTGCTTATCCTGGACAATCAACGGAATATCATTCACGCCATATTCATCTGGCAGGTCCAGTTTCTCGCTTTCCTCATCATCGATTAAAAATAACCCGGCAAGCCCTTTGTATACATGTTCACCTGTTTTATGAAGCAGGTGCGGGTGGTACCACAACGTGGCTGCATTTTGTTCGATCGTAAATTCAGGGTTCCAGGTAGCATCCGGCTGGATTCCGCTATGCGGTCCACCATCATCCTCGCCATCCACTTCGAGTCCATGCCAGTGAATTGTTGTTGCTTCGTCCAACTCATTTTTTACCTTAACGGAAACATCGTCGCCCTTCTTCACACGAATGACCGGTCCTAAATAGTCACCGTTGTAGCCGAATGTGTCTGTTGCTTTTCCTTTTAAAAATTCCACAGATCCTTTTTGTGCAACAAGAGTAAATTCTGCTTTGCCAGGGTCGGGGTTCTCATCTTCCAGCATTGGCGGGATTGGCAGGGGTTTTTCTCCCTCTGCAATCGAGTCATTCTTCATATCCTCAACCTGTCCGGAACCGCCGCCCATCATGCCGCCACCTTGGCCGGGCATATTTCCGCCTGTGCCACCCATGCTTCTCATGAAAAGCAAGCCGCCGGCTATGACTAACACAAGAATGATGATTGCTGCTATGCCAATCTTTTTCAACTTTTTACGTCCTCCTTTGTTGCATATGTTATTTTTCTCAAGCTGATCTAATTACATTACATATACCTATACCTGTATTTTTAAACCCTCTTTATGTTGTATCAGCAAAATATGCATTTTTTGTGGAGGAGGAGGGTCGTGTGCTTAACAGCATGAAGTTCTAAATTGGGGCTCGATTAAGCAAAATCCACGCCATAAATAACTCCTCCGATTGTTTTGAATTAGATGGTTAGTACTCTAGAAGATGGACAAAGTAAGGAGAGTGAAATTTTTATTTAAGGATGTTTTTATGGCTCTTTCCATTTACATAACGATTTTAATATTGCTGCTGCATTTTGCCTATCATGTGCAAAAACCGCTGAATTTCCTCCAGAACGCGATGGTCTTCATGGTGATTGCAATCATTACGCGCCAATGCGTGACGATTTTTTCGATGGAATGGCATCTTTTTAAAATGACCGAGGATTATTGGCTGTTCATATGTTTGATCCTGTGCCGGGATGTGCTGACACCGATGGTTACGGTGCTTTTTGCAAATTATTATGTACGAGCAAAATCGCTATTTTATAAAATATCAGCCTTCTTGATTTCATTGGTCATCATGCTTGCCATGCATAAACTGGCTGTGCAATTCCAAATCCTCACTTATGTTAAGTGGAACTTTTTCTATACGATTTTATTGAATGCCGGCTTTCTGCTTTCGGCAGTAGGTGTTTTAAAGCTGGTATCATTTATACAGACATTGGAGAATCGTCAAAATGAAAGTTTATGATACTGCGTTCAATGAAAATGAATGGTTCGTGATTATCAGCATCCTCGTTATGAACCTGGCCATATGGTTCGCCCCCAAAATTTTCAGCAAGCTGGAGAGTGTCGGGTATTATATTTTCGGCATCTACATAGGCTTGTTTTACGACCATACCATCTCAATCAAACCCTGGGATTTTTATGACGTCAACGACAACTCATCCTATCAGTTCATCGATTTCCTTAGCTATATCATGTATGGCCCTTACGGTTATTTCTTTCTCTATTTTTACGTGAAATGGAACATTAGGCGGCTCAAAACCATTCCTTATATCGTATTGTGGTCGGCATTCTCGTTGCTGCTGGAGTGGGTTGGGCTGAAGGTTGGCCTGTACCATTTTGACAAAGGCTATAAAATGTATTGGTCATTCCCGATCTACCTGCTATCCCAGACGATGATCATTGTGTTCTACCACTTAAGCATCCGACATGAAAAAACTGGAAACAATCAGAAAACTCAATTATAATTTTAAGGACTAAAGGTAGAGTTTGAGGGGATTCGTTATGGTGGTAAAAAGTGCAATAAGGTTCATAACTGTTATTTTGCAGTACATAGCCGGTGTGCTTCTGTTTATTCTAGTTGGAAGTCTGCCAATCCTTATGAGGGATTTAAATTTTGACAGTGAGGGCTATTTTCATACTGTCAGGGAATTGACTGTTAAAATTTTCACTTTAAGCAATTTGACTTACAATGGCGAGCGTGAGATGCTGCCGGCGGTGATGGAACGCTTCTTCTACTCGATGAAGACATTGGGCATTGCCTTTTTGACGGCGTTGGCCATTGCTTTCCTGCTTTCTTATTTAATCGTCCTCTTTTTTGAAAAGAAAAAAGACTATATTTTAAGTTTTATAGAAATCATCCGCTCTGTCCCTGATGTTTTGTGGATGTTCCTGCTACAAGCAATCGTAATCTGGATCTACAAGACATTTGGCGTGAAGTTTATTCAGACCGTTTCGCTTGGGAGTGAAAACCGGGCGTTCCTGCTGCCGCTCATCAGCCTTAGCCTGCCGATTTTTCTTTTTTTGACACAGATCATGGTCCTTAAAATTTTTGAGGAATTGGATAAACAGTACATCACCTTCGCTAAGGCAAAAGGATTATCGTATCTTTATATGCTGAATATCCACGTCATCCGCAATATCAGGCAGGATTTGCTGGGCCACTTTAAAACAATCATCTGGATGATGCTCTCCACGCTTGTGATGGTCGAGTACATCTTTAACCTGGATGGATTGATGCTGTTCAATATCAAGCATATATCGATCGAGTTGTTCGTGTTCAGCTGCATTCTCTTTTTCACGCCATTTTTCATCATTTATAGACTAATAGATTTTAGAAGGTTATCGATATGACCAGATTATTGAAAACGAAAAAATTCATATTCGGTGCTTCATTCCTGACCATCCTGCTGACATTGAGCATTTTGAACACTGTTTTCAATGACGGGGAAATCAGGCAGGCACCGTTATTCTATAATGAAGATGGGACCCTGGAGAAGTCCCCTCCATACCCGCCGTTCGATGTCTTCCTTTTTGGCTCGGATATGTATGGCTATGACATGCTTCACACGTTGATCGAAGGGGCGAAATATTCAATTTGCATCGTCATTGTCGTTGCTTTTTTCAGGATGGTTTTATCAATCCTGCTCAGTTACTTTTTATTCCGTGTTCCAGAACGGATCTTCAATTTGATAAAAGCAATCTCTGAGCCATTGTCATTTTTTCCGCAAACGCTGATTTCGTATTTCCTTCTGAGCACAGTGGTCATTTATACAATCGATGGCTTCCATCATCCTTTTTGGGTCAGGGCGCTGTATGAATTCATCATCTTGATTTTGATCGCGCTGCCGGCTCTGACTGTTCAGTTGATTGAGCAAAAACGCAGGGTGTGGAGGGAAGAGTTCATTGAATCGGCTATCACGCTGGGCGGGAGCAAACGGCATATATACTTCAAACATGTCCTGCCACAGTTGTATGAGGAATGGATATTGATGTTCGGCCAGCAGTTTCTGCAGGTGCTGACACTTCTTGTCCATCTTGGCGTCATGATTATCCTGTTTGGCGGGACCATCATCGGGGACGGCGATCCGCCAACCTCGGTGACCCAGGAATGGTCTGGTTTAATAGGGGTGAACAAACGTTTTATGCTCGCGCATGAATGGATCGTCTATGTGCCGATCCTGTTCTTCACTCTGACCGCCTTAAGTGTGGCGATGATCAATAAGGCTTTAAGCGACTTTTTTAAGCAAAAGGAAATGGTCAGGAACAATCGAGGGATTTAGGGGCAACTCGCTATAACACTTTCGTACTATAAAAATACCCCGTTTGATGAATAGTCTGCGCGCGAAAATTTTGCCATAATAGTGTTCAACAAAACTCTTCGTGAGTTTGGCCCATTCATTGGCTAGTGGTATCCCCATTCGGCCAGTGAGTGGGTTTTATTTGTGTTTTGAGCACTCCCGCGATAAAATTAATTAACTGAAAATTCTAAACTCAGGAGGAGGTAGCTGTTTGGATCAGGTACTTTCACAGAGAAGGGAAAAGTCTGCAAAGTTGTTCATGAACTCGGTATCATTGATTGGCTGGCTGCTCATCCTTCTCTCTCTAGTAAAATTGGAACTCCCCAGCGAACCGGTTGTTTTAGCACTTTTATTTTTATTCCTGCTTATTAGCGAGTACTATCCAATGCCGGTTTGGAGAGGGCATACAGCGATCACATTCCCGGTAGTCTACGTGTTATTTTTGCTGTATGGATTTCCCTACACTGCGATTGCTTATGCGGCCGCTGTCCTGATTGTGAACCTCATCCATAGAAGGCCACTCCGGACGGTACTGTTCAACCCCGCCCAGCTCGTGATCAGTTTTTACGCTGCCGCGATGTTGATGCCTCTAACAGAACCTCTCTTGGAAAAGCTGGAACTCAATCCGATTATAGAGGGTATGTTAGGTTATATTTTCCTGCTGGCAGTCTATGTTCTGGTCAACAACCTGATTGTCGACCTCGTTCTCATCATCAGGCCGCAGCATTATTCTTTTAATATGTGGAAGCAAAAGAGTCTCACGGAACTGAATAGTGCGGGTATTTCCTTGATTTACGGAATTACCCTGTATGTCGTGGGCAGCCAAAATCGCGGCGAAATTGATGTCTTTGCATACTTTTTCTTTTTCTCGCCGCTTGTAGGGATTTCCCTCTTGAGTGCGACGATTGCCAGGCTGAAAAGAGAGAAGAATCGTTTGAAGCTTCTTTTTTCGATCACTTCCGAGTTGAACCAGATGCTTCCTTCACAGGACTGGCTTTCAGCTTTACGAGGGAGCTTCAATGAATTGATTGGCGCTGAGGCCAGTTTATTATGGATCAAAAAAGATGGCGAATGGGAGCTTAGCTTCAAAGATGGCAGGACAGTATCTAATTGCAAGTTGCCGCTAGAGGCGTTATCTGAATTTGATGGAATGCGCAGCCCAGTGGTTTTTAATAATCGCAAAAAGGATGGCGGTGTTGCCGCTGCCTGTTTTGAGGAAGACGTGAAGGCGTTTGTCTACTCGCCGCTTGTCATCGAGAACGAAACAATCGGGATGTTCATCATCGCCAGAAGCAGGACGAAAAGCTTCGAGGACCACGATGTCCAATCGATTGCGACGCTTGCCAACCAACTGGCCGTCATCATCAAGACGCGGATGCTTTTTACCGAAAAAGAAAAGGTGATTGTCCTTGAGGAACGGAACCGGATTGCCCGCGACATCCATGACGGTGTGGCCCAGACGCTTGCCGGGGCGGTCATGAAGCTAGAAACAGCAGGGAAAAAGTTCACTAAGAACCCTGAAGAAACAAGGAAGCTTGTGGACGAGAGTGTCATTGGCCTGAGGGAGAGCCTGAAAGAAGTGCGCGAATCAATTTATGCATTACGCCCGTATCCGACTCAAAAAGCGACACTGGCTGAAGCCATTTTAAGAAAAATCGAAGCTGTCCAGAAGGAATACCCGCAGGATATCGAATTCGAGATCAGGGGGCAGGAGCAAGAGCTTAGTCCGATGGTCGAGAAAGTTCTGTTCGACACATTCCAGGAAAGCCTACACAACGCCATCAAGCATTCTCAGGCTACGAAGGTAGAAGTTCTCTTAAGCTATCAAACGGAGCATATACTGTTGAAAATCAAGGATGAAGGAAAAGGGTTCTCGTTGTTCCAGGCGATGCTGAAGGCGAGGAACCAGCCGCATTTCGGTATTTTGCAAATGAACGATGCTGCTGAAAAAATCAACGCCTCCCTGCAGATCGACAGCAAGGAAGGTTCAGGAACGGAAGTCAGCATCACCGTTCCTAGAATGGGAATCGAGGGGGAAACCACGAATGATCAGGCTCATGCTAGTGGATGACCATGCCGTACTCCGCGACGGGCTGCGGAATATTATTTCAGTTGAGGAAGATATCGAAGTCGTCGGCGAGGCCGTTTCAGGTGACGACGCACTATTGAAGGTGGAAAATTGCAAGCCGGATATGATCTTAATGGATATCAACATGCCGATGAAAAATGGCGTTGAAGTCACGGGGATTTTGAAGAAGAAATACCCGCACATCAAAATTCTTGTGCTGACAATGCACAGCCATGAGGAATACTTTATGTCGGCCATCCGTGAAGGGGCGGACGGCTATTTATTGAAGGACGCGCCTTCCGACCAGGTTGTCGAGGCAATCCGCACCGTCGCCCGGGGCGAATCGGTCATCCATCCGTCGATGACGAGGAAGCTGCTCGCCTTCCATCAGCAAAAAGAAACAAAGCAGGAGGACACAACCTTGACCGAGCGTGAAAAGGAAGTGCTGCTCTGCCTCGTCGAAGGCCTCAGCAACAAAGAAATCGCCGACCGACTGTTCATCAGCGACAAAACCGTCAAAATCCACGTCAGCAAAATCTTCAAAAAGCTGAACGTCAAAAGCCGCTCCCAGGTCGTCATCCACGCCGTCCAGCACCAGCTCGTACCAATCCCGCCGACATCAAGCGGGGCATAGATTGTTTTTTTTGAGAGTCCCTGAGAAAGGGGCTTTTTTATGTTATGTAGGAAGCAGGGGTTTTTGACACGATCTCGTACCCTGCAGAATTTGTGACACTCTCGAATTTTGCGATGATCTGCGCCAGTCTATGCAAAAATGGTTCATTAATTTGTACGTTGAGTTGAATTCCGCATTTTTTGACAATCTACTAGCAGGTTTGATGAGAAAAACCTGTTCGAGAGCCGACGTTTCTGATCAGGAATCAATCTGGAAGATTAATCACTACGAAAATGATCAGAATCACTACGAAAAGCGCGATAATCACCCCGAAAAACAAGATAATCACTACGAAACTTCCCACAATCACTACGAAAACAACCACAATCACTACTTTTTACATTTTTTGTAAAATATATGAGGTGAATTTAATGGAAAAGCCACTCCATTTAATTGTAATCAAAATAGAATGCTAAGAGGAAAATCATAACATCCATTATCAGGCTAATCTTCGTTACTACTTTAGTAGTACCAAAGATTAGTACAGAGGATATTATTTTTTAAATACAATGCAGAATGGTTTTCATGTAAATATTGTGGGAATATTAAGAAAAATAGCTAAGGAGCTGAAAAATTGAATGAAGTTTAAAGCTGCATTTTTATCATTTATTCTTATGGCCGCGACGTTGTTTGCTTCGATTGTTCCTGGAACGACGACAAAGGCAGTCGAGCCTGGCAAAGCTGTGGTTGACTCCGAGCTGACGAAAACCTTACTGACGGCCATCAACCCGGTTGAAGCGATCGTTACTTTTAAAAGTGATGAGGGAGTTCTCCCTGAGCAGGTAAATCTTCTGAAGACACTCAGCATCACGAAGGGTTTGACGCTGAACAGCCTGCCAATTGCAGGTATTCTTGCGACAAAATCACAGATTAATAAGCTTGCACAAAGTGATCAGGTCGTATCTATTTATCTTAATAAAAAGCTGGAATATGAAAATGCTGAAGCTACAGATATCACCGGAGTTGACAAGGTTCGAACAGATGACACGATGAGGAAGCTGAATGGCGGCTTGCCGGTGACAGGTAAGGGAATTGGCGTCGTCATCAATGACAGCGGAGTTGATGGGACGCATCGTGACCTGGAGTTTGGCAGCCACCTCGTCCAAAATGTATTGGGCTCGACAAACTTGAATGCGATTGATGCTACCTTGCTGCCAGTAACTTATGTTGAAAATGTTCCGAATACCGATTCAAGTTCCGGCCATGGAACGCATGTAGCTGGTATTGTTGGCGGAACTGGCGAAATGTCAGGCGGAAAATACGAAGGCGTCGCTCCTAGCGCGAATCTGATTGGCTACGGATCAGGCGCGGCAGTCGCGATGCTTGATACAATTGGGGGTTTTGATTATGCGCTTACCCATCAGCAAGAATACAATATTCGCGTGATCACGAATTCCTGGGGAGACACTGGTGACGCCGGAACTGACTTTGATCCATATAACCCTATTAATATCGCAACAAAAAAACTGTATGACCGCGGAATCGTGACGGTTTTCTCCGCAGGGAATTCAGGTCCGGACGCTAAAACCATTTCCGGAAACTATAAAAAAGCTCCTTGGGTCGTTACAGTGGCAGCTGGAGATAAGTCCGGAAAGCTGGCTGATTTCTCTTCTCGCGGCGAAGAAGGTCGGGGCGGAAGTGTTACCGTCGATGGCCAGACATGGAAATGGGCAGACCAGCCGACAGTAACTTCACCTGGAGTCGACATCATTTCGACGAGAGTCATCAGCCCGCTCGTGTTGCTTGGTGCGACTGCCGATGCTGAGTATATTGAACCGGCACATCTGCCGTATTACACGACGATGAGCGGAACATCGATGGCTGCTCCGCATGTCGCCGGCATCATTGCCTTGATGCTTGAAGCTAATCCATTGTTGTCGCCTTCTGAAGTAAAGTCAATTCTCGAAAAAACAGCAACATCAATGCCGGATTACGCTGTATGGGAAGTCGGCGCTGGCTACGTGAATGCTTATAATGCGGTCGATGCCGCTTTTAAAAAGAAGAAATGATGATTAGTTGATCTCCCTTGCTTGTGCAAGGGAGATTTTTACTCCGCCGCGAAGGATTTTTTGCAATGCTGAGGAGAAAACTCACGAATTAAGCGCGAAATCGGCCGGAAAATATTTTTCTGACTGGAATAGGGACTCCAAATCTAGAAAATTACCTTTTTCAACCCTGAATTTTAAACTGGAAAAATTATTCTCTTGCTCAGTGGAGCTAATTGCACGGAACTTCATCGGAATCGCGCGATCAAGGACATTAATTGCACGTACTTCGACGATAATTGCACGAAAATACCTGTTAATTGCACCGTCATCCTAATTTTGGAAAAACTTAAGCGAAAAAACATCAGCACTACTCCATCTATAACTTTTGTACGATGCCAGAATAGATATTCCGGAATTTGATTTTATAACCTTTGAAGAATAGTTTTACAGCTGGGATTTCTTGATAATTAAGTTAGGAATATTCAAAAATTTATAGAATGAGAGGAGAATATCATGAAACGTTTTATGTATCTGCTGTTAGCCTTGTTGCTCATTTTCCCGGTATTTGCTGCACCCCAGGGGAAGGCGAGCAGCCTGGCGGTCATTGATCCGCTGGTCAGCAAGGCACTAGACACTGCAAGCTCACTCGAGGTTATTGTTACTTTTAAAGGCGATGGTGCACCTACGAACACCCAGCTGTCGCTGTTAAAAACGCTCGGCATTGAAACGGGGATTAGCATGAAATCATTGCCGATTGCGGGAGTCATCGCTACAAAAGCGCAAATCGAAAAGCTTGCGGAAAATCCGGAAGTACAATCTATTTACATGAACAGGAAACTTACTTACTTCAACGCAGATGCAACAGCAATCACTGGAGTTGATAAAGCGAGGACAGATGACAGCTTCCGAAAGGCAAACGGAGGATTGCCTGTTTCAGGAAAGGGAATTGGAGTCGTCGTGAACGACAGTGGTGTTGACGGAACACATAAAGACCATGAATTGGGCAAAAACCTTGTCCAGAATGTCATGGGCTCCACAAACCTGAATGCACTTGCACCAGGCTTGCTGCCGGTCACATACCAGGAAAACGTACCGAACACTGATACAAACTCTGGCCATGGTACACACGTAGCCGGCACGGTCGGTGGAACAGGCGCTATGTCTGGCGGAAAATATGAAGGTGCTGCACCAGGTGCAGACTTGATCGGCTACGGTTCTGGAGCAGCATTGTTCGTGCTTGATGGCATCGGCGGTTTCGACTACGCGATCACACATCAGTCACAGTACAATATCCGCGTTATCACGAATTCTTGGGGTTCATCAGGAGACTTCGATCCAAACGACCCGATCAATATTGCCAGCAAAAAAGCGCATGACCGCGGAATTACGGTTCTTTTTGCAGCAGGTAATGAAGGACCTGGGGAAAACACACATAACCCATACGCAAAAGCTCCATGGGTCATTTCAGTCGCTGCAGGAGTCAAAGATGGAACGCTTGCTGATTTCTCATCAAGAGGCACGAAAGGTGTAGGCGGCACTTTTACAATGGACGGAAAGGAATGGACGTGGAAGGATGAACCAACCGTGACAGCACCTGGTGTGGACATCGTTTCCACTCGTGTCATTAGTCCAGTCGCGAGCCTGGCGATCGACCAGGATGCGCAAACAATTGAAACTGCATACCTGCCTTACTACACTACAATGAGCGGTACATCAATGGCGACTCCACATGTTGCCGGAATCGTGGCATTAATGCTTGAAGCCAATCCATTATTATCTCCTGCTGAAGTCAAGCAAATCCTTGAGCAGACAGCTACGAATATGCCAGGCTATGAAACATGGGAAGTCGGCGCAGGATATGTGAATGCTTATGCTGCAATTGATAAGGCATTCAATGACACATCTTATGGTTCAACGTTGAATTCAAACCAGACATTCTACAGCAATGTTGAATCATCAACGGAGCGCAAGGGATTTTCGGTTGATTACAACCCTCTGACATTTATTTCAGACAACCAGTATAAATTCACAGTCGAAGAAGGCATGTCCAGCCTTGTGGCAAAAGTGGACGGAGCAGGTCTCATGGAAGAAACGGGCAATCCGATCAACCTTGTGCTGATCGCTCCGGATGGCACAGAATACAGCTCGGGTGTCAGCCTGCTGTTCCCGCTCTACTATGATCGCACAGTATCGGTGACTTCTCCGGCACCTGGAGCATGGAAGGCTGAAATCCGCGGACTTCGCGGCGCTGATGCGAATCCACTTGGCCTGGCTTTGCCTGAAACGGTAAAAGGAGAAATGGCCTTCACAAAGGTCAGCGGTTTCTCCGGATTGAACGATATTGCCGGACACCCGGCAGCTGATGCGATTAAAATGGGCGTGAGTGAGAGATTATTCGACGGCTTTTCGAATGGAGCCTTCAAACCTGATGCATTTTTAACAAGAGCAGAACTCGCAAAATACCTGGTGATGGGTGCTGAAATCAAGCAGTCATTGCCGGCAGTGCCGAGCTTTTCTGATGTATCTAGCTCAGACCTTCCATTTGTTGAAGCAGCAACGGCAAAAGGAGCTTCTTTCCGCGATCAACAGCATATCCAGAAAGGGGTCATTTTGCCAGCAGCAAACGGCAAGTTCGTCCCTAAGGATGGCGTGACCCGCGCGGAGCTGGCATACTCACTGGTTCAATCATTAGGTCTGCAAAAAGAAGCAGAGGCATTCGATGGACAACTGACAGTCCATTATAATGACGAAAGAATTGCAATCTCAGACGCAACAGAAGTTCCTGACCATTTGAAAGGCTATGTCCAGGTGGCTCTGGACCTGAATATCCTCAATGCAAAATTCGCTGTCACACAGGGGCCTTATGATCTTAAACCTAAGGTCACAGCAAGCTTCAACCCATCTGTAAAAAATACACGCGGCGACTTTGCGGTTGCAATGACACGCTACTATAACGCTTTCCTGAAATAAGGTAAAATGAGAGCAGGCCGAAATGGTCTGTTCTTTTTTTAGCAGGAGCTCTGCATTACCCGAAAATCGCCCTAGAAGATAAAAACGGTAAAAGCAGGAGCTCTGCATTGCCTGAAAATCGCCCTAGAACAGAAAAACGGTAAAAGCAGGAGCTCTGCATTGCCTGAAAATCGTCTTGGAAAAGAAAAACGGTAAAAGCAGGAGCCCTGCATTACCCGAAGATCGTCCTGGAAGAGAAAGACGGTAAAAGCAGGAGCTCTGGATTACCCGAAAATCGTCCTGGAAGAGAAAAACGGTAAAAGCAGGAGCCCTGCATTGCCCGAAAATCGCCATGGGAGAGAAAAACGGTAAAAGCAGGAGCCCTGCATTGCCCGAAAATAGCTCAAGAAGTCAAAAACAGTAACTAAGAAATAGGCTCTAATCCAGAAATCATCCATTGTGCAGAAATCAACGATTATTCGTAAAGATCCATTCTTTTTAAAGAGGGGGAATTTGGTTGAGCCATATAGAAGCAGTCTTTTTTGATTTTGACGGTACCTTGCTGGACCGCGAGACATCTCTTGTGAAATTTATTGATGAACAATACGAACGCTTTAAGCCTGAATTGATTGGGATAAACAAGCAACGTTATAAAAATAGATTCATTGAATTGGATGCCCGCGGATACGTGTGGAAGGACAAAGTTTACAGCCAGCTTTTAAAGGGATTTAACGTAGTGGACCTGACATGGGAAGAGCTGTTAGAAGATTACATAACAAATTTCAAGCATTCGTGTGAAGGATTCCAAAACCTGCATGAAGTTCTTGGGCAACTAAAGCAAATGGGTATGAAGCTGGGCATCATTTCGAATGGCAAAACCCACTTCCAGATGGCCAATATAAAAGCTTTGGGAATCGAGGGTTACTTTGATTCCATCCTGATCTCGGAAGCAGTGGGATTGAGGAAGCCAGATTCCCAGGTCTTCCAGAAGGGGATGGAGGCTCTTTCAGTATCAGCAGCTGGCAGTATATTTGTAGGTGACCATCCTGAAAATGATGTGACAGCTTCCAAAAGGGCTGGAATGATTGGGATTTGGAAGCGAGATGACTATTGGCACAGTGCGGATGCGGATTTTACCATCGAGGAGCTGGAAGAATTGTTAGGTATTATACAAAAAGGTGTTGAACAGAATGACCGATTTTAATGTTTCATACGATCCCCCGAGCTCCTTAGACTATATCAATCTTCGCCTTGAAGCGGGGATGAGCGGGAAATCGCAGGAGGCTGCGAGAATCGGACTGAAGAATTCATTGTTTGCTGTCACAGTTTATGATGAGTCGACGTTGGTGGCGATGGGCCGGATCATTGGTGATGGTGGCTCATTTTTTCAAGTAGTCGATATCGCCGTTAAGCCTGCCTATCAGGGGATGGGACTTGGGAAACTGGTGATGAGGGAGCTTGTGAAATACCTTGATCAACACACATATGACGGTTCGTATGTCAGTCTGATTGCCGATGCTCCGGCAAACAAGCTGTATGAACAATTTGGTTTTGACTATACTTTTCCTAATTCATATGGTATGTATCGAAAGTACTAACCAGTTTATTATGGAAAAAATTTCCTCTGTTATTAAATGTTAGGAAAGGGTGTATTTATACTGGCTAAGGTATTCTTCTTGGACTTTAAATGTGTTTTAATTAGCCAAGTGAAAACCAATACTAGTAATTTTAGATTGAAGGGTTGAGCTCTAAAATGAAATACGCACCTGAAGATTTACAGATGATTAAAGACCAGCTTGGCAGCCAATCATTATCTACTATTGCCAGAAGGCTGAATCGCAGTATCACCGCCCTCGAAGTAAAGATTACGAGATTGGGCCTATCCCACACAAAATCCTGCACAGGAATGCTTACAGCAGGAGAACTTGCTAAAGTCCTCAAGATTGACCGAAATACCGTCATGCAGTGGATCCTTAATCATGACCTGGATTCCCATCAGCGGATCACCCGCAGCAAGAAGAAATTCACATTTATCAACACCGATGATTTTTGGGCGTGGGCAGAAAAAAACCGCCATAAAATTGACTTCTCCAAGCTCGAACCTGACGTGCTTCCGCCTGAACCCTATTGGGTAGCAGAAGAGCGTAAAACGCCACGGCAAGTCACGAATTACAAAGCATGGACCAAGCACGAAGAAAACCTCGTCCTTGAATGGCACTGCTGCGGAAAAACGCTGGCAGAGATCTCTGATATGCTCGGGCGGACAAGAGAGTCCATCCGTAAAAAAATCAAACGCCTCACTGAATGAATTCAATATGAAAAAGCCTGCAATATATGGTAAATACTTAAGACTCTTGTAATACTTGTAAAATAATAGTATATTTTTCCTACAATAGTATTGTTTAATATTTACAGAAATATCGTCTCACGTCCCCGGGAGGAGTCTTTATGGATACTTATGTTGCCAGGCAGCCTATATTTGATATAAATGAAAAGACAGTTGCTTATGAATTGCTATACAGGAACAGCTCGGTCAATAATTATCAGCACACTGATGGGGACCAGGCTACAACAGATGTAATCGTAAATAGTTTCTTGAATATTGGTATCAAAGAATTATCGAATGGCAAGCCTTGTTTTATTAATTTTACTGATAAACTATTAAAACTGGGTGTACCTTCCTATTTCAATCCCTTATCCATCGTTGTCGAGATCCTGGAAACAGTGGAGCTGAATGAAGACATCCTGGGGATTTGCAAAGAACTGAAGGAGCATGGATACACGATTGCGCTTGACGATTTCTTTGTTTCGCAGTGGAACGATTTGACTGTTCGAATTTTAGATTATGTAGATATTATCAAGATTGATTTCCGGACGACGAGCCGAAGTGACAGGCAGGAAATGATCCGTTTTATTAAGGAGCGTAACATTCAGTTTCTTGCTGAAAAAGTCGAAACGATTGAAGAGTACATTGAGGCAAAAGAAGACGGTTTTGTTTATTTCCAGGGTTTTTATTTTAGCAAACCTGTGATCCTGAACAGCTATGATATCCCATCCTACTATCATTCGTATTTTCAGATTTTAAAAGAAATCGAGAGTCCAGAGCCTGATCTTGAAAAGATAAAGGATGTTATCGAAAAGGATATTTCTCTTTCCTATAAGCTTCTGAGACTGATAAATAACCCGGTTTTCAGGCCAAGGAATGAGGTTTCCTCGATAAAACAAGCCATCATTCTCTTAGGCCTGAACGAAATCAAAAAATGGATTTATGTTTTGGCGATCAGGGGAGCCGACAAAGGTTCGGGCGGTACCAAGGAACGGGAAATCATCGAGTTGTCGCTAAAGCGCGGGAAACTAGGCGAATTGATCGGCAGGAAGGTAGGCAGAGAAGTGCTGGCGTCAAAATACTTCCTGCTTGGTATGTTTTCCTTGATGGATTCCTTACTGCACCATCCGATGGAGGAGCTGCTTGAAGACCTGCCGTTAAGCAATGAGCTGAAACATGCCTTATCCGGTGAAAAGAACGACGAATACGTCATGCTCCAATTTTTAAAAGACATCGAACACGCCTTTCACGAAGATGTGGAGCTGACTTTCAATCC
Organism: Bacillus sp. ISL-37; assembly: GCF_018613315.1. Taxonomy (GTDB): domain Bacteria; phylum Bacillota; class Bacilli; order Bacillales; family Cytobacillaceae; genus Mesobacillus. The sequence continues at coordinate 102,815 of NZ_JAGGQL010000032.1, read as the reverse complement.
AACCCCTATGCCGGTGGAAGAGCTATTCAGGCTCTATGGCGAGGCGAGTGACTGGGCTGCCAAAGTTTTGAGTGAAGTGAATATATAAATAATGAGCATGCATCCGCATGCTTTAGACTGTAGACAAACTCGATGAAAATCATGTTTGTTAACAGTCTTTTTTTTGGTTGGAAGGGAAACGGGGCGGTTGATTTCCTTTCCAGGCGCTTCGCTTTCCGTGGCGCCGGCGCTGAGCGGCATTTCCTTCTGGAGGATATTGAAATCAATCTTAAGTTGTTCAATTTACATCGTAGGAACTATGAAATTATAGTAAAATAGAACCAATATAGATTCCGTGGAAACGAAGAAAACAACGGATCCCTAATAGACTGCTGCAGGGGGAGAGAAGGAACATGAATTTTTTGCAAATGGGACTGGAAGGGCTTGAACAAGGGATTATCATCATTTCTAAGGATCATTCCATTCAATACATGAACCAAGCCTTGGAGCGGCTTTTAAGAACAAACCGTGAAGATGTGGTTGGGAAGACAATGTTGGAGGCTTTCCCAGAGGCTCCCGAAGATATCCGTATCATCACAAGGTCCTTAGTGTTAAAAAAAGAGCATTCGCTACATTTTCATCCCTTTTTGCTCAGGGATTTGAATATCCATGTCAGTGTAGAAACTAAATTATTGGAAAACCAAGGTGAGTTCCAGGGAGTTATGGCCATCTTTACAGACAAGACTCTACAGGTAGAGTTAGCCCAGGAGCACCAAAAGAAAAGTGACAGCTGGAAGATGCATTTTGAAACCATCCTGCACCATGCAGGTGATGCGATGTTTCTAGTTGATTTTGATAAATCAATGCCGAAGTTCATTGAAGTGAACCAAAAGATGCTAGAAATACTAGGTTATTCAAGGGATGAATTCCTTGCCCTGAATGTTTTTGATTTATTGCATCCGGATTCTTACGACATAACGATAGATGTATATCGCTCATTAAGGGAGAAGGGGACGGCGACTATCCAATGCCAGTATTTGACGAAGGAGAAGTCAGCTGTGCATGTCCATGTGACCTTCACGAAGTATATGACAGATGAGATTCGTCTGTTGGTTATTGTGCGCGATATTTCGCTGCAGCAAGCGATCCATACAGGGCTCAAGGAAGCGTTAACTTTTGATGAAACACTGCTTGATTCCTTGCAGATGTGCATGACGGTCATAGAAGATGATCATGTTAAATTGTCGAATCAAAAAAGCTATGAATTATTTGAAGTGAACAGACAGGAGAATTCTTTTATTGGCCAATCATCCCTAGTATGGCTAGAAAGGATTAGCAGAAGAATAGTCGATGGTGAAGGAGCAATAAGACAAGCAGTATCAATCATGGAAGGGCATGAGCTCGTCAAAGACTGGGAGATTGAACTCTTTAATAACAAGTATCTGAGTGTCGATTATATCCCCTTACAATTGAATAGCGGCAAACGGATCCATGTCTGGGTAGGAACGGATATTACCGAGAGGAAAAGGGATGAACAAAAACTTCGGGATGCCCACCATATCGAAACCAAGCTGATTAACTCCCTGCAGGAAGGGATTTTGCTAATTAAAAATGACACTATAGAATTGGTTTCTGAAAGTTTATCCACGTATTATCCTTTTGAGGAAGAAATCTCCTTCAAAAACCGACCGATTAAGGAATTTTATAAGCATCTGCTGCAGATTGTAAAATATCCTCACTCTGAAATGAAACAAATTCAAACGATTGTCCAGCGGAATGAATTGGTGACAGGGCAGGAAATGGAACTGGTCAATGGTTCATTTATAGAATACGATTTTATTCCGTTCGTACTGCAAGATGAAACACAGGCGAGGCTATGGGTATTCCGCGATATCACAAAGTCGAAAAAGACGATGGAATCGCTCGAAGAAGCTACACGCAGCGCGGAAAAAGCCAATCAGTCGAAAAATCTGCTTCTATCACAAATTAGCCATGACTTAAGAACACCTTTGAATAGTATTCTTGGTTATTCGCAGCTGCTGACATTGGATCAAACGATAAATGAAAATGTCAGGCTTCAATTGGAAAAAATTCATTATTCTGCCCAATTATTAAATGGATTGATCCAGGATATCCTGGACTTTACGATGCTGGAGACAGGCCATGTGAAAACCGAGCTGCAATCTTTGTCTGTAGGGAAGACGATTAATGATGTAACTCATATTGCGCAGGGGCTGGCCGCAAGTAAAAAGATTCATTTTAAAGTGGAAAGAATAAATCTGGATGGATTCGTTGAAGCCGACCCAATCCGGCTGACCCAAATCCTGCTCAACCTGATTTCCAATGCTATCAAATACAATTCCCCCGGTGGAAGCGTCATATTGAAAGTGACAAAAGAGAATGACACCATTACCTATACAATCATGGATGATGGAATAGGAATAAAGCAAGAGCACATGGAATTTATAAAGCAGCCATTTTACCGGGTGAAAGGCCAATCAACAGAGGATGGATCGGGACTGGGACTGGCCATAGTGGAAAAGCTGACCAGGAATATGAATGGTTCGTTCGGAATCGAAAGCAAATTGGGAAAAGGCACCACGGCTTGGGTTCGGTTTCCTGCAAAAGAATGCGATGGTCAGTGTGAAAACCGGCCATTCAGCCTGAATCAGGAAGAACGTTCTTTAAAAGTTTTGTATATTGAAGATACGCAGATGAATATCGAAGTGATGAGGGGAATGCTGGAATCCATTACGAATGTTCAATTGTTGACAGCAAAAGAAGGGAAGCAGGGGCTTAAACTGGCTGAAGAAACACAAGTCAATTTCATCCTGCTCGATTTGGGCCTTCCTGATATAGACGGCATGGAAGTTCTCCGAGAGTTGAAGGATAAGCCACAAACAAAGGACATTCCTATCATTATTGTTACAGCCAACTCACTGGAGGAAATCAAAGAAGAGGCCATGCAATCAGGAGCATCTGACTACATCACAAAACCGATTGAATTAACCAAAATTAGAGATGTTGTGAACCAATTCAAATAACAGAGGGAGGGTACCCAGATTGCAAGTTGCAAACTGGGTACCCTCCCTTTGCTTCTATGTTCTTTTCTTGGCAAAGGTTTTGAGTTCTTCAATCAGTTTCTCTTGCTGACCTTCTTCAAAATGGGCCTGAATACCATAATGGAAGTCTTTGTACTGCTGTTTTTTCCAAAGGATTTCGCCTTGCGTGACAAAGTGAGTATCATTCAAGGTAAAGCGGATGCCCAGGAAGACGGTTCTATCTGTTATGGGTACATCCAGTGAAGTAGATAGCTTCATTCCATTCGGACTTATATCAACCAAGAAGGCAGAACCCTCCGAAGTGTCCATCAGCTCCTGGTCGATTTTAACGATGGAAAAATAGGCGGGAAGAGGGCTGCCGAATGCAAACCGAAAGCTTTCACCTCTTTTATATCTCATTTATACCACCTCGGAAAAGTTTTTTTTAATAGCTCATCTGTTAATTGGCAGTAGCTCATGCCTATGAGATGATGGCTCTTCTATTAAAGGAGGGAAAAACCGTTACCATCTAATAGATTTTCTTCTAGCTGAAGACTTAGAATGTTACTGTGTTATTTTATCTTGCTGCCAATTTACATCAGACAGCCGATACACTAGTTTTTTTCCTGAGGATAGAGAATCATAGCATTGACGACAAAACCGATGAATTTTTTCAATGATGGAGAGGACTCATCGGGACTCAGAGTTTGGAATCTTCGCTTAATGGGATTGGAATCCTTGTATCTTTGATCCCATGCAGCTTCAATCGCGTATTCCATTCGGCCCATGACATTCAGGGTGGATGTTTTGTTCTTTTCAGCGATGAGTGGAAAGAGTTTATTAGTAAAAGTGTCATGAATTGATATGTTGTCATGATTTAAGACTATGGCTTCCTGAATGTAATGAAACCCTATTAAATGGCCCGGTATCCCGATTGCTTCGAGAGTATCTTTTATCTTTGAGTTTAAGTCCTGTAAGGAATCGTGGGATGCAGGCTGTTGCTGTAGGGATTTCCTGATGACAGCCAGTAATTCCTCTGGCTTGACAGGCTTTGGGAGAAGGCAATCGACTTGCTGTTCTGCAGCCAGTTTTTGGACATAATCATTAATAAATGATGTGACCAGAACCACGAGGGATGGAGTAATCCCCTGTTCGTGCATCTTTTGCAATAAAGAGAAACCATCTATATGGCTCAGGATATCATTAAGAACCAATACATCAGCCGAAGGCAATTTTTCCGATGTGAGGCAGCTCAACCCATCATTCGCTACTCCGGCAACTTCCATATCTGGTTCGGAACCGATCACGCTAGATAATTCACTAGATAGGAGCGGATCATGTTCAGCGATAAAAACTTTTAATTTACCCAACTATAAGACATCTCCCTTCTGATGGACTTACTTAAATAGTAGAAAGGATTGTCCTCTGATTCAATAAACCTGCGCGAAATGTCCTATTTTCCTACTGATATGTATGTATTACAGAAGATGGGGAGGGTTCTTCGGTTCGGTATGGTTGAAAGTATCTTCCCCATTTTGCAATAGGAAGGTTTTCAAGTTACAAAAGCATATATCCCCTTAGTTCACATATTCCATTCTCTTGTCAGGAATGATAAGATATTCCTATATAATCATATGTCGAAATAAAGCGCTGTGGGTCGGGCCTTCAGCGCTTTATATCGTTGAATAGGTCGGGGTGAAATGAACTATGAGGACATTGGTTGAGACAGGTTTGGGGCACGTGAATACAGGAGAGTTTGACCTGGCTGTTCTCGATTCGCTTATCTATCAGGTAGCGGTTATTGACTTGCAGGGGACGATCATCGCAACAAACAGGGCTTGGAATGAATTTTGCCTTGAGAATGGCGGGACTCTTCAGCACTGTGGTCGAGGCGTGAATTATTTCCAGGCAGCCAATCAGGGAACCGTGCAGGGGATTGTTGAAGTGCTCTCAGGTAAAATAGATAAGTACCGGGAAGAATATCCTTGTCATTCTCCAAATGAGATGCGGTGGTTCATCATGACCGTTACACCATACAAGAAGAAACAAGATTCTGACCAGATCGATGGCGCCGTTATCATTCATTTGAATAACACCGATCGGAAGCTTCTTGCCCTTGCACATGAAAAGGAAATGGAACTTGCCAGGCAGCTGCAAAAAAGCGTCCTAGTACCCCCGATGAAAAGTATTGATATTGAGGTTGAGGGAGTATATCTACCTTCTCATCAGCTATCGGGAGACATGTATGCCTGGTATCAAATCAATGATAACCAGTATGGAATCATTCTGCTCGATATTGTCGGCCATGGAATCACTTCCAGCTTGATCAGCATGTCAGTCAGGTCATTGTTGGAAGGGATCATAAAAAGAGCGAGTAACCCGATTGATGTCTATTTAGAACTGAACAAGCACTTCAATCAATTATTCCATTCGAAGGTGAAATATTGTACTGGTATCTACTTGCTGATCGATACAAATGAAAAGTCAGTTCACTATTTCAATGCAGGAAGTCCGAATGGATTGATAATTGGAGGGGATTGCCTAGCGGTGGAGCTGAATGTTAAAACTGTGCCAATCGGTCTGTTAGCACATCCGAACATCCAAATTGGTTCAATCAACTACAAGCATGGAGACATGATCTTTCTTTATACTGATGGAATTGCAGATACCCTGGAATTGAGACCTTCAGAATGTGAGAATCTGCTAAAAAGAGAAGGAATGATAAGGCTGCATTCTATGCGTCCTGAACATTTTGTCAAGGGCATTCTCGCGGGTGCTGAGCAGGCGGATGATGTTACAGTGGTGTCTGTGCGTCTATAAATTCGTATTAAATCAAAGAAGGATGGGAGTTCGAGGCTCCCATCCTTCTTTAGCTTCCCGTATCGCCATTGCTAATAATTTCAATATCTTTGGGGATTTCTTTTTTAATCCCAGCATCAGTGATCATGAAGTAGTCCTTCACCAAACGACTTTATAGGTATTTCGCTCGCTGTTTCATCTGTTTTCTATCAAATCATAAACAAAGGGAGAGAAGCTGCTAATACAGCCGCTTTTCTTTATTTTATTTGCCGTCATCGGTTTATAATAATAGTAACCCTGTGCCAGCTGGCAGTGGTTCTGTTTAAGGAACATCACCTGGTCTGCTCTTTCGACTCCTTCACAAACACATTCAATTCCTAGCTCCTCCACTAGCGCCATAATCGACCGAATGATAGCCTTGTCTTTCCTTCCATTAGTGCCGTTGATATCTTGAATGAAAACACGGTCAATCTTTATTTTATCAATCGGCAACTGCCTGAAGTAGCTTAATGATGAATATCCAGAACCGAAATCATCCAAGGCAATGGAAATTCCTGTTTTTTTCAATTCTTGCAGTTTGATTGCGACTTCGTCCAAATCATTCAAAAAGGCCTGTTCGGTAATTTCGAGTTCTAAATACTCAGGAGAGATTCCTGCTTCTTTTATTGCCTTGCTGTATAGAGTAGTGAAATCTTTGCTCTTGATGGAAACGGGAGAGAGATTGATAGAAAGTTTAACTGGATTGTATCCTTCAATCACCCACTGGTAAAATTGTCTTCCTGCTTCTGAAATAATCCACGTCGTAATTTCATCGATGATGCCTAAGCGCTCGGCAATTGGAATGAACTCTGCCGGAGAAATCAATCCCAGATGAGGGTGGTGATAGCGCAATAAGACCTCGAGGCAATGAGTTTCACCAGTAAAAACGTTAATTTGGGGCTGGTAGACGATTTGGAATTCTTTATTAATAGTCGCTGATTTCAACCCTTCCTCAAGTCTCATCATCCGAAAATAATTCTCCTCGATATCTGCCGTGAAAAATTGATACATATTGCGGCCGGATTCCTTTGCCTTATATAATGCCTGGTCTGCCTGGGAAATCAGCTTTTCGCATCGATCCGCCATTATCGGATAAACACTAATGCCAATTGAAGAGGTCGTTACAAATTCATGATCCTGTATTTTCCACGGTTCCTGAAGAGCGCGTATCAGCCTTTCGGCTACCATGGTAATTTCTTCTCTTGAGGAAATTCGGGGCAATACGACCATGAATTCATCGCCACCAAGTCTGCCAATCACATCAGAAGGACGTATCACTGCCTGGATTCGCTGTACGAATAGCTTCAGCAGTTCATCTCCGATATCGTGTCCCATTGTATCGTTGACCCATTTGAACCGGTCGAAATCCAAAAAGAGAAGGGCCACTTGCGAATCTGTTCTGCCAGCATCCCGCAGCGTTTCTTCAAGCAGTTGCTGAAAGTACCTTCGATTCGGCACGCATGTCAACGAATCATAATAGGCGTAGAACTCAAGCTTTTCCTTATGTTCTTTTTTCTCGGAGACATCCCGCGATACAACGATATAATGGCTTAATTTCCCCGCATCATCCAATACGGGTGCAGTATTCGCCTCGACCCAGATATACTCCCCTTTTTTGTTCCTTTTCCTGTATTCCATCACTACTGGTTGGGGGTCATCATTATTTTTGAAAAAGTGTTCTCTGATTTTCTCCTGGTCTTCCGGGTGGATATAGAGGTCGAAACGACTTCCCTCCAGCTCATCTGGTTTATATCCGAGCAGGACTTCATGTGAAGGTGAAGCATATTTTACAATTCCTTGAGCGTCTATCATCCTAATCAGGTCGTCGGAATTCTCTGCAATCAGCCTATACTTCGCCTCTTGTTCTCTTACCTCCATTTCGGCTTTCTTCCTCAATGTCTCATCTCTTGTGATTGCGGCAAACGCTGTTACCTTTTGGTTTGCATCGCGCAAAGGAGTCAAAGTGACACTGACATCAAGAAATGAACCGTCTTTGCGGATAAATTGAGTTTCAATGATATTGATACTTTTTCCCTTAGTTAATTCCTGCCGCTGTCGATCTTCTTCCTTTTTCATTTCGTCAGGGATGATTGGGAGTGGTTTACCCAGCAGCTCTTCGGCCTTCCAGCCATACATCTTTTCAAATGATGCATTCATATATAGGACAATTCCATTTAAATCTGTGATGTTAATGGCATCCTTCGTGTTTGCAAGAAAGGAATCCAATCGCCCGTTTGTCTCTGTTAGTGAATCCTCTGTCCATTTCTCTTTTGTCAGGTCATGGACAATCAGATATTCGCCAATCGTTTTGGAATCCAGGATGAGGGGTACAGATTTAATGCTGACAAAGATATTCCTGCCATTCTTCGTACTGCACCAGATGGCTCCTGTTGACTCTCGTTCCGGAAGGATCGTGTGAAAAGGAACTGAATTTCCATCATGACTCACTAAAGATGAAAACGGTCTGCCTTTGATTTCATTTTTTTCATAGCCTGTCAATACAGTGGCAGCGGGATTCAAATTGATGATCTGTCTCTTATCATCGAGGATGAAGATGCCATCCGGGTGGTTTTTAAATAAAGATTTATATTTTTGGCTTTTCAACTTGGCGTATCCAAACTGTTTTTTCCTATATAAGTAAAACAAAAATGGAAGGACCGCGATGATGGTAATGAAAACGGAAAATGCGGCTAAAACATATTCACTTACTGGCATAGCCATTGTCCATCCCTCCTAATGTTGTGGTAAACCTATCTTAATTCTCTTTTGGTGTTCCGACAATGAGTCTATCTTCAAATGTCCTTATAAAGGAATGAAGTGTCCTATTCGCTAGAGTGAATGTGTCGTTTAAAAGAATTCCAAGTAGGTCTTCCTTCCTGAATTGATTTGAAGCAGAAAGAGGATGGGGATTTGTGGCAGAGTTTGGTTAAAGAAACAACGAGGAGAAGTAAAACGTTCATTTCGGAATAGGTTTACGACATTTTAGGTGATAATAATCACATTTCGGGATATATGTGTGTCGTCTGGCAGTTAAATATTGTAATGTTTTTATACAGATTAATGCACTTAGGATGTAGTGAAAAGGTCATGATTTTCCATTAACTTACATCCGCGAAGGGTTAAAAAAAAAGTGGATTTATTGTAGGATAATAAGGTGAATAGTTTCCACTATTAGTGTGTTGTTAATCCTCTTAATATAGGTGATAGAAATGAATTCATTAGATTTGACTCAAATTGAATCTTTTTTAATAGAATGTATATCCGATAGTTTGATTGTGGTCGATCGAGAATTGAAATTAGTTTATGCCAATGAGGAAGCAAAAGAGCTGTTCTCATTGAACAGTTATGGAAGTTATTTTTTACAGTTGCTTGATAAAGGTCCCGCGCAGATTATTGGGGAGAAGCTATTGAAGGCGAGACAACAGAACGAAGCGGTTTATTTTGATCTTTATTTGGATCGAAAAGAGCGGCTTTGGTTTGATGTGCATTTGTATCCATCTGAAAAAGGCGCAACAATCCTCCTTAGAGATATCACCGCCAAGAAACAGGTTGAGGAAACGATTGATCAACAAAATAATAAACTGCGGATCTTAAGTGAGGCGGCCAATCACATCCTGGTCAAACAGGAGCCGGGAGAGCTGTTGGAATCCTTGTTCCAAGAGCTTAACAGTTATTTGGATCTCGATGTGTATATCAACTATATGTTTAATGAAACTACGAAGCGATTGGAATTAATGTACTTTCATGGAATTGATGAACAGGACGCAGAGGATATCCGCTATCTGGATTTAGGCATGGCTGTCTGCGGCACTGTAGCGCGCGATCAAATAAGAATTGTTGTAGAAAATATAGAAGAATCCACTGATCCGAGAGTAAGAATCGTGAAAGAGCTTGGGATAAAGACTTATGCAAGTTATCCGCTTCTCTCAGGCGGGAAGCTTCTTGGTACTCTTTCATTTGGATCTCGGAATCGAACAAGCTTTAGGGAAGAAGAACTGGAGCTATTGGACACGATATGCAGCCAGTTAGCTATCATGTTCGAACACACACTCCTTATCATGGAATTAACGAAGAAAAAGGAGGAAGCAGAAGCTGCAAATGCGGTAAAGAGCAATTTCCTTTCGATGATGAGTCATGAGTTAAGGACACCGTTGAATTCCATCCTGGGCTTTGCTCAAATCCTTCAGGATGATCCAAGCGAGCCTCCGACTATCAGGCAAAACCAAAAATTGTCCAAAATTCTGAAATCCAGCCGGCATCTTCTTAACCTGATCAATGATCTGCTTGAATTGGTCAAGTCTGGTGTGCACGACCCGGAAGTGAAAAAAGAATCTTTATCCGTGGAAAGCATTGTCAATGATTCTTTGAAAATCCTTCAGCCGCAGGGAAAGGAAAAGGATATCCGGATTTATGACAAGACTCATTCCTGCTCGCATATCCACGTACTTGCGAATCGAACCAAAGTAAATCAGATCCTATTAAACCTGTTGGAAAATGCATTTAAATATACGCCTGCGGGTGGGCAGGTTCTAATTGCCTGTCAGGTTGAAGGACAAAAGTTGAGGTTCTCCGTCACGGACAATGGGGTGGGTATCCCGAAAAAAGAGCAGGACAAGATTTTTGAACCTTTTTATCGAATCTTCCATCTTGAAAATAATATTGAAGGAACTGGGATTGGTCTGACACTTGTTAAGCAGCTTGTCGAGCAGATGGGTGGAACGGTTGGCGTTAAAAGTGCTCTTGGATTCGGGAGCAGCTTCTGGTTCACTCTTCCAATCGACGGTGGAAAAGTTTCATATGATCATACGTATGAAAGGAAGGATAACAAAGAATTGGTCCTGGATGGGCTGGACGGGAAGATTTTATATATCGATGACAATTATAACGATCTTTCATTGCTTGAGACCATTTTTGAAAACCATTCTCGCGTGCAGTTCATCTCTGTCCTGACAGGAAAGGAAGGAATGAGTCAAGTAACTGAAACTGTTCCTCCCAATCTTATTTTACTGGATATCCATCTTGCTGATATTCATGGATTTGAAGTGCTTCGAAAGCTGAAAAACGATCCTGCTACCCGTGATATCCCGATTATCGCTATCAGTGCGGATACAAGTCAGCAGACAAAAGCCCGTGCAGCAGAACTGGGAGTTTGTGAATTTTTAACAAAGCCACTGGATCTTACCGAATTGTTGATGACAATCAGAAAGTACCTATAGAAAGAGGGTAAAGAATGGAGCCCATCCGTGTCTTGTTGGTAGATGATCATGAAGACTCCATTGAGATCTTGCGTTTTTTTATCAGTGGAATGAGTTCTTTTGAAATTGTTGGTGAATGTTCAAATGGGGAAGAGATGATTGAAGCCGTGATGCTTCAAAAACCCGATCTTGTACTGTCAGATATCAATATGCCAAAAAAGGACGGGATTCATGCCGTAAAGGACTGCTTATCTTTCCAGCCTAACCTGAAATTCATCTTTATCACTGGATATGATAATCATGCGATTACCGCCTTCCAGATGGCAGCCATTGATTATATTGTCAAGCCGATTGAAAAGGGCCGGCTGCTCAAAGCGCTGGAAAAGGCAGAGAATGTAATTCGTTATGAACAGGGGAGCATCGAAAACGTTGTTAAGGAAAGGGCAATCAAGAATCTTGTAATAAAAGATCCCCAATGCACAAGATATATCCCATTAGAGGATATATATTTCATTGAGAAATCAGGAAAAAAGTGTTTTATCCATACAGCGGATGAAATATATGAAACCTATGAAAACATAGGCAAACTATATGAAAAGTTGACGGATGATATCTTTTATTCTGCACATCGCTCTTTTATCATTAACTTGAAAAAAGTTACACATATCACACCGCACCATGAAACGTATATCGCTTATTTTCAACAATATGATCAGCAAGCCAGCATTTCAAAATTGAAAATTAATGATGTGAGAGAAAAAATCGCTTCACTTTAGCAGGAGTCGTTTAAGAATCATCACTTAAAAGAGTTAAAATAGGCTCTCCTAGTGGGATACCTGGAAGAATCCAGATGCCCCTAAGGAGAGCATCGTTTTACATTCATCGTTTTTGTAAGTCAGTACACTCAACAGCTGTATGCTTTTCATCCATCAGCACATGGATCAAAACATCCAACTCCTGGCTGCATTTTATTACTTCACTGGAACTCATCCCATGCAGCTTAGAAAGCTCTATCATCTTTTTCCGATTCAATTCAATCAGCGTCGTCAAATGGCTCATTGCTGAGTCACTCCTTTTAGTTGTAAGTGGTATGCCCCAGGGTCTATCTATTAAGTTACATAATATCAAAAATATTCCTTTCGTTAAGTCGCAAACATTCAAATGACGGATTCGTTGCCTGATATGTCATATTATCGGTGTCACATGCGTAAATGATGCCGTCAAAAATGCGAATATCGAAAGACTGTGTTAGGAGAACTTTTTATGACGGTAACCCCAGCCTATCAGCCAGAAATCGTCGTGCTCTCGATCATTGTTTCAGTGATATCCTCTTACTTGGGATTGACCCAGCTTATAAAAGCCTATCGTAATAAAAGCGGTTTTGGCTCTTCCACACTAGTAAAAGGAGCAATCATATCAGGTGCAGGTATATGGACCATGCATTTTATCGCAATGCTCAGTTTCTACCCATACACCCCTGTTAGCTACAACATATGGATTATTATGCTGTCTTTATTGATTGCTATTTTCATGAGTCTCTTGTCCTTTGCCCTCGTCCTTCGCTCTGAAGGGAAAAAATGGCTTCTTTTTTATAGCTCAACCAGTCTGGCATTAGGGATCGCAATCACACATTATGCTTCCATGGGAGCTATGAGAATGGAACATGTTGTCGACTATCAGTTGGGGTATGTACTAGCATCCATCCTGATCGCGATTATCTTTTCCTATGGAGCATTCCTCTTCACTATTGCAAATTCAATTAAATTACAATCCAAGCAATCGCTCCTTCTCGGAACTCTTTTCCTCGCTGTCGCTATTTCCGGTATGCATTATACCGGCATGTATGCGATGGAAATCCATCAAGTGCCGAGCAGTCTGAAACCGAATGAGGTCCACACCCCAAATGAAGCTTTCACGATTACAGCGGATACACTCGCACTATGGCTTGGCTTGTTTACACTATTTTTCTTCATTGTCATATTAGCCATGGCCATTAAGGCTAAAAACAACTTTGAAAAGAAGCTAAGATTTTCTGAGTTGCAGTACAGATCCTTGATAGAAAACAGTCCTTATACGGTCATTGCTTTTGATATTGGACTTAAAATCACCAGTGTGAATCCTAAGGGGAAAGAAGAATTGAGGGATGAGAGCAATGAAATAGTCGGCATGTCCCTTTATGATTTGTTTATAGAGCAGGAGAAACTAAGGAATATTATCGGAAACTTGACTACAGAAGGTCCCCAAGAGCATGCACTTAAGATAAAAACCATGGATGGTAGAAAACTCCCGATGGCGATCACTTTTGTGCCCGTCATTATTGACCAGAAAATCGAGGGTTTTTTTGCCGCTGGTAAAGATATATCTGAATTGATCCAATATCGAGAGCGAATTAAGAAGGTACAGAAGGAGTTGCTCGATACGGTCCGATTGCAGCAGGGGATGATCTTCAAGTACATCAATTATAACGGCCATTTTATCCATACATTAGGTGATGGGGAGTTGTTGAGAAGGCTGGGGGTTGAACCAGGGATGTTGATAGGCAAATCATTATATGATTTGTTCCCCTATGAAATGGCCGCAAGGAAATCGAAAATCTACCAGGAAGCTTGGGAGGGCAAAGTCGCTCATTATGAAGGCAATATCAATGGGGTCGACTACTTTGCAAGTTTAACTCCTGTTTTTAAAAATGGACAAGTAATTGAGGTCATTGGATCTGCTGCCGACATCACCGAGCGGAAGCGAATTGAAGCCAGCCAGAAGCGAAATGAACAATGGTATCGGAATCTGCTAGGAGTAATGACTGAAGGAATTCTGTTATATGATGAAAATGACCATATGACAGTGTTAAATGATAATGTGTATGATATTTTTGAAATGGATAAAGAAACGTTCCATGCCCAATCTTTGGCCAATAACGATATTGTGTTTATGGATGAAGCAGGGGAGATTCTGACAATGGAACAATATCCTGTTGTCCAAACATTCAGGACTGGTAAGTCTTTTAAGCAAAAGACACTTGGAATTAAAAAGAAGGATGGAAGGGTTACCTGGATTAACACTTCTACCAAATTGCTAGAACCGTTTGAGCAGGGAGACTTTGCTAAAGTTTTGCTTACTTTTTCGGATATCACACTGCAAAAAGAACAAGAAATGAAGCTCACTGAATCTGATGCGCTGAGGAAAACGATTCTGAACAGTCTTCCGGTCGGGGTCTTGGTCGAGGATATTGACCGGAATATCGTCCTTGCGAATGAGTTCTTCAGGAAACTGTTTAAAATTGAGAAAACCTTAAGTGAAATAGCAGGGGAGGCTTCGACTCCATTCCACTTATCTTTGTTGTCTGATCCTGAACGCAATCAGCAAGATATTACTGATATCATACAGAATCAGCGTCCGCATGAAGAGGAGATCGCCACTGCTGATGGCCGGACACTAAGGCGAAAGTATGTACCATTTTACATGGATAATGAATTGAGGGGGCATCTCTGGACGTTTGAAGATTATACCGAACGAAAGCAAATTGTCCAGGAATCTATTTTTGCGAAGGAAGAAGCGATCAAAGCCAATGATGCCAAGTCGACGTTCCTGTCCAATATGAGTCATGAATTGCGTACCCCGCTGAATGGGATCCTTGGTTTTTCACAGTTGCTGGAAATTGATGAAAAGCTTAATGGACAGCAAAGTCTATATGTCGATGAAATCCTAAAGGGCGGCAGGCATCTTCTTGATTTAATTAATGAAATTCTTGATCTTTCCAGAATTGAGACCGGCAAATTGAAAGTGTCGTTTAAATTAATCAATGTTAATTCTTTGATTGAGGAGTGCATCAATCTTGTCAGCCCAGCAGCGCAGAAAAGGAGGATTTCGATTGAAGCTCATTTATCTGACTGCCAGGATGCTTATGTCAAAATTGATGAAATCCGTTTTAGGCAAATCATACTGAACCTATTGGATAACGCGATAAAGTATAACTGTGAAGCAGGGACCATCACGATAAAAAGCCTTAACAAAGAGGGATTCCTTGAAATCCATGTGTTGGACACGGGGGTTGGGATCGCCGAAGATCATCTATTTGATATTTTTGAACCATTTTTCAGGGTGGGCAACACGACTGCCGAGGGAGCTGGAATAGGTTTATCACTTGTAAAGAAACTGACGATGCTGATGGGGGGCAATGTCGGTGTCGTCAGTGAAGTCGGGAAGGGCAGTGATTTTTGGATCAGTCTGCCGGTTGTCCGCCAATCCGCTTTCAAACAGGGGAGAAATGTTGAAGAGCCCCCACTGCTAATACACAATGGTGACAAGAAGAAGATCATGTATATCGAAGATAATCCATCCAATATTGAATTGATGGAACATGTCATGAAGCAAATACCTAACATTCAGCTCAGTACAGCACGGAGTGGGAGGGAAGGGATCCGGCTTTTGGAAGAGGACAAACCAGATGTCATCTTGCTGGATATACAGCTTCCGGATCTGAACGGTTTTGAAGTCCTTGAGCAGCTGCAAGCGAAAGGACTTGTAGAGGAACTGCCGGTCATCGCAATCAGTGCGAATGCAATGCCCGCAGATGTGGATGCTGCTTTAAAGGCAGGGTTCAATGAATATATTACGAAGCCAATCAATATCTCCAGCCTATTAAAATGCCTTTCTGACTATCTGTGAATGGTTGACTGAAAAAAACAGGAACTACGTGACTTCGGTTCAATATATTAAAAGTGGATTCAAAAACTTTATATATGAATCTTTGTTAAAACTTTTCTTTGAAAACCGCTGTACTGCAAATTGGCAGTACAGCGGTTTTTTATGTTCTCCAATTATGCTGCAGGTGTACCTGATTCTATGGAAAAGATTCACTTGGATGATACAGAAGTATAGAAGGGCACCAATACTAAAAAAATGACCCTCACCAAAAGGCCCGCTATTCAGAAAAATGTCGTTAAATGTACCATTTGTGTCTTATTCTGTCAGTTTATCAGGGTGAGATGTCTTGATATATACCTGATGTGCCCTTTGGTGATTAGACAATATATAGGACTAAAGTTACATTTATTGTATACCTGATTATCACTATTAATATATTCGAATTGAAGGAGGGGAAATCATGAGGATGTTAAATAAAGCGGACATTAGGCATATCTATCAGCCAATGTGGAATCTGGATGGATGGAAAGTATTCGGATACGAAGCCTTGATGAGAATCTCAAATCGCGCAAATACGGAAATAGAAAATGTTTTTATTGAAGCAAGAATGAAAGGCCAATTATTTGAACTGGATACAATTGCAATCGAGAGTGCCATCAGACATTTCCCGCTGCATATACTTGAAGAAGGACTCCTATTTATTAATTTTTTCCCCTCTACTTTGATGGATGAGCGGTTTTTAACTTTTGTTATGAATTTGATAGATCAATACTCAATTCGTTCAGAAAACATTGTTTTTGAATTGAATGAGACGATAGAAGAAGAGCATATATGGAATTTGCCCGAATTTAAAGAAAGAATGGCCACTTTAAGGGACATGGGATTTAAAGTCGCGCTTGATGATATAGGCAAAGGTGCGGCTACAATACAGAAAATAGTTGAATTTTCTCCAGATTATATCAAACTTGATCGTTACTTCTCAGAAAACCTATCGACCTCCAAAGAAAAACAAGAAATGATCACATTACTTATTGAATATGCCAAGCAGAAAATGGGCCTGATTTTAGAAGGAATTGAAACTGATGTTGATTTGGCGTATGCCAAGATGATTCATGTTCCTGTCGTCCAGGGCTATCTGCTTGGCAGGCCACAACGGATGGATGAGCCCTCGGGTTTGTCCATGAAAGCATTGAGTTTCTAATAGGTGACAGGACAAGATAAACGGCAGCAGAACAGCCACTTTTTGAAAGCGGAAATATAGAAACAATCATGAAAGTAGGTGAAAGAAAATGACTGGAAAATATACAATACCTAAAACGAACACAAAGGCAGCGACATTCAGTGAATCTAAACTGACTATTGGTAAAAAGGAACAAAATAGTAAAATTAGCCACCTATCAGAATTTCGTTATTTTCGTGAGGAAATATATGCTGCAACTGAAAAGAAGATGCTCCTTGTAACAGAACAGGAAATCAAAGAGCATAGTGTGGGAAGGCTTCTCTTCTTTAAAAAACTGAGAACGACACAAGATATTCCCAAGACGAGAGATATGCTGAGTAAGGTTTTAGAGACGAAAAATGCAGAAGATGGCTGTTATATGAACATGCTGCTTGCTGTTTCAGAATTGACCACGAATGTCATTAAGCATGCTGAACGAGGCAGTATCATGGTTATTGAAACAGACGAAGAATATATTTGCTTGATTCAGGACAAAGGCCCAGGCTTCGAGCTGAAAGATTTGAAGGATAAAACATTGGCTGCTGGTTACTCGACAAAAGATTCTCTTGGGTTCGGGTTTAGCATCCTTCTAAAACTGACAGATCAGCTTTTATTAGCTAATACAGACCATGGTTCAATCATCGCAGCCAAGTTCCGGAAGGATGCAAGTGACAGAATTTTTTATGGTGACCCGTTCCCATTGGCAAAATAAAAGCAGCGGATTTGGGACTTTTATAGAAGGGCAGAGGGAAAATGAATCAATCCATTCTTTCTAGAGGTAAAGATGTCATTGAAGCGGTTGATATTGGATTAGAGATTCTAAAGACAGACCGAAATCAAGTATCTATAGAAATCGTTCAGCATGAAAAAAAAGGATTCCTTAAGCTCGGCACTCAGCCAGCCATTGTTAAGATCACAAAGATAGAAAGTAACGAGCCCCTCCAGAATCAGAAATATGCTGCCCCCGATGAAAATCAGACGGGCCGGAAGCTATCCCTCATTCATGAAATGGAACAGGCAATAAACGAACTGAATGTTGAAGAAATCGAAATGAATGAACGGAAAAACAGGGATGATGATGATTTAGATAAAACCGAAGAGGAACAAACAGCAGGCAAGGTGTGGGTCAGGGACGGCATTCTCTATGGGAAACCATCGGCTTTCCAGTATCCGACGATTACACCGGGGAAGAATGTGAAAATATATAAAAATCAGGAGCCTGTCACGGAAACGACCTTTGTGACGGGCTCTGACAGGTTTGAGATAAAAACAGAAGAAGAAACAAAGGAAACAAAATGGCATATTACTTGTGATTCGCACTATCTCAATGTCACCTTGCATGTTGAGCCTGGGATGAAAAAGTATTACAAAGTTGTGGATCAAGACCCTGACACTCATCTCGTCATTGAGTCGGAGGAAATCATTGATATACAGAACGAGTTGGAATATAAGGTCATTTTAGGCGAGCTTGAGAGATTAAAAGTCGTACATGGTTTCAACCATGCTGAAATCATGAAGGCGATCCATGCGGAAGAACAGGGGGACTTCATTATTGCCTCTGGCAGTAAACCCAAAGAGGGAAAACATGGGGTGTATGAGCTTTTGGTGAATACAAGCCGGACAAAAGGCCCGCAACAACGTTCGGACGGGACTATGGATTTCAGGGAGGTACAGATCATTCCAACCGTCAACAAAGGACAAGTGATCGCTGTCATCCATCCCCCGATTCCTGGAATCCCTGGAGTAAGTGTATCCAATACACCCATTCCGCCAGAACCGACGTTTCCATTGATTGTGCAAGCTGGTAAAGGTACGGCCCTGATCGATGAAGGAAATAAGGTTGTGGCTACCGAAACAGGGAGGCCTATGGTAGAGCAACGGGGTCTACTGGCAAAGTTCTCAATCATTCCAAAACTTGTGCACTACTCTGATGTGGATATTACCTCGGGTAATATTCGTTTCAAAGGAGACGTTGACATACTGGGAAACATCGAAGAGGGAATGGTCGTCGAAGCTGATGGCCATATCAATATCCTGCAGAATGCAAATAAGGCTATTGTTTCATCGAAAAGCTCGATTATTCTCCAGAGGAATTCGATTGGTAGCACACTGTCTGCCGG
Source organism: Bacillus sp. ISL-37 (assembly GCF_018613315.1). Lineage (GTDB taxonomy): Bacteria > Bacillota > Bacilli > Bacillales > Cytobacillaceae > Mesobacillus. Next base: position 83,779 of record NZ_JAGGQL010000032.1, on the reverse strand, counting down.
GAAACATAATATTTTTGAATCTGAGATGATCAATCTTCTGGCTATCATTCTTGAGGAATTCAAGAAACTGCTGAATTCGATTCATCACCTGCTGCTTTTGCCGGCTTTCAAAATGACCGATTTTCAGAAGAAAGGGCTATATCCAGTCATCAAGCTGTTGTTGGAACAAAAGTTCAAAACAATCATTCCACCCACAAAGCAATTGATTGAAGTATGCACGAAAGGCAGCCATGTCCTTGGTCTTGAATGGATGACGATTGCTGAACAGCTTAAGCTTAGCCTTTTATCGAGCATTACGAATGAGTACCATTCGATGCACCGGCTGGAGGAACTGGCAGAACGGATGGAACTACTGATTGAAAAGCATAAAAATCTAAATGATGATGATTGCCAGATTTCAATGATGTATGCTATCAACAGTACCATCTATTCAGGAGGGAACGTGTCCATCCATGGGCAAGGGTGTTATAATTCAAAAATACACGCGGGTGGCAAGTTATTGGTATCCGGGGTTCTTCGGGGTGGCGAAGTCTATGCCCGCAAAGGGGTTTCCATAAAGGAATCGGGTTCGGACGGAGGAGCGGTAACGAAGATAATGGTACCGGCCAACCAGAAAATATTGATCGATCTGGCCAATGAAGGTACAGTCATTCAGATTGGAAAAGTAAAATACACCTTCCAGGAACCGCAGAAGAACATAACAGCCTTTTTAGATGAAAAAGGAAAATTGCGTTTCTAAATAGAAGGTTGTTTTCATAAAGATTGTAGTTAAAATCCTAAAGCCGATTTTAACGTGATAAAAAGCCATTTTATTGTTCGGTATTGAGTGTGCAAGCTCTTTTCTCATAATAAGTTTTAATTTTATGAATAAACATAGTTCATCCAATCCTATTTTGTAGTTTATAGCAACGAAGTTTGAGAAAAGAGCCAAATAGAAAGAAGGGGAACATATATGTTTTCATATAATATTGAAGCGAATGAAAATGAAGTTAGTGTTAAGATGTTCGGGGATTTGGATATAGATGTTACGGAAATGGTCGAACAGGAAATTCTGCCTCGACTGATTCCTTATCAGACTGTTACCCTGAACTTAGGTTCGGTTCCCTTTGTGGATTCGACTGGTATCGGTGTTCTGATCAATCTCGTGGAAACATTGAGAAGCAGCGGTGAGGAACGGTACATTTTCATCAAGGAAGTACAGCCATTGGTGCAGGAGGTCTTTGAAATGATTCAATTAAAGGAGATCTTAGGCGAAGAGGTTTTAGTATAACAAAGCTCTTATTGGAAAATGACATTTCCAGCCGTTTATCCGCGGTCGCGTTTTGTCGCAATTTTTGATATTATTGGTATTATTGGTCTAAAGCGTATTCAATAAGTATCTGTCTCATACATCTTTTTGAGAGCATTTGCCTGATGAGCAAATGCTCTTGTAATAGAGAGAAAGAGGGATAATGATGGAAAAAATAAAAATGATCATTGCTGATGATGATTCCTCATCGAGATTGTTACTGGAGCATATGATTAAAATATTTTCAGATTTTGAGATCATCGGAGAGGCCACGAACGGAGAAGAACTACATCAGCAAGCAATAGAGTTAAGACCGGATTTGGTACTCGTTGATATAAACATGCCAGGCCTGACAGGGCTTGAGGCTGTAAAATTGTGCAAAGAAACCATGCCATCGCTTCAAGTCATTTTTACAACTGGTTACGAGGAGTTTGCTGTTGAAGCTTTCAATATGTCTGCAGTTGATTATTTAGTGAAGCCGATTGATCGGACTAGACTGTTCATCGCCTTGGATAAAGCAAAGAAAGCGATCCAATTGGACCGGACGCTCTCCCAGAAATCAAAACAATATAATAAACTGTCGATTAAGTCGAATAATAGTTTTTTATATATACATATTGATGAAATTCTTTACATTGAGAAAGAGGGAAGGAAGACGATTCTACATACGAAAGACGATCGTCATGAAACGACAGAATCGTTAGCAGATCTCGAAAGGTTGCTTCCAGACTATTTCTATAAGACACATCGCTCCTATTTAGTTAATCTCTACAGGATTACACGTATTGAGCCTTCTGGTGAGACTTATTTAGCCTATTTCGCTAACACGAAAAAAAATGCTTACATATCCAAATTGAAAATTAACGAGGTTCAAGAACAAATTGAGATAAAAAAATAAGAAAATATCAATTTTTCAGAAGGAAACTCGCCTTGCATGTAGAAGTATAATCTCTATGCGAAATATTGGGAAAATTTTAATTTGATATGTAACGGGGGAAAAATGGTGAAAATGGCTAATCGATACATAGAATTGATTGATAAATATCAATCTATGCTAGACCGCGATTTGACAATTGAAGAAATCCAGTTCGTTAAGTGGGTTGTGGCAAAAGAATTCAACCAACATGCTGATTATACTTTTACCAACATAAAAGAAAAACTCATCGATGAAGCTCCTGTGTTATCCAGCATCATGTAATTCCCTCAATTGATTGAACAACTCACTTTATCCTGCAAATTCCAGCAAATGGTACTGTTCATGAATGCTAAGCTTACAGGCTTCTCTAGAAGGTCTGATGGTGATTCTTCGTTCCGAGGATGTAATTGATTTCATCATCTTTCTTTCTCAAGCTGCATTGGTAATACCAAAAAGCAAAGACACTGCCACTAAGCAGTGTCTCTGTTAATGATTTCTAGTCCCCATGACAGACTCACCATTTTGTTTGGTTGAATCGTTTTGGAGTTGGAACTCTATTAATATGCATGTCCCCTCTGAAGTTGTATAGATTTGCACTCCATCCGAGTAATTCCCTATCAAGTTGAAACCTCGTCCCAATGACCTTTTACTAGAGTAACCTGCAATCAGGATAGCAGTCGGTATCTCATGCAGAGGGATGCCAGACCCGCGATCGGAAAGAAGAAGCTGAAGTTTCGTTGAGCTTTGGTAAATAGCGAACCGGCCATCTGATGCATGCTTGACGATATTTGATGTTGCTTCTGAAACAGCTACTAATACCTTCATATTCGAGATTGTCACCGGATATTGCTCGAGTATTTCCTTCATGAAGGCGCGGCTTTTTGGCACATCTGATGCACTTCTTATGGACATCTGACCAATCAAATCTCCTAATTGACCCTGGAGAATATCAAGGGAGGTAAGCAATTTGATCTTTCCTTGAGAAAAGACGTTAATCACGTTGACATAGGACTCCAGGGCGTTCATCTCAAGTGTTTTCCTGTAGTCCATATACGGGGTTATATTATGGACGAACACAACGACATCCTGACTTGAAACAGGGAGTGCATGAAGAGAATAGAGTTCTTGATGATGGACACATGTTTCTAGAACGGCTCCTTTTCTTTTAAGAGCTGTCTCAGCCAGGTCCTGAACAAATTCATGGGACGGTTTTCCCCTTTTATTGAACACGACTCCATTTTTGACAAGAAGGTAGAAGGTTTCCCCGATTTGTGTGTAAATATCTGTTTCATGATAGATGTCCTCGGATGTTTCCGAAACTTCAGTCAATTCCTCGCGCACTAACTCCTCTTCTAGGCTTATAAGCATTTCCTCTATATGAGATAGGGTGATTTTCTCTACTAGCTTAGGGTCCAGAACTGTTCCGCTTTTCTCATTGATTAAATTCAAGACGGTATCTGGGTCCTGATGGCGTTGGAGGAGATGTTCCAATTCATTGCCGATGGCGAGAATTCGCGCACCCAGAGGGATGTCTGCTCCTGCCAATGCCGAAGGAAAACCATCTCCATCCCAGCGTTCATGATGATGGAGGATCCATTTTGAAAAAGACTCCTTTGGGAACATCGTTTTTACAATTTCCATTGCCTTTTCGGGATGTTTCTTATATTCACGTTCTTCTGATAAGGTGAGCGCGCCTTTTTTTCTGAAAATATGCGAAGGTAAAATTGCTTTTCCAATATCATGGATGATGGCTGCTTGGATAAGATCATGGCGCTTACGTTTGGGATAAGCGAAATCGTCAAGCAGGACCTCGCATATCGCAGCAACCCTGCTTCCGTGGCCAGTTAAATCGGATTTGATACGTCCCTCCATAACCTGAATAAAAGCGTTGGAAGTGGCCTTTCGCAGCTCAAGCTGTTTAATATACTCATTCGAAAAAAAGATGACAATCAGCAGGAAGAACAAAGTGTAGATCATTAAATGAATCAGTTCGATTTCCCCTGAATGCGTAGTGAACATTGTCAGGACAAAGATACTGATCAAGATTGGAATGATCAGTTCGATGAATTTTTGTTTGAAATGGCTAAACATTCTTTTGCCAAAAACAGTCGCTTCGATGCCTTCGATGAAAAGAAAGTTGGCGAATTCGAAAGTAATGGCGGCAATGGCTATTTCGATGTAGTTATGCTGCCATTCAATAAAGTGGATAGCACTGCTGGCAATCAATAAAGAACCTGAATACATCCCGATGGTGACGAATAAGCGGATGGGATGGGGAGCCCCTCGTCTTATGTTTTTTAAATAATACGCAAATGCAGCCAAGTAAATCGCTAAAATTGAATGTGAAAACCCGCTGTATAGTAATAAAAATAAAAAGCCGATGCTTCCAGCTGAGTACTGATCACCACTTGGAAGGCGAAGAGGAAGTACTTCAAGGATGATGACAATAATCACAGCAACTATGAAAACATTGTTATCTACCCACTGGATGTCCGATATGGAGTAAATGAGGGCAGCAAAAGCTAATATGACTAGACTGATAGTATACCAATTGATGAGTTTCATATGCTCCCTATTTCCCCCATACAGTGGAATTAAGATAAACAAGTGCGATTATACCTGTGCCTACTAAAAGATCCCCCGGACTTAATACATACTTCAAGACGGGTATCCAGTCGCCGAGAATCCAGGCAAAAGTGGAGTCCATCAGCTGGTGTCGAGAATCATTCCCGAGGGAGGATGCATCCTGTCCTGTCAGAGCCATCGCTTTTTCGGAGACAGGCATCAGACCGCCATGTAACAGCAAAGCGAGCAGATTCAGGGTGGAGCCTGCCAGTATGAACTTAAGTCCTAGGATTTGACGATTTTTCCATAGCCACAGGATGATACCTGAAAAAGTAGCGATCAGCACTAATTCCAATTTTACCGCTGTCCTTATGGTGAAAAAAGCCAGGGCAATTTGTGCACCAAAGCTGACAATGATAAGAAGAGGCCATTGAAATTCAACATTTTTAAAGAATGTTAGTGGGTTCTTTTTAAGAGAAAGTGTGATGACAAATGCCAGCAATAAAAAATATTTCAATTTCAATGACCTCCTTGAAAAGATGGTTTTTTATGAAAAATAAAGACTTGGATGATTATCATGCCGGCCGCCAGGAAAATCACCAAGTCTTTATCTGGATCTTACCACCAAGGCTTTCCAACAACCGGACCTAGAGCCAGGGCGATCAATGCAGCAATCTGAAGAGTGTATTTTACCTTTGCCTTCATTATTAACACCTCCTTTCAAATGGGTTACATAGGTTATTCATCAAACCTGTGAAATAAACCTAATGTGCCATGCGTCGGATCGTCACCAGCGTTACATCGTCTCGCTGATCGAAATTCGAGAATGATAGTACATGTTCAGTAATGGTTTTTACCAATGAAGAGTAGTCTGAGTGTTGATTTATCATTTTGATTATTCTGTCTTTTCCGAATTGGTTTCTCTGATTATCCATTGCCTCCAAAATTCCGTCAGTGTAAATACAGACATAATCATTAGGTCCAAGAATCACTCTCTCTTCTGTATATTTGCGGTTAGGCAGAAAACCGATAGCAATCCCATTTGCTTTCAGGAATTCACTAGGATGTTTTTCCCTCTTTAAAATAGCGCTAGGATGACCGGCAGATGCGTAGGTAAATGTGTTTTCAGCTAAATCATACATCCCACAAAATAATGTAGCGAAGGACTTGAGCAGTTTTAAGTCTTCATATAAGATCATGTTCACTTTCTGCAATAAATCAGAGGGGCCCGAGCTTTGAGGAACGAGCGTCCGGATCGCGGTTCTAAGCATCGCCATTTTAGCGAAAGCAGGAATTCCCTTTCCCATCACATCACCCGTGAACACCCAATACTTCTGTTTTTCCTCTTCAAAGATAAAACCATAATAATCCCCCCCTAAATAATGGGCTGGAATAGAGACACCTTTGCATTCTAGAGATTCACAAGCAGGAGGCTCATGCTGGAGCAGGACACTTTGGACATTGGCTGCTTCCTTCAAATCAGCACTTAGTCTGTTTTGTTGTATATATTTATTTGTGTTTTTTTCTTCGGAATGGATCATCATTGGCTATAAACTTCCTCTAGTATTATGAATGCTCCCATTTCTTCCATCACCTCATGGACAACAGGCTGAAAATCGGAAATGGTTAAAGTGCGGCCATCCTCTTTCCAATCCATCACTTTCCTGATCAATAAACCAATTCCAGAAGAATCAATAAAAGATACGCCATTCAAATTCACATTGCATTCAGGAGCTGAAATCGAATCGATCTTTTGGATAACGGATTCGATGGTGAAAATGTCTAATTCTCCTTCAAGGAAGACATTAACCTGATCATTGACACTCTCTTCGGTCATCGTAAAAGACATTTCTCATCACCTTTCATGATCTTGGGTAATAATGCCTATTAAGGGTATAAAAAAATCCCCCTCGAAAAAAGGCGGATTGATAAATTTCCGTCTTCTTCGGCGGCCCGGCTGCCATAGCAATTGCTTTAGGTCCGTGGCTTTGCGTCCCTGCCTTTCAACAGGTTTGCCTTTATCGGTAAGATAAAGAGTATTTATTTTAAGTAATTTATTAATATCATAAATAGGTATAAAGTATCAAACCAATTTTTGTCAGAATCAATCGAAATCACCCATTTTTCCATCATTTCAGACAGGAAAAGAGGTCTTCCATTTGTCTAAAAGGACATAACAGGTTGGATTTTAGGCATTTCAATACTAGACCCATAAATCCTTGGTAATAAGGTTCATGGTCATCACCTTTTTCAGAATTACCCTAGACTCAAGTGCCTTTACTACCACAGCAAAAAAAGCATGCAATACGAAAACCAACTCCTTTTAAGAGGATGTTTCTTGTAACCAGCCTCTAAAAAAGTTATATTTTAAAAAGATGATTCTAAATTTTCGTTATTTCTCTGAATGAGGTGTTTAATCAATTGGTGCTGAAATATTTGTCCGCACTGTTCCTGCCTGGTTTCATGGTTGTATTTTTCACCAGGGTTGCCTATAACCACATCCTTGCGCTCGTATTGACGGTCGCGCTGATTGCGGCTTCTGTTTATAAAGGGTATACAGATTCCTTCCTGCTGATTGTCGTCGATGCGTTTTCATTGACCGTGGGCTTCTATCTGGCAAACCGGATGATGAAGCGCAACAAGAAGCAGTCATAATTTCAAAAGTAAGCCTGTCGGATTTTGTCCGGCGGGTTTTTCTTATTGTAAAAGGAATAAACCCACTTCAATCAAACGTTTGATTAACTAAGATTCGACAACCTACAACATCACCTTATAAAACTTAGAAACCAATTCGAATGTTTGTTCGCTTTTTGTTGGTTTGTTTTCCCTTCTTTGTGGTAGAATGAGGATATGACTTTTTGACAACTATGTAAGACTTATATATAGGAAAGCTCTTTTTGAAAAAGTTTCTGAATCAAAGAATGCGACTAAGTTTACGAAAAGAGCCTAGAAACTAAAATTACAGGAGGCTTTTCTGTGAAGGACCAATTTGAATTAGTCTCGAAGTATTCTCCGCAGGGAGACCAGCCTGCGGCAATCAAAGAGCTGGTACAAGGAATCCGCGATAATAAGAAGCATCAGACGCTTCTTGGCGCGACGGGAACAGGGAAGACGTTCACGATTTCCAATGTGATCAAGGAAGTGAACAAGCCGACGCTTGTCATCGCCCACAATAAAACCCTTGCCGGGCAGCTTTACAGCGAGTTCAAGGAATTTTTCCCGAACAACGCAGTTGAGTATTTCGTCAGTTACTATGATTATTATCAGCCAGAGGCTTACGTGCCGCAGACGGATACATTCATTGAGAAGGACGCAAGCATCAATGATGAGATTGACAAGCTGCGCCACTCGGCTACATCGTCGCTATTCGAGCGCAAGGATGTCATCATCATTGCCAGTGTTTCCTGCATCTACGGTCTCGGTAATCCGGATGAATACCGCGACATGGTCGTGTCACTCCGGACAGGTATGGAAATTGAGCGGAACAAGCTGCTCCACAAGCTGGTCGATATCCAGTATGAACGAAATGATATCGACTTCAAACGCGGGACGTTCCGTGTCCGTGGCGATGTCGTCGAGATTTTCCCGGTCTCACGTGACGAGCATTGCATGAGGGTCGAGTTCTTTGGCGATGAGATTGACCGGATCCGTGAGGTTGATGCGCTGACTGGCGAGATCATCGGCGAACGTGACCATGTAGCGATTTTCCCAGCTTCCCACTTCGTAACCCGTGAGGAAAAGCTGAGGGTTGCAATCGAGAATATCGAAAAAGAGCTGGAAGAGCGACTGGAAGTAATGCGCGCTGAAGAAAAGCTTCTTGAAGCCCAGAGGCTTGAGCAGCGCACAAGGTATGATCTTGAGATGATGCGTGAGATGGGCTTCTGCTCCGGCATCGAAAACTATTCACGCCATCTGACCTTAAGACCTGCTGGTGCGACTCCATATACTTTGCTCGATTACTTCCCGGACGACTTTTTAATTGTGGTCGATGAGTCGCATGTTACATTGCCGCAAATAAGGGGAATGTTTAATGGTGACCAGGCACGAAAGCAGGTGCTGGTTGACCACGGTTTCCGCCTGCCGTCAGCAATGGATAATCGTCCGCTCACATTTCCTGAGTTTGAGAAACATATTAATCAGGCAGTCTTTGTATCAGCTACACCTGGTCCATATGAATTGGAACACACTCCTGAAATGGTTCAGCAGATCATCCGTCCGACAGGTTTGCTTGATCCGACCATCGATGTAAGACCAATTGAGGGCCAGATTGACGACCTGATTGGCGAAATCCAGGAACGAGCCAACCGTAATGAACGAGTGCTGATCACGACATTAACGAAAAAGATGTCCGAGGACCTGACCGATTATTTGAAGGAAATTGGCATAAAAGTGCAGTATTTACACTCTGAAATCAAAACTCTCGAACGGATTGAAATCATCCGCGAGCTGCGGCTTGGCAAATATGATGTTCTCGTCGGGATCAATCTGTTAAGAGAAGGACTTGATATTCCTGAAGTTTCACTCGTGGCCATTCTCGATGCCGATAAGGAAGGCTTCCTTCGTTCTGAAAGGTCACTCATCCAGACAATGGGCCGTGCAGCCAGGAATGAACGCGGGCATGTCATCATGTATGCAGACAAGATGACGAACTCGATGGAGCTGGCGATCGGTGAGACGACGCGCCGCCGTGCCATCCAGGAAGCATATAATGAAAAACATGGCATCACACCGCAGACCATCCAGAAGGAGATTCGCGATGTGATCCGCGCAACGATGGCTGCAGAGGAACAAGAAGACTACAATCCGTCAGAGGGTATGAAGAAGCTCACAAAGAAAGAGCGCGAGCAGGTAATATTCAATATGGAAAAAGAAATGAAGGATGCGGCAAAGGCTCTCAATTTCGAACGGGCAGCCGAGTTGCGTGACCTCATTCTTGAGTTAAAAGCGGAAGGATGACGATAACATGGCTATGGATAAACTGATAGTTAAGGGCGCCAGAGCTCATAACTTGAAAAATATAGATGTCACCATTCCGAGAGACAAGCTTGTCGTGCTGACAGGACTTTCCGGTTCAGGAAAGTCCTCGCTGGCGTTCGACACTATCTATGCTGAAGGGCAGCGCCGTTATGTAGAATCATTGTCTGCCTACGCTCGCCAGTTCCTCGGCCAGATGGACAAGCCGGATGTCGATTCGATCGAGGGATTGTCCCCGGCCATTTCGATCGACCAGAAAACGACGAGCCGTAACCCCCGTTCAACAGTTGGTACGGTGACAGAGATTTATGATTATTTGCGTTTGCTATTCGCTAGGGTGGGACGTCCAACCTGCCCGGTGCATAAAATAGAGATTTCATCGCAGACAATCGAGCAGATGGTCGACCGTGTGCTCGAATATCCCGAAAGGACAAAGCTGCAGATTCTTGCTCCGCTTGTTTCCGGAAGGAAGGGGACACACGTCAAAGTTCTTGAAGATGTGAAAAAACAAGGCTATGTCCGTGTCCGTATTGATGGTGAGATGCATGACCTCGGAGACGAAATTGAGCTGGAGAAAAACAAAAAGCATTCGATTGAAGTTGTCATCGACCGGATTGTCGTCAAGGAAGGGATTGCTGCCCGATTGGCGGATTCGTTAGAAGCCGCGCTCAAATTAGGTGAGGGCAATGTGTTGATTGATGTAATCGGTGAAGAAGAATTGATGTTCAGCGAAAACCATGCCTGCCCGATTTGCGGCTTCTCGATCGGCGAGCTTGAGCCCCGGATGTTCTCATTCAACAGCCCATTTGGCGCATGCTCTGAATGTGACGGTCTTGGTGCGAAGCTGGAGGTTGACGTTGATTTAGTCGTCCCGAACAAGGAGCTTTCATTAAAACAGCACGCAATCGCTCCGTGGGAACCGACGAGCTCACAGTATTACCCGCAACTTCTTGAGGCGATCTGCAATCATTATGGAATTGATATGGACGTACCAGTAAAAGACCTCCAAGATCACGAAATGGATAAAATCCTTTACGGCTCAGACAAAGACCGGATTTATTTCCGCTATGAAAATGACTGGGGACAGGTTCGTGAAAACTATATTGTTTTCGAGGGTGTCCTTAAAAATATCGAGCGCCGTTATAAGGAAACAGGCTCTGATTATATCCGCGAGCAGATGGAAAAGTATATGGGCGAGCATGCCTGCCCGACTTGTAAAGGATACAGGCTGAAGCGTGAAACGCTAGCTGTTCTTGTTGACGGCCGCCATATCGGTGAAGTGACGGCATTATCGGTAGAGGAAGCACACCAATTTTTCCAGAGTCTTGAGCTTTCGGAAAAAGAAATGAAGATTGCTAATATGATTTTCCGTGAGATTACGGAACGTCTTGGCTTCTTGATCAATGTTGGGTTGGATTACCTGACGATGAGCCGCTCGGCTGGAACGCTATCCGGAGGTGAGGCCCAGCGAATCAGGCTGGCAACCCAAATTGGCTCACGCCTCACTGGTGTCTTGTATATCCTTGATGAGCCATCCATTGGTCTTCATCAGCGCGACAATGACAGACTGATCGATACGCTGAAAAACATGCGAGACATTGGCAATACGCTGATTGTCGTTGAGCATGACGAAGATACGATGCTCGCGGCGGACCACCTGATTGATATCGGTCCTGGAGCAGGTGTCCATGGTGGTGAAATCATCTCCCAGGGAACCCCAGCAGAGGTAATGGATGATCCAAACTCACTGACAGGTCAGTACCTGTCCGGTAAAAAGTTCATCCCGCTGCCGATTGAGCGCCGCAAACCGGATGGCCGTTATCTTGAAATCAAAGGCGCAAAGGAAAACAATCTTAAAAATGTCAATGTGAAGTTCCCGCTTGGAACCTTCATGGCCGTGACAGGTGTTTCTGGTTCCGGTAAAAGCACACTGATCAATGAAATCCTGCACAAATCGCTCGCGATGAAAATTCACCGGGCAAAAAGCAAGCCAGGGGAATTCAGGGAAATCAAAGGCGTCGATCACCTTGATAAGGTCATCGATATTGATCAGTCGCCAATCGGTCGTACACCGAGGTCAAACCCTGCTACCTATACTGGCGTGTTTGATGATATCCGCGATGTGTTCGCATCAACCAACGAAGCAAAGGTCCGCGGCTATAAAAAGGGACGCTTCAGCTTCAATGTAAAAGGTGGACGTTGTGAAGCGTGCCGCGGTGATGGAATCATTAAAATCGAGATGCACTTCCTGCCGGATGTGTACGTCCCATGTGAAGTGTGCCACGGCAAACGCTACAACCGCGAAACACTGGAGGTTAAGTATAAAGGCAAAAACATTTCCGATATCCTTGATATGACAGTTGAGGCAGCGGTTGATTTCTTTGCTAATATCCCGAAAATCGCCCGCAAGCTGCAGACGATATACGATGTCGGACTCGGTTATATCACACTTGGCCAGCCAGCGACGACCCTTTCCGGAGGGGAAGCGCAGCGCGTCAAGCTGGCGTCCGAACTGCACCGCCGTTCGACCGGCCGTTCGCTGTATATTTTGGACGAGCCAACAACTGGTTTGCATGTCGATGACATTGCCCGCCTTCTGACAGTCTTGCAGCGTCTCGTTGAAAATGGCGACACCGTACTCGTTATTGAACATAATCTAGATGTCATCAAGGCCGCCGACTACATCGTCGACCTCGGACCTGAAGGCGGTGACCGCGGCGGTACAATTGTTGCCACCGGAACACCGGAAAAAATCGCCGAGGTTGAGGACTCCTATACAGGCAGGTACCTGAAGCCTATTTTGGAACGAGACAGACAGCGGATGAAAGAACAAATAGAAGAAAAAGAAAAAAGCACAAGCAATGCATAGCCCTTCCCATCAGGAAGGGCTTTTCTTTTTGTGGAGCGGCCTTTTATTCCAATATTAGGTAAACGGTGTAATTAATATGATTATCCGTGCAATTATGATCAACATCCGTGCAATTATCATGATTATTCGTGCAATTAATGAGGTTGAGTAAGAGAATAATTTTTCCAGGTAACGAATTAAGGTAAAAGTATTCTTCAACGAAGCCCATTGGTGCCCTAAACTGCGAGAAAATGGGAAAAGAAGTCACCAATGAAGCCCATTGGTGCCCTAAACTGCGAGAAAGTGGAAAAAGAGGTCACCAATGAAGCCCATTGGTGCCCTAAACTGCGAGAAAGTGGAAAAAGAGGTCAACAATGAAGCCCATTGGCGCCCGAAATAACGAGAAAATGGAAAAAGAGGTCACCAATGAAGCCCATTGGCGCCCGAAATAACATGGAAATGGGAAAAGAGGTCACCAATGAAGCCCATTGGCGCCCAAAATAACGTGGAAATGGAAAAAGAGGTCACCAATGAATCCAACGGCAATTTGCTCTGAAGCTAATACCTAAGGAAATCCCCCATATCCCTTATTCACACAACTTTCACCAGCAGGAACTTGTTTTTACAAGGGGTTCCATGACAATTTGTCGAACTATTTTCATAAAGAAATGAAACTTCTCAGGTTCCCGAGCGTATTAATTTTTAAGGAGATGAAGAGGATGGATACGAAAAGGATTCTGTCTGCTTTGTGCTATTTTAGTATTATGTTTGCCGGTATTTTGTTTCCCCTTGTTGCTTATTTTGCATCAGAGGATGGGGATGTTAAGGTTCATGCGAAGAAGGCGCTGTTGTCGCATTTGATTCCGCTGATTCCACTGCCGCTTATTATTATTGCTGTATTCATCGATATGAGCGGAGGAACGGGAGATTTCCCAGTGCTTATGTTTAGCAGCGCTATATTGATGGTAATATTGAGTTTCATCGTACTGATTTGGAACCTGGTTAAAGGGATTAAAGTACTGAATATAAAATGAGGGGGATGAACCTTATGAAGGAAGAACGAAAACGGATTCTCAAGCTTGTTGAAGAAGGGAAAATGACGGTTGATGAAGCTTTATTCTTAATCGAGCAGCTGGAACAGGGAAAAACGCCGCAGCAGGAAAACTCTACGTATCTGTCAACGGACGTAAAGTTTGAAGAAGCGAAGAAAGAAGAGTTCAAAAAGGAAGACTTCAATACTTATAAATTTAACTCTATGAAAGACAAGGTTCTGGATTTTGTCGATTCAGCTTTCAAGAAAATAAAGGATTTCGATTTGGATCTTAACTTCGGCCAGTCCGTGGATATCTCTCACATTTTCCAGCAGGGCGATGCTTATTTGAACCAGGTGGATATTGATATGGCGAACGGTTCGGTGAAGGTCGTGCCGTGGGAACAAAAGGATGTGCGTATTGAGTGCAGCGCGAAAGTGTATCGTGTCGAAAACCAGGACGAAGCGCGCAAGAAGTTTTTAGAAGACGCCATGTTCACAATCGAAAATCAGAAGCTCCGTTTTTCAGTTCAGCAGAAGTGGATGAAGGTTGATGCGGTCATCCATATTCCGAAAGAAGAATATGAAAATGTTCGAATCCGTTTGTTTAATGGATCCATTGAAGGAGAAAACTTAACAGTGAAGGATTGCCGGGCAAAGACTGCAAACGGGAAAGTTTTGCTTGGAAATCTTGAGTGCGGCAAGCTGGAAACAGAAACAGCGAATGGGACAATCAACATCTCCAGAAGCGCAATCAAGGACCTTGAGGCTGAAACAATCAATGGAGCAATCAAGGTCGATGGCTCTTTTGACAATGTCGATCTTCAATCTTTCAACGGAAACGTGACTTGCACAGTGAATAATAATGATTGCGAAAGTGTGGAAGTGAAGGCGACCACTGGAAGCATCGAAGTCTTCCTTCCGGAGAAGACGCCAGCGAGTGGCGAGCTGAAGTCGAACCTTGGCGGCTTTATGATTGAACTCGACGGGATACAGGTTGTTGAGGAGAAGAGCGACATGGTTCAAAAAAATCTTCGCTTCAAGCCAGCTGATTCAGGCCAAAAAGCTGTCAGGCTGCATGCAGATACCAAAACCGGCTCCATTGCAGTAAAAAAAATAATCCATTAGTATTGTTGAGATAGAAAGGGTGATATGAAATGAGATTAACCCGCTCACGTAAAAATCGAATGCTGGCAGGGGTGCTCGGAGGAATGGCTGAATCCTTTGGGATGAGTCCCTCGCTGATACGCATATTGTTTGTTATCTTGACGTTCAGCACGGCATTCTTTCCAATGGCCATGATTTACCTTGTACTTGTGTTTGTGCTGCCAAACGGGGAAGGGTATTAAAAAATGAGATGGTTGTTAGGAATTGTCATTAACGCAGTTCTCTTCATGGCTCTTGCTGGTTACTTCGAGAATGAAATTTATCTATCTGGTTTTGGTGCCGCTTTAGGAGCCAGTTTCATTCTCTCGATATTGAATGTTCTCGTTAAGCCGATCTTGATATTGCTGACACTGCCTGTAACGGTGCTCAGCCTGGGACTATTCTTGTTTGTCATCAATGCGATCACACTTATGCTGACGGATAGTTTAATGGGGAGTTCATTTGAGATATCCAGTTTTGGCATGGCGCTGCTTACGGCGATCATCATGTCAGTCGCAAACTTGATCATCCAGAACACGTTTTTAAGAGAATCAAAAGACTAGGAAAAAGGCCGGCACAAATATGTGCCGGCCATTAGCTATTCATTATCAATATAGACATCAAAGCCGGCTTTCCTTAAACGTTCGGCAAGCTCTTTGGCGTTTTCCTCATTTTCAAATGCTCCTGCCTGGACCTTATATAGTCCGTCTTTCTTGGCTGCCGCAGGGGATTTGGCTGGTGGCGGAGTGGGTGCAGGTGCAGGAGCGGCATTTGCCTTCCTCTGCAGTTTGAATTGCTCTGCCAATGCTTTAACAATGCCTTCTGCAATTGTTCTGCGATATGTTTCAGAACGAAGCAATTTAATTTCATTGCGGTTAGTCATGAATCCACATTCCACTAACACGGCATCCATTTTCGTTTCCCTCAGGACATGGAAATCGGCTGTTTTTACACCACGGTTATCGAGACCCGTTGAGATGACAAGAGTGCGCTGAATCTTTTGGGCTAACTGATAAGCCACAGGCGGTCTGGTTGGATAGACAAATGTTTCAATACCGCCGACATTGCTCCAGCCGCCTCCGCCAAAAGCATTGGCATGAATCGAAACAAATATATCCACATTCAGGCTGTTTGCCTTATCTGTCCTGGCCTTCAATGACACATCTCGCTGATCGGAATGAGAAAAATACACTGTGACATTCTTATAGTCTGCCAGCAGCTGTTTGGCATAATTCGCCACAGCCCTGTTAAACTCATATTCTCTCATACCATCAGGACTTCGCTTACCCGGGGTGTTGTAGCCATGCCCAGCATCTAGCATGATCTTCACTATTTTCACACCTTCCGATAAAAGATTTCCTCATCAGTATATATATGACCAAAGGCGGAAAAAGGACATAGTGACATCAGATATAGGCGGTTTTAAAATTGGATATTCAATTCGTAATCATTCTTTAAACCGCTTTTAAAAAGGGTTCAGAGTATCCATCTACTCACGAAATGCAAAAAATTACTTGTTCAACTCAAAGAGATCTTCCACCCGCTGCGACATGAATTCATGGGCATCCTGGATTCCGATGTTATAAAAATGAGGAGCGAGTTTGTCGGCAACGAATTCAAGGATCAGCAGTGCAGCCAGGTCTCCGAGTTCTTCCCCGCGTTCTTCAAGGAAATACCTTTTTATCTCATCTGTCATCTGGTTCTTTACATGATCATCAACCTGGAAATTCTTTAGCATGGTATCTACTCCTTCTCTATGTATTACCCCATTTTAAGCTAATCAGACAAATAATTCGACATGAGGGTTCGATTATTTCCGTGGAAATAAGCTGAATGTTATTTTCCATTTCGACATTTCGTGAAGACCTATTATAGAATAACTGCAAAAAAAAGAGACCCGGATAGGATCTCTTCTGATCATCAGCCACGCTGCATGGTGTGCACAAATTTGTATCGGTCTGCACGATAGGCTGATTTGACGAATTCGAATGGCGTGCCATCCTTTAAATGTGAAGTCCTGAGAATCAGCAGGACAGGGGAGCCTTTTTCAATTTCGAGAAGGCGCAGTTCCTGTTCCTTAGCAATCGATGCTTCGATTTGCTGGGTGGCTTCGTGGATCGTAAGCGATAATTTTTCTTCGATATACTGGTAAAGTGAATGGTTGATGATTTCCTCTGTCAATCCCTTGACTAGATTAGCCGGAAGATAAGTGGTCTCGAGGGCCATCGGAACATTGTCTGCAAGCCTGACACGTTTGATTTCATAAACTGGTGTATTTTCACTGAGCTTGAGCCGCTCTGCTATTTCCCGTCCGGACGGGATGATTTCAAACGAAACCAGTCTGCTTCCTGGAGTGAAGCCGCGTTCTTTCATGTCTTCTGTGAAGCTTGTCAATCCCTGCAGACGCTGTTCGACCTTCTTTTTGTTCACGAACGTGCCTTTGCCTTTTTGTCGGTACAAATATCCGTCATTGACAAGGTTCGTCAATGCCTGCCTGATCGTCATCCTGCTGATCTGGAACATATCGGCATAGACACGTTCAGAGGGGATTGCTTCATCTGGCTCAAGGTCGCCATTATCGATCTGGGCTTTTATATACTCCTCAAGCTGGTGGTAAATAGGTATGGGTGAATTTTTATCAATCATAGGTTATTCTCCTGACTGCTTGCAATTTTTCAGAAGATGCTTAAAGCAATGCTGTCGCATCTTTATCAGCGAAAATCGTGACATTTCCATGGTTTTTGAGAGCGGAGGCAGGGAATTGTTTGCTGATATCGCCATTTATTAATGTAGCGAGTGCTTTTGCCTTGGAAGCACCGGAAACAAGCAGGAAGATTTCCTTGCTGTCCATAATCGAGGCAATCCCCATGGTGATTGCTTGCTTAGGAACGTCTTCCAGTGATTCAAAAAATCTTGAGTTCGCCTGTCGCGTGCTTTCTGCCAGGTCGATGATATGCGTTCTGCTGTCAAAGGGTGTTCCTGGTTCGTTAAAACCAATATGGCCATTCTGCCCAATACCGAGAATTTGCAGGTCTACGCCGCCATGCTCATTAATGAACTGTTCATAGCGTCTGCATTCCTCGTCGAGATCCTTCGCTGTTCCATCCGGAATATGCGTCTGGTCAAGCGGAATGTCAATGTGCTCAAATAAATGTTCACACATAAAGTAGTGATAGCTATTACGGTCTTTTTTCGAAATGCCGATGTATTCATCCAGGTTGAACGTATTTATTTTTTTGTAAGAGGTTTTGTTCTGCTTATGATCATTGATGAGCTCCTGGTAGAGGCCAGTCGGTGTGCTCCCGGTAGCAAGTCCAAGGTTGAGCGATGGATTTCTCTTTATGCGGAAGATGATTTCCTCTGCAGCTTGCTGGCTAAGCTTCTCGTAATTTGAAGTTGTAATCAGTTTCAAGGTCATCACCTCTTTCATAGCTGAATTTTAACGGGTGTAACTCGCGACTCCCCGGCAAAACGACATGGCAACTTCGTGGTTATGGTCAAGTACGACAAGGTCTGCATCTTTTCCTGAAGCAATGCTTCCTTTCCGGTCAAAAACCTTCAGCTGCCTGGCGGGATTCTCACTGGCCAGCTTCACTGCTTCTTCAAGACTGATGCCTGTGAATTCCATCATGTTTTTTAAAGAATCTTTCATTTTTAAAATACTGCCGGCAAGCGTACCATCAGCTAAAAGAGCTTTTCCATCTGCAACCCTAACTTCCTGCCCGCCGAGATCATAGCTGCCATTTTTAAGGCATTTCGCTCGCATTGAGTCGGTGATTAAAATGACTCCATCCGTCCCTTTGGCGCGAATCGATAGATCCAGCATTTCGGGAACGACATGGATTCCGTCTGCAATCATCTCTATTTTCAATTCATCGAAAAGCAGAGCAGCACCGGCGACGCCTGGATCTCGATGATGCATTCCACGCATGCCATTGAACAAATGGGTCACATGGGTAGCTCCTGCCTTTACGGCTTCATCCATCTGTGCGTAGGTGGCATCCGAATGGCCAACCGAGGCAATGACGCCATTTTCAGCAAGGTAAGCAATAAGCTCGAAGCCATTTTCTTTTTCGGGAGCGAGTGTCACGAGCCTGATATTGTTTCCAGAAGCCTCCTGCATTTTCACGAACAGCTCGATATCCGGTGTGATGATGTGCTGGGCAGGCTGGGCTCCTTTGCGTGATTCATTGATGAATGGTCCTTCCAAATGGAGCCCGAGCACCTCGGCTTTACCTGGATTGTTATGATGTCTGATATAATCGCCAGCATTCTCCAGTGCTTTCGTTATTGCTTTTTGATCCTGGGTGATTGTCGTTGCCAGGAAGCTTGTTGTACCTTCCTCAGGCAAGATGGACGCCATCGTCGTCAAGGCTTCAGTGGTACCATCCATCGTGTCGGCTCCGCCAGCACCGTGGATATGCACATCCATGAAACCTGGTACTACCGTGCTTTCCTCAGGAAGCTCGATAATCTCCGCCTGATGTTGGGGGAGGGAGGAGACTAGCCCTGTTTCAGCAATCTTCCCATCCTTTATATAAATGTATCCTTTTTCAATCATGCCATCTTCCGTTAAGATTCTGGCATTGACTAGCAATAAATCATTCATTCTATATCACCTGAAAGTTATGTCCTCGTTCTTCTTTTCTTTACCCTCTGTCACTTATATTATACAAATACCTATAGGGGTTGTCTATACCACGTTAGATTATGCGAGATAATTCCAAGGTGGTATAGACAAATCTATTTTGCGCTTCCTTTGTAAAAATCACTGATTGCATCTCTCAGGTAGCCATCGTGCTTTTCCAATAGTTCTTTTACCTTGGTTCCTCTGAGTCCTGTCGTGATTTGAAGGATGGCGGCTTTCGTATGGTAATTTTGCTCCTTGATTGCTGTTCTTGCTTCCTCATCAGAAGCACCGGTTGCCATCTTGACGATATTGACAGCGCGGTTATGTAGTTTTTCGTTCGTCATCTGGACATCAACCATCAGGTTGCCATACACTTTGCCCAGTTTAATCATCGAAGCGGTGGAGAGCATGTTTAGAATCAATTTTTGGGCAGTACCAGCTTTCATCCTTGTGGAACCGGTAATTACTTCGGGACCGACGACCGCGGAGATGGTGTGGTCGGAGATTTTCTCCATTTCGGAATCCTTGCTGCAAACGACAGATACAGTCAGGGCACCGATTTCCTTAGCGTACTCCAGTGCACCGATCGTATAAGGGGTGCGACCGCTGGCAGCAATTCCGACAACGATGTCTTCCTCTGTTAGATTGATGTTTGCCAGATCAGCCTGACCCTGCTGTGTGTCATCCTCAACACCCTCAAGTGCCTCGGTCATCGCTTCCTTGCCACCCGCAATAATACCAATAACAAGCCCAGGATCGGTTCCGAACGTCGGAGGGCATTCGGAAGCATCGATGATTCCGAGTCGTCCGGAAGTCCCCGCACCGATATAGATCAGACGGCCGCCTTTTTTGAAGGCAGCGACAATCCTGTCAACGACCTCCGAAATGTTCGGAACCTGCCTTGCGAGCACGTTCGGAACGAGGGTGTCCTCCTGGTTGATGACGGTGATGATTTCCTCTGTCGACATCAAGTCGATATTCATTGTTTTCGGGTTTTGCTGTTCTGTATTAAGCTTTGCGATTTCCATGTCCATCCCTCACAATAAATTGAAATTTTTGCCCTGCTTTAATTTCATCAAGCAAAGGCAAGTCTTCTTTGATAACTTTTCCGATGCAATTCACTTTTTCATCCCGTGGCAAGTCACTGATGGCAATTTGCAATTCGCCTGAATACCGCCCGTATAGTTCATTGTCTATGGTGATCGTCCCGCGTTTTCTTTCCTGCTGATTAGAAGGCGGAATTTTATTTTGCCCTATTGAAGCAAAGGAGCGTGATTCAACTGCCCTGATGACATCGCGGGCGGGATCCCTCCGGTTAGTCAGCGGTCTGCTCAATAGGTCGGAGTGCTCCCAGCTTTCCGTCTCAATTCGTAGCGGAATGACTTTTTTACCAATGAAAGCTAGTATTTCCAGCTGCTCATCTGATGCAGCGTGATCTCCAATTAAGATTTTATCGGTAAAACAAGAGACCATTAGCTCTGCAGCAGCTAAATGCGGCAGGTGGCCGCGGTGCTTTTCAAGCGTTGGAAGGCCAGCAAACACCGGCCCGCGCAAGTCCTTGTCCCCAGGAACGAAAGCCATTGTCGTAATGCCGAATGAACGGAGCATATAATTTCTTTCAATCAGGAACTCCTTGTCCAATCCCGTTTCAGGCCTTGGGTAAAAATTGTGCCATGCTTCGACATTCTCGGTATTTAAACCAGCATCAATCCAGACCAGAAGTTCTTCCTTTGTTACCGTGCTGGCGTTGATTCCTATCTTCATTTTATGCGAAAGCTCCACGATCTGCTGTGTTGTGAATCCATAATCAGCCCTGATACCTGATAGTCCCCAATCTAGCAGCTTATCATACTGATCCCAGTCCAGCCCGAGGTAATCCAATGAGCGGGGTGAGACATCCGCCATCAGCTCCATGTTGTGCTTTTTCGCAAGTTCTCCAAGCTTTTGTAAAAGTTCTTTATACTCAGCTGGATTATCTTCAGGAATATGTAAGGAAGTGAAAATCGATTTAAGTCCGTGTTGAGCTGCTTTTTCAATCCAGGCAGCATTTTTTTCCATCATATCCTTTTTCAAATATACCGAAATGCCAAGCATGGGCAATCCCTCCAATCAAACAGATTAATAGAAAAGAAGAAAGGAGGAAAATAGCTCTCCTCCTTTTCTTTATTTGCATTCTAGATACCTTTAGCCATTTCTTCCTTGAAGCCGAACGTCCAGGTGAAGATGAACCCGAATACGTAGGCAATCAGAAGTCCAAGCAAGTAGAGCAGTATTTGATTTGTATGGACAAGGAATACAAGAGGGATACCGGAAACGCCGATGGCAATCGTTGCAATCTTAAAGAATGCCTGGAATGCTCCGCCAACTGCTGCCCCTAAACAGGCAGTGATGAATGGACGGCCAAGCGGCAGGGTAACACCGAAAATAAGTGGTTCGCCGATGCCGAGCATACCTACTGGCAGCCCGCCCTTGATGACCTTTTTAAGTCTTTCATTCTTCGTCTTAAAGTAAATCGCGAAGGCTGCACCAACCTGTCCTGCGCCACCCATTGCGAGGATTGGCAGGAGCGGGTCATCACCAATCGTGTTGATCAATTCCATATGCACAGGAGTCAAGCCCTGGTGCAAACCTGTAACAACAAGAGGAAGGAATGTTCCGGCTAGGACCAATCCTGCCAGGATTCCGCCGACATCAAGAATTCCAAGCAAGCCCTTTGTGATCAAATCTGAAATCCATCCGCCAACAGGCTGAAGCACGAATAGTGTAGCAATACCAGTAATCAATAATGATAGAGTAGGAGTAATGATGATATCCAAAGAAGACGGAACGAATTTACGGATCCGTTTTTCAAGCATTGCAATAAAAACTGCAGCAAGCATAACGCCGATCAATCCACCACGGCCAGGGACTAGTGCTTCGCCAAACAATGTGATGTTTGCCAGACCCGGGTTGATGATCAGGATACCAGCAGCACCGCCAAGAGCAGGTGAGCCTCCAAATTCACGAGCAGTATTGATCCCGACAAATACACCAAGATAACTGAAGATACCCCAGCCGATCAAGTTAAGAATCTGGATCAGTGACGATTCAGGATCCGCGCCAGAACGGACAATAACATTCGTAATCCCGGCAATCAAACCTGAAGCGACAATCGCTGGAATCAGCGGAATGAAAATGCTGGCGATTCTGCGCAGGAATAGCTTGAACGGAGTCGCATTTTTCTTGTTAAGTTCGTCCTTGGTACGGCCGGCAAGTCCTTCGAAAGGATCCGGGTCGGACTCGTCTACTAGACTGGCAGTCTTCCCGGTAATCTCAGAAACTTCATTGGCCACTTTGGTGACAATTCCAGGTCCCAAAATAATCTGCAATGTCTCTTCTTCCACGACACCGAGCACGCCATCAATTTTCTTGATGCCGACGATATCCACTTTGCTGTAGTCAACCGGCTTGACGCGCAGGCGGGTCATGCACGAAGCAACATCAGCAATATTGTCCGCGCCGCCAAGCTGCTCAAGTATCTCTCTTGCCAGGCGTTCTTCATTACGCATGGTGTTTCCCCCTCTTATTGTAAAATAGTCAGAAAAAAATGAATTCGCTTACAAAATGATGATAACAAGTCTACTGTATAGTTGTCTATACCTTTTATGAAAATATAGCTTTGGTACTAGCAGGAAGAGGTGGATCATACCGATTCCGATAATCTCAGGAAACTCAACTTGTTTTTTATCTCCTTATATTTGGTTCTTGTTAAAAAAGTGCTAAAATAAAAGGTATTGTTATCATGTGGGAAATAAACGTTCTAATAAAGGAGGAACTTCTTTGCCAAAAGTCCGTACTAAAGACATCATCAAGAAATTCGACATGGAATTGATCAGTGGGGAGGAAGGAATCAATCGTCCGATCACCACGACTGACATTTCAAGACCAGGACTAGAAATTGCTGGTTATTTTGAATATTATCCTGCAGAGCGATTGCAGCTTCTTGGAAAAACAGAGCTTACCTTCTTTGAAAAATTGAACCCTCGCGACAGGGCTGAGCGGATGGAAAAGCTTTGTACAGATATTACGCCAGGAATCATTGTCACAAGAGACATGGAGGTTCCTGTTGAACTGGTCGAGGCAGCCGAAAGGGAATCAGTACCTCTCTTGCGTTCGAAGCAAAAAACAACTAGGCTCTCGAGTCATCTGACTAACTATCTAGAAAGCAAACTGGCACCGACGACTGCAGTCCATGGAGTACTTGTTGATCTGTATGGTATCGGCGTCCTGATTACTGGAAAAAGCGGTGTCGGTAAAAGTGAAACCGCGCTTGAATTGGTAAAGAGGGGTCACCGTCTCGTAGCGGATGACTGTGTTGAAATCCGCCAGGAGGATATCGGGACTCTGGTCGGGAACTCACCTGATCTAATTGAGCACCTTCTGGAAATCCGCGGTGTAGGCATCATCAATGTGATGACGCTGTTCGGTGCTGGTGCGGTACGTTCACATAAACGGATTTCCCTGATCATTGATCTAGAGATTTGGGATCAGAAAAAATCTTACGACAGACTGGGCCTAGATGAAGAGAAGATGAAGATTCTCGACACCGATATCACCAAGCTGACAATTCCCGTACGCCCAGGCCGAAACCTCGCTGTCATTATCGAGGTAGCAGCAATGAACTTCAGGCTGAAGCGCATGGGCGTCAATGCAGCCGAACAATTCACCAACAGGCTGTCCGACGTCATCGAAGACGGTGACCATGACGAACATTAAGCAGTAAAGTACTTTATAAATAACAGCGGCACTCGCAGTTTCACGAAAAATATTCTTAATCAAACGTTTGATTAAGAACAGCCAAAGTGCTGGTACGACTGATTTTTATATAGAAAAAGGGGAAATGACATGGAAAAGAATATTCAGCCAATCGACCCGATTGCCTTTTCACTTGGACCGATCGAGGTGCACTGGTATGGTGTCATCATTGGACTTGGAATTGCGCTCGCATTATGGATTGCCATGCGTGAAGGAGAACGCCGCGGTCTGCCAAAGGATATCTTTGCGGATCTGATGCTCTGGGCGATTCCAATCGCAATCCTATCTGCAAGGCTTTACTATGTAATTTTCCAATGGGATTACTACAGCCAGTATCCTGGCGAGATTTTTAAGGTATGGAATGGCGGTATTGCCATCCATGGTGCTTTGATCGGTTCCGTTGCCACCGCATATTTCTTTGCGAAGTCCAGGAATGTTTCTTTCTGGAAGCTCGCTGATATCGCAGCTCCTAGCATCATCCTAGGACAGGCAATCGGACGCTGGGGCAACTTCATGAACCAGGAAGCGCATGGCGGAGAAGTAACAAGGGCGTTTTTGGAAAACCTGCACCTGCCTGAGTTCATCATCAACCAGATGTATATTAATGGAACATATTATCATCCAACGTTCTTATATGAATCGTTCTGGAATTTGCTCGGTTTCATCCTGCTCATGTCATTGCGCAGAGTCAACCTTGGGCGCGGGGAGATTTTCCTCAGCTATGTCATCTGGTACTCAATCGGCCGCTTCTTTGTTGAAGGAATGCGGACTGACAGCTTGATGCTGACGGAATCATTGCGAATTGCCCAAACAATCTCAATCGCGTTGATTGTTTTTGCAATCGGCTTATGGATTTTCAGAAGAGTCAAAGGTTATTCGAAGGTACGATACTTAGAGAACGAGAACTAGAATTTCGGATTACTAAAAAAGAAGCCCTATAAATAAAATGAACTAAGGCTAAAAAATGGGAGAGATGCTTCGATGGGTTCTACATTGAAAAGAGGGTTGATGGTTGGCTTGAATACGACTTGGGCGCTCGGGAAAGTCATTTTCCCTGTCACCCTGATTGTTTCAATCCTTCAATATACACCTGTCCTGCCGTGGATAATCAAATTGATTACGCCGTTGATGTCGTTGCTCGGTTTGTCTGGTGATGCGGCGATTCCACTTGTCATCGGGAACTTCCTTAATTTATACGCGGCCATCGGAGCAATCCTGACGCTTGATTTAACGGTAAAAGAAGTCTTCATCATTGCGGTGATGCTGAGCTTTTCACATAATATGCTTGTTGAATCGAGTGTAGCTCTCAAGGTGGGCGTCAAGCTGTGGGTTATCGTCCTCGTCCGCCTCGGGCTTGCGTTCATATCTGCGGTGGTAATCAATCTTGTTTGGAACGGCGGTTCTGAAATCGCACAATATGGTATGGTCCCTTCTAAAAGTGAAGAGGTCTCTGGATGGGGATCGATTTTGCTTGAAGGCATCACTAAGGCAGGAGTCGGCATATTCCAGCTGGCGATCATTGTCATCCCGCTGATGGTCGTGGTGCAAATCATGAAGGATAAGCAATGGCTTGCCGTTTTTTCAAGATGGATGGCGCCGATCACAAGAGCCCTTGGCATGAAGGAGAACACCTCGACGACAATGGCAGCCGGCCTGCTGATTGGGCTTGCGTACGGCGCAGGCGTGATGATCCAGGCAGTTCAGGAGGATGGAGTAAGCAAAAAGGATGTCACGCTTGCATTCATTTTCCTCGTTGCCTGCCACGCAGTCATTGAAGATACATTGATTTTCATTCCGCTTGGCATTCCAGTCCTGCCGCTGTTATTGATCCGCCTTGGTGTGGCGATATTATTGACAATAACAGTCGCGATGATCTGGAACCGCGCGGACATTGCAAAAAGAAAGGAAGCAGTATATGAGCAATAAAATAGATACGGTCCTGTTCGATCTTGACGGGACTCTGATTGATACAAACGAACTGATTATTTCATCCTTTCTCCATACAATGGAAACTTATTATCCCGGCCAATACAAACGGGAGGATGTCCTTCCGTTTTTGGGGCCGTCTCTTCAGGATACGTTCCAGCCAATGGATCCTGAAGGCTACGAAGAAATGATCACCACTTACCGGACTTACAACCTGGCTAATCACGACCTGTTGGTAAAAGGATTTGAGGGAGTGTATGAAACGGTCCGAACGTTGAAGGAGAGCGGTTTCCATTTAGGAATCGTCACGACGAAGCGTTCGGATGTAGTCCAGATGGGCTTGAAGCTGACAGGATTGGACGAGTTTTTCGAGGTTGTCGTCGCGCTTGACCATGTTGAAAAAGCGAAGCCGGATCCTGAGCCTCTTTTAAAAGCTCTGGACATGCTTGGTTCCACTCCTGAACGTGCCATCATGGTCGGCGATAACCACCACGATATCCTCGGCGGCAAAAATGCCGGTACGAAGACAGTAGGCGTTGCCTGGTCCATTAAGGGAAGAGAGCATCTTGAGCAGTACAACCCGGATTACATGTTAGAGAACATGGCTGATCTCCTGCCGATCTTGGGAGTATAGCATGAGAAGGACGACTCGTTATCGAGTAGAAGGAGCAAACTCGCTCTGGCACGTGTATAAAACCGTCCCGTTCTGGAAGGTCGTCAAAAATTTCGTCGTCATCCAGGTGGCGCGTTACACGCCATTTCTCGGCATGAAAAACTGGCTGTACCGCAAGTTCTTGCGGATGAACGTAGGCGACCAGACATCCTTCGCACTGATGGTCATGCTCGACGTCATGTTCCCGGAAAAAATCTCCGTTGGCCGCAATACGGTCATTGGCTATAACACAACCATCCTGGCGCACGAATATTTGATCAAGGAATACCGCCTCGGCGACGTCGAGATTGGCAGCGAAGTCATGATCGGCGCCAACTCCACGATCATGCCAGGCATCAGGATCGGTGACGGCGCCATCGTCTCCGCCGGAACACTCGTTCATAAAGACGTCCCGGCCGGAGCCTTTGTCGGCGGCAACCCAATGCGGGTCATCTACACAAAGGAAGAGCTCGCACAACGCTGGGCTGATGATGAAATTTATGGAAAAGCACCAATAAAATAAAGCGAAGCGGAATTGACTCCGCTTCGCTTTGTTTTTGTGAAAATTCGGATGTGGTCGATATATTGCGAAAAGTGGTCGGAATAATTCAAAATGTGGTCGATAAAATCAAAAATCCGCCAATATAATTCAAAAAGTGGTCGATATATTTTGTTTTTCGCCAATAAATGAAAATCAGCCATCTCATTCCAGGTGATTTTCCACTGGATTTAGCGAGTAGATATCCTCCTGTGATCGAAAAATCATCAAAGAATGATACTCCACCTGTAAAACTGGCTGTCGGCAGCGCCAAATCGAGTGCTGCCGGCATCAATTATTCTCCGTCCACGAACTTCCCGTGCTCAGGCACAACAATCCTCTCAAAATCCCGCACCAGTAAGTCAAGATTTTTCTCGAGCTCCTCGCCTTCCATGGGCCTTCCATGTCCGGTTATCGCCCGGGCTGGATGCAGCGCAAACAAATCCTCAACAGATTTCCTTGCTGCTATCCAGTCAGGGGTTAAATAGCGCGGTGGTCCGCTGATTTCTTTTTTCTGTGTAACCACTTTATATAACGATTCCTGCTTGACCGTGACAAACGCATCTCCGGCAATCAAAGTACGGTCAGCTTCACGGAAGAGCGAAATATGGCCCGGGGTGTGTCCCGGAGTATGGACCCAGCGCCACCCTTCCATATCAGGAACTGTTCCGTCTAATGGCAAAGCTTTGATGCTGCTTCCTAGTTTAATAGCTTCATTGGGGTAAAGCTTAGAAGCTTTGGCGAGCAGACCTCCGTCAACGGTTGGATCGGGTTCAGGGTAGTTTTTCACGCCTGATAGATACGGCATCTCCAATTCGTGCGCAAAGACATTCACGTCCCAGCGTTCCACCAGCTCCACAAGCGCTCCGACATGGTCAAAGTGCCCGTGGGTGAGGATGATTGCTTTTGGAGGGTTATTTTCGCCAAACAGCTTTTCCGCTGCCTCTAAAATAGTATCCGCAGACCTCGGCATGCCAGCGTCAATCAACACCCAGTCGTTCTTGGTGCCAGGGAGTCCGTAAAAACAAACATTCACGATTTGGGTAGTCAAATAATGAACATCATTTGTGACAGCTTCCAAATCCCCACTGTCAACCGATGTAACAGGGATAATTCTATCTTGTGCATTATTTTCCATCAAAAACAAACCTCCTTTTCTTGCAGGATATTTACCCTCCGTCCCTTTGAAAAAAACAAAAAGCGAAATGGGTTTGATATACCATTTCGCTTCTACTTATATGGAAATTCTGAATAACAATAGATGGTTTCGTCTGCATACTCGTTTGCTTCACGGAAGGAGCAAGTCTTAATGCCAATCTTCCTGGCGGGAATCAGGTCAGTGCTCTGGTCGCCGACAGCTAGGTCCAACCCATATCTGTCATGCAGGTACTTGTACGCATGGATATCCGGCTTTAACGAATAGCCATCATCAGCAGGGCAAATCACTTCCTCGAAAAATTGGCCGAGATTCCAGTGTTCCAGCAGCTCTTCTGTTGAGCGCCGATTGCGATGGGTCACGAGTACATTTGCGTCCGAGGCAGACAATACATCTTTTACATACGGGAAAAGCGGTTTTCGATCATTTGGCAAAGTGCGTTCAATCTCCCGGAATTCCGTTACCTTATTTTTATCGACTCTGTAAAAATCATATGCTGTACCATATTTCAGATGAGGAAGGACTTCTTCATACGGCAGGTCTTTTTTCGCAACGACCGTGAACGCCTCCACCAATGTCGGCCATGTATCAACGATTGTCCCATCCAGATCCCAGAGGATTTTCATTTCACCTAGCCTCCTTAAATAGTAAAAAATTGTTTAGCAGCAACGCTGTCAGCGCTTCCGCTTTTCTGATTGCCACCATTCTACCAGCTCCATTTTAAAAAGCAAACATGAACAGCTTATGGTTGACGAATAATAAAATGAGCGATAAAATACATATAACTTCATCTTGTTACCATATTAGCGAACTAAAGGATTTAGACAATTAAGATAGATAACACCAGCAACGAAGAGGGTGAAAACAATGAGCAGATTATTCATGTTTGAAAAGCCGCTAGGCATGCGGGATACACTTCCGGAATTGTTTGAAGCGAAGGAAAAAGTCCGCAGCTCAATTGAAAAAGAAATGAAGCAATGGGGTTTCCAATTTATCGAAACACCGGCGCTCGAATATTACGAAACTGTCGGCACGGCCTCAGCGATCCTTGATCAGCAGCTGTTCAAGTTGCTGGACCAGCAGGGGCATACGCTTGTACTGCGTCCGGATATGACCGCGCCGATTGCCAGGGTTGCAGCTTCGAAATTATTCAAAGACCAGGTTCCATTAAGATTGGCCTATTCTGCAAATGTCTACCGTGCCCAGCAGCGCGAAGGCGGCAGGCCGGCGGAATTTGAGCAGATTGGTGTCGAATGTATCGGCGACGACTCTGTCAGCGCGGATGGCGAAATGATTTCGCTGGCGATTTCCTCGCTGAAAAAAGCTGGGCTGGAGCAGTTTCAGCTTTCAGTTGGGCATGTCGGCTTCGTCAATGAATTGTTCGTACAAATTCTTGGGACAGAGGAACGAGCCAGGGAACTGACGAAATTTTTATATGAGAAAAATTATGTTGGATATCGTGAGCATGTCAAATCACTGCCGCTATCATCAATTGATTCTCAAAGACTTCTGGCTTTCCTGGAACTGCGCGGCGGTCCGGAAGTGATTGGTAAGGCATCCGAATTGGTCGAGAACGGAAAAGGCAGAGCGGCACTTGATGAATTGAAGCTGCTCTGGGAGATCATCGAAGACTTCGGTGAAAGCAGCCGGATCAAATTTGACCTAACAATTGTCAGCCACATGAGCTATTATACAGGCATTTTATTTGAGGTTTACGCAGGAATGGTTGGCTTCCCAATTGGCAATGGCGGCCGCTATGACAAATTGCTTGAGAAATTCGGAAAATCGACAGGGGCAACAGGATTTGCGATCAGGCTCGACCGCCTGCTTGAAAGTCTCGGTAACCTTGGTGAACCCGAGCCGGTCACTTGCATTCTTTTCAGCCCTGAACGAAGAAAAGAAGCTTACCAGCTTGCAGTACAGCGCAGGGAAGAAGGGAAACGGGTCATCCTCCAGGACATCAGCTCCGTACGCAATCTTGATGCTTGCTCCGATACGTTTGCCAATGTCGTTTACCTTGTTGGGAAGGAGGGAGTGCAGTGAATGAACAACTGACCATCGCGATGCCAAAGGGCAGGATTTTTACCGAAGCAGTTGATCTGTTGCGCAACGCTGGCTTTGATTTGCCTCCTGAATTTGATGATTCCCGCAAGTTGATTATCGATGTTGAAGAGGAAAATTTCCGATTCATCTTAGCGAAGCCGATGGATGTGGCTACATATGTTGAACATGGTGTCGCAGATCTCGGGATTGCCGGAAAGGACGTCCTGCTTGAGGAAGAACGTGATGTGTATGAGCTGCTAGATTTAAAAATCAGCGGCTGCTATCTTGCTGTTGCGGGACTTCCGGATACAAAAATGAATGATGTCGCCCCGAAAATCGCGACGAAGTATCCGAATATTGCTGCTGCTTATTTCCGTGAACAGGGCGAGCAGGTAGAAATCATCAAATTGAATGGATCAATCGAGCTTGCGCCATTAATCGGGCTAGCCGACAGGATTGTCGACATCGTTTCAACCGGAAGGACATTGAAGGAAAATGGTCTCGTGGAATATGAAACGATTACAAACGTGACATCAAGATTGATTGTCAATCCAGTCAGCTACCGAATCAAGGATGAGCGGATCAGCGAGCTGGTCAAAAGGCTGAACGAAGTGATATAGATTGTGGATCTGAAAGGATTTGATTCCCGATGGATATTTTACAGATAGATGGAAGCTTGTCATTAAAACGAACCGTTGATGGCGGAACCGAAGAACAGCGAAAAGCCGTACAGGACATTATCGCGGAAGTCAGGGCTTCCGGGGACCAGGCCCTCAGGACTTTTACCGAAAAGTTTGATTCAGTGGCGCTCGATGAATTTCTTGTGACAGAGAATGAAATTTCTGAAGCCTATAAAAATGTCAGCAGTCAGCTTGTCGACATCATTACTGAGGCAGCAGCCAATATACGTAAATACCATGAAAAACAGCTGCGTCCTTCATGGATGACGACAGAGGAAAATGGCACAATGCTTGGCCAGAAGGTGACACCGCTCGATTCTGTCGGTGTCTATGTGCCTGGTGGAACCGCTGCTTATCCGTCCTCGGTATTGATGAATGTCATTCCGGCAAAAACCGCGGGTGTCGAGCGGATCGTGATGGTATCGCCGCCAGGTACTGACGGAAAGCTTCCGGCAGGCGTGCTCGTTGCCGCAGATATCGCCGGGGTAAAAGAGATCTATAAGATCGGCGGAGCCCAGGGAATTGCCGCCCTGGCATATGGAACTGAAACAATCAAGCCGGTCGATAAAATCACCGGTCCGGGAAACATTTATGTCGCCCTCGCCAAGCGCGAAGTTTTCGGCGACGTTGCAATTGATATGATCGCTGGACCAAGCGAGATTGGCATCCTGGCCGACGATACAGCGCGAGCCAACGAAATCGCGGCTGACCTGCTTTCCCAGGCAGAGCATGACCCGAGGGCATGTGCGGTGTTAGTGACAACATCCAGTACTCTTGCAGCTGACGTTCAAAATGAAGTCTATAAGCAGCTTTCGCAATTGCCGAGAAAAGAAATCGCCACACAGGCAATCGAAGACTTCGGGGCAATTTATGTGGCAGCGGATATGGATGAGGCTGTGGCGGCAATCAACCAGCTTGCACCGGAGCATCTTGAAATCGTCACGGAGAATCCGATGGAACTGCTCGGTAAAATAAAGCACGCAGGCGCGATTTTCCTGGGGAGATACAGCTCAGAGCCTGTAGGTGATTACTTCGCCGGACCGAACCATGTCCTGCCAACAAACGGGACAGCGCGTTTTTCAAGTCCTTTGAGCGTGGAGGATTTCCAAAAGAAATCCAGCATCATCCTTTACAGTGAAAAAGCGATGAATGATAACGGTGCAAAAATCGCCGAGTTCGCAAGGCTTGAAGGGTTGGAAGCTCACGCCCGGGCCGTGGAAGCAAGACTGAAATCGTGATTAAAGCATATGGAGGGAAAGTTCATGGAACGCACCGCAACGGTAAAAAGATATACGAATGAAACAAAAATAGATTTGGATTTTAGCATCGATGGCGAAGGAAAAACAGAACTGGAAACTGGAGTGCCTTTTCTTTCCCATATGCTCGATTTATTTGCTAAGCATGGCCAGTTTGATTTGAAGGTGGATGCGAATGGAGATGTTGAGGTGGATGGGCACCATACAACCGAAGATATCGGCATCTGCATTGGACAGGCGCTTCGCGAAGCACTTGGCGATAAAAAAGGAATCAAACGCTACGGAAACGCTTTTGTCCCAATGGATGAAGCCCTGGCGCAGGTCGTCGTCGATCTTAGCAACCGCCCGCACCTCGAAATGCGCGCAGAATTCCCTGCCCAGCAGGTTGGTACTTTCGATGTCGAGCTAGTCCACGAATTCCTATGGAAGCTTGCGCTTGAAGCAAGAATGAATCTGCATGTCATCGTCCACTACGGAAAAAATACTCACCATATGATTGAAGCAGTATTCAAAGCCCTTGGCCGCGCGCTTGATGAAGCAACGACCATCGACCCGCGGGTGAAAGGCGTTCCTTCAACGAAAGGGATGTTGTAAGGGAGCGGTAAACGAAGTACTAAAGGGATGTTATAAGGGAATCTCTACGGGTATTATAAGAGACACCATTATTCGATTTGAAGAGGAATGAAGCTCTTATGCCCCTGGTAGGGAAAGAAAGCCCGAACTCTGTAAAAGGAAGGAAGTTAACTCATGATAGGCATCGTCGATTACGGCATGGGCAATCTGTTCAGCGTCAGTAAAGCGCTCGAACGGCTTGATGCGCCATACTTTATCTCACAATATAAGGGGAATTTGATGGATGCAGATGCACTAATCGTCCCCGGCGTCGGTTCATTCCGTGATGCGATGGAAATGTTGGATCGCACTGGATTGACTGAGCTGATCCACGCTTTCGCTGCTACCGGCAAGCCTGTGCTCGGAATCTGCCTCGGCATGCAGCTTCTGTTCGAACAAAGTACGGAAAATGGCCTGACGAAGGGCTTGAACCTGCTTCCTGGAAAAGTGGAGCGTTTTAGCGGCCAGACGGCAGAAGGGGAAGCTTATAAGGTTCCGCATATGGGATGGAACAAGCTTCGCTTTACCGGAGAGTCTCCTTTACTCACATCACTTGAAGAAGATTACGTGTATTTCGTCCACTCTTATTATGTAAAAACGAACGAGCCGGAAGTCCTGGTAGCAGTCGGTGATTATCATGATGTAGAAGTGCCAGCCATCGTAGGCAGGAATAATATCTATGGGATGCAGTTTCATCCGGAAAAAAGCAGTGATATCGGAATGGCACTGCTCCGTAATTTTACGAACCTTGCAACAGAAAGGAAGACAGAAGAATGAAATTCACAATCTACCCGGCGATCGACATGCGCGGCGGAAAATGCGTAAGGCTGCTGCAAGGCGATTATGACAAGGAAACTGTATATGGAGAGTCTCCTTTTGAAATGGCGAAAACATTCGCTAATGAAGGTGCAGAGTGGATTCATATGGTCGACCTCGATGGCGCACGGGATGGCAGGCGGGTCAACGATAAATTTGTGATTCAGTCTGCCCAAGAGCTAGGCGTGAAAATTCAGATTGGCGGAGGCATCCGCAGTGAAGCTGATATCAATCATTATCTTGATAACGGCGTCACCCGTGTCATCATTGGCAGCATTGCCGTTTCCAATCCAGAGTTCGCCGAGGAAATGGTCAGGAAATACGGTGCCAAAATTGCGATTGGTCTTGATGCGAAAAACGGTTATGTCGCGACGCATGGCTGGCTGAACACTTCCGAAGTGAGTGCTGTCGAGCTTGGCAAAAGATTCGCTGATGCCGGTGCAGAGACTTTCATTTTTACCGATATAGCAACAGACGGCACTCTTGCAGGACCAAACGTGGAGGCAACCCGCCAGCTTGCATTGGAAACGGGCAAAAGTGTCATCGCTTCCGGCGGTGTCAGCTCGCTTAACGATTTAGCCGCTCTTCGACAGTTGAGTGATGATGGGGTCAGCGGTGCGATTGTTGGCAAGGCCATTTATGAAGGCCGTTTTTCGGTAAAATCTGCGTTGGAAGCGGGTGGTGCCTGATGCTAAGCAAACGGATCATTCCCTGTCTTGATGTAAAAGAAGGCCGCGTCGTAAAAGGAGTGCAATTTGTGCAGCTCCGCGATGCCGGCGATCCCGTCGAGCTAGCGCGCTTTTATGATGAGCAAGGAGCCGATGAGCTCGTATTCCTTGATATATCAGCTTCCGTTGAAGGAAGGAAGACGATGGTCGAGGTAGTCAGGGAAGTAGCGTCAGAGCTGGCAATCCCGTTCACAGTCGGAGGAGGCATCAACACACTTGAGGATATGAAGAGGATGCTCCGTTCAGGTGCTGATAAAGTTTCCTTGAACACCGCGGCTGTCAACAATCCGAAATTAATTTCAGAAGGCTCCGATTTCTTTGGCGCCCAGTGCATCGTCGTCGCCATCGATGCAAAATACGACCCAGAACTCGGATCATGGCGGGTTTACACCCATGGAGGCCGGACCCCTACCGACTGGGAAGTCATCGAATGGGCAAGGGAGGCCGTCCGCCTTGGAGCAGGGGAAATCCTGCTGACAAGCATGGACAGTGACGGTGAAAAGAAAGGCTTCGACCTAAAGCTGACCCGTGCAGTGAGTGAAGCAGTCACAGTCCCGGTCATTGCCTCAGGCGGCGCTGGAAACGCGGACCATTTCGCACACGCTTTTAACGAAGGAAAAGCAGATGCTGCACTGGCTGCTTCGATCTTCCACTACCGTGAAACCTCTGTAAAAGAAGTAAAATCCCATCTCCGTGAAAAAGGAGTGACCGTAAGATGAAAATAGAAGAATTGAAGTTTGATGAAAATGGCCTGATTACTGCAGTCGTCCAAGATGCAGCAACACGTGAAGTCCTTACTGTTGCGTATATGAATGAAGAATCCCTAGGCAAGTCGCTTGAAACACGCGAAACCTGGTTTTACAGCCGTTCCCGCCAGGAGCTCTGGCACAAAGGCGCAACGAGCGGCAACACCCAAAAGATCGTTGAGTTGAAGTACGACTGTGACGGAGACGCTCTCGTGGTGCTAGTCGAACCAGCCGGACCAGCATGCCATACAGGCGCAGTCAGCTGTTTTTCAGAAAACTTGCTGGAGCGTCCTGCTGATCAGCTTGCTTCACTAGGCGATTTTGCCGTTATGCTCGAACTAGAAAAAACAATCCGCGAGCGAGAACAGGAAATGCCGGAAGGCGCCTACACCACCTACTTATTTGAAAAAGGCGTCGACAAGATTTTGAAAAAAGTCGGTGAAGAAGCATCAGAAGTCATCATCGCCGCCAAAAACCGCGACCCAGAAGAGTTGAAGTGGGAAGCAGCAGACCTGCTTTACCACCTAATGGTCCTGTTGCAGGAACAGAAGCTGCCGCTAAAAGAAGTATTGGCAGTATTAAATAAAAGGAAGAAGCCCAGCGCAGAAGAGTAGTATTGCGCTGGGTTTTTTCTGCCATAAATTAATCAAGGCTGTTTTCGTAAAGATTGTTGTTAAAATCCTAAAGCCGATTTTAACGTAATATAAAGCCATTTTGCAGGTCGGTATCAAATTTGCATGCTCTTTTCTCATATAAAGAATCAACTTTGCGGAGAAAAATAGGGCATTCAATACTATTTTGTAGTCAAAAGCAACAAAGTTTGAGAAAAGAGCTTTAATCAAAGAAGCTTTTGCCCGGAAAGTAGGTGCGCCCTTTGGTTGTGCCGTCAAACGTGAGATTCATAGAAGATAGCAGGCGTTTCGCAGTAGAAGGAGATCTGACTTTCATGAATTCTCGGAATTGCTTGCTAGTAATAGAAGGGCCGTAAATAAGGAAGTAATCCCTCAATGCCTGAATATGGACATCCGCAGTTTTATGTCCACAGCTAAAACAAGTCCATTTCCCCTGGCGGTAGTCCATTCCGAATGCCTCGCAGGCAGGGCACTGCCCACCCTTAACTATTTTATCAAATGGCAGGTTCATTGATTTTGGGTCTGGAACCAGTGGTTCGTGCGCCTTAATTAAATGTCTGGCGATTTTCTTCATTTCATTTTTAGAGAGATGGGACTGGGTATGCTTTTGGTAAAATGGAGGGATTTTAAAGGCAACATTCGCTGACCTGAAGACTCTATAACTGACTTCCTTGTCATTGGTTGGATTTTTGATGATGGCCTGTGAATTGCTAATGGCAACAAGATTTTCAATCGGTGGAGGTGTAATATGATGTTTTTTAAGAAATGCTTTTAATTGAGATGCCTGGATTTTTGTCTGGAGAATCGGGTCGGGAAAAACTTCTTCTATATCGTTCTGTACACGAATCAGTTGGTTAAATTCTGGAAGGAAAATGAGTGTTCCTGCGTAATTTTTGGAATCGATGATGAGGAGAAAATAAGGGGTAATGATGAGGGTGTCGAGTTGGAAGTGGGTACTGTTGATCGGAATTCTTAAATCGTACAAAATTACCATTTCTGAGTGGTCAATTTGCTCTAAATAGTAATCCAGCGTCTTTTCTCCTTTGTAACCTGCCCGTTTCCGGTAAAGTTTCTTCTCGAATTCCGCTTTTCTGAAGTCATCAGGAGGGAAACGTCTTACTATGGCTTCTAATATCATGATTTCTTTAGGATATTCTCTTTTTTTGCCTATCAAATGCTATCACTCCTTAAAAATTCTAACTCATATATTCGATTTCAGCACTGAAAATCCCTCTTTTAAAAGTACAGATTAATTATATTGGCGAAAAACAAATTAATTCGACCACTTATTGAATTATTCTGGCGGATTTTTAATTTATTCGACCACATTTAAAGATTATTCGACCACTTTTCCCAATAATTCGACCAACCGCTAATAAACCACACTTTTTAACCAACTGGATACACCCACCACAATACAAATTCAAATCCACACCTTCTCGAACACTCTGTCCGTATGTTATACTACATTAGTTAAAGTTGCTTCGATAAAACACTGTATGTGTATTCTTATACAAACCAAAGGTTCAAAGGATATAGTTTTACTAAAATATAAATGGAGGATCATATGGGAAAAGACTCTAAAGCGATGAAGCAAAAAGGTCAATTGCTGTCATTTGTTCCTACTGGTGAATATTACTTCACCAAAGGGGTCAAGGCTTTCCACAGGCGGGACCTAAAAAAGGCTGAAAAGTATTTCCAGCGTGCGATGCACCTTGAGCCTGGCGAGCCGATGATCGTTTGCCAGCTGGCGATCGTGCAGTCGGAGCTGGGTGAATACCAGCAGTCTAACCGTCTTTTGCACTTGGTCCTCGAAGAACTTGATGAAAACATGACAGAATGCCACTATTTCTTAGCGAATAACTACGCTCATTTAGGCTTGTTCCGGGATGCGTTCAGGCATGCTAATCTTTATATGGAATTGAATGAAGATGGTGAGTTTGCCGAGGACGCGAGCGACCTGCTTGAACTTCTCACGATGGAAGCAGAAGAGATGGATGAGGATTATTATGAAGAGGATGACCTGATCGTCAAGCAGGAGGAAGCCCGCAATCACCTTGAATCCGGCGAATTCCCAAAGGCGATAGAGATTTTCCAGGAGGTCATCGAGGAGTATCCGGAATATTGGTCAGCTTACAATAACCTGGCGCTGGCGTACTTCTACCTTGGTGAAACAACAAAGGCTCGTGACATCCTGAATGATGTTCTGCAACAGAATCCCGGCAACCTGCATGCATTGTGCAATGCCCTCGTATTCGCGCATTATCAGGGACAGGAGAAAGAAGGCCAGGATCTTAAGGCCTCTCTTGAAAAAATCCACCCGATCCACGTGGAGCACCAGTTCAAGCTTGGCGCGACATTTGCGCTTGTCGGTGAATACGAACTGGCTTACCGCTGGTTGAAGAAGCTGCAAAAAACAGGTTTTGAAGGCGACGGTGCTTTCTATTACTGGTTGTCTCATGCTTCTTATTTTACCGGCAGAGAAAATACAGCACGTAATGCCTGGAAAAAGGTACTCGAGTTCAGTCCTGAAAAAGAGGGAATGGAGCCGTGGGCAGACAAACCGGGCGTAAAGTTCGAAGCGCAGGTTTCGGCTATCCTGAACCAGTTGAACAGCGATTATCCAGAGGAGCGACTTTTTGCGCTATTCCTCACATCTGTTTCCGCGAAAAAGAAGGAAATCCTCGCAGCGGAGACATCAACGGATAAAATGACGGAAATGGAAAAATCGTACCTTGCGTATGTAGCTTCCGGCAAACTAAGCAGTAAGGAAGAGGAAGTAAAGGGCGCGCATGAAACAGCAAAGCTCCTTTATGACCACCACCAGCCGATCGGCAATAATGAAGCTGGTGTCTACATCATGTGGTTTTCAGTTTTTGAACAGGCAGTTGAGGCTGGCTATGACTTCAAGAACAAAAAAGCATGGGCCGCAGCGGTTGATTATCTCTGGGATAAGCTAAGAAATATCAAGACATCAAAAGCAGCAGTAGCGAAAAAATATGGATTGTCTGTATCTACACTATCCAAATATATAAATTTGGCAAACGAGTTTCTTCAAGAAGAAGACAGCATTTAAAAGGGTAAACTAAGTCTGTGAGCAGCAGACGAGGTTTACCCTCTTTTTATTTTGTCAATTTAGTGAACAGGGACCTTTATTAAGCATATTTTTGGACTATGCGCTTCCTGTTTTATAGGATATGTTTAGGAAGGAAATACTATCTTGGATGAAATAATAGGGGATTTTGATAAAAGGAGTTGTACACATGTCAGAAGAGAAAATTTATGACGTCATTATTATCGGTGCCGGACCGGCTGGGATGACGGCTGCTGTTTATACATCACGTGCGAACTTGTCGACACTGATGCTTGAGCGCGGCGTGCCGGGCGGACAAATGGCAAATACAGAAGAAGTTGAAAACTATCCTGGTTTTGACCATATTCTTGGACCTGAGCTTTCAACTAAAATGTTTGACCACGCGAAAAAATTCGGTGCAGAATATGCTTACGGTGACGTAAAAGAAGTCATTGACGGCAAAGAATATAAAACAATCAAAGCCGGAAACAAAGAATACAAAGCACGTTCCATCATCATCTCTGCTGGTGCGGAGTACAAAAAGCTTGGCGTTCCTGGCGAGCAGGAGCTTGGCGGCCGCGGTGTTTCTTACTGTGCGGTTTGTGACGGCGCATTCTTCAAAAACAAAGAGCTTGTTGTTGTCGGCGGCGGAGACTCAGCGGTCGAAGAGGGCGTTTACTTGACTCGCTTCGCTTCAAAAGTGACAATCGTTCACCGTCGTGATGAGCTTCGTGCACAAAAAATCCTTCAGGATCGTGCATTTGCCAATGACAAAATTGATTTCATCTGGAATCACACTGTCAAGCAAATCAACGACAAAGATGGCAAAGTTGGCAGCGTAACGCTCGTTTCGACACAAGATGGTGCGGAAAAAGAGTTCGCCGCAGATGGCGTGTTCATCTACATCGGAATGGTTCCGTTGACAAAGCCATTCGAAGGCCTTGGCATCACGAACAGCAACGGCTATATCGAGACAAACGAACAAATGGAAACGAAAGTCCCAGGCATTTTCGCAGCTGGTGACATTCGTGAAAAAACACTTCGCCAAATTGTTACAGCAACTGGCGACGGCAGTATCGCGGCGCAAAATGCACAGCATTATGTCGAAGAATTGATTGAAGAATTAAAAGCAAACGCATAAAATGCAATACCCGCTGGAAACGATTCAGCGGGTTTTTCCAGTCCATTGGTAAAAACATCCCATCTCGGCATAAATTAACAAACCGTAATTATTTATTAATTCTCCTGTAACAGTAGTGAAACAATCATGGGGTATTATAGGAGTAGAAATTGACCCCCTTTTAAAAATATAATCCTTTGACGGCACAGGTTATCCTGTGCTCTTTTTTTTGCATAAAAATGAAACAGGCCATTGAAACGGATTATAACACCATACGCCAGCTAGAATTTAAATCTGCAGATTCCACTTACTCCTTAACAAAAATATCATCTTTGTATTCATTGTGGCGAAAAACTAAAAATAGTATAATGGAAAGAATAAAAGTTGAGCTAATTTGCAGGACTGCTTTTTTCAGAATGCTGCTTTTTTTGATATTGATTAGAATCGAAAAACAGCAGCCATTTTCTGTGTAAAAAACGGCAAAGTATACGAAAATTTTTAAAGAGCCTAGTTGGCCTACATATAAAGAGGTGGATTGGATGCAGCGAGTGACGAATTGTGTTTTAGTAAAAGATGATAAGATTTTGCTGCTGCAAAAGCCGCGCCGAAATTGGTGGGTGGCTCCAGGCGGAAAAATGGAACCAGGAGAAACCGTGAAGGATTCATGTGTCAGGGAATTTCGCGAAGAAACAGGGATTTACCTGCGCAATCCCCAGATCAAAGGGATTTTCACATTTGTCATCAAGGAAGATGATCAAGTCGTGTCCGAGTGGATGATGTTCACGTTCTACGCGACTGAGGCAGATGGCATCAATCTCGATGAATCAGAGGAAGGTACGATTTCCTGGCATGAGCTTGACGACATCAAAGATCTGCCAATGGCAGCGGGTGATTATCACATCTTAGAATATATGGTCCATGGACAAGGAATTATCTATGGCACTTTCACTTATACACCGGATTTTGAGCTGATCAATTACAGGCTCGATCCAAATTGATACGATAAATAACTTAATTTGCAGGGGGAAAGAGAAATGAGTACCGGTTCAAGCACTGATACCCAGCTCGTGATTATAACAGGTATGTCTGGCGCAGGGAAAACCGTCGCCATCCAGAGCTTTGAAGACCTAGGTTTTTTCTGCGTCGACAACCTGCCGCCAACATTGCTGCCGAAATTCCTTGAGTTAATGAAGGAATCTGGCACGAAAATGAACAAAGTGGCGCTCGTCATGGATTTGCGCGGACGTGAATTTTTTGACTCGCTATTCAAAGCGCTGGATGACCTCGCGGAAACTTCTTGGGTGACACCGCAGGTATTGTTCCTTGACGCGGATGATTCGACTCTTGTGCGCCGCTATAAAGAAACGAGGCGTTCGCACCCGCTTGCTCCGTCAGGACTGCCACTTGAAGGTATCCAGCTAGAACGTGAGCTTTTGGAAGAGCTGAAGGGCAGGGCGCAGCTTCTTTATAAAACAACTGGCATGAAGCCGAAGGATCTCCGTGAAAAAATCCTTGAGGAGTTCTCGGTGAACAAGAAGACGATTTTTACCGTCAATGTCATGTCCTTCGGTTTCAAACATGGAATACCGATCGATGCCGACCTTGTTTTCGACGTCCGCTTTTTGCCGAATCCGCATTATATCGAACATATGCGTCCGAAAACTGGTCTTGATGAAGATGTGTCGACATATGTTTTAAAATGGAATGAGACAACCAAGTTCCTCGAAAAGGTGACGGATTTGCTGAGTTTCATGCTCCCACATTATAAGCGGGAAGGAAAGGCTCAGCTCATCATCGCCATCGGCTGTACAGGCGGCCAGCATCGTTCCGTGGCATTGGCGGAGCACATCGCCAAGTTTTTCGAAAAAGATTACCATACCCGTGTAACTCACCGTGATATCGAGAAAAGGCAGGGACATATAAAATGATGAGTGATGGATTGCCAAGAATCGTCATCATCGGGGGTGGAACGGGCCTCCCAATCCTGTTGCGGGGTTTGAAAAAGCACCCTGTCGACATCACTGCGATCGTCACTGTTGCTGATGACGGCGGCAGCTCCGGCCGGTTGAGGGAGGATATGAGTATTCCTCCACCGGGTGATATCCGGAATGTCCTTGCTGCACTATCTGATGTGGAGCCATTGATTGAAGAGATGTTCCAGCACCGGTTCAATACAGCCAATGAGTTGTCCGGCCACTCGCTAGGCAATCTGATCTTGGCTGCGATGACGTCGATCACAGGCAATTTCGTTCACGCGATCCAGGAAATGAGCAAGGTCCTGAATGTGCGTGGAAAAGTGCTGCCGGCCGCGAACAGAAGCGTCATGCTGAATGCCGTGATGGAGGATGACAGCATTGTCAGGGGAGAGTCCAAAATTCCTTACTCAGGAAAAAGGATCAAAAGGGTCTTTTTGAATCCAGAGGGCGTGAAGCCATTGCCTGAAACGCTCCAGGCGATCAGGGAAGCTGATTTGATCGTGATCGGGCCTGGCAGTTTGTATACAAGCATCCTGCCGAATTTGCTCGTAAAGAGACTTGGTAAAGAAGTGTGCAAAGCCAAGGCACGGAAAGTGTATATTTGCAATCTGATGACCCAGGCAGGGGAAACACATGATTTTGCTGCCAGTGATCATATAAAAGCGATCTATGACCATATGGACTGTGCTTTTATCGATACGATCCTTGTCAATAGTGAGACAATCCCACCGGATGTGGAGCTCCGCTATAAGGAAGAGCTTGCCCAGCCTGTCCATTTTGACCTTGACCGGCTGATGTCATTGGGAATTGAGGTCGTCCAAGATGATATCGCTGAGCTCGATGGCAATGTTATCAGGCATGATACAAAAAAAGTTTCAGAAATTTTATATTCTATGATAATAGATGAAACCAAAAAGAGATATAACGCGTAAATATAGGATGCAAGCGTTTGTCTCTTTTGGGAATGATGCTCTGAATGCATCAGTCGTGATAAATAAAGACTGTTTTCGCATAGATTGTTGCTTATCGTACAGTTACTCTTACCCGCATTCCTAAAGGTTTCGGTGCTCTTTTCGAAGATGCTTCCGAATAGGATAGGCTAAACTATCCGTAAAAACCCAGAAGCCGGTTTTTACTACGGGTGTGAAAGCAACAAAGTTTACGAAAAGAGCCTAAATAAAATAAAAAGACAGCTGCTGCGCTTGCTGATTTACAAGAGTGACAGCGCTATATAAACAGGGGGGTGAGAAGGTGTCGTTCGCTTCGGAAACAAAAAAAGAACTCACGAATATTGACGTGAAGGGCTGCTGCGCTGACGCGGAACTGTCCGCTTTAATCCGGATGAATGGTTCCCTTTCCTTCTCAAATCGCAAACTCATCGTAGACATACAGACGGAAAATGCCGCGATTGCCAGGCGGATCTATACCTTGATCAAAAAAAGTTATCAGGTGCAGGTTGAGCTGCTTGTGCGTAAAAAGATGCGGCTGAAAAAGAATAATGTTTATATTGTCCGCCTTAAGGAATCGGCCAGGGGAATTCTGGAGGATTTAAAGATTATTGGAGAAGGCTTTGAAATTATCCATGATATTTCACCTGAACTGGTGAAAAAGAAATGTTGTAAGCGTTCTTATTTAAGGGGTGCCTTTCTTGCAGGAGGTTCTGTGAACAATCCGGAAACGTCTTCCTATCACTTGGAGATTGCGTCCATGTACCAGGAGCATAATGACTCATTATGTGAGCTGATGAATACATTCGGATTGAACAGCAAAACGCTTGAGCGGAAAAAAGGCTTTATCACCTATTTGAAGGAAGCTGAGAAAATCACTGAGTTTTTGACCATCGTTGGTGCGTATAATGCGTTGCTGCGATTCGAGGATATCCGGATTGTCCGCGACATGAGGAACTCGGTTAACCGCCTCGTGAATTGTGAAACAGCTAACTTGAATAAAACAATTGGCGCTGCACTTAGACAGGTAGAGAATATCCGTTTCATAAGGGATACGGTCGGCCTGCAAATTTTACCGGATAAGTTGAGAGAAATCGCTCAACTCCGTGTCGACTACCAGGATGTCACCCTTAAAGAGTTGGGCGAGATGGTAAGCGGGGGTGCGATCAGCAAATCAGGAATCAATCACCGGCTGCGAAAGATCGATGAAATAGCAGATAAACTGCGTGCCGGACAGATTACAAATAAATAGAGGGCTAGAGGAGGAAATCGCAATGGTGGAAAAACAGGTGGAAGTAAAATTGAAAACTGGCTTACAAGCTCGCCCTGCGGCATTGTTCGTGCAGGAAGCAAACAGGTTCACATCTGATATTTTTCTTGAGAAAGACGGGAAAAAGGTAAACGCGAAGAGCATCATGGGATTGATGAGCCTTGCCGTAAGTGCTGGAGCATCCGTGAACCTGATCGCTGAAGGCAATGATGAAGAAGAAGCTGTGCAAAAGCTTGCTGAATATATCCAGAAAGAGAACTAAATTTTTGAAATAAGAATTCCGGGCAACTAACCATGTTTCTGAAAGGAACCGCAAAAAAACTCGCTCCCGATAGAGAGCGAGTTTTTTTGCGGCTTTATTTGTCCTTCTTTTCTTCAAGTACGTTGCGAGTGATAATCTGGTCAACAAGACC
This sequence comes from Bacillus sp. ISL-37, assembly GCF_018613315.1. Taxonomy (GTDB): domain Bacteria; phylum Bacillota; class Bacilli; order Bacillales; family Cytobacillaceae; genus Mesobacillus. The sequence goes on along the minus strand of NZ_JAGGQL010000032.1, from coordinate 39,004 downwards.
ATATTCCTTTGCGCGCTCAGCTGTCATGAAGTTGTCACGGTCAGTATCTTTCGCGATGACTTCAAGCGGCTGGCCAGTGCGCTCAGAAAGGATTGTATTCAGCTTTTCACGAAGGAAAAGAATACGCTTCGCAGCGATTTCGATTTCTGTCGCCTGTCCCTGAGCACCACCAAGCGGCTGGTGAATCATGACTTCTGCGTTCGGAAGTGCGTAACGCTTGCCTTTTGTTCCAGCAGCGAGAAGGAATGCACCCATAGAAGCAGCCATACCGATACAGATTGTTTGAACATTTGGTCTGATGAACTGCATAGTATCGTAGATTGCCATGCCGGCAGTGATGCTGCCGCCTGGGCTATTGATGTAGATGGAGATGTCTTTTTCCGGATTTTCTGCTTCCAGGAAAAGCAACTGGGCTACGATTGAGTTGGCGACATTGTCATCAATTCCGCTTCCCAGCATAATGATGCGATCCTTTAAAAGGCGGGAATAAATGTCATATGCCCTTTCGCCCCGATTCGTTTGTTCAATAACTGTAGGAATCAAGTTCATGTTTGTTTTCCTCCTTTAACGTAAAGATCTTTACTGCCCTAAAAAAAGCAGTCAATGCCTTTTTAAAAGGCATTTTGCAGGCTGGCATAAACTGGTTCGCTTGCCAGAACACCTATGTAGTTTTATGATACACGCATGGTCAATAAAGGTCAAACGAATCGCTTGATTAGCCTGCAGAAACTGTTCGACATTAATGTATATTCCACTTTACTGTACCGTATCCATCTTACCCAAGATTGTCTTTTTTAAACAAGAACAACGGCTGACATTCCAAAAAATCCTCCTTGCAAAGGAATCGAACTTACCCTATAATAGGTAAGCGTAACGCTAACTTCATACATGCCCTCGTGGTGCAACGGATAGCACGTAAGATTCCGGTTCTTGAGATGTGGGTTCGATTCCTGCCGAGGGCGTCAAAAAAATCCCGCTGAGCTTTTATATAGCTCAGCGGGATTTTTTATTTCTGAGCAAAAATAACATGTGGATTTTCCTATTTCTTTCAAATTAGTGTATACGGCTAGGAGCATTCACCTAAACAAGCATCCCCCTCCTTTCATAGATTAATAGAGAGGTGCATAAAAACCTCAAAAAAATTATGAAAGGAAGATGTAAATGCCACATTTTAATTTATTGCAGCAATTTCCTGATGATTGCCCGTCTGGACCGGTTATTATTGGAAATTACCAATTATCTTTGTTTGAGGTTGAGCGATTTGGTGCAGGATATAGGTGGATTTATCTTATTGAAGGCCTCGAAGGCGCTCAAGACTTAAGTGATTGGGTTTTAGAAATCGATGGAGATTGCTTTCCAGTTGGACAATGCTTTACTAGTGATCTTTTTACGGGAGAAGTGACACAGGAGATCTTAGATAGCTTGGAGCCATATGACGATTGTCCTCCTGGGCCTGAACCTGCTCCTAGAGATTGTCCTGAAGACTCACCTTGTAGTGCGGGAGAAACAGTGGTAGGTTTTAAATTCGATGACTTGCCAGACGGTTTATCCGAAGGTATATCACAATTATTTGCCTTTATCATTAATCAGCCACCTAGCTTTGAAACTGGCTGTGCAGCGTTGACCTCTGCCGGAGAAACATTTTGTGGGGAGATCTGTGTTCCGTCTTGTATAGTTTGTCCAGACGCCTGCGATTGTCCAGAGGAAGATATCGACACCTTTAATTGCACAGCAACTGTTCCTACAACTTGCTTTACAATCCCGGCAGATGTAGCTACCGAAGATGTATTATTCGGTTTCTGCATTGTCGATGAGGACGTAGTAGCACCTACTGAACCATGCCAAGCGCCTGCAGAAGTATTTGTATGCGGCCAGACTCTCATTTGCTGCTGTGATGTATTTCAATGGACCCGTACAGTAACACTCGATATCCAGTTCAACGTGCCAAAAACCGCTGATTGCCAAACAGATGCGCTTTATGAATGCTGCTTCGATACAATTGAAGTAACGCAATCATGTTTCACATGCAATATTGATGATAACCCATTCCCTGAGGGTGAACTTACATGTGAGGATATTGAAATTATCATCAACTCTGTAACAGTGAATGAAGCAGGTACAAGTGCTGTTATCAACTATACAGTTGACCTCCCTGAATGTGAGGTACCTGAAGAGGATGATGAAAGTCCAGTAGTAAGTGACCCGCCGCCAGTATGCCCGCCTCCAGCACCAACAGTCCGAAATACTCAGGATAATGTTCGGCCGGCATTAAACAGGTCAGTCAGACGCAGAAGGTAAACTGGTACCTGATTTGTCTTGCTAAGCAAGTATTGAACCTCTTACCTTATTAAGGAGAGGGGTTTTTACATACTGAAAGGTCGTCATGCCAAATTCTTTCCATACACCAAAGCCTGTTTATCATGTAAAATGAGTGCAGGGGTGATTTGGATGGATTTGAAAGCTGGTTTATGGCAAAAACAGACGTTAAAATTGGCAATGACTCAGGAACTGACCCAGGCGATTGCACTTTTGCAATACTCCGCACAGGAGCTTGCGGCATTTCTTGAAGCTAAATCAATGGAAAATCCCCTGATGCAAGTAGACTTTAAAAACATCTCTCATTTTGATGCGAGTATGGACCGTACGCGAAAAACGAGAAAAAAGACATTCGAACGGGACCAGAAAAACTTGATTGAGCAGATTGGCGCTGGGACGGGTGAGACGCTCGAAGACTATCTGCTTTCACAATTAAACTTGCTAAAAGCAACTCCTGAGGAAAAAATGATTTTACATGAATTGATTGAAAACATAGATGAAAACGGTTACTTGTCTCTTGAGAGAGGAGACCTAATTAAAAGGTTCAATGTTGAAAATGATATAGTCGATTCGGCTTTCTTTAAACTTCAGTCGCTAGACCCGGCCGGAATCGGAGCTAATGATCTCAGGGAATGCCTGTTGCTTCAGTTGACAAGGCAGAAGCGCACACCTGAAAATGAACTGGCAATTACAATTATCCGTGACCATTTACTACTTTTTGCCGAGAAAAAATGGAAAGCGCTGGCGAAGATGCTGAATATCGATGTGAAAGAAATTCAAAAAGTCCATGACGATATCCAGCAGGTTAACCCGAAACCGGGTGCAGCGTTTCAGCGTGAAAAACCTGCCTATATCGTACCTGATGTCGTGGTCAAACGTGAAGGTGACAAACTCTCGGTAAGTGTTTTCGATGCGTTGATCCCTAAGGTTTCTTTTAATGAAGGATATTTCCGGCAGCTATCTGGACATAAGGATCCGGAAGTCAATAAATTTCTCCAGGAAAAGCAGGGGGATTACCAGTGGATCCAGCGCAGCCTGGTGCAAAGGAAGGAAACGCTCTTGAAAGTATCGATGAAAATTATCGAGAAACAGCAGGATTTCTTTTTAATTGGACCTGCCCATCTGAATCCAATGACGATGAGGGAAGTTGCCGATGAGCTCGATATCCATGAATCGACCGTAAGCAGAACTGTCCGTGAAAAATATATGCAGACACCTGCAGGCACTTACGAATTGAAATCATTTTTTACAAGCGCAGTCCAGACAACGGAGAACGATCAGGCATCTTCCCAAAAAGTCAAAGCAGCAATAGAACATTATATAAAAGAAGAAGATAAAAAGAAGCCCATATCAGATCAGAAACTAGTAGAGATGCTAGAGGAACGAGAAGGAATGGTCTTATCCCGGAGAACCGTCGCGAAGTACAGAGACCAGCTGGGCATTCCATCGTCCTCGAAGCGGAAGAGATTCGATTAATGCTCTGGTGATCAAGTGTTTTATATATTTATTTTTCTGACGCTGTAAATGGTTTTTTTGAACAAAACCATTATTAGCAGAACAAAGCATACGAAAAGCGTTTTAAAGTTTAGTCGAAGGAGATCAATATGAAAAAAACAGTCAAACTCTATTCTCGGCCGCGCTGCCATTTGTGCGAAACAGCGCGAGACATCCTGGAAGAACTTCAGCAAGATTGGAATTTTACCATAGAAGAAATCAATATCGACCTTGATGACGAGCTTGTGGAGAAGTATGGAATCATGATTCCTGTCGTGGAAATGGATGGAGAAGAACTCCAATACGGTATTGTGAACAAAAAGTTCATAAGTGAAGCGTTTTCACGAAAAAACCTTGAGTTTATAAGTTGATTAAGGTTTTCACTCCTGTTAGAATGAAATCTGTAGCAGGGGTGATTTTTTTTACCGCGAGTGGGACATAATATGTCTTAGCGGGACGTTTAAAGTCCAACGCTGGAAAAGGAGAATATCAACATGGACTTTTCGCTCATTGATATTCAAAAAAGAATATTGCCCGATTTATTGCAAGTTATGCAAAAACGATACCTCATCCTGCAGTACATAAACGTGATGCAGCCAGTTGGCAGGAGAAACCTTTCAGTAAGCCTGAATTTGACTGAACGGGTTTTGCGTTCTGAGGTGGAGTTTTTGAAGGACCATAATCTAATCTCGATGTCGGGTCAGGGAATGACACTGACCAAAGAGGGAAAAGATATACTGGAAAGTCTTGATAGTGTAATGCGAGACATTATGGGTATAGACAGACTAGAGCGCCAGCTTCAGGAACGCATGGGAATCAGGAAAGTGATTGTTGTCCCGGGAGACAGCGACCAGTCACCGTGGGTGAAAAGTGAGCTGGGGCGCGCGACAGCACATAGTATGAAAAATCTTCTTCAAAGCAAAAATATAATTGCTGTGACAGGAGGTTCGACTATGGCGACTGTGGCTGAAATGTTGACACCCGACTTCGGCGAGAAGGATTTGCTGTTCGTGCCGGCAAGGGGCGGAATTGGCGAGGACGTCAAGAATCAGGCAAACACGATTTGCGCGATCATGGCGGACAACACGAATTCGCGCAACAGGGTCTTTTATGTGCCCGACCAGGTCAGCAGCGAAGTCTATAAAACCTTCATCAAAGAACCGCTGATTTATGAGGTTTGGAATTTAGTTAAATCAGCAAGCATGGTTTTACATGGTATTGGAGACGCTATTACAATGGCGGAACGTCGCAATACCAGCCCGGAGGATTTACATAAGATCCTCAATGGAAGAGCAGTTGGCGAGGCTTTCGGCTACTATTTCAACGAAGCCGGGGAAATCGTCCACAAAGTGCTGACGATCGGTCTCCAAATGGACGATCTCAAAAATGTAGGGGATGTCATTGCAGTTGCCGGTGGAGCGTCAAAGGAAAAGGCAATCAGAGCCTATATGAAGCAGGCACCTTCCTCAACGATCCTGATCACGGACGAAGGCGCCGCTAAAACATTGTTACAAGGGTAACACCTTAATATAAACAACACCTTTATAGGAATCAAAGGAGGAAATACACATGGCAGTAAAAGTTGGTATTAACGGATTTGGAAGAATTGGACGCGTTGTTTTCCGCGCAGCATTAAACAACCCTAATGTGGAAGTAGTAGCAGTTAACGATTTAACTGATGCAAACATGCTTGCTCACCTTTTAAAATATGACACAGTACACGGAACTTTAGATAAAGAAGTTACTGTTGACGGCGACTACCTTGTTGTTGACGGCCACAAAGTAAAAGTACTTGCTGAAAGAGATCCAGCTCAACTTGGCTGGGGCGACCTTGGCGTAGAAGTAGTGGTAGAATCTACTGGCCGTTTCACTAAGCGTGCTGACGCTGCGAAACACTTAGAAGCAGGCGCTAAGAAAGTTATCATTTCTGCTCCAGCATCTGACGAAGATATCACAATCGTTATGGGTGTTAACGACGACAAGTACGATGCAGCTAACCACCATGTAATTTCTAATGCATCTTGTACTACAAACTGCTTGGCTCCATTCGCGAAAGTATTGAACGACAACTTCGGAATCAAGCGCGGTATGATGACAACTGTTCACTCATACACAAATGACCAGCAAATCCTTGACCTTCCGCACAAAGACTACCGTCGTGCACGTGCAGCTGCGGAAAACATCATTCCTACAACAACTGGTGCTGCAAAAGCAGTATCTCTAGTATTGCCTGAACTTAAAGGCAAATTGAACGGTGGAGCTATGCGTGTTCCAACTCCAAACGTTTCACTAGTTGACCTTGTTGCTGAGCTTGACAAAGACGTAACAGTTGAAGAAATCAACGCAGCATTCAAGAAAGCTTCTGAAGGCGAACTTAAAGGCATTCTTGGCTACAGCGAAGAGCCGCTTGTATCAAGCGACTACAACGGCAACGCTTACTCTTCTACAATCGATGCACTTTCAACTATGGTTATGGAAGGCAGCATGGTAAAAGTAATCTCTTGGTATGACAACGAGTCTGGTTACTCTAACCGTGTAGTTGACCTTGTTGATTTCATCGCTAAAAAAGGTCTGTAAGCAAATATTGGATTAACCATCCATTAACGACTATAATGTAGTGGGATGAAAAGGGGAGCGGGGTAAATTCCCTCTCCTCTTTTTCTGCTTAATCGCGCAATTGCGCTATTCTAAAGGAGGTCTCTAGCCTTGAACAAAAAGACAGTAAAAGATGTGGATGTAAAAGGAAAACGAGTTTTTTGCCGCGTTGATTTCAACGTGCCGATGAAGGATGGGCAGGTAACGGATGAAACAAGAATCCGTGCAGCGCTGCCAACAATCCAGTACCTGGTTGATCAGGGTGCGAAAGTCCTTCTTGCAAGTCACCTTGGCCGTCCAAAAGGGCAGGCTGTTGAAGAATTGCGTTTGACTCCAGTGGCAAAGCGTTTGTCTGAGCTGCTAGGCAAGGATGTAAAGAAAACAGACGAAGCTTATGGTGAGTCTGTAAAATCCGAAATCGACAGCATGAACGAAGGCGATGTCCTGCTTCTTGAGAATGTCCGCTTCTATCCTGGCGAAGAGAAAAACGATCCTGAACTAGCTAAGGCATTTGCTGAGCTGGCTGATGTTTATGTAAATGACGCATTTGGTGCAGCACACCGTGCGCATGCTTCAACTGAAGGCATCGCTAAGTACATTCCGGCTGTATCAGGCTTCCTGATGGAAAAAGAGCTTGATGTCCTTGGAAAAGCATTGTCAAATCCAGAACGCCCATTTACAGCAATCATTGGCGGCGCGAAGGTTAAAGATAAAATCGGTGTAATCGACAACCTATTAGAAAAAGTAGATAACCTGATCATCGGCGGCGGACTTGCTTATACATTTATAAAAGCACAGGGCCACGAAATCGGAAAATCTCTTTTAGAAGAAGATAAAATTGAATTGGCTAAGACCTTCATGGAAAAAGCAAAAGCAAAGGGCGTTAACTTCTACATGCCTGTAGATGCCATCGTTGCTGATGATTTTTCTGCTGATGCGAACTCAAATGTCGTTGCGATCGAAGAAATTCCTGCAGACTGGGAAGCTCTTGATATCGGACCTAAGACAGCTGAAACTTACCGCGATGTCATTCAAAAGTCTAAATTGGTCATCTGGAATGGACCAATGGGCGTTTTCGAAATTGATAAGTTCGCACAAGGAACAAAAGCTGTTGCACAAGCTTTAGCCGATGCTAATGATACATATTCTGTGATCGGCGGAGGAGACTCTGCAGCGGCTGTAGAAAAATTCGGCCTAGCTGAAAAAATGAGCCACATCTCCACAGGCGGCGGTGCTTCCCTTGAGTTCATGGAAGGCAAGCAGCTGCCAGGCGTAGTAGCATTGAACGATAAGTAAGATTTGATTTAAAGATTAGCAAGTCGGTGCCGGCAGCAGTTTATGGGTGAGGATCCTGACCGCTGTTGTCCTAGTCGCTCTTGCAAAGATAAAATAGTTTAGCCCAACATCCAGAGGGAACTTTTTTTAATAAAGCATTACAACGCTGTGTAAAACAGCAATTTTGAAAGGAAGTGTCAGCATGCGAAAACCTATCATTGCAGGTAACTGGAAAATGCATAAAACGCTGCCTGAAGCAAAGGATTTTATCGAAAAAGTAAGCGGACTTGTTCCATCAACGGACAAGGTTGAATCTGTTGTATGTGCTCCGGCTTTGTTCCTTGGACAGCTAGTCGAGCTAACACAGAATTCAGACGTTGAAATCGGAGCGCAAAATATGCACTTCGAAGAAAGCGGTGCTTTTACAGGCGAAGTCAGCCCAAAAGCATTGCAAGACATCGGTGCGAAATATGTGATCATCGGACACTCTGAACGCCGTGAAATGTTCAATGAAACAGATGACACAGTTAATAAAAAGACTTTGTCTGCATTCAAATACAATTTGACTCCGATTGTTTGCTGCGGCGAAACACTTGAGCAGCGTGAAAACGGCGAAACAAACGAGTTTGTTGGCGGCCAGATCAAAGCAGCTCTAAATGGACTCACAGACGAGCAAGTTAAGCAGACTGTCATTGCTTATGAGCCAATCTGGGCGATTGGAACAGGTAAATCTTCAACTGCTGAAGATGCGAACGAAACTTGCGCGCACATCCGTAAGGTGATCGCAGAGCAATTTTCTCCAGAAGTGGCTGAAGCAGTCCGCATTCAGTATGGCGGAAGCGTAAAGCCTGCTAACATCAAGGAATATATGTCACAGCCTGACATCGACGGCGCATTGGTCGGCGGAGCAAGCCTGGAGACAGATTCCTTCTTGCAGCTATTGGAGGCAGGTAGTAATGAGTAAACAGTCACCAACAGCTTTGATCATTCTGGACGGCTTCGCGTTGCGAGGCGAACGGATGGGAAATGCCGTTGCCCAGGCGAAAAAGCCTAACTTTGACCGCTACTGGAACCACTATCCGCATGCACAGCTGATTGCGAGCGGGGAAGCGGTCGGCCTGCCAGAAGGCCAAATGGGTAACTCGGAGGTTGGTCACCTGAACATCGGTGCTGGCCGCATCGTTTACCAGAGTCTGACACGCGTGAATATTTCGATTCGTGAAGGCGAATTTGAAAAAAACCAAACCTTCCATGCAGCGATCAAGCATGCGAAGGAAAAAGGCACTGCTCTTCATTTGATGGGCTTGCTGTCTGACGGCGGCGTGCACAGCCATATTGAGCACATGTTTGCTTTGTTGAAGCTTGCTGCCAGCGAAGGTCTGGAAAAAGTGTATGTACACGGATTCCTAGACGGTCGCGATGTCGGACCGCAAACTGCGCCAGGTTATATTGAACAAACGCTAGAAAAAATGAACGAAATCGGTGTCGGTGAATTTGCGACGATTTCTGGGCGATACTATTCTATGGACCGCGATAAGCGCTGGGAGCGTGTGGAGAAATCCTACCGTTCAATGGTGTACGGCGACGGACCTACGTATTCGAATCCAATGGAATTGATCGAAGATAACTATAATAACGGAATCTTTGATGAATTCGTTGTCCCATCTGTGCTTGTGCGCCCGGATGGTTCACCGGTTGCGACGGTACAGAACGATGATGCTGTGATTTTCTACAACTTCCGTCCTGACCGCGCAATCCAGATTTCAAACACTTTTACAAATAAAGACTTCCGTTCTTTCGACAGAGGCGAATCTCATCCTGAGAACCTTCACTTCGTCTGCTTGACACACTTCAGTGAGACCGTTGACGGTTATGTGGCGTTCGAGCCATCTAACCTAGATAACACTGTCGGTGAAGTGATTTCACAGGCTGGCATGACTCAGCTTCGAATTGCTGAAACGGAAAAATATCCGCACGTAACGTTCTTCATGAGCGGCGGACGTGAGCAGGAGTTCCCTGGTGAAAAGCGGATCCTGATCAACTCGCCTAAGGTTGCGACATATGACTTGCAGCCGGAAATGAGCGCTAATGAAGTGACGGACGCGTTAATCAAGGAAATCGAAGCAGATAACTTCGACGCGATTTTATTGAACTTTGCAAACCCTGATATGGTTGGACACTCAGGCATGCTTGAGCCGACGATCCAGGCTATTGAAACTGTTGACGAATGCCTGGGGCGCATCGTTGACCTGATTGTTTCAAAAGGCGGTACTGCGATCATCACTGCTGACCACGGAAATGCGGATGAAGTCGTGACACTTGAAGGAAACCCTATGACTGCCCACACGACAAACCCGGTGCCTGTCATTGTTACGAAAGAAGGCGCAGAGCTTCGTGAAGACGGAATCCTCGGCGACCTAGCTCCAACTATATTAGAATTACTAGGACTGGATAAGCCAGCAGAAATGACAGGAACATCATTAATTAAAAAATAAGGAGAGATTACTATGCCATTCATTACAGACGTATACGCACGTGAAGTATTAGATTCCCGCGGTAACCCAACAGTTGAGGTAGAAGTTTTCACAGAATCAGGCGCATTTGGACGCGCACTAGTACCAAGTGGTGCTTCAACTGGTGAATACGAAGCAGTTGAGCTTCGTGACGGCGACAAAGGCCGCTACCTTGGAAAAGGTGTTTTAAAAGCAGTTGACAACGTGAACGAAATCATCGCTCCTTTCTTGGTTGGCGAAGAGTTCAACGTTCTTGACCAGAACGGGATCGACCAGGCGCTAATCGAATTAGATGGAACAGAAAACAAAGGCAAGTTGGGCGCTAACGCAATCCTAGGCGTATCCATGGCTGTTGCACACGCTGCTGCAGACTATCTTGACCTTCCTTTATACCAATACCTTGGCGGATTCAACTCCAAGCAGCTTCCAGTTCCAATGATGAACATCGTTAACGGTGGCGAGCACGCTGACAACAACGTGGACATCCAGGAATTCATGGTAATGCCTGTTGGCGCTGAAAACTTCCGTGAAGCACTCCGCATGGGTGCGGAAATTTTCCACAGCCTGAAGGCAGTTTTAAAAGAAAAAGGCTTGAACACAGCTGTAGGTGACGAAGGCGGATTCGCTCCAAACCTAGGATCAAACGAAGAAGCACTTCAAACAATCGTAACGGCTATCGAAAAAGCAGGCTACAAGCCAGGCGAGCAAATTATGCTGGCTATGGACGCTGCATCTTCTGAGTTCTTCAACAAAGAAGACGGCAAATACCACCTTTCTGGTGAAGGCGTCGTGAAGACTTCTGCTGAAATGGTAGACTGGTACGAAGAAATGGCTTCTAAATATCCAATCATCTCAATCGAAGACGGTTTGGATGAAAATGACTGGGAAGGCCACAAGCTATTGACTGAGCGCCTTGGCGGAAAAGTTCAGCTTGTTGGTGACGACCTGTTCGTTACGAACACGAAGAAGCTTTCACAAGGTATTGAGCAAGGCGTTGGCAACTCAATCCTGATCAAGGTTAACCAAATCGGTACTTTGACAGAAACTTTCGACGCAATTGAAATGGCACAGCGCGCAGGCTATACAGCTGTAATCTCTCACCGTTCTGGTGAAACAGAAGATTCAACGATCGCTGACATCGCTGTTGCAACAAACGCTGGCCAGATCAAAACTGGTGCACCATCACGTACAGACCGCGTAGCGAAGTACAACCAGCTTCTTCGCATCGAAGATCAGCTTGGCGAAACAGCTCGCTTCAACGGAATCAAATCTTTCTACAACCTTAAGAAGTAATTTAACGGAGCCGACATACACTTCGTAAAATAGGACGCCGGTGGCATGACGATGCTGCCGGTGTTTTTTGTTGAATTAAGAGCAAGTAGACATAAATATAGGTAGATAGGACATCGGTGTTTAATGGACATTTTGAGCAAGGAAGTCATTCGAAATGTCTAATAAAAAAGGTTTAATGGACATTTTGAGCAAGGAGTTCTTTCAAAATGTCTAATAAAAGGGTTTTAATGGACATTTCGAGCAAGGAAGTCATTCGAAATGTCTAATAAAAGATGTTTAATGGACATTTCGAGTTAGAGTTCTTTCAAAATGTCTAAAAAAAGGGGTTTAATGGACATTTCGAGTAAGGATGTCACTCAAAATGTCTAATAAGCAAACACTGTTGGGCGTGCTGCTACTAAAATCAATTTAATGAGTAGAACTCTACCTCTCATCTCCTTTTTTTTTAACTATTAAATCCTCAACAATTCAGACAAGTATTGTTTCATTCCTTAAAATGTGATAAATTTAAAATACTGTTAGCAGTTTTATCGGGAGGTACGTCATGCATACATTGTTAGTTGTTCTTTTAGTGATCGTCAGCATTGGGCTTATTGGAGTTGTTCTACTTCAGTCAGGCAAGAGTGCTGGTCTGTCTGGTGCGATTTCCGGCGGCGCTGAGCAATTGTTCGGTAAGCAAAAGGCAAGAGGCCTTGACCTTGTCTTGCACCGTGTTACGATTGTGTTGTCTGTTTTATTCTTTGTCTTGACTATTGCCGTTGCTTATTTCCAACTATAATACACACAATGACCCGGCTTCAATAGAGGCCGGGTTTTATTGTGTTTACATAAGCAAAAACCTCACATATTTCTGGTGAATATGGGTATTTACATATATAAAGGCTTTTAATTGAATGTTACAAGATTGTTTGTTAAAACTAAGGAAGATATCTGATAGAGGGAGTAGGAAAATGAGAAAGTTAGTGCCAAGACCTTTTACATTTAAAGCTGGAAAAAGAGCGGTATTGCTGTTACATGGATTTACCGGCAATTCTGCGGACGTCAGGATGTTGGGCCGATTTTTAGAAGGAAAAGGGTATACATGCCATGCCCCTGTTTTTAAAGGGCATGGTGTCCCTCCTGAAGAACTGATACATACTGGTCCTGAGGATTGGTGGCAGGATGCGCTTGCTGGCTACGAATTCCTGAAAAGTGAAGGATATGAAGAAATTGCTGTTGCTGGTTTATCTCTGGGCGGTGTCCTTTCGCTGAAACTAGGATATACGAAGCCCCTCAAGGGAATCGTGCCAATGTGTGCACCGATGCATCTTAAGACAGAAGAGTTAATGTACCGGGGTGTCCTTGAGTATGCGCGAGAATATAAGAGGATGGAAGGAAAGCCGGAAGAGCAAATCGAGGCGGAAGTAAAGGAACTCGAACAAAAATCGATGGCCACTCTGAAAGACCTCCAGGAACTCATCAAGGAAGTCCGAGGAAGCATCGATCTGATTTATACCCCGACGTTTGTTGTCCAGGCGCGGAATGATGTTATCATCGACCCTGACAGTGCGAATATCATCCACGACAACATCGAGTCTGAACACAAAAAGTTGAAGTGGTATGAGGAATCAGGGCATGTCATCACACTTGATAAAGAACGTGATCAGCTGCACGAAGATGTTTACGAGTTTCTACAGTCATTAAATTGGAAAGAATAAAAACATATGAAAATTTATTGTGTTGTTTTTCACATCATGAGCGACAAGATTACGAAAATAGCCCAATAAAGGAGGGATTTATTAATGGATGAGAATATTAAAGGCCATATAGACAGGCTATTGCATTATATGAAGGATGAAGCTTACAAACCTCTTACAGTTCAGGAACTGGAAAGCGCCTTTGGGATCGAGGACTCCTCTACATTCAAGGACTTTGTTAAAGCGCTAGTGGTTATGGAGGAAAAGGGGCTAGTCGTCAGGACTCGAAGTGATAGGTACGGACTCCCTGAAAAAATGAATCTCGTACGCGGACGCTACAGTGCACATGCCAAGGGCTTTGCTTTTGTCATCACTGAGGAACAGGGCATGGATGATGTCTTCATTCCGCCTAATGAAACAAGCAATGCGATGAATGGCGACACAGTCCTTGTGCGAGTTTCATCTGACAGCTCTGGGCAACGCCGCGAAGGGACAATTGTCCGTATTCTCGAAAGAGGCGTATCACAAATTGTTGGTACCTATACCGAAAGCAAGCACTTTGGTTTTGTGATTCCAGATGATAAAAAGTTCACAAGTGACATCTTTATTCCAAAAGAGGCAGGGATGGGTGCAGTCGAAGGGCATAAGGTCGTCGTAAAATTGACGAGCTATCCAGAGGGACGCAAGAGTGCAGAGGGTGAAGTTACTGCGATCCTTGGCCATAAAAATGACCCAGGTGTCGATATCCTGTCGGTTATTCACAAGCACGGACTGCCAATGGAGTTCCCGGATGAAGTTCTCAAGCAGGCGAATGATGCGCCAGATCAGATCAATGAGAGTGAGATTGCGAACCGCCGCGACTTGCGTGATGAAGTCATCGTCACGATTGACGGCGCTGATGCAAAGGACCTCGATGATGCAGTCCAGGTCACAAGACTTGAAAACGGCAACTATAAACTTGGTGTCCATATCGCCGATGTTACCTACTATGTAACCGAGGATTCACCAATTGACCGTGAAGCAGAAGACCGTGCAACGAGTGTTTATTTGGTTGACCGGGTGATCCCGATGATTCCGCACCGTTTATCAAACGGAATTTGCTCATTGAATCCGAAGGTCGACCGACTGACGCTTTCTTGTAATATGGAGATCGCTCCTGATGGCCAGGTCGTAGACCATGAAATCTATCAGAGTGTCATCAAAACGACTGAGAGAATGACGTACTTTGATGTGAACAAGATTCTTGTTGATCAAGACGAAGAAACTCGCTCACGTTACGATTCTCTTGTGCCAATGTTCGAGATGATGGAAGAGCTTGCCGCTATCCTTCGTAAAAAAAGGATGGAAAGAGGCGCGATCGATTTTGATTTTAAAGAATCAAAGGTACTGGTTGATGAAGAAGGTCACCCAACGGAGGTCGTTTTGCGTGAGCGTTCTGTCGCAGAAAAGCTTATCGAAGAATTCATGCTCGCAGCGAATGAAACGGTCGCAGAGCATTTCCACTGGCTTGATGTGCCGTTCATCTATCGTATTCACGAAGATCCAAAAGAGGATAAGCTGAGAAAATTCTTTGATTTTATTACAAACTTCGGATACCTTGTCAGAGGATCCGCAAATGGAGTACACCCAAGAGCCCTGCAGGAAATCATCGAGGAAGTCCAGGGCAAGCCGGAGGAAATGGTGGTTTCAACTGTCATGCTCCGTTCGATGCAGCAGGCGAAATACTATCCTGAAAGTCTCGGACACTTTGGTCTTTCAACAGAGTTCTACACGCACTTCACATCACCAATCCGCCGTTATCCTGACTTGATTGTCCACCGCTTGATCAGGACCTACTTGATCGAGGGCAAGCTTGACCAGGCAACGAAGGAAAAATGGAATGCGATGCTGCCGGATATCGCCGAGCATTCATCCAATATGGAACGTAGGGCTGTCGAAGCCGAACGTGAAACAGATGAGCTGAAGAAAGCCGAGTACATGGAAGACAAGGTTGGAACAGAATACGATGGCATCATCAGCTCTGTCACGAACTTTGGGATGTTCGTCGAGCTTCCAAACACTATCGAAGGCCTGGTACATGTCAGCTACATGACAGATGATTATTACCGCTATGATGAACGACATTTGGCGATGATTGGCGAGCGAACAGGCAATGTTTTCCGAATCGGAGATGAAATTACTGTCCGAGTCATTAAGGTGAACAAAGATGAGCGCTCCATTGATTTTGAAATTGTCGGCATGAAGGGCACGCCAAGACGTGAGCGTCCGGCCCAGCCAAAGATCTTCAAGACGGGCAGCAGCGACAAAAAGCCGCGCCGCGGTAAAGAAGAAGAAGGCAAGCGAGGCGGCAGAGGTTCAGGCGGAGGAAGAGGATCTGGTGGCGGCAAAAACGGCTCCGGCTCCGGTCCAAAGCCAAAAAGCAAGAAAAAGTACTTTGAGAACGCCCCGGCCGCAAAGCGTAAATCAAAAAAGAGAAAATAGGCAACTGAAAGATGAGAGCTCCTGATGAAGGGGCTCTCTGTTGTCCTAACAGCCATAGCTTGGGGCTTTTCATTGTGGCGGCGTTCGTTATTTGCTAAAATGAGAGAACATAGAAGGGGGAGTTTCCATGCCAAGAGGTGAAGGGAAAGTCGTCGCGCAAAACAAAAAGGCGAACCACGATTATTTTATTGAAGACACATATGAAGCAGGTATTGTCCTCCAGGGTACTGAGATTAAAGCAATTCGTGGCGGCCGTGTCCAACTGAAAGACTCATATGCCAGGGTCCATAACGGTGAAATGTATTTATACAATATGCATATCAGTCCTTATGAACAAGGAAACCGCTATAACCATGAGCCCTTAAGGACGAGGAAGCTGCTACTGCACAAACGCCAGATTGCCCAGTTAATCGGCGAAACGAAGGAAGCGGGTTATGCGCTAGTACCGTTAAAGCTCTATTTAAAAAATGGCTTTGCAAAGGTTTTAATCGGTCTAGGTAAGGGTAAAAAGAACTATGACAAGCGTGAAACTTTGAAGAAGAAGGAAGCAGGCCGTGATATCGAGCGTGCATTCCGCGAACGTCAGAAAATGTAAGCTTGTTAGTTGAGGAAGAGTGTACCAGTTGAAAAAAGTACTCAGTGTGTTATAATAAGAACTGTCACCACGAGTGACAACATAACTTAATGCTCGGCTTAACCGAGTTCTCCTAACGTCTGTATCATGGATACAGCAACCTTTTATAATGGGGACGTTACGGATTCGACAGGGGTAGTTTGAGCTTAGGTGGCGAGTCGAGGGGATCGGCCTCGTAAAAACGTCAACGCCTATAACTGGCAAACAAAACAACAACTTCGCTTTCGCAGCTTAATACTGCATAGCGGTTCGCCCCTCCATCGCCCATGTGGTAGGGTAGCGGACTCACTCTAAGTGGGCTACGCCGGATTCCACCGCCTGAGGATGAAGGAAGAGAACAACCAGGCTAGCTGGCCGGCCGCCTGTCGGTAGGCAAAAGGACCAGCGAATCGCCAATATGCCGACTACACTCGTAGAAGCTTAAGTGCCAATATCTTTGGACGTGGGTTCGATTAGTAATTAGTCGCCTTGTGTGGCAACACGCAAGTGAAAATCCGGCTTTATCGGTGAAACCTAAGTCGCGAATAGCGATAGGGCAATGCCGAGTGGTATGTGGAGCAATCCAACAGCCATGTATCGACTTATAGGCTGCCAACCTGGCAGTACTAGGATGCGTGATCGATCCGGGAGTCCGGGTAAAACTACATCTCGCATAATACGCCGGAGGACCTGGTAAAACAGGTTCAAGATATAGTCAGTGCCATGACGAAAGCATGGAATAGCACGTCCCACCGTCTCCACCAATACATATGTTGGTGGATTTTTATTTTATGTGTGTGATTTTAAGCATAATTTTGCCGGTTTGGCAAAGATATGCTTAAATTAACTTTTGGCAAAAATATGCTTTAATTAATAAAAAACTGGAGGCGTTATATGCTTCCAGTTTTTTTTATGCCTTTGCAAAATAAAAGAAAAAATACTCAGATATGTAATATATAGTAAAATAGAATAAATGAATATTTTGGATATATTATCTTCTTCAGGAATCTTACAAATAATTTTAGATTAATAAACAGGGGTGTATTACATGCATGATTTTATAGAGAGTGAGTTAAAGAAACTGAAGGAGAATTATCTGAATCTTCCCTTAACAATAATAAGTGATTATGAAAATGAACAAGAAAAGATGAGAGATTATAATGGTCGACAACTATTGGAAATGCTTCAAAATGCGGATGATGAGTCTGCATGTGCGGTGGAAAAAATAGCTTATATTGAACTTACGGATACACATTTAATAATAGCGAACAATGGAAATCCTTTCTCAAGGGGGGGATTAGAATCGTTAATTTATTCAAATGTAAGCCCAAAGGCAGTTCAGCAAAATAAAATCGGGCATAAGGGTACTGGGTTCCGTTCGATCTTAAGCTGGGCAAAATCAGTTTATATTAAAAGTAAAGAATTATCTGTTGAGTTTTCACGTCCTAATGCGGTTGAGTTCTTAAAAGAGTTAGTTCATGAACAACCAACTATTCAAGAACAACTGCAGGAAAAAACAGATGAACCCTATCCAATATCAATTTTAAAAACTCCAAAATGGAGGATAAAAAATGAGAATGAGTACGATATATACGATACCTATATAGTTATTGAAATTACCGATGAAAGTAAGAGAGATATAAAAGCACAGATGGACCACCTTGAATTGGAAGTGCTGCTTTTTTTGCAGAATTTGGAACAGGTTATATTGGAAAGTCCGGATTGTACAAGAGTAATTGAAAAGAAAAACCTTGGAGATGGTCGGGTTTCTATTTCACAAAAAGAAGACGGGGAAATAATTGAGGTAAGAACTTGGAATATTCGAAAGCGTAGTGGAAGTCATCATGGGAAGAATTTCGAATTAAAAATGGCTTTTACGGATGAACTAGATGATGACATCCAATTACTGTATTCCTATTTTAGAACTAATGTCCGTTTACCTTTTCCAGCTCTATTCCATGGGACCTTTGAATTAACAGGTAATCGGAACCAGTTGATTGAATCAGATACGAATGAGTATTTACTAGAAGAGCTGGTTCAACTTATGATTGACACGGCGGTGGAAATAACAAAAGGTGAAGAACATGTTTCATGGGATGCTATGAGACTTCTTACGTTTGATGATAACCTGGACCAAAATCTGCTTAATATGAAGTTTGATGAACGATTAATAAAAAAAATTAAAGAGAACCCGCTTTTTCCTGTAATTAGTGGAAAATACATTTCATATGAGGAGAAACCTGTTTCTTATAACAATCCATATGCAAAAATTCTACCGAGCGAAAAGTTTAAGAATTTAACGATATTAACAAATGATGAAAAGGTAAAAAAGCTAATTTTTAATAAAATTACCCCTTATAAATACACACCTGAATTTTTTTTCAAAGCGTTAAGTGAAATTTCAGAGTGCTTAACAATTGAACAGCGTGCAAAATGTATTAATTACTTGATACAAGATTATGAGCAAGATTTAAAAGAAGAGGAAAACACTTCAATATTAAACTTGTTTATTGATAATAACGGGGAACCTATAAATGGGAGTGCAGAAATATTTCTTCCGCCTGGGAATCGCCAAATAATAATTCCCGATTTTGTAAACATAAAATTTATTCATGAAGAGCTCTATAAAGCGTTATTAAGAGAGTTTAGGGTTTCTGGCGGGAATATTTTAACCTATCGGCTAGGACTTTTTAATGTTCAAGAATATAGATTAGAAAGCGTTCTTCGTCGAACGATTTCCCATGTAAGAGAGCTGATTGAAGTCAATAAAGTCAATAAGAAAAAGTATATCAGTGAATTTTTAAGTTCCTTGATTAAAAACTTTTTACAGGGTAGTCAAGATGAAGATTTCCCTTCTCAGATCAATGTTCCTTTAATGAACCGCTACAGGAAGATTATTGATGCTAAAAAACTTTACTTTGGTAGAGAGTATGATAATCATCTCATGGAAAATTTACTTGGACCAGTCTCGAAAAACCTTTTTATTGGTTCTCCTAAAATTCTTGGTCTAGATGCTTATGAAAAGAGTGAAGTAAAACGTTTTTTGCAATGGATTGGGGTGGCCGAATTTCCTAGAACGACAGTGAAGAAAGTGGCTGAACGGAATTACCATCAAGAAGTTTTAAAAAGTATTCCCTTTCCGATCACACTTGAGGGTGAAACTTTTCATTCGTACGAAGACCTTACTCAAGAGTTGAATCGTACTAGCCAGATGTATGTTGAAACGGTTGATATGCTCGACGAAATTTTAGCTAAGGCAAGATTTGAAGATATTCTAATTTGGTTGATAAAAGATCCCTCTGTATCTCAATTAATTAGGGAAGGGCGTGAAAGAAGTGATAATGCCTATTTTCATCTTGATTTGAAAAGAAAATTGAATTATAGAAGGTTAAATGCACAAGAGATAAAAGCGTTCATTATCTGGAAACTTCAAACGGTCAAATGGATAGAGAATGTTGGAAACCAAAAGGTGGATACTAGGAATTGTTGCTTATCTAGAGCTATTGGACCAGAGTTTTCCCCTTTTATTGAGGTGCCAAATGTTTATCAAAACCAGGAACCATGGATTCAACATAAAATTTCGACCTCAGAGATTGAGAACTTTCTCTTGAAGATTGGGATTGGACAAGATTTGCGTTTTTTCTCAAATGATGCCATCTATAATATTTTGCTTAAACTCCCAGAACTAGATTCTAACGGGACAATAGCTAGGGCTATATACAAACAGATTATTTTGAGTAAGCCTAAAATGAATGAAACAAATAAAGCGTACCGTAAGTTCATTGATGTAGGTAGGGTATTGGTACGAACGAATGGAGAGTTGAAGTATTCCCCTGTAAACAATGCTTACTATGTTGAAAACCGAACTTTCTGCGAGGAAGTTATGAAACAATTTCCGATTTTGGAGTTGGATAAAAGGCTAGGCAGTAAACAAGTAAAAAGTGTCTTAGGGGTACAGCCATTAGAGGGTATAAAATTTAAGCTAACTACTACTCCTGAAAAACATGATTTAGACGAAAGATTTCAACTAGACTTAGAGGAATTTAAGCCCTATATATATGCTTATCGCTTAGAAAAGGATATTAAACGGGTAGAGCTTGAACGATTAAAGAAATTAAGAATTCATCTCTGTACAGAAATCAATTCTACGTTTATTCATCAGAAGGAAGAAAGATCTTTTATTGTTAAAAATTATGAGTATATCGCCATTGGTAAAGGGTATCAAATTTACTTGAAACTGGATAACGGCAAATATAACGAATTACAAGATTTAAGAGATGACTTCCGCTTTAATGAGGTCATTGCTGAAATTATTGCAGGGGTGATAAAGGTAGAGGAGAACCGAAAAGACTACCGTGAGATGTATTCCAAAAAACTACCTCAAAGGGAAGAGTTAATACGGCTTGAATTAGAAGATGAGCAGCTTTCTAAACTTCAACTTGCTCGTAGCCTTCTTAAAATTACTACAGATCCTCAACGGATATTTTGGCTTGCGGTGTTGAAGACAGCAAGGGTAAAACAAGCTTCAATTGATGTGGATAATGAGGAGAGTTTTAAAAAATGTATCACTGATCTTCTGAACCTTGAGGATTCATATGTAGAAAAGCTTTGGAAGAGGTTAGACTTTGAGGAACTGGATGCACATAGTAATGCACCGTACCTAATTCATTTATTTAGGAAAATCGGGATTGATTTTACTGATTTTAACCAATTTACATTAAAAGAAGTAGATTTAACGACCTACTACCGAAATGAACTAGATCGTATAAAGGTGGATTTTCAAAATTCTTTTTTTACCTATCAGTTTGAAAAGTTAAAGAATGCATGCTACGAGGAGAAGGAGTGTTTAATTCAAGAACGGGATCGATATATGTATTTCTCGGATTTTTCAATTAAAAATTCAGTCCATTTTAATTGTGAGACCGCTTTTGCTAATTTCCTAAGAGGTGAATTTGGCATAGGATTTAAAGAACTAGAAGGAGCTACAAAACTTGATTTAAATCAAATCTTCAATGAGAATGAAGGATTACTTGCAGAAAAACTTAATACTTCATTTGGGGCAACGAAGCATGAGGTAGAGACCTTTATCGAAAAACAAAATATTCGAAGCATACTCTATTTTGGAGAGTTTCCCACATTAATCAAGAAGTTTACGGAATGGAGAAAGAAGGTTAGCCAGGAAGGATCGGCTAGGGAAGTTGCTGCTACGAAAGGCGACGATGAGACAGAAAGTGGACCTGAATTATTCAGTAATCTTTTTGATTTATTGCAACAACAAAATGGTGCTCAAGTAATTAAAAACATTAAGCCTGCCAAGTATGAAACTAATCGTAAAAGAAGTGAGGGAAGGAACGGTAAAAGCAGCAGAGGAACACCGATAACTAACCAGAAATCAGCTGAGGAAATCGGTTTTCTAGGGGAAGTATATGTTTATCTTGCACTTTGTAATCGATATGGTAAAGAGAATGTCGAGTGGGTGTCTGAAAATGCTAAAAGGGCAAAAGTAAATAGCCATGGTAATAACAGTGAGAATTATGATCTTCGCTACAAAGATGGCTATGGTAAGCTAAAATACGTGGAAGTAAAATCGAGTGTTGGTACGGATTTTATTTTTCATATTAGCAAACAAGAGGTAGCATTTGGGGAAACGATGAAGGATGCTTATGAGATCTTCTTTGTGAGCAATGTAAAATCAGAAGAGAATCGGGAAATTAGAAAGGCCATGAAGTTTTTTAAATATAAGAAAGACGAGTCCTTTAACAATAATTCTCGTTTTAGTGTTGAGACCAGTAGCTTTATTATTCGGTTTGTAGAAGAGTGAGTTGATGTTAAGGTAGTGTGTTCTCCGATCGATTTTATGGATTGAAGTAATAAGATTACAAAGTTTATTATCCTTAATTGTTTTGAATTAATATTAAATGTCGAAGTGCCAGCTGCCTATCAGCAGTTATTGAATTAAAAGGGTGCGTTGATCCAGGTGAGGATTAACGCACTTTTTGTTGAACTTAATTATTGAACGGGCAGGATAGTTGAACAAAAGATCCGGTTACAGTAATCATATATTTTCTTAAAAAATCCGCAATAAACTGAGGTTTCGAAGTATAATTTAATTGGATATATATGCTAATTTTTTGGAGACTTTAATATGGCACTGTTTGAGTGTGAAGAGTGTAGTAAAGAAATATCAGATAAAGCAAAAGTTTGCCCATATTGTGGAGTAGAATTTTCAAAGAGTAACAGTTTTGCATTTAAGTACAGATGGATTATTTATGGTGCAGTGGTCCTTGTTTTTATTTGGATTTTAAACTTACAGGGGAACGAAGGAAAAAGCAGCCTTATTGAGTCTTTAACAAATTCAGTGGAGTATATATATGATGATCAACTGCAAATAGAAGAGGATTACTTTCATTATTTCCAATTAGATTTAACCCGAGATACAGATGTAACTATCGATTATATTATTAAATCTGGCCCCAATTTAAATGTTTACTTTGTTTCTGAAGACAATTTTTATATCTGGGATAGGATTATTAAAGAAAACATTAATGAACCTTTTCAATACAATTCAGACTTATCGACATTTAATACATCAAAAAGTAGTAAAACAGTTACTATGCCAAAAGGTAAATATTATATTATTTTTGAAAACACAGATTATGGTCCGACATATCCTCCTATGAATCTAGAGAATGATTTTGTGACAATGGATCTTACCATTATGACTAACTATTAATTCTTAAAAAAATTGGTCTTTAATTGAAGATTTCGTAACACTTTCTTCCTTTGGTTTTTTATTATGTAAGAGCCTTTACTTATGTAACCAATAGTATTATTACTATATACAAGACTAAGAAGCCAAGTATGTTGAACAGAATTTCGACTATCAAGAAAACAATTAGTTATAAGGTAGTTGTTTGTTATAATAAGAAAAGAGTATTTGGAAATTAGTGGTTAATTGTGGATATATATATATTTTATGATGATCACGAGGAGGAAATCATGTCCAATTTCGAATTTATGAATAGTTTATGGCCTGAATTAGCTAATACACTAAAGTTGGCAGAAAGGTATTTATACAGTGACCCAAATGCTTCTCTTTTTAAAATGAGATCTTCTGCAGAACAATTATTAGACTTGGTACTTGTAACAATAGGACAGAAAACAGATTCTAAACTGTCGCAGTATGAAAAATTAGAGTTATTAAAAAAATCAAATGAAAATACGGCTATTCTTAATTTATTCGATTATATAAGACGCATGGGAAATATGGCTGCACATGAGAATTATAATTCTCAAAATGCTGCAAAGAAGAGCTTAGAAAATATTTTTAGAATTACTTGTTGGGTTTTTGTTAGAGTTACAGGGGATTATAATGCTTTACCAATAGAGTTTCAGCTACCAGAAAAAAGCTCAAATGCATCCACTGAAAACCAGCAATCAAAAGAGGAACTGGAAAGAATTAAAAAAGAGTATGAAAAAGAGATCAACGAATTAAAGGGAAAATACAAACAAATAAGAAGAGACGACGAATCACAAAGAAGAGTTATTGATAAAGTCACAAATAAGTTGAATCTGACCGAAGCAGAAACCCGAAAACAGCTAATTGATGTTATGCTTCAAGAGGCTGGTTGGAGAGTTGATGATGAGGAGCAACTAGTTCCTGAATATAAGGTTACAGGTTACCCGAGCCCCTCTGGCAAGGGCTTAATTGACTATGTTTTGTTTGATCGAAAAGGAAATCCTATAGCTCTAATTGAAGCTAAGAAGACCTCAAGGGATCCAGAAGATGGCAGAGTTCAAGCTAAATTGTATGCCGATTGTTTAGAAAAGATGCATGGTATTCGGCCTATTATTTTTTATACAAATGGATTTGAAATATGGATTTGGGATGATAAAGTAAGTCAACCTAGAGAACTATGGGGTATGTATTCTTTGGAGGATTTAGAGTTTTTAATGTTTCAAAGAGATAATAAGTTACCTTTAGTTAATGCAAAAATTGATCATGAAATTGCAGGTAGACCCTATCAAATTGAAGGTATAAAACGTGTTTTTGAAAAATATCAATCTGGAAAACGTAGATCACTTATGGTAATGGCTACAGGTTCGGGTAAAACGAGAACTGCAATTGCCCTCGTTAAGGGCATGATTGCGACAAAATGGGTAAAACGAGTTTTATTTCTTGCAGATAGAGATGAACTTGTGGATCAAGCTATGCAAGGATCAAGTAGTTTTAAGACATTCTTACCTGAGACCACACGTGTTCGTGTGTCTTCAAAAACCCACGAGGATCGTTCAAAGAGTATCTATTTTTCAACTTATAACGCAATGAAAAATTATTATTTTAATTTCAGTGTAGGCTTTTTTGATTTAATTATTGTAGATGAATCTCATAGAAGTATATATAAAAGCTATCGTGAAATAATAGAATATTTTGATGCGTATATCATAGGACTTACTGCAACTCCCGTTAATTTCATAGATAGGAATACTTTTGATTTATTTGACGATCCTG
This sequence comes from Bacillus sp. ISL-37, assembly GCF_018613315.1. Classification (GTDB taxonomy): domain Bacteria; phylum Bacillota; class Bacilli; order Bacillales; family Cytobacillaceae; genus Mesobacillus. The sequence goes on along the minus strand of NZ_JAGGQL010000032.1, from coordinate 14,236 downwards.
CTGGGGATCCGACTTTTTTATTCTCTTATGATGAAGCAAAAGAACATGTGCCGCCTTATTTGTTAGACTATAAAGCCAAGGATGCAACCACCCAATTCATGCGAAAAGGAATTAAATGGAGTGAACTTACAGAGAAACAGCAAAAAGAACTAATTGAAGCCGGGTATTCTGAGGATAACATTAATTTTGATAAAGACGCATTAGATAAATTTGTTGTAAATAAAGAAACCACTCAATATATTCTTAGGACACTCATGACTGAAGGAATAAAGGTCGGAGACACGGTTGGAAAATCAATAATTTTTGCGCGGAATATAGGTCATGCTAAAAGGTTAATTAAAGAGTTTGATAAAATGTACCCCCAATATAAGGGGAAATTAGCCACCATTGTTCATTCAGGTTTAGGAAAAACACAATCAAAAGCGGCTCTAAGCGCATTTCGATATGAAGATAGACCCAGAATTGCAATTTCTGTCGATATGTTGGACACGGGAATTGATGTTCCAGAAGTAGTGAACTTAGTATTTGCAAAACCAATATATTCAAAAGTTAAATTTCTACAGATGATTGGACGAGGAACACGCTTATCTAAAGATTTATTTGGAAAAGGCAGAGATAAAGAGTATTTTCTTATAATAGACCATTGGAAAAACTTTGATTTTTTTGATATTAATCCTGAAGGATTAGTTGGTAATGTGACAAAAAATCCATTGCAAATTCGGTTTGAACTAAGAGTTAATTTAATGAATACGTTAAAAAAATGTAAGATGAATGATCAAATGAGTGAGATGATAAATTTAATAAGATCGGATGTTGCCGCTCTTCCTGAAAGATCAATAGAGGTAAGAAAAAAGAGGAAAACCTTAGAAAAGTTAAAAAATGAAAGTGTTTGGAAATTTATTCCGAAGGAGTTAACCGAAGTATTAGAAAATGAAATTGCTCCTCTTATGCAATGGATTGATACTCAAGGTGAGCAAGAAGCTATATGGTTTGATAATGAAATGTATAGAATGCAAATAGCCAAATTAATAAAAGATTATCCCAAAGTCTCTAGCAAGGCTGACAGATTAATTGGAGAATTTAGTCGGTTAAGAGTCGAACTTAATCAATTTGAAGGAAAAAGAGAATATATTACAAAGTGGATAAACGAAGAACAGTGGATTAAATCAAACTATGATGAAATAGAAGAATGTCGAGTACTGTTACGGGATTTAATGAAGTACCGTGGAGAAGGGTTATCAAGAGGTTTTGTTGAGTTAAATTTAACTGATACAGATTCCATTATTAAAGAAGTGAAAAATCCTTCTGTCTCAGATATTTATAACATGGATAAATATCTAATACGTGTTAAGGAAGCTTTAGAAAGTGAATTAGATTTACAACTAGTTATAAAAAAAATAAGAAAAGGCTTAGCACTAACAGAAGTTGATTTTCAAATAATTCATTTTATATTAGAGAATAAGGAATTAGATATCAACATTGTCGAACTCTCAGAAAAAGCAAAAGTTTCTTCTAATGACATACAATCACTTCTAAGAAAAGTTGTCGGAGTTGATGAGGAAGAAATTAATAATCGTTTTCAACAATTTATTCATAAATATAATCATGTCATGTCAGCATCTCAAATAAAAATACTTGATATGATAAAAAGTGATATAATTAAAAATCGTGGTATTTCTTTTGCTTCATTATATGAACCGCCATATACTTCTATCAGTAAAGAAGGAATTGACGGTCTGTTTAATGAGATAATGACCGATGAAATTTTTGCAATGATAGATCCATACAAAATAGAGGTAGGCGAGAATTTTGCTTAATTCAGATAAAAATAAGATTGATAATTTATGGTCCAGCTTTTGGTCAGGAGGTATATCTAATCCCATAATAGTTATAGAACAAATAACATTTTTATTATTTATTAAGGGCCTAGATGACAAAGAATTATTAGCTGAAAGAAAAGCAAAAAGGATTGGAAGAAAACACACATCGACATTTCCTGATGAAAATCTTAGATGGTCTAAGTTGAAACAATTACCTTCTGATGAATTATATGAGGTCATGCTAAATAAGGTGTTTCCTTTTATTAGGAATATAGGAAAAGATGTATTACTTGGAAAATTCATGAAAGATGCAAATCTAATGATACAAAAAGCCAGTCTACTTCATGAGGCTGTACAAGTAATTGATACTCTAAATCTTGATAATAAAGATACAAATGGGGATCTCTATGAATATTTGCTATCAAAATTATCAACAGCAGGAGTTAATGGACAGTTTAGAACCCCGAGGCATATTATTAACCTAATGGTAAAGTTAACAGACCCTAAAATCGACGATACAATATGCGATCCCGCAGCCGGTACTGCAGGATTTTTAGTGGGTGCGGCTGAACACATCCTTAAAAAATATACTAATCCTGACAATATATTTATTGACGAGGAAGGGATAGTACACGATAAGTTAGGAGACCTTTTAACGACTGAGCAATTAAGTCATTATAATACTAATATGTTTTATGGCTCAGATTTCGATACAACAATGATTAGAATTGCTGCTATGAATCTTATTTTACATGGAATTGAAAATCCAAATATGATCTATGCAGATTCACTATCATCTAACTATGATGAAAGTGAAAAATATTCTTTAGTACTTGCAAACCCCCCATTTACTGGAAGTATTGATAAATCGGATATTAATGCCAGCCTGAAAAAAGTCTTAATTACTGAAAAAACAGAGCTGCTTTTTGTAGCACAAATTTTAAGAATACTGGAATTAGGTGGCAGATGTGCTGTAATTGTACCCGAAGGTGTTCTAACTGAGGCTTCTAAAAAGCCAGGAGAAAAGCTTAGGAAGTTGTTAGTGAATGAAAACCAATTAGAAGCAGTAATTTCAATGCCACATACAATTTTCAAACCTTATGCAAGCGTATCTACTTCGATATTGATCTTCAAAAAAGGTGGTCAAACTAAGAAAGTTTGGATGTATAGTATGGAAAACGATGGGTTTAGCAAGGATGCTCAAAAAACACCAATCGACCAAAATGACATACCGGATATATTAGAACAATGGGATTTAATTAAAAACGGGACCTATAATCCATTAAGTGGAAAACACAGAATTGTCTCAAAGGAAGAAATTAAACAAAATAACTATGAATTGATTACAAGATATTATTTAAATACAGTAGAACTAAACAATGAATATGAGGATGTACAATTAAGTGATATTTGTGAAATATTTAAGGGGACCATACCCGCATCAACTAAAAGTGAAGGGGAATTCCCTTTTGTAACAACAGCAGAAGAGTTTAAGTATTGTAAGAACTACCATGTTGAAAATGAAGCAGTATGTATTCCTTTGGTGTCTTCGACAGGTCATGGTCATGCTAGTATTAAAAGGTTACACTATGTAGAGGGGAAATTTTCTGCGGCAACCATAATGGCTGTTCTTACAGTAAAAGATAAAACAATAGTTTCCACAAGATACCTTTATTACTTCCTACAAAATTTTAAAGATGATTTATTGGTTCCGTTAATGAAAGGATCTGCAAATGTTTCACTTAGTTTAGGGAAAATTGGACAAGTTAGAATACCATTACCTAAATTAAATGAACAAGAAAATATGATAAAGAAATTTGTAGAAAATGAAAAAAGAATTAGTGAATTAAAGAAGGAAATGAATCTAAGAGAGAATATGAAATTAAAGTTATCCGAGGATTTTAGAGAGGAATTTTTGAAGACCCCAGTTGAAATAAATCGAGACTAGTCAGTATCATTAAAGCCATTTATTTAATAAGTGGCTTTAATGATTTTTTAGTTTTTCAAATCGTAGTCATAGATTAATTTTTACATTTTTCTTGTTTAAAATTGATATTACGTGGAAATCTTGAATTTCCTTGTTTGAAATAATTTTAGTCCTATATCCTTTTTATTATAAACAATTATTGTAAGCTAAGTTGGGTACTGGAAGTTTTTTAAACTGAACATATTATTTTCATTTCCCATATTGTGTAATTAATATAAAATATATCTAAGAGACAATTTTCTTCTTAAAATTTGAAATTGGAGTTGAATATATGAGTATTACCGGACACCAAACCCTCTTATTTACCGTACACCATATTGATAATTCCCTAACTACTCCAAATAAAGTTAACGTTATCACAACTGACTTTGAACAATTTACGAATAAGTTATTCATGCAAGATTTATCAGCAGCAAATAAAAGAAGTTTTAAATTTAGCAGGGAATCCTCTGAGGTTGCTCAAATAGTAAATGATCTGGTGAATAACGTTGATAATCCTAACTTTAATTCAACGTTTGAGGCTAAGACTGATTTATTGGCAGAAAGATTACTCGATGTTCAACAAAAAGTAGCTCAAAGGCATCCGGGTATAAACCCACCTAAAAATGGTAGTTTAGTAGTTGTATTTCAAAAACAAAATGATAAAATAAATATTTTGCTTTCAAAAATTGACCAAGCTATATTTTTGAATTTAGAAGATGCTCTTTATAAGTCCGGTTTACCAGACGAGAAGGCAACACAAAAAACATGTAGTATTTCTTATCATTTGGTTGATGATAAGTACGAAATAGCAAGTATAATTGTAAGTGATACTAAACCAAAGATATCATTGTTTTGGTCTGAGGACTTTTTGGAACTAAAGGAATTAACTTCAGATGAGCATAACACCACAACAGCTTTCACAGCTATAGAAAATGTAATTTCATCTTATGTGAAAAGGAAATCAAGAGGAGATTATACCGAGCTAAGAAATAACCTTGTTGGTTATTTTCAAACTAGACAGTCATTTAGATTGGATGACATGATTGATTATGTAATAGGTGAGTATAGGCCTGATAATCAAGAGATAGACATTAGTAAATTAAAAGAAAAACTTAATAAGTTGCCAGAAAAAAACCACTTCGATACGTCCTTTAACATTGTGAGTTCTCAAATTAAAGCGCGATTTAAACGTACTTATAAAGTTTCTGAAAAAATTGAACTGCGTACTTCAGATTATATAGAGGATTTGAAAAATGTAATTGTTGCAAAGGAAGATCCTGAATATGGAAACAAAATTTTAGTAATTAGGAATATTAGTGAAGATATTTATAATACATTTAAAGGACAGGAGGATTAAAAATAATGGAAAGAGTATTAAACTTATTTTATGAGCTCACTTCGAATGTCAATATAAAAAAAGTTGAAGAAGACTTTGAAAAATATACTCTTTCCTTTGAATTAACAAATGTTATTAAGGATTTAGAATGGTGCGTATTAAAGAAAATTTCAAATTATGTTAACGATCGAGACAGAATCTCTTTAAATATTATTGTCAATGATGGTGAGCCGTATTTTTTTAAATTAAATGATGAACAAGCATACTATATTCAAACCGTTAGCAGCATAAATCAAATTATAGATAAAGACAGTAGTGTTTTTCTTGAATATAAGATTATAAAAAATAAGGTCGACACGACTACTTCAATATATGATCTAGATTTGTTTACTAGCTTCTTAAAGGAACAAAAATTACTTCACTTATTGAATTACCTTCAAAAAAATCTAAGAACAGACACTCATAATAATTATGAAGTACAGAATGTAGAAAGTGAGAATATATTTTTCCAAAGTCCAATAATAAAAGTTTCTTCATCAGCGATTGACAATTTAGCTCAGCAACCTTTAATGGAGCAGGAGCTAAGATCGAAAATTTTAAAAAGCAGGTCCCTTAATACCAATCCTCAAGGTTTTTCAAAGTTCAACTTTATTCCTGATGATTTTAATGATATAAGAACGATTAATGTGAACCGTCACGAAATCCACTTGTTATTTGATAAATTAAAAATTCTTTTTGCTGCATCCTTTTTATCGAATATATCAGATATTAAACCTGATCACTCTAGCGTCAAATTAGGGTTTATCGGTCATAACTACTTAGAGGTAGTATCTAACCTGGATAATCTTGATAATTCAGATTCTAAAAATTTTTTTGGAATTTATGAGTGGGTTTACCAAAGTTCAGATATTCATGACAAACTGGATTTATCAAGGAATATTATTTCGAGAAATTTTAAGGTTGTAGGTAATAAGTGGATTTTACCAGATGATACTTTAAGTTCAATACAATCTGCACATTCGATTTATTTAAAAGAGAACGTTGAGAAATATATAGAAACGAAAAATAAAGTTGCTGAAATTACTACCGAATTATCTGTAAAAAGTAAAGATGTTACAGAATACTTTCTTTCAAACTTTAAAAATAACAACTTAACACTGTTGACTTACTTTATATCGATTTTTATTTTCAATTCTCTTTCGGATAATAGTGATAAAAAAATCTTTACAGAGGAAAAATACTATTTATCAATGGTATTTCTTCTCATATCCATGATCTATTTATTAATAACTAGGAACCAGTTGAAAAAGGATGTTAAAATTAACATTAGATATTTTTATTCTATCAAAAGGATTTATCGAGACATTTTTGATCATAGAGAGCTTAATAATTTATTTCATAAGCGCCATTTAAAATATAGTATACAAAATGTCAAACAAACAATAGACAGATTTTCTTGGCTATGGTTCTTCGAAGTTTTCTTTCTTTCTATCCTTACAATTTATTTTACATACTTCCTTTAAGATGTCCTCAGGAGTGGGTTTAAAATTTCAGTATTATTAAATTAACTTCATGGGATACTTTACAGCCTAATGCTGAATATTCCGGTATAAATAACAGTTACATGCCTGGAAGTTTAAAGATCATTATTCAAAATTTTTTTAAGGTCAAGAGAAGTCGTTAATATTTACAAAAAGGTTCACCTTTATGGTGAACCTTTTTTATATTAAAAAATTTTTTAAAGAGGTTATTCCCATCAGGTTTTTAATATGCATTAATAAATGCCTGATCAAAAGCGGGACACAAAATAAAACAATAACAAATAAAAAATGTATTCATTTCTCATAACTTTCATAATAAAAAAGAAATTTATGGATATTTTAAGGAAAAAGGATAGGGGAAATGAATGAATAAATTCACATCAAATCACATTTCTGCTAGGAGTACTCTTTTTAATATTGAACCACAAGGTATGAATTCACCATTAGTTGAGTCGTTGACGAGCTATATATCTCGTATATCGGATTATCATTGCTTATCAACAGGTGTGTTTATATCAAAGTTGCTAGCCCCATATTTAAAAAAACACTATATATCTGCAATTGCAACTAGAGGGGGGAATGGGTTCTACGATTGTACAAATGGTATAAATGGGATAGGGAGCCTCGCTAGTGATTTTGTTAATGTAATTGAGTTATTAACCTATAGATCAGATATTAGCAAGACTACACTTCTTCCTTGGACAGGCATTCTGCCGACAAGAGGTCTTTTAGAGTCAAAGAAAAAATGGTGTCCTTTTTGTTATCAAGAAGCTATAAATAATACATCAATTATATATGAGCCTCTAATATGGTTTTTAAAAGAAAGTAAATATTGTCTAATACATAAAACTTTTTTGGTGTCGAAGTGTATAAAATGTTCAAAGGAAATGAATATACTTTCAAGAAATTCGAAACCTGGTTTTTGTGATAATTGTGATTGTTGGCTCGGAAGCAATAAAGAAAATCTTAACAATAAAATTCCACACTTAGGAGAAACGCTTCATATAGAGGATAGGATTGGAGAAATGTTAAAAACCAGTTCTGGAAGTGAGAAAGTAAATATAAATAAAACTCAAATTTGCAAATCACTAAATTATTATCTTGATGAATTATTTGAAGGCAACATAAAAGATTTTGCTGAGACCTTAGGTATTCCTTCAACAACCTTTCGGTACTGGGTAAGAGGTATAAATTTGCCCCCTTTATATAGTCTAATTAGGATTTGCAATGTGTTAGAAATTAGTATTTGGGAGTTTTTACAATCTAAGCAAATTCCAATTGCAAAATCCAGTATGAGTAAGTTACCAGCTAACAAAATTAAGGATAGAAAAAAATACGATTATGGTCAAATTAAAAATATTCTCCTTGATGAAATAAATAGTTCCGAAAAAAACTCGTTAACTAAAATTGCTGAGAAGATTGACTGCGACCGTAAATTGTTATATCAAAAATTCCCGAATGAATCAAAAAAAATAGTTGAAAACTACAAGAGCAAATTAGACTTAAAGAAAACTGAAAGACAGAAGGCTTTTCATCAACAACTGATAGAAGTGATTAATGTACTTAAAGAGAGAAATGTTTACCCAAGTAGAAGAAATGTAGAAAAAGAGCTAAGAGGCAACTTTCTTTTAAAAGAGAGTTATTTTAGAGAGGTATGGAAAGACATTAAAAAGAATATGTGATTAAAGAAGGATATACTACATATTTTATCGAAAAATGACAATACAAACTTCAACTTATTAAATGGGTGATGTATAAAATGAAAAGTATAGAATTTAATGAATGGTTGGAAAACAAATTTGGGAATGCTGCATTTAAGATCATTCAAAATATCAGGAATTCGCAACCTTCTAGAAAAGTAAAAAGTAGTGGAGCTAATGTACCAGGTTTCTATCCGAGTAAGAAAATGGGGGTTACTATACAATTTGAAAGTCATAAATTAGAACTGGCAGGTATCTATGAGAAAGAACATGACCCAAATGTAATTGAATATTATGATCAGCCTCCTTCCTTTCCTATTAAGTATGATTTACCTGAAGGGTTTAAGAAGAAAACTACAGGACATTTGTATACTGCTGACTTCTTTACAATTGAGAACGATTGGATAGGTTGGGAAGAGTGGAAAACTGAGGAAGAATTGATTAGATTGTCTCAAAAAAACTCTAACCGGTACAGGAAGGATGAGAATGGGGAATGGAGGTGCCCTCCTGCAGAAGAATATGCAAAACAATTTGGTCTCTCTTTTAGAATAAGATCTTCCAAAGAAATTAACTGGATTTTTCAAAGAAATATAAGATTCTTAGAGGATTATCTTTTAGATGAAAACCCCTCTGTAACTTCCGAAGCAGCAATGATAATAAAGAAATTAATAAAAAGTAAACCTTCAATTATGTTAGAAGAACTACTTAACGACCAATCTTCTTATACAGCAGATGACATTTATACTTTAATGGCACTTGATGAAATTTATGTAGATATCACAAATTATTTAATAATTGATTTTGATAAATTTCCTATCTTTTTAAATAAACATAATTTTGAGGCATATAATAATATAGAAAAAGCCTTCAAACCCTTATTATTAAAGCCTAGTACCGTGGATGTTCAAATAGGTAATAAGGTAAATCGGGATGGAAATATTTGCACAATAATTAATGTAGGAGAAAACGAAGTAACATTATTAAATAATAATGATAATATATCAGAAATGCCAAAGATGGTATTTGAAAATTTAATTAGAGAAGGTTCAATAAAAGAAATTGTTGCACACATAGAATCTGATAGTGAACAAGAAATAAATAATATCATAAGAAGTGCTAATGAAAAAGACCTTGAAGAAGCAAATAGAAGGTATTTAGTTGTACAAGGCATGTTAAATGGGGCCGATTACTCTGATTTTGAACCCAAAGAACGGACTATTAGGGATTGGATGAAGAAATACCGTGATGCGGAAACAACTTATGGGAATGGATATGTTGGTCTTATCTCTAATAGGAAAAATCAAGGAAATCGAACAAGAAGATTTCAACAACAAGTAATCGATTTAATGAATCATTACATCATTAATGATTACGAAACAATTAAACAAAAGAAAGCATATACAGTTTATAAAGCTTTTAAAAGTGAATGTGAAAATAAGGGTTATGCTACACCAAGCTTTATTACATTCCTTGAAGAACTAGAGAAACGGCCTATTCATATAACAACTAGAAATAGAGAGGGGTCTAAATCAGCATATAAAACTGAGCCAGTCTATTATGAACTCAGTATGACAACACCTCGACATGGGGATCGCCCATTTGAAATATGTCATATTGATCATACAGAATTAGATATTGAATTAGTTTGTTCTGAAACCAAAGAAAATCTTGGAAAACCATGGGTTAGTATAATGATTGATGCGTTTTCTAGAAGAATTTTGGCTTTTTATCTAACGTTCGATCCACCTAGTTATCGGTCCTGCATGATGGTAATGAGAGAATGCGTTAGAAGACACTCTAAATTACCAAATACCATAATAGTTGATGGTGGGAAGGATTTTCAAAGTGTGTATTTTGATACTTTAATTGCAAGATATTGCATAGGGAAGAAAGTAAGGCCGGGGGCTAAACCACGTTTTGGGACAGTTTGTGAAAGGCATTTCGGAACAACAAATGAAATGTTCATACATAATTTACTGGGAAACACAAAAATAATGAAAAACTTTAGACAAGTTACTAAAGAAGTAAATCCAAAACTCCATGCTATTTGGACCCTCGAAGACCTGAACTTTATGTTAGAAAAATGGTACTACGAAGTATATGATAATAACCCACACAGCACGCTAGGAGAAAGTCCGAGAGAAACCTATGTAAAGAGAATAGCAAGAACCGGACAGCGGAAAAACACATATATTAAATATGATGAAACCTTTAAAATGCTTACTTTACCATCAACAAGGAAAGGAACAGCGAAAGTTATTGCTGGACAAGGTGTAAAAATTAATCATTTTTATTATTTTTCAGAAATTCTACTCCATCCAGAAATTGAAGGAAAATCGATTCCAGTCAGATATGACCCTTTTAATATGGGAGTTGCATATGCATACGTTAATAATTACTGGGTTGAATTAAGTTCAGAACATTATGGAGTATTAGAAAACCGGACTGAAAAAGAATTAAAGATAGCTACTACTGAACTCAGAAGAAGAAAGAAAATTTTTGGATTAAAGAACGATATTTCGAGTTCTCAAATAATTGAATTTATAGAAAGTGCCGAAGCATACGAAGTTCTAAAGATTCAGCAGTTAAAAGATCAAGCCGTTAAAAACTCACTAACTGTAATTTCAGGAGGAAAGACTAGTTACAAAGAGTCTACAACGCCTATAAATAAGACCAAAAACAAGTCAGATTCAAAAATCAATATTGGTGAAACCGAACTAGTACTTGTTAAGCCCACTAATGAGAAGGCTTCATATAAGGATATTCTTGACGAAATGAAAGAGCAGAATTCTTTTAAGGTTTATAGGGAGTTATGACATGGGACAGCTATTTCCAAAAGAACTTCTAAATCAAGTGATAGGAGTTAGGCATGAATACTTCAGGAATTTCACTGTCTCTCATCCAGCCTTTGATGAAGCATATGATGATTTAATAGATAGGATCAATAATGGTAGTAAAAATTCAATTATCTTAGTATTTGGACCAGCAGGGGCAGGGAAGTCTAAGTTAATTGAAAAGGTACAGGAAAAATTGTTAACAGATAACATTGGATTTTATCAAAAAAATAGAGGATTATTACCAATATTGAATGTTGAAGCCATACCACCTGATTCAGGGAGTTTTGATTGGAAGGATTTTTATTACAGATGTTTAGAAGCGGCTGAAGAACCCTTAATTGATTATAAAATGGATGTAGAAATAGAAGTAGACAGTAAAAAGTTAAAAAATGATGGTAAGGCGGCACTTAGAAGGTCTCTTGAGAATGTATTAATTTTCAGAAAACCTTTAGCCTTTTTTATTGATGAGGCACAGCATATAAGTATGACTACAAATAGTAGGAATCTTAGGAATCAAATAAACATCTTGAAATCATTAGCTAACTTGACAAACGTACCTATAGTTTTAACTGGTAATTATGATTTGATTACGTACAGAGATTTGAATGGGCAAACTATAAGAAGAGGTAAGGATGTACATGTAAAAAGGTATCAAGCTAATAATAAAGAGGATTTAAAATCATTTATTAATGTATTGTTAGCATTTCAACAACATTTGCCCTTAGAGAATGAACCTGATTTAATTAGTAATTGGGATTATTTTTATAGTCGTTGTGTAGGTTGCATAGGTATACTAAAAGACTGGCTCTACCTAACGTATCAAGTAGTCACTAGAAATAATCCAGATATCAAAACATTAACAATTGAAGATTTTAGGTGCCATGAACTTTCCCCAGGAAGAAGCCTCAAATTACTAAAAGAAGCTTCTGAAGGAGAAAGGAAATATAATGCTTCTGTAAATCAAGAGGATGAGTTATATATTCAACTTGGATTTATTGAAAAAACTGATAATTTAGATGTGACTGAAGCTGAAAAAGAAATTAAAAGTGAGAAAGGTATAAGGAAGAAAAATAATAAACCAGGAGAAAGAAATCCACATAGAGATGAGGTTGGATTTGGTAAATCAAGTGAAGCACTGTAAAAAGAATACAATTTAACTTAAGCCCCTTTAAAAGGGGTTTAAAGTTATAAAAAAATAGCATTAGTAAGGGGGAGGAAACTATTAGGTGTTTTTTGCAAAAAATACCACCCAGAAGCCGTCTTTATAATATCCCTCCTATTGGTACTGGTACTGCACATATCGAGAGTTTAACAAGTTATACATCAAGATTGGTAAATGCACATAACTTGAATACAGGGGTATTTTTTACTAAGATTATTTTTCCCTATTTAGGTAAAGATACATTTCCTAGAGATGGGATCAACCCACGGAAATCTTGTTCACTTAACAATTATAATCAGAGTTCAAAAGAATTAGTAAACGCTTTGACAGATTTAACAACCAACCGTAATTTAGAAAAGCATACATTATTAGACTTTAGTAGTTTTTTATCTACCTATGAAATCCGTTCAAATAAGTACTGGTGTCCTCATTGTTTTCAAGAATTGAAAGATAAAAACTTGCCAATATATGAGAAACTATTATGGGTTTTTGAAATTGTAGAAGTTTGTCATATACATAATTGTGAATTAATCTGTAAATGTCCTACGTGTAATACTAATCAATATCACTTATCAAGGAATAGTATAATGGGCCATTGCTATAAATGTGGATCATGGCTGGGGTATAGAGAAAGTCGAAATAATACTGACATTTTAAAGGAACATTTACATTGGCAGCAATATATTATAGAAAACCTTGAAGCTCTATTACTTTTAGATGAAATTGAGAGAAAAAAGATAAATGATATTTGGGTTAATTATGAAGAGAATATTATGGAGTGCTTTAAAAAAATATTGAATAACCATAATATTACAAAGGGGAATTTTTTTAAATTAATTAAAGTTCCGGATAGACTTTATTATTATTGGAAAAATGGTGAACAAAGATTAAGTCTCAATACTTTAATTAAATTATGCTATGTAACAAATAATCAGTTAAGTAAATTCTTATTTATGCAGGTACAAGCAAATCCAACATTGACTCCCCTTCCAGATTTCGTATATAACAATATACGAAATAAAAACTACAAAAAGTTTGAATTAGAAGAATTACGTAATAAGATTTTAAGCGTAATTAATGATACAAACCAACCTCCAATATCTTTAAGCCAGTTAACTAAGTCACTTGGCTATAAAAAGCCTGAGACTTTACGAAGTAAATTACCATATGAAACAGATATAATTGTAAAGAATTTTAATAACTATATAAATGATGAGAAGCAGAAAAGAAGAAATGAGATTAGAAAAGCTGTTGAAAATTTGTTTAAAAATGGTATATATCCTTCTCAAAAAAAGGTAGAAGAGGAATTGGGAATACCATCATACTTCTGGAAAAATTCGAACAGAAAGATATTAAATGAAGTCTGTGTGGAAATTGGCATAATTAGAAAGAAAGGCCCTCATACCAAAATTAAAATAGGTCCAAGAAACGGATAAGATTTCTATACATAAAGTTTAACCAAATGATTGCCGAAAGTTTTTTATTTAACCAAATGGTTGCCTAAAGTTATTAAGTATAGTATGAATCTAGGGTGCGGCATGCAAACCTAATAAGAATCATAACAGGTAACACAATTTACATTTTCTCAAAATCCTTTAATATCAAGGGTTGGCAGAGATATGGTTAAATATATGGCGAAAATATGGTTAAACTTACAATGTGTGACTTTAAGCATAAAATGTCACAATGACATCCTATGCTTAAAATTTCTTTTAACATTATTATGCTTTATGCTTTATAAAATGTAGACCATACATGGTCTACATTTTTATATTAATAGCTAGTAAAAGAGGAAATTATTTCTGGATTTTACATTTTATTTTCTTGTGAATGGCAGTATTTAAACCACTCAATTGTTTTTGACATCCTTA
>NZ_JAGGQL010000031.1 GCF_018613315.1 Bacillus sp. ISL-37 | reverse complement strand
AAAAAGCTTGTGGAAGAAAAATAGTACCCTTTCTCCACAAGCTGAACCTGCTGCTGCAGGTTTATTTTTTTGCCTTTTTGTTGATAATAATAAGCTGAAAGGTTGTGGAGGACGATGAAATGGGTGCTGCTGGTCATACTGCTTCTCACGGTGCTTGTACTTATAATCCTTTTTACAAAAGTTAAGATTTTTTTAGATTATTTCCACGGCAATGATAATGATCATTTTAAGGTAACGATTATAGCTTGGGGCGGATTGCTAAAGTTTAAGATAGAAGTTCCTGTAGTGAAAATTGATGATAATTCTCCCACAATCATCGCAGAACAAAAAGTTAAAACAGGACCTGATGAAAATATGAAACAACAAAAAACGACTCAGGTTGATAAAAATAATCTACTTGATAGCATTCATGATTTCGAGCAACTGGTCACCCACATCGTCGGTCTTCATAAAATTATCCGGAATTTTTTAAAAAAGGTTACAATACGAAATATTGAATGGCACACCATGGTTGGCGTATCAGATGCAGCGGCGACGGGAGTGATTACCGGTGCCTTCTGGGCAGTCAAAGGCGGAGTGATCGGCCTCTTAAGCAACTATTTGAGAATGAAAGAAATGCCTGTCATGACGATAACACCGAGCTTCCAGCAAACTGTTTCAATTACTAGTTTTAAATGTATGATTCAAGTCAGAGTCGGGCATGCTATTTTAGCAGGAATAAAGCTGGTTAAATATTGGAAAGGCGGCTGGCCAGAATTTAAATCAAAGCCATTATCCGCTCTTTCTGGTGATAATACTAATTCTGTCTAAAATAAGGAGGAAACAGGAATGTCCGACCATCCAATTCAAGGATTAATGACAACTGCCATGGAAAGCTTGAAAGAAATGATTGATGTTAACACAATCATTGGAGACCCTGTAGAAACACCGGATGGAAGTGTGATCCTGACAGTTTCAAAGGTAGGTTTCGGTTTTGCCGCTGGCGGTAGCGAGTTTGTTTTGGAAAGCACTAAAGGAGGATCAGGTGGCTCTGGAGGTTCTGGTGGCTCAGGAGGAGAGTCTGGAGGATCCCAGCACCCCTTTGGAGGAGGTAGCGGTGGCGGTGTGTCAATCACGCCAATTGCTTTCTTGATCGTCAACTCTAAGGGCGTAAAAATGCTTCACCTTGATGAAAATACACATTTGTACGAGAAAATACTTGATCTGGCTCCACAGGCCATTGAAAAAATCCAGCAAATGATGTCAAAGAAAGACCAGAACAGCCAGGATGGCAGCCAGAACAAAAACCAAGGCCAGTCTCAGGCTGATTACAACGGTCCGAAAACAGACCTGGAATTTTAAGCAGGTGAATTCACGGAGTACTGCGAAAAACAACTATTTAGCAGGAAGCTGCCTTTTCCAGTGGGAAGGCAGCTTAGCTATGTATGTTGAATCTCGCTCTCCTTTTAGTAAAATAATTGCAAAAAAATTCTTTAAAAGATATATTAACACTGTACATATAATGGACAAGGAGGATGAGCAGGTATGGCATCTGTTACATTTAAGGGGAACCCAGTTACATTGCTAGGAAATGAAGTAAAGGTTGGAGACCAGGCACCTGATTTCAAAGTGCTTGCAAACGATCTTTCTGAAGTGACACTTCAGGATTCAAAAGGACAAGTACGTTTGATCAGCGTTGTTCCTTCACTTGACACAGGAGTTTGTGATGCACAGACTCGCCGTTTCAATGAAGAAGCTGCAAACCTTGAAAACGTTAAGATTTTGACAGTCAGCGTGGACCTTCCTTTCGCACAAAAGCGCTGGTGTGGTGCGGCTGGAATCGATAATGTCCAGACACTATCTGACCACCGAGGTCTTTCATTCGGAGAAGCTTACGGAGTAGCAATCAAGGAACTTCGCCTGCTCGCTCGCGCTGTATTTGTTGTTGATTCAAACGACAAAGTAACATATGTTGAGTATGTAAGCGAAGCAACAGACCACCCTAACTACGAAGCGGCAGTAGAGGCTGCAAAGCAAGCAAACTAATATACAACCAGGAAACAAGCCGCAGAAAAAACCTGCGGCTTGTTTTGCTTTGAGAATAGGAATGTGTGAATTTTAACGACTTCATTGTTCCCTATCGGAAAAACGTGAAGAAGGGACCAGGAAAAGTGTCCGATAGGAGGCCTCTATCGGACAAACAGAAGGTGGAGAACGGTTGAAGTGTCCGATAGAAGTACAGTCCGCCCCATTTCCGACCATATACCTTGTACACAGAGCAAAACAGGTCTAAAATATATAAATATCTATTCAAATCAGGAGGAAGAAAAGTGAGTATGACTCCGGTCGAACAATTATTTACTGCATTCAATACAACTGCAGATATTTTAAAAGAAGAGTTATCATGTACATATTTGGAAGCGCTGGCTGAAAGCGGGGAAAACATGTTTCAGGGCACAGTGCTACAGGACGAACTGAATGAAGTCACAACGAAACGGCTTGAAAAAGTATACAAGGAGATCAATCTTGATTCTTTTAGCAAAGAAGAAATCCGCAAAGGCTTCCAGCTTGCGATTTTAAAGGGAATGAAGGAGCATACTCAGCCGAACCATCAAATGACACCTGATTCTGTCGGTATGTTCATTGGCTACTTAGTCAATAAGTTTGTCGCCAAGAAGTCATTCAGGCTCCTTGACCCTGCGGTCGGAACTGGAAACCTTCTCGCTACGGTATTGAACCAGCAGACTGACAAGGAAATCGAATCCGTAGGTGTTGAGATTGATGACCTGCTGATCCGTCTGGCTTTCGTAAATGCCAACCTTCAGAAGCATCCGGTCGAGTTTTTCAATCAGGACAGTCTTGAACCATTGTTTGTCGATCCGGCGGATGCGGTCATTTGTGACCTTCCAGTGGGCTACTATCCTAATGACCTCAGAGCGGAACAATATGAAGTAAAAGCAAAAGAAGGCCATACGTACTCTCATCACATGTTTATCGAGCAAAGTACGAAGCATGTGAAAGAAGGCGGGTATTTGTTCTTCATGATTCCTAATGGTCTTTTTGAAAGTGAACAAGCCCCGATGCTTCATGAGTTCATTAAAAACCATTTGATTATCCAGGGTGTTTTACAGCTTCCAGCTTCATTGTTTAAAAACAAGCAGGCAGCTAAAAGTATCCTTATACTACAGAAAAACGGTGAAGAAGTGAAAGCACCAAAACAGGCACTCCTTGCCGAGCTTCCAAAACTATCGGACGGAGCAGCTGTAAACAGCATGCTGAATAAAATCGATCAATGGTTCAACGAAAATAAAACAGCACAGCAATAGAACCGGAGTCATTACCGGTTCTTTTCGTTTGTTTCGGGTATATAGAACATGGCAATATTTTTTTCTAATCATTAGAAGTATCTGAATAAAAACTCATTTCCTATTTGGAAAAGCTTTGCTTGAAATGTGAAAAAGACAGTGTTTAAATGGGGAAATGAGAGATATAATTGCGGCCTGTGGCACACAATAATGGTGTACTATTTCACTGTATTTTTAATCAGGTTGTTATATAAAAGGAGCGGTACAAATGTCTAAAATAATTGCAATCAATGCAGGCAGTTCGTCACTTAAGTTCCAATTATTCGAAATGCCAAGCGAAGAAGTCATCACTAAAGGAATCGTTGAAAGAATCGGTCTTAAAGATTCAATTTTTACGATCTCTGTAAATGGAGAAAAGAATAAGGAAGTTACTGATATACCGAATCATGAGGTTGCGGTAAAAATCCTTCTTGAAAAACTAACGTCTTTGGGAATCATCCAGTCACTTGATGAAATCGAAGGAATCGGCCACCGTGTCGTTCACGGCGGTGAAGAATTCAGTGATTCTGTATTGATCACCGAAGAGGTATTACAAAAAATCGAAGAGCTTTCAGAGCTTGCGCCACTGCACAATCCAGCTAACTTGACTGGTATTCGCGCATTCCAGCAGGTGCTCCCGAATGTACCTGCGATTGCTGTGTTTGATACGGCTTTCCATCAGACAATGCCTGAAAACTCTTTCCTTTACAGTCTTCCATACGATTATTATAAAAAGTACGGAATCCGTAAATACGGTTTCCATGGTACATCACACAAGTATGTTTCCCAGCGTGCAGCTGAAATGCTTGGCCGTCCTGTTGAGCACCTGCGCCTGATTTCCTGCCACCTTGGAAATGGTGCAAGTATCGCAGCAATCGAAGGCGGTAAATCTATTGATACATCAATGGGATTCACTCCGCTTGCAGGCGTGACGATGGGAACTCGTTCAGGTAACATCGACCCAGCCCTCATTCCATATATCATGGAAAAAACGGATAAAAATGCGGACGAAGTATTGGATGTCCTGAACAAAGAGAGCGGAATGCTTGGTGTATCAGGATTCTCAAGTGACCTTCGTGACATCGAAGACGAAGCAGAAAAAGGAAATGAACGTGCAGAACTTGCACTGAAAGTTTTCGCGGACAGAATCCATAAGTACATTGGTTCATATGCAGCACGCATGTGCGGTGTTGACGCAATCATCTTTACTGCAGGTATTGGAGAAAACAGTTCGGCAATCCGTGCTCGTGTCCTGCAGGGCCTTGAGTTCATGGGCATTTACTGGGATCCAGCTTTGAACAAAGTGCGCGGCGAAGAAGCATTCATCAGCTACCCGCATTCTCCAGTAAAAGTAATGGTCATCCCGACAGACGAGGAAGTCATGATCGCTCGTGATGTCGTGCGTTTGGCAAAATAAATCACTTTCAGGCAGAAGCGCACAAGCTTCTGCCTTTTTATGTAGTGGGGAAATTTGTCCAGCTGCAGCGCCTAGCCAGTTTTCATCCCGGAATTGGCTTCCTGGAGTATCTTGCGAGAAGCGTTAGCTTTGAGCAGCTCGAGACGCTTCGGTCCTGCCAATGAAGTCAAAGAACGACTTCACTGTCAGGCCCTCCGGGGCACAAGATGTGCTAGACCCGCCAGCCACAGGACGTGGCGTTATAGGCGGGCAGCGCTTGTCGGGGCTGACCGAGGCGCTTCCGCTTTTCTTATGCTATACTGGAAGAAAATTCAGAAATGCTGGAGGTTTTTCAATGCCTTTGACTCAACGGGAACAAAAGGTACTGGATGAATTAAGTGCTTGGGAAAACAATCTCTACGATTATGAACCGAATGATTTTGAATTAGCGTATGATCGATATATTGAACGATCTTTTTCGCTTTTGCCGGAAGAGGTGCAGGAACGCTTTTTCACTTTATTCGACGGCTGGCTTTTCCATCTTCACTCCTTAATCCAGGGTTCACAGCTGCAGATGGATGCCAAGGAACGGATTCTTTCTGCGGGGCGGGTTTTCCAGCCGGACCTTGAAACCATTCAGGATTTAAGGGAGCTGCCGATTGAACAACTTGAATTCATTGCCAGGCAGCAAATTGCCCGCCACAGGCTCTATTCCTTCGTCCAGGGAGGAATGTCTGGCAGCGGCGGAAACCTTGTGCTAGGAGCAGATATGCCGGCGATGGCAGTCATTAATTTGCGGATTGTCCAACTGGTTGCGATGACCTATGGATTCGAAGTGAATACACCATTTGAAATGATGGTCGCTTTGAAGGTTTTCCATACTGCGACAATGCCTTCAAGGATGCAGAGCGCTGGCTGGGAAGAGTTGAAAAATGACCTCGAACAGGCAGAGGACTATTATTTCTATGAAGGCAATGATGACCTGACAGACGTGACATGGCTAGAACAGCCGATCAAACAGATATTCAAGGGTATGGCGATCCTGATGTTCCGCAAAAAGCATGTCCAGGGCATGCCGGTGATCAGCATGGCGATCGGTGCCGGGGCAAACTATCAATTGACGAGAAGGGTCACTGACTTCGCGCATAAATTTTACCAAATGAGATATTTCAAAGAAAAAGGAGCACTTTAGAGTTATGAGTACACAGGAACATAAGCAAGCTGCACCAAGCCAGGTGCGCTGCAAAGTCATAACAGTAAGCGATACAAGAACGCCAGATACAGATAAAAGCGGCAAGCTGATGATGGAAATGCTCGAGGCTGCAGGACATAAGATCGTCGATTACGTGATTGTTAAAGACGAAGCTGAACCGATCAAATCTGAAGTGATAAAAGGCTGCAGCAACTCCGAAGTTGATGTCGTGCTAACGAACGGCGGTACAGGGATTGCTAAACGAGACGTCACAATCGAAACAGTTCAAAGCATCTTTGAAAAAGAAATTACTGGGTTCGGTGAGATTTTCCGAATGCTCAGCTATACCGACGATATCGGTTCGGCTGCCCTGCTATCGCGTGCCGCAGCCGGAGTCGTGAATGACCGCGCCGTCTTTTCGACACCAGGATCAACAGGTGCTGTCCGCCTGGCTATGGAAAAGCTGATCATTCCCGAAATCGGACACGTTGTAAGAGAGCTGACGAAAGATTTATAATGCATGACAGAGATGAATCCTTTATGGGTTTCATCTTTTTTTGTGGATAAAAAGGAATTTTGAAAATATGGTCGAATAACTGTATGGAGTTTCCAGATAAAAGGAAGATGCCTGTGTTTATTAAAGGGCAATCTCGAGAATCGGTCAGTAGCGGGGGTAAGTTCAGACAGGTTTGAGAGAAAAACAAGGAATGCTGTCAAGAAAACCTCGGAATCGTGACAGGTTCGGAGCTAACACAAGCAAAGCTGTCAAGAAAACCTCGGAATCATGACAGGTTTGGGGAGAACACAAGTAAAGCTGTCAAGAATACCCCGGAATCGTGACAGGTTTGGGGCGAACACAAGCAAAGCTGTCAAGAATACCTCGGAATCATGACAGGTTCGGGGAGAACACAAGCAAAGCTGTCAAGAAAACCTCGGAATCGTGACAGGTTCGGAGCTAACACAAGCAAAGCTGTCAAGAAAACCCCAGAATCGTGACAGGTTTGGGGAGAACACAATCAAAGCTGTCAAGAAAACCCCGGAATCGTGACAGGTTTGGGGAGAACACAAGCAAAGCTGTCAAAAAAACCTCGGAATCGTGACAGGTTCGGGGAGAACACAAGCAAAGCTGTCAAGAAAACCTTGGAATCGTGACAGGTTTGAAGGGAACATAAGCAAAGCTGTCAAAATAACAGAAGAATTATGACAGGTTTGAGGCAAATACAAGAAAAGCTGTCAAGGGAGGCCTAAAAGTTGTTCGAGTATAAAGAAATTAGTAGAAATGAAGAGCTAATGAACCAGGTAGCGGAATTATACCAACAATTATGGAATCAAGAAGATGATTCCATTAGAAATCGAGTGTTAAGGCATTCAAGATATGAGGGGTATAGAGGTTATGTGGCAATTTCTGAGCAGGGGGAGGTGGCTGGTTATGCTTACGGTTACTTTTCTCAACCGGGTCAGTATTATCATGAGTTGCTGTCGAATGCGTTCACCCCAGAAGAATATCAAGACTGGTTAGAGGATTGTTTTGAGTTCGTTGAATTGGGGGTGCATCCTTCATTTAGGAATCAAGGGCTGGCTAAACAGCTGGTAACCCAGTTGATAGACGGTGTAGAACATAAGACAGCGGTATTAACAACTCAGCATAATAATGCTCCTGCCCGCAGCCTATATGAAAGCCTGGGATGGATCGTTTTGAATGATGCCTTTTATCCAAATGGTGATGAAGAATCATATGTCATTATGGGAAAAAAACTTCAAAAGGAGCATACATGAGGTTATTAATAACAATTATTTTTGTGTTTATTGGCAGTATTCTGGTTGGTTCAACCATTCATCAACTCAGTGCAATCGGGAATGGTGTGTTGAGATTAACAGGAGCTGCTTTAATAATAGGTGCCGTATATTCTTTTAATAAAGGTTGTTTTCGTAAAGATTAACGTAATATATACCCATTTTACAGGTCGGTATTAAGGTTGCATGCTCTTTTCTCATAAGAAGCATCAACTTTACGAAGGAATATAGGTAATTCACTCCAATTTTGTATTCAATAGCAACAAAGTTTGAGAAAAGAGCCTTAATAAAAGTGAAAACAAAAAATAGCCTGGAGCTTCCGGGCTATTTTTTATGGAATTAAAAGTGTTATCTATGCATTTTCTCTGATGAAATATTCTGTTGGGTGCGATACCAGAGCCAGAGGTCATTTATGATGGACGCCAGCTCGGAAATTTCACTGTTCAGTTCGCATGAGCGTATGAAGTTGCTTTCATCGGAAAGCTGGGATTGCTTCAGGTTGATTGTTTTTTCAAGCTCTGCGATCCGGTCAGGAATGCTGCCGCGAATTTTTTCCCAGTGGAGGAGAATTCCGTGCCGTGTATCAAGGTCATATTCTTCCCAGTTTTCTTTTAAGTCTGGCAGGGGAATGCCTAGTCGGCTGTTAAAAAGAAAATATTGTTCCATATCTAATGTTGCCCCCATTCCGCTAATTCTTGCTTACATTCTACTATACTTTCAAAGCTGCTTCCACACTAGTCTAATTCAAGCGCCAGTCACTAGATCAATAAAAAAACATATTTTATCTTGAAATGTGCCCAAAAACCTGTTAACTTTATAAACATGAATAAAAATTTATAAATATGAATAAATATCCGAATAAAAGGAGCGTAAAAAATGACTGATAATAAAGTGGTGCTTGCCTATTCTGGCGGGCTTGATACATCTGTTGCAATCAAATGGCTGAAGGACCAGGGCTACGCTGTAATTGCTTGCTGCCTTGATGTTGGTGAAGGAAAGGACCTTGATTTCATTAAACAAAAAGCTCTGAAGGTAGGCGCGATCCAGTCATACGTGCTGGATGTCAAAGAAGAATTCGCCAAAGATTATGCACTTTTCGCCCTACAGGCGCATGCATTATACGAAGGGAAATATCCGCTCGTATCTGCACTATCACGTCCATTGATTTCTAAGAAACTAGTAGAAATAGCCGAAATGGAAGGTGCAACAGCTGTTGCGCATGGCTGTACAGGGAAAGGAAATGACCAGGTGCGATTCGAGGTATCAATCAAAGCCTTGAACCCGGATCTAAAGGTGGTTGCTCCGGTCCGTGAGTGGAAATGGTCACGTGAGGAAGAAATTGCTTATGCAGCTAAAAATGGCATCCCGATTCCGATTAATCTTGACAGCCCGTTTTCAATTGATCAAAACCTTTGGGGAAGAAGCAATGAATGTGGCATTCTTGAGGACCCATGGCAGGCACCTCCAGTTGAAGCTTATGAATTGACGGCAGAGCTTGAAGACGCGCCGGATACACCTGATATCATCGAGATTGAATTTGTCGAGGGTGTTCCAACGGCGATTGATGGCAAAGCTTATCCTCTTTCAGAATTGATTCTTGAGCTGAACGCTGTTGCAGGCAAGCACGGTGTCGGAAGGATTGATCATGTGGAAAACCGTCTTGTCGGCATCAAGTCACGTGAAGTATATGAAGCTCCTGCTGCAATCACCTTGATTAAAGCGCATAAGGAACTTGAGGATATCACGCTTGTAAAAGAAGTAGCCCATTTTAAACCGGTAATTGAGAAAAAAATGACAGAATTGATTTATGAAGGCCTTTGGTTCTCTCCGCTTCAAGAAGCATTGGCCGCTTTCCTGAAATCAACCCAGAAGCATGTCACAGGTACTGTCCGTGTCAAGCTTTTCAAAGGGCATGCAATCATTGAAGGCAGAAAATCTCCGTATTCTCTATACAATGAAAAGCTGGCCACTTACACGGCGGACGATGAGTTCGACCATAATGCTGCTGTTGGATTCATCAATCTGTGGGGACTGCCGACAGTTGTTCACAGCATGGTCCAGGGCAAGAAGGTGACAGTGTGAAGAAACTTTGGGGAGGCAGATTCACCGGGTCCGCGGAGGAATGGGTCGATGAGTTCGGGGCATCGATTGGCTTTGACCAGGACCTAGCAGACCAAGATATTGAGGGCAGTATCGCCCATGCCACAATGCTTGCAAAGTGCGGAGTTATTACAGAGGACGAAGCTGATGTAATTATCCAAGGATTGAAAGAATTAAAGCAAAAGGCGTCCAAGGGCGAATTGGAATACTCCACTAAGCTTGAAGATATCCATCTGAATATTGAACACCACCTGACTGAATTGATCGGTCCAACCGGCGGCAAGCTCCACACAGCAAGAAGCAGAAATGACCAGGTGGCAACGGATATGCATTTATACCTTAAAGAGCAGGTATCCGAAATCATCGAGTTGATCACTGAGTTCCAAAAATCTTTGGTCATTCAGGCGGAACAGAATATTGAGACGCTGATGCCTGGCTATACTCATTTGCAAAGAGCCCAGCCTATCTCTTTTGCCCATCACCTGATGGCTTACTTTTGGATGCTTGAACGGGATAAACAGCGTTATATAGATAGCATGAAAAGAATCAATCTTTCACCTCTTGGTGCCGGTGCGCTTGCGGGAACTACCTTTCCAATTGACCGCCATATGACAGCAGAAATACTGGGGTTTGAGGGCATTTATGAAAACAGCCTGGATGCTGTAAGTGACCGTGATTTTATTCTAGAGTTCCTGTCAGGCAGCTCTATTTTAATGATGCATCTGTCACGATTGTGTGAGGAAATCATACTGTGGTCGAGCCAGGAGTTCCAGTTCATCGAGCTATCAGATGCCTTTACGACCGGCAGCAGCATCATGCCGCAAAAGAAGAATCCGGATATGGCTGAACTGATTCGCGGTAAAACAGGCCGTGTCTATGGCAGCCTGATGGGACTCTTGACGGTATTGAAAGGATTGCCTTTAGCCTATAACAAAGATATGCAAGAAGATAAAGAGGGCATGTTTGATACTGTCAAAACAGTGAAGGGTTCCCTGAAAATTTTTGCTGGCATGATCAGTACGATGAAGGTGAAAGAGGAGAAAATGGCCAAATCGGTCAAGAATGATTTTTCAAATGCCACGGAGCTGGCTGACTATCTGGCAGCCAAAGGAGTACCTTTCCGTGAGGCGCATGAAATCGTCGGAAAGCTTGTCCTTGAGTGTATCCAAAAAGGATGCTATCTTGCAGATCTGCCACTGGAAGCATACAAATCCATGAACCCATTGTTTGAGGAAAATATTTTTCAAGCATTGAACCCTTATAATGCGGTGGAAAGACGAAACAGCGCTGGAGGGACAGGTTTTTCACAGGTGAAAATCCAAATCGAAAAAGCAAAAACATCACTATAAATGGAAAAAGCACGCAGTCTCTATAAGCTGCGTGCTTTTTTGTATGGTTATTAAGGTTAATTTTCTTTGTCAGTCCGGACAACCAGGACATCACATGATGCATAGCGGGTGATATGCTCGGAGACACTTCCAATGAAGAAGCGTTCCACTGCGTTCATTCCTGTTGCTCCGCAGATAATCAGGTCGGCGTTGTATTTCTTTGCAACATCTTTCGCAATCTTGACCTTTGGTGAGCCATAATCGATGTCATAATCCACGTCTTTGATACCAGCTTCGAGTGCCTGCTGTTTGTAGCTTTCCATCAACTCTGTAGCAAATTGTGTCGCACGCTCTGAGATAGTGCGGTCATATGCCTCAACAGTAGCAAAGGTGCGCAAATCGATTATGTGGGTCATGACCAGACTCGCGTCGTTTCTTTTTGCGATCTCAATGGCTTTTTTAAAAGCCCATGCTGCTTGTTTAGAACCATCAACGGCAACTAAAATATTCTTATAATAAAGTGCCATAGTTCTCGCCTCCTTTACCTATATTATACAACAGTTTCATTAGTATAGCTGTGACAATCCAACGAAAACTATAGATGCAAGCATCATATTGAAGGAGGATTTCACATGGATAAAAAGGAACAGCAAGGCCGGTCTATTTATGATTACGATGATCAAGGTGTCATGCAGGTAAGCCAGCAAATCATGGATTCATACAACAGCGGGGTAGTCCCGCAGGAACAGATGAAAGCAGCAGTAGAAAACAACGAAGAACTTAGGTAGAAGCTGTTTCGAATGAGTACTATCAATCCAATATTCTCTTAGGAATGAACACAAAATGAATGAGTAGGCTTGCTGAGATTCACTGCTCTCAGCAGGCCTTTTAAGTTACTCTGATACTTTCTCAAAAATTAAAAATATACAGAATAGTATATTTTAGGTTATTTAGTAAGAATTGTTTTGCCAAAAGCATTTTTTTCTACTAAAATGAAAGTGTTTTCATCTAGCCTACTTAACCAATTTTTCCTATTTCATAATTTGAAAAAATGATATAGTGGTGTCAGGGTAGAAATGGTAGGGCAATTATTATTATAGGAGGTATGCAATAATGCGTATCGGTGTACCTAAAGAGATAAAAAACAATGAGAATCGTGTGGCTATGACGCCTGCGGGAGTTGTAAACCTTGTAAACTTCGGTCATGAAGTTTATATCGAAACAGGAGCTGGAATTGGCTCTAGTTTTACAGACGAGGACTACAAAGCGGCTGGCGCTTTAATCGTTGAAAGTGCACAAGAAGCATGGGCACAGGATATGGTCATGAAGGTGAAAGAACCTCTGGCAGAAGAATATGGTTATTTCCGTGAAGGCTTGATTCTATTTACATATTTGCACCTTGCTCCAGAACCAGAGCTGACAAAGGCTTTGATCGAGAACAAGGTTGTCGGTATCGCTTATGAAACTGTACAACTGGCTAACGGCTCTCTTCCATTGCTTACACCTATGAGTGAGGTTGCTGGCCGTATGTCTACACAAATCGGTGCGCAATTCCTTGAAAAGGTCCACGGCGGCAAAGGAATCCTGCTTGGAGGCGTTCCAGGTGTCCAAAGAGGAAAAGTAACAATCATCGGTGGCGGTGTTGCAGGCACAAACGCAGCGAAAATGGCTGTCGGCCTTGGAGCACAGGTTACAATGATTGATTTGAATCCAGATCGTCTTCGCCAGCTTGATGATATCTTCGGATCTGATATTACAACGTTAATGTCTAATCCTTTGAACATTGCTGAAGCAGTCAAAGCATCTGACCTTGTCATCGGTGCTGTATTGATTCCAGGCGCGAAGGCTCCTAAACTTGTATCGGAAGAAATGATCCAGTCAATGAACCCAGGCTCAGTTGTTGTCGATATCGCAATCGACCAGGGCGGAATTTTCGAAACAACTGACAGAATCACGACACATGACAATCCAACCTATGAAAAGCATGGAGTTGTACACTACGCAGTTGCAAACATGCCAGGAGCAGTTCCTAGAACATCAACAATCGCGCTGACGAATGTGACAGTACCTTACGCTGTCCAAATCGCAAACAAAGGCTACAAGCAGGCTTGCCTTGATAATGAAGCGTTGTTAAAGGGAATAAACACGCTTAATGGCTACGTGACATACCAGGCAGTAGCTGAAGCGCATAACCTTGTATACTCTGAAACAAAAACATTGTTAGAGCAAATCTAATTGCAGGAGATCCGGATGAAATATTCCGGATCTTTTATTTACTCTCCTTCCGTTATAATAGCAGTGAAAAGCAATGCTATTTAGCACAAAGCTGTTTAAAATCTTTCAATTTTAGCGTATATTATTTATTGGATATACGGGTTCTAGTTGCTAGAATGCCCGTGTTAATTTGTTATTGAGGAGTGTCATGATGGAAAAAGTACTTGTTTTTGGACATAAAAATCCTGATACGGATACAATCTGCTCTGCCATTGCCTATGCTAACTTAAAGCAAAAGCTTGGTGTCGATGCGGAAGCAGTGCGTTTGGGCCAGGTGAATGGTGAAACTCAATATGCGCTTGATTACTTCAAAGCTGAAGCACCGCGTCTTGCAGGGAGAGTTTCAGAAGAAGTAGACAAGGTCATCCTTGTTGACCACAACGAACGCCAACAGAGCGCTGATGACATCACAGATGTTCAAATCGTCGAGGTGATCGACCACCACCGCGTGGCGAATTTCGAGACGAGCGATCCACTATATTTCCGGGTTGAGCCAGTAGGCTGCACTGCGACAATCTTAAATAAGATGTACAAAGAAAACAATGTGGAAATCGAAAAGAATATCGCTGGCCTAATGCTGTCGGCGATCATCTCTGATTCATTATTGTTCAAGTCCCCGACTTGCACAGACCAAGACGTTGCCGCGGCACGTGAATTGGCAGAAATTGCAGGTGTGGATGCTGAGGAATATGGTCTTGAAATGCTAAAGGCTGGCGCTGATCTTAGCACCAAAACAATCGAAGAGCTTATTTCCCTTGACGCCAAGGAATTCCAGATGGGAGATTTCAAGGTTGAAATCGCACAGGTAAACACTGTTGATGTCAATGATGTTCTTTTGCGCAAGGTAGAGCTTGAAGAAGCGTTGATCAATAAAGTGACAGAAAAGAATCTTGGCCTATTCTTATTGGTGATTACTGATATCTTGACGAATGATTCCGCAGCGCTTGCGATTGGTGAAAAGGCTGCTGCTGTTGAAGAAGCATTCAATGTTACTCTTGAAAATAATACTGCGACACTTAAAGGCGTCGTTTCACGCAAGAAGCAGGTCGTTCCTGTACTGACAAATGTACTTGCGAAGTAAATCCTAATAAAAAACCGTCCTGGCCAATTTAATTTGGCAGGACGGTTTTTTTACTTAATCCAGCTGCAGCTCCTAGCCCCTCGAGTCGCTTNNAGGCACAGGACGTGCTAGACCCGCCAGCCACACGATGTGGCGTTTTAGGCGGGCAGCGCTTGTCGGGGCTGAACAAGGCGCTTTCGCTTTTTGTTCTTAAGCGAATTTCTCAGTTCGAGCAGAAGCTTTTTTCAGCTTTAATGTAATATAAGCAAAATAGACGAAAGCAGAAATCGAGAAGTAGATCCAGGCGTTGGCAACCTGGTCAGTTTTCCATAAGCCAGTCATCGAGAGCAAGGCCGGGAAGGTTAGTGTCAGCCATGATTGGACCATCGCCACCTTGCCTATATAGACGTCGATTTTCTTGTTCATACCCATTGAAAGGAAGAACAGGAACCATAGATAGGCCCACATAAGCCATGTCAAAGCGCTCACGATATCTTCAAAATGTACATATGCTACAGCTGCATAAATGACTGCAAGTACTGCAACCCAGAGGGAATACCAGCCGAGCCCGCTGCCATCAAGGTCTTTCCATAATGTCAAACCGACATATAAATAGGTAAAGCCAAAAAGAAAGATGCTTGCCAGGCTGTAAACCGTCCAGTTGTTCTGGTCAGATACAGCAATCAAGTAAAACGGAACAATCACCTGTAGTGCCCCGATGAATAAGTTGAATACTGCCACGCTTTTCGCATTAGCCTTTCCCAGAAGCATTAAGCTGTTTAGGAAGAGTGCTGCACCTGATAATAATAAACCTGCGTCTCCCATGATGTATGCCGTCCCAATTGAGGGCCGGCTCTTTCCTCCTTTTACTAGCAAATAAGAAAGAGCAACTCTTATATCCAATAGGATAGAGGAGTTGCCCCTTGTTAACTTAAAATAATCAATCTATACCATTTTCTTTGACATATCAACCTTATCCATATCCTTGGATGTGAAATATCCAGGAAGGATTTCGCTGATTGTCGTTTCCTTTACATCGCCATTCAGATTGGCAAGGTAAATTTTTGTATCGTCAGTTGCAAATTCTGCAATTACCTGGCGGCAGGCACCGCAAGGAGAAACGGGACCTTCAGTGTCTGCGACTACTGCAATAGCCTTAATCTCAGTATCGCCTTCAGATACAGCCTTGAAAATAGCTGTTCTTTCAGCACAGTTCGTCAGACCATAAGAGGCGTTTTCGATATTGCAGCCAAGGTAAACTTGGTCATTGCTAGTGATGATTGCTGCGCCAACCTGAAACTTAGAATATGGAACGTATGCTGTGCTTCTTGCTTCAATTGCTTTTTCAACAAGCGTTTTTTTATCCATCGTCCATTCCCCATTCCCGTTTGTTTTTTTAGTTTAGTAAGAAGACTCAGAAGTCAGGCCGTTTACGATTGCCACGCCAGAGCTTGCTCCGATTCTTGTTGCTCCTGCTTCAATCATGTTTTGTGCATCCTCAAGGCTTCTTACTCCGCCGGAAGCTTTAACGCCAAGATCAGGTCCAACAGTTTTTCTCATTAGTGCGATATCTTCCACAGTTGCTCCGCCTGTTGAGAAACCAGTTGAAGTCTTGACGAAATCTGCTCCTGCATTAACAGAAAGCTTGCATGCCACTTCTTTTTCCTCATCAGTAAGAAGGCAAGTTTCAATGATAACCTTAGTCAATGCTTTGCCTTTTGCTGCGTCCACTACCGCTTTAATATCCTTTTCAACCAAATCGTATTGCTTGTCTTTCAAAGCGCCGATGTTGATAACCATATCGACTTCTGTCGCGCCATTTTCAATTGCATTCTTTGTTTCGAATGCTTTTGTTTCTGAAGTTGTAGCTCCAAGAGGGAAGCCGATTACTGTACATACTTCTACTCCTTCAGCATCCTTAAGAACTTCAGCAGCTTTCTTGACCCATGTTGGGTTAACGCAAACAGAAGCAAATTTATATTCTTTTGCTTCCTCAGCCAGCTTAACAATCTCCGCTTCGGTTGCATTTGCTTTAAGTAATGTGTGATCGATCATTCCTGCTAAATCTTTAGACATTGGATCAAACCCTTTCCGTATAAAAAAATATGTTGAAACGCTTTCATAAAGAAGAAAAATATATAACCCAAATATATTATGTGTTACTTACATGAATAATATATCAGGTAGGTGAACATATGTAAATAACCTCATGAACATATGTAAAAATAAAATATGGAAATACATGAATTTGTCATATTTCTTATCAAAATTTTCTTTTGACTTTGAAATGGTATTTCATTATAGTTGCTATATAAAAATGAATAAATCATCCTGCCTTCGCGGGAGAGGTTCATAGCGGACACCCTCTATAAAAAACTATGGCTTTGATTAATTCAACCATATCCCAGAGGATATGGTTTTTTATTTGATAAGCCGGGTTCCTGGGCCTCAAAAAGCGTTTGCAGATATAATAGGGGGCACGTAAAATGGCTGGAAGAAAAGATGAGGAATTGAAAGATATAACATTGCTTGGCAATCAGGGAACGAAATACTTATTTGAATACAGTCCTGACATCCTTGAAACTTTTGAAAATAAACACCCATACCGAGATTATTTCGTGAAATTCAACACACCAGAGTTCACAAGTCTATGCCCAATCACAGGACAACCGGACTTTGCGTCGATTTATATCAGCTACATTCCGGACAAGCTGATGGTTGAAAGCAAATCGCTGAAGCTTTATCTTTTCAGCTTCAGAAACCATGGTGATTTCCATGAAGATTGCATGAACATTATCATGAACGATTTGATCAAGCTGATGGAACCTAGATATATTGAGGTTTGGGGCAAATTTACGCCAAGAGGCGGAATCTCAATCGATCCATACACCAACTACGGCAAGCCTGGTACCAAGTACGAAGAAATGGCTGATTATCGAATGATGAATCACGATATGTATCCTGAAAAAGTGGATAATCGCTAAATATGAAAAGAGCAGCTGCACCTGCTGCTCTTTTTTAAAATGGAAAAAAACATGGGTATTTTCTATTTCTCTATAAAAAATCGAAAGTCGCTATAAAAAGCAAAATCTCGCTATAAAATAGTGAAAGTCGCTATAAAAAGTCTAAACTCGCTATATAAAAATAAGACTCGCTATAAAAAATTAGAAACGTTATTTGCGCTATGGAAATTAGCCTTTTCACCAAAACAAACCGCCTGGATCACGTGATCGCAGGCGGTTTTGGGTTCATTTTACGATACAAAAACCAATTCTTTAGGGAATTTCGTTAAAATTTCGATTCCGTCCTCTGTAATGACAACATCGTCTTCAATTCTTACGCCGGCTACGCCCGGTACATAAATTCCCGGTTCAGCAGTGAACACCATTCCTTTTTCCATTAATAAAGGATTCGTGCTTGTTAATGATGGATACTCGTGAACGCTGACTCCGAGCCCGTGTCCGAGGCGGTGAGGGAAGTAGTCTCCGTATCCGGCTTCTTCAATCACATTGCGTGCTGCAAGGTCGACCTCTGAGCATGCAACACCAGCTCGTGCAGTATCCAGGGCTTTCAACTGTGATTTCAACACAGTGTTATAAATTTCTTCCTGCTTTTTGTTGATTTCACCGTAAGCAACGGTCCTTGTGATGTCTGAGCAGTAGCCATCCCACACAACGCCAAGGTCGAACAGCACGAGGTCACCCTTGCTGATTTTGGTCAGACCAGGTGTACCATGTGGAGCTGCTGCATTTTTACCAGTAAGGACCATCGTGGAAAAAGACATCTCCGTTACGCCTTTTTTCTTCAGCTCATATTCAATCGCTGCAAGTACGTCAAGCTCGGTTTTGCCTTCCTGGATTTCATTCACTCCTGTTTGGATGGCAAAATCAGCTAGCTCACACGCTTTCCTCAATTTTTGCAATTCCTCTTCGGTCTTTACCATGCGCATCAGGCGCAATTTTTCTTCAGCCGAAACAAATTCAGAACCACCAAAAAGGCCAGCCATTTTTTCATAGCGTTCAACATTTAATTGTTCCTTCTCAATTGCAGTTTTCTTAATGGAAGAAACACGCTTTTTAATACCATTGTAAGCAAGCTCCATTGAATCATCCGTGTCACTGTAGCCGATGATTTCAAGTTCCCAGCCTGCGTTCTTCGCATTTTCCTTATCCATCGCCGGGCAAATCATGAATGGCTCGGCATCCTGGAAAACTGCGACAGCCAGCAGTCTTTCGTGTGGATCGCTTAAAAATCCGCTCAGGTAAAATACATTGTCAGGGGATGTAACGAACGTGACGTCGACATTATTGTCCTTCATCCAACCTGATAATGCAGCCAATCTTTCAGTCATAAAAATTCCTCCTCTGATATGTACATCACACTATGAGAGTAGCAATTCACAGTTGAAAAGTAAAACTTTTATCGTAGAGACTTAGTGGGTATACAGAAAAAGGAAGCAGGAGATAGGCAAGCAACGTTGAAATATCTAATGAATGATTGAAAGGAGCGATAATATGAAAGTATCTTATCACGGCCATTCTGTTGTAAAAATTGAAACAAAAGGGAAGACCATCCTGATTGACCCATTCATCACCGGCAATGACCTTACTGATCTGAAGGTGGAGGATGTGAAGCCGGATGTCATCATCCTGACCCATGCGCACGGAGACCATCTGGGTGATACGGTGGAGCTGGCTAAAAAATATGACTCACTTGTAATTGCCAACTTCGAAGTTGCTACATATTTAAGCTGGAAAGGCTTGAACACTCACGGCATGTCCATTGGCGGTGCTTATGAATTTGATTTTGGAAAAGTGAAAATGACTCAGGCATTCCATGGTACAGGCATGATGACTGAAAACAATGAAATTATTTATGGCGGAATGCCTGCAGGTATCCTGTTCATGGCGGAAGGCAAGACCGTTTTCCATGCGGGTGATACAGGCTTATTTTCCGATATGAAGCTGATTGGTGAAAGGCATCCGATTGATCTGGCATTCCTGCCGATCGGTGATAATTTTACGATGGGACCGGAAGATGCTGCATTGGCAGCAGAATTCCTGAATGCAAAGGAAGTCGTGCCAATCCACTTCAATACATTCCCGCCAATCAAGCAGGATCCACATGCTTTTGTAAAAATGCTTAAGAAAAACAAGGGCACCGTCCTTGAAGCTGGAGAGGCTATCGAGCTGTAAGCGTAACCGAGCTGCACAAAAAGTTGTGCAGCTTTTTCTATTTACCATGCTTTTTTAAGCTCTTGAAGCATAGATATAAAATAAGACAACCTATAGGAGGGGGAACATGAAGAAAAACCGCTACTTGTTATACTTGTTGTTATGCGGCGTGATGCTTTACATAGGAATGCCGGAGCTAAACTTCCAGCTTGGAGGTAAAGAAGCTTTGTTCGCCGGTTCATGGCTATTCCTCGCTTTGCTCGTCTTTGCAGGGAATCTGGCAGCCTTTTTATACACTCCAAAAAAGCGCGTCCGGACAGCCAGCAGAAAAATGGAATCCAACCTGAAAAGAAAATCACGCGTTTATACTGGCTGAGTGAATCAGCCAGTTTTCTTTTTGCGATAAAAAACTCTCACACCCTAATTAAATTGAATCCAACCCTTTAAAACCTTATAATGATAATGGATAGAACTACTTTGTACGGAAAATTATTAAAAAGGGTGAAAGTCTTGGCAACTAAGCATGAACAAATACTTCAATATATAGATGAATTGCCAATAGGAGAAAAGATATCGGTACGCCAAATCGCCAAGGCGCTTAACGTAAGCGAAGGAACTGCATACAGAGCAATTAAGGATGCTGAAAATAAAGGATATGTGAGCACGATTGAACGTGTCGGCACCATCAGGATTGAACGGAAAAAGAAAGAGAACATTGAGAAGCTCACTTTTGCCGAAGTTGTCAATATCGTCGATGGACAAGTACTGGGGGGCCGCGCCGGACTTCATAAAACATTGAATAAATTCGTTATCGGGGCAATGAAACTTGAAGCGATGATGCGTTATACAGGAGCGGGCAACCTGTTGATCGTCGGGAACCGCGATAAAGCCCATGAGCAAGCGCTTAGGGCAGGGGCAGCTGTTTTAGTGACTGGTGGCTTCGATACCGAAGACAATGTAAAAAAGCTTGCAGATGAACTGCAGCTGCCAATCATATCAAGCAGTTATGATACTTTTACAGTAGCGACCATGATCAACCGTGCGATATACGACCAATTGATCAAAAAGGAAATCATCCTTGTCGAGGATATCTTGACGACGGTTTCTGAGACCATTTTTCTGAAAGCAGATGACCGAGTATCTGATTGGTACCGTCATAAGGATGAAACAATGCACAGCCGCTTCCCGGTAGTGGACCAGAATATGAAAGTAATCGGGATGATCACATCGAAGGACGCTATGGGCCATGAACAGGATATATTGATCGAGAAAATCATGACAAAGAATCCGATGACTGTAAGCGGATCGACGAGTGTCGCTTCAGCTGCCCACATGATGGTATGGGAAGGCATTGAGGTACTGCCGGTTGTGGATGACGCCAACAGGCTTCAGGGCATTGTCAGCAGGCAGGATGTATTGAAGGCTCTTCAAATGATCCAGCGCCAGCCGCAGGTAGGGGAGACTCTGGATGATACGGTTACAAACCAGCTGGTTTTGGCAAAAGGGAAAACAAAGGATGAAGACATTTTCCGCTGCCAGGTGACTCCGCAGATGACGAACCATCTTGGGACGATTTCATATGGTGTGTTTACGACAATCGTCACAGAAGCCGCAAACCGTGTGCTGCGAGGATATAAAAAAGGTGATCTGGTTGTTGAAAATATGACGATCTATTTTATGAAACCTGTGCAGATTGACAGTGTCATAGAAATTTATCCAAAGGTGCTCGAGGTAGGAAGGAAGTTCGGTAAGGTCGATATCGAAGCCTTCAATGATGGAGTTCTCGTCGGGAAAGCGATGATGATGTGCCAGCTGATTGACAGGCACTAAAATAAATAAAGCCGATCCTTAACGGGATCGGCTTTATTGTGCTTAATTTTCCTGAGCTTCCTTTACAGCGTGCGGTAGGTAGAATTTATATGCTTTAAATCCGGCCCAGATGCTTAATGAACCAATGACAATGAATATAGCACCTACGATGTATGTGACAGTAGTCTGGAAAAGGAACAGTTGATTGATACCAAATAGTGTGACGAACAATCCCAGGGCGATGCTGGACTTGGCTGATAGCCATTTACGCTCAGCAGGCCGTTTGCTGCGAACATATTTGATCTTGTAAAAGATATAAAAGACGAATGAAAGAACGATTAGTAGTACAAAAATAGGCATTGCATTTCCTCCACATTCAGAATCACTCCTATTTTACCGTTAATTTAAGCAGAATGCCATACAGTTTACGTTTCATTGGCCAATACATAGGTTGAAATGCTATGAAGGGAAATGTGGGATAGAGTTTTTTCGCAATCACCCATGGGTTAATCGTGAAAAAATAGATTTATTTTCAAAAATAATAATTTTATTCAGATGGTTTATAAATGTATGTGTAAGGCCTTTTTCTAGACAAATAAAAAAGGACAAAGTACCCTCTGAGTTATCACCACAATAACCTTTTGAGAGGAGTACTTTATCCATGTCCAATTTTAACACAGACCAATTTGATTTAGCCACTATGTTAAAACTCTCCATGCAGGACATTCTTAAAGAGAAAATAGAATATATCTTGCGGGAGGAGATTAAGAGTGTACTGGAAAACGAACCTGTTGGAGAAGAAAACTCCCGTAACGGTTACTATCCCAGAACCCTTGACACCATGTATGGACGTGTAGAGGAACTTTCTGTTCCCAGGGATCGTAAGGGAGAATTCACAACCAATATGTTTGAACCCTATCAAAGGCGAATGGTTGTCGTTGATGAACTAGTTGTCCAGCTTTATCAACACGGGGTTGGAGTTCGACAGGTAGGAAAAATCATGAAAAGTCTTCTTGGTGAACAATATTCCCCTGGCACGATCTCGAATATTACTTCGGCCGTTATGGAAGACGTCATTAAGTGGCAGAATCGCCCTCTACAGGAGCGTTATTGTGCTTTATTTCTAGATGCTTTATTTGTAAAGGTGCGCAGGGATACAGTCGGCAAGGAAGCTGTCTATATTGTTCTTGGTATCACTCCGGAAGGCCACAGGGAAATCCTCGGATTTTATGTGGGAGGAGTAGAGTCGTCAAATGGCTGGAAAGAAATCCTCCAAGACCTGCGTAACAGAGGGATTCAGGAAGTATTGCTGGGCGTTTTTGACGGACTACCCGGTCTCGAAGAGGCTTTTAGAACCATCTTCCCAAAAGCAGATGTTCAACGCTGTGTCATTCACAAGGTCCGTTCTACAATGAATAAAGCACGAAAGAAAGATCAGGCAGAACTTAGTATGGATCTAAAGAAGGTCTACACATTAAGCTCTTATGAAGAAGCTGAAGAAGTACTAGAATCAGTAAAGAAGAAATGGAAGAAGAGCTATAGCCGAGAACTATTATCCTGGGAAAAAGACCTCCCAGTCCTCCTGACTTTTTTAAGCTACCCTGAAGAAGTCCGGCAGTATTTATATACAACGAATCTAATCGAACGTACAAACAAGGAAGTCCGTAAGAGGTTGAAGACCATGAACAGCCTGCCAAATATCGAGGCCGCTGAAAAGATCATCTACCTGACTTCCATCGACTACAACGAGCGATGGGCTAGACGTAGGCTAGGTGGTTTTGGTCTGGCTTATGATAAGATTTTAAAAATGTTTGAAAAGCGATATCCAAAGGCTAAAAAGGTGTAGTCATGCAGCCTCGGCTGCATGACTACACCATAATTAAGATATAACTCATTGAGTACGAATGCTTACACATAATTCTTGACGGAACCTTTATTCACAAAAAAAATAGATTTAATCGCAAAAAAATGAATTTATTCACAAAACGATTGGTTTTATTTGCAAAAACCACCTGTTTATTCGCAAACTGGAAAAAATCGCGGTTTTTTTCCAGCTAAACACTCCCCACAAAATGTCTTCCTGCTTTTCTTTTCCAAAAAATATGTTCATAATTAAGATATGAAAAAGGTGAAGGAGCATTTTAATGAAAGAGCAAATACTTGAAGCTATTGAAAATTATGAAACAATCATTATCCATCGCCATGTGAGACCGGATCCTGATGCGTACGGATCACAGGGAGGGCTGGCTGAAATCCTAAAGGCTTCGTATCCAGAAAAGAATATTTACACCGTTGGGGCAGAGGAGCCATCGCTTAATTATCTGAGAAGGCTTAATTCTATCTCTGATGATACTTTTAAAGGAGCGCTGGTCATTGTATGTGACACAGCGAACGCTGAGCGGATTTGTGACGGGCGCTATCGTTTAGGGGAGCAGCTTGTAAAGATTGATCATCATCCAAATGAAGATCCGTATGGAGACCTGCAATGGGTGGAAACTTCCGCAAGTTCTACCAGTGAGATGATTTATGAGTTTTACCTTACTTTCAAGGATAAGGGCCTGAAGATGTCTGACGAGGCAGCCAGATTGCTGTATGCCGGAATTGTTGGCGATACTGGCCGATTCCTGTATCCAAGCACGACCAATAAAACATTTGCCTACGCGGGAGAATTGATCCACTATAACTTCTCGCGCACCGAGCTTTATGACAAAATGTATGAACTGGCACCGAATGTGGTGAAGTTGAATGGATACATCCTCCAGAACTTCGAGCTGCTGGAAAATGGTGCGGCAAAAGTCGTGATGAAGCAGGAATTACTGGATCAGTATTCTGTAAAGCCTTCTGAAGCGTCCTTGCTTGTCAGTGAACTCGGCAATGTAAGTGGCATCAAGGCATGGGTGTTCTTCATTGAGGAAGAAGATCAAATCCGGGTACGACTCCGTTCCAAAGGACCTGTGATCAATACGATTGCAAGGAAATACAATGGAGGAGGCCATCCACTGGCCGCGGGTGCATCCATCTATTCATGGGATGATGTCGACAAAGTTCTTGCTGACCTCATTCAAGCCTGCAAGGAATAACAACTCCATTAGCAAAAAGCAAGGTGCGTTTCATAACTGAAACGCACCTTGCTACTATCAATTATCTATTATTAAAATAAACATTTAATGCATCTGCGATTTCCGCATTCGAACCATCCGTCTTGATCTTATAGTGGTCACCGTCAAGGGATGCTGTAAAATCACTGATTCCTTGCTGTTTTAAGAAGTCATCAATGTCAGAAAGATTCTCACCTTGATTTTTAAGGCCTTTTTTACCAACAAAATCATCATTCACGTATACATCATACTGGTCCTCATTTAACTTCACTTCGTTTTCTCTGTTAAGATTGTTCATGGCGTACGCAGGGAATAAACCTCCGCCAACTCCGCTGCCGCTATTGCCTGCTCCGTTGTTAAAACTCATCTGAATCCCTCCAGTCGATATCTTCGGATTTCTTTTATATTTCCCGGTTTTATCAGGCGTCACACAAACTGATCACAACTGGAGGGAATTACCTTTATTTACTGACCGTATTGAGACAGCTCCAGTGAGATAAACTCTATAGCTGTAAAAATAAAATCAAGACAGCTTTATTGTGAAAGCCTCCAAAGCTGTCAAAATAAAGCCAGAATCGTGACAGCTTTCGTACAGAACCCATCAAAGCTGTCAAAATAAAGCTGGAATCAAGACAGCTTTCACCCGGAACCCATTAAAGCTGTCAAAATAAAGCTGGAATCAAGACAGCTTTCACCCGGAACCCATCAAAGCTGTCAAAATAAAGCCGGAATCAAGACAGCTTTCACCCGGAACCCATCAAAGCTGTCAAAATAAAGCCGGAAACGTGACAGCTTTCGTGCGGAACCCATCAAAGCTGTCAAAATAAAGCTGGAATCAAGACAGCTTTCCGAGGTTCTTCATAAAT
The DNA here is from genome assembly GCF_018613315.1 of Bacillus sp. ISL-37. Classification (GTDB taxonomy): domain Bacteria; phylum Bacillota; class Bacilli; order Bacillales; family Cytobacillaceae; genus Mesobacillus. The sequence goes on along the minus strand of NZ_JAGGQL010000031.1, from coordinate 12,415 downwards.
TTTTGCACCAACACCAACAGTCAAATCAATCAAGACTAATCTCCACCTGAATGCTGACGGAAGTATAGATGACCATTGACTTGATTTTCAGTTTATAGCGCTTGTCATTCACTTTGATGGATTTGTTTTCAATCACTCTGGTGATCAAATCCCTGCTTTTAAAAACCGAATCGAGATCCTTGGCAAGAAGCATGTTCAGCTGCCCTTTGGTTTCCTCCTCGATCTCATAGATGCTGAGTGTATCAAGATATTTTTTATATTTTTGGTCGTTAACAATCTTCACTTTAATCTCCTGGACGGTCAGACTTTCCTGATTTTTTTTATTTAATTCCGCGTAATCGTCCATCCAGATTTGAATATCACTTTTTAATTCAGCAATCTCATCTTTTTGTTCATGTATGGTCTTCGCATTTTTTTCAAGGGATACACCATTGATATATAGGAACACACACCAGCTCAAGACAGCGCCTATAGCCATACCTGAAAAAAATCTCTGCCATTCAGGCCTGCGGTAATAAGGGGGGATTCTCATTTATACATGCTCCTGCGTCAGCCAGTTGATCAGAAGTGCACCAGTCTGCGCACCGCCCATGGCTGTGAGTATCAACAAGAATTGCTTAAAAATATCCTTTGTTTCACCGTTTAAAAGCCCCCGTTCAAAGCTGTAGACGGTATCAAAGGTACCGCCGATCGCAGCAATGATGGCCCATATCCGGATGGAGCTTGAGAACCGGGCAATTTCCGTCATTAAAGGCTGCCCTGTCAAAAAAGCGGCCAATCCGCCAATCAGCGAACCGCCAAGCAATACACCAAGCGCGATAAAATAGGCTTCGAATAAATGGGAAGCAAATGGCTGATTCACATAAAACACCCTCAGTAAATGGTAGATTTTTTCCTCGTAGTTCATCATATGGACAATCTGCATTTAATATGTTTAAACTTCCTTGAACAAATGAGAACATATTTTCTTTTTTTGCCTTAAAAGCCTATAATGAAAGAAGATGAACCTAACCTTTAAGGGTGTGAGAGAAATGCCATTTATTCACCTTCATGTCTATAGTGCATACAGCCTGCTCACGAGTACGGCAACAATAGAGCAGCTAGTCCGCGATGCCAGGGCAAAAGGATTTTCCGCACTCGCACTGACGGACCGCAATGTAATGTACGGAAGTGTCGCATTTTATAAAGAATGCCTGAGGAACTCGGTCAAACCACTGCTCGGTCTGACTGTTGACGTAGTCAGTCCGACTCTGGAACATGAATCCTTCCCGCTTGTGCTGCTTGCGAAAAACAATGAAGGATTCCAGAACCTGATCAAGATTTCCAGTGCTGTACAGACGAAATCACCTGAGGGAATACCGGTGAAATGGCTGAAACACTACGCTTCCGGGCTATTTGCGATAACTCCGGGAACCCAGGGAGAAATAGAATATTATTTAACAAACGGTGAAAGAGAGCAAGCCCTAAAGACAGTGGATCTATATAAGCAGATCTTTGGCAGGGAGAACTTTTACCTATCAATACAGGACCAGGGCCTACCGGGGCAAAAGGAATTAGTCGGTCAGCTGGCAAGGTTGGGCGGTGAAACCAGCACTCCACTGGCTGCTTCCAACCAGGTGCATTATCTGGAAAAAGAAGATTCATTTGCTCAGGAGTGCCTGCTGGCGATCAGGAATGGTGAGAAACTCCAGGATGATGCCCGTGAAAAACTGGGCAGCAGCGAATTTTACTTAAAGCCGGCAAAAGAAATGGGAGAGCTGTTCTCAGAGTATCCTGAAGCATTGGAGAATACGCTGAAGATAGCGGAGAACTGCAATGTCATGATTGACTTTGATACAAGGCATCTGCCCAAGTTCCCTGTCGACCCTGGGAAAAATGCAGATGGAATGCTCGAAGAACTGTGCTTTCAGGGGCTTGAAAAGCGGTACGGAAATCCGTCCCAAAAGCATATCGACAGGCTGAAATATGAGCTGTCAGTCATTAAAAAAATGAACTTCAGCGACTACTTCCTGATTGTTTGGGATTTCATAAAGTACTCGAGGGAAAGAGGGATCCTCATCGGACCGGGACGTGGTTCGGCAGCTGGTTCGATTGTGTCCTATGTATTGTACATTACCGATGCCGACCCGATTGAACATAATCTTCTCTTTGAAAGGTTCTTGAATCCAGAACGAATTTCGATGCCTGATATCGATATCGACTTCCCTGATAATCGCAGGGATGAGGTGATCGAATATGTCGCCTCTAAATATGGTGAGCTTCATGTAGCACAGATTGCCACTTTTGGAACACTCGCCGCAAAGGCAGCCGTAAGGGATGTAGGCCGCGTTTTCGGCTTGAACGCGAAGGAGCTCGACAGGCTGTCAAGGCTTGTCCCAGCGAGACTTGGCATCACCCTGAAAGATGCCATCCAGGAATCTGCCGGGTTAAGGGATTTTATAGAAGAATCCTCCAAGAATAAGAGAATCCTTGAAACGGCAATCAAGCTCGAAGGTTTGCCGAGGCATACCTCGACACACGCTGCGGGAGTCGTGATCAGCGAACAGCCACTTACAAATGTCGTGCCGATTCAATCTGGTCAGTCAAAAGTGTTCCTTACCCAATATTCAATGGACCACCTTGAAGAAATAGGTCTGTTGAAGATGGATTTCCTAGGATTAAGGAATTTGACTTTAATAGATTCAATTCTTCACTCCATCCAGCAAAAAACAAGGCGTAAGCTGGACATTCATGATATCCCGGTTGAAGATAAAGAAACATTTGAGATGCTTGGAAGGGGAGAGACGACTGGTATCTTTCAGCTGGAATCCGATGGGATGAGAAAAGTACTGATGAAGCTGGGACCAACAAGATTTGAAGATATTGTCGCAGTCAATGCGCTTTATCGTCCAGGCCCAATGGAAAATATCCCGCTGTTCATAGACCGCAAGCACGGAAGGCAGCCTATAGATTATTACCATAAAGACCTTGAACCAATCCTTGGGGATACATACGGGGTCATCGTCTACCAGGAGCAAATCATGCAGATTGCATCACAGATGGCAGGATTTTCGTTAGGTGAAGCGGATTTGCTGAGGAGAGCCGTTTCAAAGAAGAAGAAGGAAGTTCTTAACCAGGAACGTGAACATTTTGTGAATGGGGCTTTAAAGAAAGGATATGATACGCAAACAGCGAATCTTATCTATGATTTGATTGTCCGATTCGCTAACTATGGCTTTAACCGGAGCCATGCAGTCGCATACAGCATGATTGCTTACCAGCTGGCGTACCTTAAAGCTCATCATCCGCTCTACTTTATGGCTGCGCTGCTTTCTTCGGCAATCGGAAATGATGTGAAAATCGCGCAGTATGCAAGAGAGCTGCAGCAAATGGAAATCAAACTTCTTCCTCCCTCGATCAACAGAAGTGCTTTTAGCTTCCAGCCAGAAGGGGACGCAGTCCGGTACAGCCTTGGAGGAATCAAAGGAGTAGGCATCGCCTCTCTCAAGGAAATATTCCAGGCGAGAAGAAACCAGCCATTTAAGGATATATTCGATTTTTGTATCCGGGTGCCTCAAAAAGCAGCCACAAGGAAAGTGCTCGAAGCGTTGATTTATTCAGGTGCTTTCGATGAATTCGGGCAGGACCGCGCTGTTCTTTTAGCGACGATTGATGTCGCGATTGAACACGCACAGCTGGTGGCTCCCGATGACTCCGGACAGATTGATATGTTCGCTGAAGCAGAGTTTTCACTGAAGCCAAAGTATACCCAGGTCGACCCGATGCGGATTGAGGATAAGCTCAGCCTCGAAAAGGATGTGCTCGGAGTCTACTTATCCAAGCATCCCGCTTCTATTTACGAACAGGAATTCAAGGCAGCAGGTGTTAAAAAGATTGCCTCTAAATCCCCAGGAAGCAAAGTAAGGCTTGGTGTCTATATCACTGAGGAAAAGAAAATACGGACGAAAAAAGGTGAAGCGATGTCTTTCCTCACTGTTAGCGATGCAAGCGGGGAAACAGATGCTGTCGTATTCCCATCTGTATATAAGCAGTATGGACATGTGTTGGGTCAGGGAAAAATGGCGCTGCTGGAAGGAAAGTTCGATGAACGTGATGGGAAAAGCCAATTTATCGTGCAACAAGTGCTCGACTTTGAAAAAGAAGCAGAACAAAAACCGGTACTATATTTGCGGATTGCTAAAGGAACGGACAGTGCTGGCAAGATGAATGAACTCAAAGTTTTATTGAAAAAACATCATGGCGCTGTACCGGTAATAGTGTATAACGAAGAAACCGAGAAATCACTTTTGCTGCCAGGAGAGTTCAGCATTAAGGCAGAACGTGGAAGTATGGGAGAATTGAAGAAGGTATTGGGTGACAATAATGTCGTCCTGAAGAATTAGTTCTTTACAAGTATAATAGATGTGTTATATTGGAAAAGGATATGTGTGGTCAGACCACTGTAGTAGGCAAACTTTTTTTATAATCAGGTATTTTTTCGCAAATAATTGTCGTTTCTGGAAGAAATGCTGTCTTCATCATTCTCGCCGTTTATCAAGCTGTTTCATAGCCGGAAATGAGCAAGACGAAAGCGCCAATCTTTAGCGAAGAAAGCCTATAACTAAGGAGTGGACCTGAGTTGACTTTACGTGAAGAAGCTTTGCACATGCACCGTGTAAACAAAGGTAAATTAGAGTCAAAATCAAAAGTACCTGTAAGGAATGCAAGAGATTTGAGTCTTGCTTATTCTCCGGGTGTGGCGGAGCCTTGCAAGGAAATATATGATAAGCCCGAAACCGTTTATGATTATACAATGAAAGGCAATATGGTAGCCGTTGTCTCTGATGGTACAGCAGTTTTGGGCCTTGGAAATATCGGTCCCGAAGCCGCGCTTCCAGTAATGGAAGGAAAAGCTGTTCTTTTCAAGAGCTTTGCTGGCGTCGATGCCTTTCCGATCTGTTTGAATACAACGGATGTAGATAAAATTGTCGAGACTGTAAAACTGCTTGAGCCGACATTCGGTGGAGTCAACCTGGAGGACATCGCTGCGCCAAACTGCTTCGCTGTGGAAGAACGTTTGAAAAAGGAAACGAATATCCCGGTATTCCACGATGATCAGCACGGAACTGCTATTGTAACAGTGGCTGGTCTCGTGAACGCGCTGAAAATTGTCGGCAAAAAAATGAACGAAATTAAAGTGGTCGCAAACGGAGCTGGAGCTGCGGGAATTGCAATCATTAAGCTTCTATATTCATACGGAGTCCGTGACATCATCATGTGCGATACAAAGGGTGCGATCTATGAAGGACGCCCTAACGGCATGAATGCGATTAAGGACGAAGTTGCTAAATTCACCAACCGTGACAACGTTGAAGGATCACTTGCGGATGCTATCAAAGGCGCGGATGTATTTATCGGAGTATCCGTCGCTGGAGCGTTGACTTCTGAAATGGTCCAATCGATGAATAACGATCCAATTATTTTTGCGATGGCAAATCCGGTGCCGGAAATCATGCCAGAGGAAGCAAAGGCAGCAGGAGCGGCAGTAATTGGTACAGGCCGATCCGACTTCCCTAACCAGGTGAACAATGTACTTGCATTCCCTGGAATTTTCCGCGGTGCATTAGATGCCAGGGCTACCCATATCAATGAAAAGATGAAGGTGGCTGCTGTAGAAGCAATCGCTAGCCTGATCCAGGAGTCCGAGCTTTCGAGTGATTACGTCATCCCAGGCCCATTTGACCCGCGTGTAGCTCCTGCTGTTGCGGCGGCTGTAGCGAATGCAGCGATGGAAACGGGAGTCGCGCGCATTAAAGTGGATCCAGAAGAAGTCAAAGAGCGCACCAAGCGTCTAGCATTGATTGGAAAAGGTGAGTGATCTCTTAGTGGCACAGCCTGAAAAAAACACAAAAGTATATGTGGAAATCGTCAGGCAGCTAAGGGAAATGATTAATAAAGACGGCTTAAAGCCAGGAGATAAAATCCCATCCGAACGTGAACTTTCAGAGCGCCTGAATGCCGGGCGCTCCTCCGTTCGCGAGGCATTGCGTGCCCTCGAGCTTCTAGGTTTGATCGAGACGAGAAGGGGAGAAGGAACGTTTATCAGGGACTTCCGCGGCAACCAGCTTGTCCAATTATTAAGCACCTTTATCCTGCAGGATGAAAAAGCTAAAGATGATGTGGTAGAAACAAAAAATATGATTGAGGTCGATTGTCTTTATCTTGCGGCTGAAAAGTTTAAGGAAGACGAAATCAAAAGATTAAAGGTCTGGATAGATGACCATAATTTTGAGGACGAGGAATTTTTCAGGGAAATTGCCGAACTTGCTGACAATCATCTTTTTTATCGTATCTGGTATATTCTGAATGATTATTATAATGCACTTCAGCTAAAAGTATCGCCGGCTGAAAAAGCCGATTATCACAAACTGGTAGATTCACTTGAAACAAAAAGAGGAGATCTAATCCTCGAAAGGTATCGCATGCTGCGGAAAATGTCGACAGAATGACGACATGAAGTAACATCTTTTGTAAATAGGATGTTATATAATTGTGGACATGCCTATGATACCTGGAGGGCAGCCTCTCTTTCTTTTTTGAAATAGTGGTCTGGCCACTTAGTTCTTTGTGACTAAATTTAGGATATTACAAAATAACTAGCATTATTCGGAGGGGGTTATAACTTGCTTAAGGAACTTTTTACGAAAACGAAAAAGAAAAAGTACGCGACAATTCCTTCTGAAGCAGCGAAGCAGGATGTTCCTGAAGGAATCATGACGAAATGCCCGAACTGCAAGAAAATCATGTATACGAAAGAACTGAATAAAAATTGCAAGGTGTGTTTCCAGTGTGGTTACCACCATCAAATGAATTCAGCAGAGCGAATCGACAGCTTCCTCGATGCGGGAAGTTTCCGTGAGTTGGACCGCGAGATGGTTTCAGGCAATCCATTAGGATTTCCAGGATATGAGGAAAAGCTGGAAAAGGACCGGGAAAAAACCGGGTTAAATGAAGCTGTAGTTACCGGATTAGGCAGTGTGAATGGACTTGATATCGCTATAGCGATCATGGATGCGACTTTCCGGATGGGAAGCATGGGTTCCGTCGTAGGTGAAAAGATTACCAGGGCGATTGAAAAAGCCGATGAATTATCGATACCATTTATCATTTTTACCGCTTCGGGCGGAGCCAGGATGCAGGAAGGTGTCCTGAGTTTGATGCAAATGGCGAAAACAAGCGTCGCATTGAAAAGATTCAGTGATAATGGCGGGTTGATCATCTCCATTATGACTCACCCGACCACAGGTGGAGTTTCCGCGAGTTTTGCCTCGCTTGGCGACTACAATCTAGCAGAACCTGGAGCTTTGATCGGCTTCGCAGGAAGAAGGATCATTGAACAGACAATCCGCGAAGAGCTGCCTGAAGACTTCCAGACATCTGAATTCTTGCTGAAGCATGGACAGCTTGATGCTGTGATCTCGAGAACGGAATTAAAAGAAAAAATCTCAGGAATACTTGAAATCCATCAGCCAGGAGGGACTTTCGAATGGCAGGAGAACTAGAATTTGAGAAACCAGTAATGGAGCTCAGGAAAAAAATCAGTGAGCTCAAGGAATTCACACAGAATACGGATGTAGATCTTACGGCTGAAATCGATAAATTAGAAACAAGGCTGCAAAAGCTTGAATCTGAAATTTACGAGAACATGAAACCGTGGGACAGAGTGCAGATTGCTCGACATCCTAATCGCCCGACAACGCTTGAATACATCTCTTTGCTGTTTACTGACTTCTTCGAATGTCATGGTGACAGGTCATATGGAGACGATGAAGCAATTGTTGGCGGCATCGCTAAGTTCCATGGCTATCCCGTGACCGTTATCGGCCATCAGCGCGGAAAAGATACAAAGGAAAATATCCGCAGGAATTTTGGTATGCCACATCCTGAAGGTTACCGGAAGGCTTTGCGTTTGATGAAGCAGGCTGAGAAGTTTAAGCGTCCGATTATTTGTTTTATCGATACCAAGGGGGCTTACCCTGGAAAAGCGGCAGAAGAGCGTGGCCAGAGTGAGGCTATTGCCCGAAATCTATTCGAGATGGCAGGACTCACGGTTCCGGTAATCTGTGTGGTCATTGGTGAAGGCGGAAGCGGCGGAGCCTTGGCACTTGGAGTCGGCAATTATATTCATATGCTTGAGAACTCCACGTACTCTGTAATCTCGCCTGAAGGAGCAGCGGCCATTCTATGGAAAGATTCTACTTTGGCGAAAAAAGCAGCCGAAACAATGAAGATTACGGCACCAGACCTTAAAGGGCTTGGAATCATAGATGAAATCATTCCCGAAGTAAAGGGCGGGGCACATAAAGATCTAAAACAGCAGGCAAAGTATATGGATAAAGTTTTAAGAGACTCAATGTCCGAACTGCTTGTTCTGGATGAAGAGACACTGCTAAGCCAGCGCTACGAAAAATATAAACGAATTGGAGAGTTTTCGTTTCCAACTGAATTTATAGGGGTAAAATAAAACGTGCGAAACAGCACGTTTTATTTTTATTTTATAAAAATATATCTTGACAAATCGGACATACACCTGAAAGCAGTCATTAATGCGAAGGCAGCTGTGCAGAAAATCCTATTGAAGCGCTTGCAATTACGTGATAATTCCGTCTTATTGTCAATATTGAGGATTCAGTTGAGATACGGTATTCTACGTGGTATTTTAGAAATATTCCCGGGTATTCTGTTTATAATAAGACAAGCTAATATCAGAATACTACGTTTTGTTTTTGGTACAGTACATATTGAATGAGGTGAAAAGATGAAAAGAATTGGTGTTTTGACGAGCGGCGGGGATTCGCCCGGCATGAATGCCGCAGTACGTGCGGTTGTTAGAAAAGCAATCTATCATGATGTAGAGGTTTATGGTGTATTTGGCGGATACGCAGGTTTGATGAGCGGAAATATTAAAAAGCTTGAGCTTGGTTCAGTTGGTGATATCATCCACCGAGGTGGAACGTTCCTTTATTCTGCGCGCAGCGAAGAATTCAAGACAAAGGAAGGCCAGCAAAAAGGAATTGAGCAATTGAATAAGCTTGGGATTGACGGTCTCGTTGTCATTGGAGGAGATGGTTCTTACAGGGGCGCAAAAGCATTGACTGAACAAGGATTCCCTTGTGTCGGTGTACCTGGAACGATTGATAATGATATCCCAGGAACTGAGTTCACAATCGGATTTGATACAGCGCTTAATACTGTCATCGATGCAATCGATAAAATCCGTGATACTGCTTCTTCACATGAAAGGACATTTGTTGTCGAAGTAATGGGACGCAACGCTGGAGATCTGGCATTATGGGCTGGTCTGGCAGGCGGTGCAGAAACGATCCTGATTCCTGAGGATCCACATGACATGAAGGACATAGCTGGCCGCCTTAAAAAAGGCCATGAACGTGGAAAAAAACACAGTATTATTGTTGTAGCAGAAGGTGTCATGAACGGTTATGATTTCGCGAAGCAATTGCAGGAAGAGACTGATTTTGATACACGTGTTACGGTCCTTGGCCATGTTCAGCGCGGAGGAACGCCTACAGCATTCGACCGCGTTCTTGCAAGCAGGCTGGGAGCACGGGCAGTAGAGCTTTTATTGGAAGGCAAAGGTGGACGTGCGGTTGGAATGGAAAAGAATCAATTAGTTGATTACGATATCATCGAAGCTTTGGCAAAAGAGCATACTGTTGACTTGAACTTATATAAATTATCGAAAGAGCTTTCTATTTAATCTCTTTACAGTAAACCAGGAGGTTGCAAGCTATGCGCAAAACAAAAATTGTTTGTACAATTGGTCCCGCAAGTGAAAGTGTAGAAAAATTAGTTCAATTGATTGAAGCAGGTATGAATGTTTCCCGTCTTAATTTCTCACACGGAAATCATGAGGAACACGCAGCACGTATCAAGAATATCAGAGAAGCTGCTGAGAAAACAGGGAAGAAGGTAGGTATCCTTCTTGATACAAAAGGCCCTGAAATCCGCACGAATGATATGGAAAACGGAGCGATCGAGCTTACAACAGGCCAGGAATGCATCGTTTCCATGACAGAGGTTCTAGGCACAACTGAAAAGTTCTCTGTTACTTATGACCAATTGATTGATGATGTACATCCAGGAGCGAAAATCCTTCTTGATGACGGATTGATCGGTCTGGAAGTTATCAGCATCGACAAGTCCAACAATGAGATTAAAACTAGGGTTATGAATAGCGGAACGCTAAAGAATAAAAAAGGTGTGAACGTACCAGGTGTTTCTGTTAACCTGCCAGGAATCACAGAAAAAGACGCAAAGGATATCCTATTCGGTGTTGAGCAAGGTGTAGATTTTATCGCAGCATCTTTTGTGCGCCGCGCGACAGATGTGTTGGAAATCCGCCAGCTTCTTGAAGAAAACAACGGTTCCCATATCCAGATCATCCCTAAAATCGAAAACCAGGAAGGCGTAGACAATATCAATGAAATTCTTGAAGTTTCTGATGGCCTGATGGTTGCCCGTGGAGACCTTGGTGTCGAAATCCCGGCTGAAGAAGTCCCGCTTGTGCAAAAAGAACTGATCAAAAAGTGCAATACACTTGGCAAGCCTGTTATCACGGCAACCCAGATGCTTGATTCAATGCAGCGCAATCCGCGTCCGACACGCGCAGAAGCAAGTGACGTAGCGAATGCTATCTTTGATGGTACAGATGCAATCATGCTTTCTGGTGAAACAGCTGCAGGACAATACCCTGTAGAAGCTGTACAGACAATGCATAATATCGCATCACGTGCAGAACAAGCGCTTGATCATAAAGAACTTTTATCTGCTCGCAGTAAAGATACAGAGCACAATATTACAGATGCTATCGGACAATCGGTTGCGCATACAGCGTTGAATCTTGAAGTGAACGCAATCATCACACCGACTGAAAGCGGCCATACAGCACGTATGATTTCAAAATACCGCCCGAAGGCTCCAATCATTGCAGCAACATCAAATGACCATGTTCTTCGCCGCCTGGCTCTAGTATGGGGAGTATATCCACAGCTTGGCCAGAAAGCTGAAACAACAGACGAAATGCTCGCAATCGCAGTAGAAGAAAGTGTGAACAGTGGCCTTGTTTCGCACGGTGACCTTGTCGTCATCACAGCTGGCGTACCGGTTGGAGAAGCAGGCACAACTAACCTGATGAAGATCCATGTAGTAGGCGATATCCTTGCAAAAGCTCAAGGTATCGGACGCAAGTCTGCATACGGAAGAGTAGTCGTTGCAAAGGATGCACAAGAAGCAATCAGTAAGGTAAAACAAGGCAGCATCCTTGTAACAATCGGCTCAGACCGCGAAATGGTCCCGGCGCTTGAGAAGTGCAGCGCCTTGATCACAGAAGAAGGCGGTTTGACAAGCCATGCGGCAGTAGTTGGTTTGAACCTTGGAATCCCTGTTATCGTTGGCGTTGAAAACGCAATGAAGCTATTTGAAGATGGCCAGGAAATTACGGTAGACTCAGCAAGAGGCGTCATCTACAAAGGACATGCCAGCGTATTATAATCATCATCAAATAAAGCGTGAAATCTTACCGATTTCACGCTTTTATTTTTGAGCCTCTGGTTGCCCGATTGGGAGTGTCAGAACAAATTCCACTTCGGACAAAACAGCATGTGGTCTTGCCGGAAATGTCCGAATTCATTCCGTGTTCGGACAAAACATCGAGTGATCTTGCCGGAAATGTCCGAAGTCATTCCGTGTTCGGACAAAACATCGAGTGGTCTTGCTGGAAATGTCCGAAGTCATTCCATGTTCGGACAAAACACCGAGTGATTTTGCTGAAAATGTCCGAAGTCACCTCATGTTCGGACAAAACACCGTGTGATTTTGCTGAAAATGTCCGAAGTCACCCCATGTTCGGACAAAACATCGAATGATTTTGCTGAAAATGTCCGAAGTCACCCCATGTTCGGACAAAACATCGAGTGGTCTTGCTGGAAATGTCCGAAGTCATCTCGTGTTCGGACAAAACACCGAGTGATTTTGCTGAAAATGTCCGAAGTCACCCCATGTTCGGACAAAACATCGAGTGGTCTTGCTGGAAATGTCCGAAGTCACCCCATGTTCGGACAAACCACCGAGTGATCTTGGTGGAAATGTTCGAAGTCACCCCGTGTTCGGACAAAACACCAAGTGATCTTGCTGGAAATGTCCGAAGTCACCCCATGTTCGGACAAAACACCGAGTGATTTTGCTGGAAATGTCCGAAGTCATCCCATGTTCGGACAAAACACCGAGTGATTTTGCTGAAAATGTCCGAAGTCACCCCATGTTCGGACAAAACATCGAGTGATTTTGCTGGAAATGTCCGAAGTCATCCCATGTTCGGACAAAACACCGAGTGATCTTGCTGAAAATGTTCGAAGTC
>NZ_JAGGQL010000030.1 GCF_018613315.1 Bacillus sp. ISL-37 | reverse complement strand
TAACAATTTCGGTGCAGTTCAGAGGGGGCGATTTTTTATTCTGCCAATTTTACGAGCATATGGGCAAGAGCATGCTGCTCCTCTTTCGTGCCGACCTTCCAAAGCTCCTGCAGCAGCTGCTCCTCTTTGTTACGGGGTGTTACGTTATCAGCAAGATAATCGGCTACCTTTTCAGCCGTTTTCGCAAGCTGCTCTTCATTCAAACCAGCAGTTTTACCAAGCTTGATCCGTTTGCTTAAATAAGTCCTGAACTCATTGAAATCACCCAGAATCTCATCAGCCTGCTGCGTATCCATCCGGTCAAGGGTCTCATCCACCTTGCTAGTATCCACTTCGCCATCTTTATGAATCATATGGTCTTTTTCCATGTTAAAAACCTCCTTGTAAAAGATATATATTAAATACCCCGGTGCCGGAAACTAGTAAACCTTGAGGAGCACATTCAGTAGAGAGGGTGAAAAAGGGAAAAAATTCTAAAGCCGAATTTTTCCTGTATTATAAATCCTTTGAAGCTTAATACTGAGAGGTTCTTTTCGTGTGTGATAAAGAGATCTTTTTTAACTTAATTAAACTTTATAAAGGAAAAAACCCAGGTGCCGGTTTTTTCCTCGTTTGTAATTCAATATGTGGATGAAAAGAACTTAATCAAAAAAGGTGCGGGCCGCTTGGACTGCACCTTTTTTGAGTCCGACATACGGACGATGGGAGGAGTATTCAGTTGTTGCTATTCAATTTGCGGTACTGGGGTAAATCGATTTTAAATATATCGATTTAAGACCAGCGTGCCTTGAGACAGCAGCGCGAATCTTCCTCCACTTGCATAGCCAATGACGTATTCCGAAGTCGCCGTAAAGTCTTTCAACTTAACCAGTCCCTTCCTTACTAGTATTGGCCTTGCTCAAATCCTGCGGTCGAACTTAGAGGAGTGCTCTGCTCGAGCTATTCAAAAGCAGTATGGTCAATCGATATTAAGTCCATCGATTTAAGACCAGCGTGCCTTGAGACAGCAACGCAAATCTTCCTCCGTGTGCTAAGCCAATGACATATTCCGAAGTCGCCGTAAAGTTTTGCACTTTAACCAGTCCCTTCTTGGTTTTGAATTGGCCTTGCATTATACATATACCCGGATGAAATCACAGAAAACTTAATAAACTTAATAAAAATTTGGTGTTACATCCAAATATTGGACAAGTGAAAAGGCAGCCGCTTATGGTTGCCTTTAGATTTCTACTCAAATGAAATGCAGGATAACAGGTTACCTAATAAAATTTAATAACGGGAAAAAGCTATTAAATATGTTTTTTTTCCTTCAAAAGATCCCTAATCTCCACTAAAAGCTCTTCTTTGGCATCAGGAATAGGAGCTGCAGGTTTGGCTTCTTCTTTTTTACGATAGCGGTTGATGATTCTAATGAAGAAAAATATAGCTAACGCCGTAAGGAAAAAATCCATTACAGACTGTAAGAATGCCCCGTATTTTATCCCGTTGTATGTCAGTTCTGAAAAATTAGCCCCAAAAGTAGCGAACCCTATGATCGGCATGATGATGTCATCGACAAGCGAAGAAACGATCTTCCCGAACGCAGCCCCGATAATGACCCCGACAGCCAAATCCAGCACATTGCCCTTAAAGGCGAATTTCTTGAATTCATTCCACATCCAATATGTACCCCCTAATATTTATATCTCTTATATTCTGCGAGATTGTAAGGCAAAAAGCAATAGAGCCTGCTTCCCTGAAGGGGGAGCAGGCCCTGGTTTTACTGAATCAACCTCATCTTCAGCGCTTTTACGGCAGCGTCGGTTCGGTTTTTGGCATCAAGTTTTTGGATAATGGCTGAAATATAGTCACGTACGGTGTAGGAGCTGAGGTGAAGGGATTCGGCCGCTTCGTTGATGGAAGCCCCTTCGGCAATCAGCTTTAGCACCTCGCGCTCACGAATGGTCAGGACGGCGCGCTGAACACCAAAAAGCTGGACGGCATCCTCATAGTACTGGTTCAACAATTCCCCGCCATATTGACCGAACTTGATCAGAGCGGTGAGAGTTTGATTGTTGACGGTAAATGATGTATTTTCTCCGCGATCAAGCAGTGCCAGGCCAATCAGTTTATTTTCAGCCGGCACGTAAATGGGCAGGACGACCAATGATTTCAGGCTGTAGTCGTGGACGTACTTACCAGGCAGGATATCAGCTGCGTCCTCGATAAAAATAGGTTTCGAATGGCTGAAATGCTTTAAGTATTTTGTCAGCAGCGGAAATCCGGCTATGCTTTCCTTGATATGCTGTACAGAGCCTGTATGGACGTTATGCGCATGGACGCCGACACCGCTGTGCTCCCCCGGGGAATAGATGAAAAGGGCGCAGCGTGAAAAGGGCAGATAATCAACCAACCCCTGGGTGATCATTTTAACGGCCTCCGAGGCACTTTGAGAATGGATCAGCCGCTGCTGGAACAGCAGGGTGGCATCCTTCCACTCAAGCTCGCTTTCAAGGTGATTCAGCTTCATCTGTTTCAGATACATTTTTCGAAGCGTCTCTTTTTGCTCATCTGTCACGGTCTCGACTTTTTCCTTCATACAAATTAACAATGTTTCAGTCAAACAGGGAATCGTGATGATTTGCGGCTGGTCCTGACCTGGTGACAACAATCTGGAAAGCGCCATCGCCAGGTCTGATGTATGTTCGGCTTGAAGTCCCTCACACATGGTGACCAGCTGTTCATTCACTACAAGGTCATCGCCACAGACGACTTTACTCACTTTGCATTGCGCTTTTTCATTACGGATGACGGCAAGCCAATTACTAGGCACAGCACGCAGACTCAACATCATCTTCAGCCATTTGTCATCCTGGTATTCCAGCTGCTGGGTGTGCAGGACCTTGTCGAGGATCTTTGTGAAAAAAACCTGCACCGTCTGATGCTCAAGGAATCCAGCATTTTTTCTTTTTAAAACCTTATGGAATAAGTTTTCAACTGCACTGATCAGAAAGATAGCGTCAAAATCATCGACGAAATCGGGATGTCGTTTTTGCCACCTAAGGACTAATAAATGGATGAAATCATTTGAAGATTCAAAAGTGGTCTGTGAAAGATTATTGAAGCCATAGACAATCATGCTTTCAAACTCTGATACAAGCTCGTTCTGCCAGGCTTTCATGTCCTTCTTTAAATGGGACCATTCTTTAAGAAACAGTTTCTCGCATTCTTTTAAAAGAAATAAACCTCTAATGGCCAAATCCTCTATCTTATGTTCCATCAGGAAACCTCACTCTCAGATTCTGGTAAAATACGATTCGTTTAAAAATTCAGATTTCTGTCCGTTGACTTCTTATACCCCGACATTAAACGGGGTTAACACGTTGTTAACGATTTTCTTCGGAGTTGTAGGCTTGAATTATCGGGGATATGTTATAAGCAAGAATTAATTTTGAATTTTAAAAATATTTAAGTGGGGGTGGCTTCCTTGAACGGAGCTGTCGTAATGGAAAGCAAGACGAATAAAAAGGTCTTTTGGGGTGCCCTGTCAGCAGGTCTTCTTGCGCTGGGAATTTTGCTGGTGTCGTTCGGTGTATCGGGTGTGGCTTATGCAGTCCCGATTGCAGGAGTAGGAGACTTTTATGTTGAGTTCGATAAGCTTGAAGGAGAAGGCTACACATTTTACCCTAAACTGGGTGAAACGAGCAGTTCAGACGCCACGCCACAAGGAACGAATATCATTGAAAAACTGACTATAGACAACTTGCAATTATACAAGGATTTTCAGGTAGGCGGGGAATGGATTCGCGTGAAAATCCAGGCATCAAAACCTGTACAGATTTCCGGGCTGCAGCATGATGCGGGCTTGATCGAGGCGAACGCCAAGTTCCAAAACCTTGCCCTTGCAGAAAACAACAGCACGGACTGGACAAAGCAATTCCAACAGACTTCAAGCACGATTATCCTTGAGAATGCCAAGTTGAAGACACATTACTTATTCCAGGAAACGATCAATATGGCCGGCATGAAATTGACAGTGGAAAAAATCGATAAGAAATAATCGGGGTGATCAGCAATGGTTTTTAAAAAATGGAGGCATACGAGGCCTTTTTTCGGAGCGATTTTAACTGTCCTAAGCGGCCTGATGATTTTATGGGTTCCATTGAACCTTTATCTCAGCACCTTTCTTCCAGGATCAGTCGCCGTCATCGGCTTGCTGTTTGGCGGGCTGATCACGTTGATGGGGCTGATGTCCTTCTTTTTGCCAAGTGCCTCTAAAGCATTGGGCATCATCGTCATTTTCCTGTCGATTCTATCTGTCATCGGTGCACTGGGCGGCTTCCTATTTGGTACGATATTTGGAATTATCGGCGGTGCATTGCTGACAGCCTGGCGGATGGTACCTGCTGAAGAATCAGCGAGAACACCAAGTTCCGACGTACCTGCGCAGCCTGCCAAAACGGGGTAAAGGGGAGACAATATGAAGTTCGTAAAACATCGATTATTTTTAATAGTGATGTGCATTCAGCTTGCTGCATTATCTTTATTCCCTTTTATCGAAAAAGCGGATGCAGCGGCAAACGATGCTGAGGGATTTATTATCCAGGCCGACAGGGTAGTCGGTGAAAATATGAAAGCGATGGTTGTGGCCGGCGAGACATCTGGCTCAAATGCCAAGCCAATGCTGAGAATTACCTACGATTCCGCCATGATTTATGGCATGAGACTGACAAAACAATTCGCGGCACCGGGAGGGACTGTGAGCATCACGATGAAAGCAAACGGTCCAGTTTCTATAAAAGGAATGCAGGTTGATGCCAGTGCCATTTCCTTCAAGGGAGCATGCGTGCATGCAGCAAAGGTAATCCCGAATGCTGCACTCGAAGGAGTGACGATGGTCGCCCATTCGATGAACGCAGCTAGCAGCAGTCTCGACCAGCTTCAGCTGCAGACGGTAAATGGCAACGGCGGAGTCCAGAAACCAGGCACTTTGAAAATTTTACAGGACCTTGGATCAATGCCTTTTGAACAAATGAACAAGGAAATCAAGAAAATCACTTCCGGACAACTTCCGCTGACGTGCGAAGGAGCCCCTGATGAAAATTCTGAAGTAGTGGAGGATACAGTAGGGGTAGTGACCAATCCAGTCGATGACCTGCTGGATGAAGTAACTGACCCGCTTGATGGAACAATCGGGAAAGTCACCGATCCTCTCGAAGATACTGTGGGGAAAGTGACAGATCCACTGAAAGACACAATTGGTAAGGTAACAGATCCACTAGAAGGCACAATCGGAAAAGTGACTGACCCATTAAAAGATACGATTGGCAAGGTAACAGATCCACTAAAAGATACGGTCGATAAGGTGGCGACTCCTGTGGAAGAGACCGTTGGCAAGGTAACTGAGCCTGTAAAGGATGTCATCAAGGAAACGACGGACACTGCGGAAAAAGTGACAGAGCCAGTGGTCGAGCCTGTGAAGAAAACAGTGGATGAAACAGCTAAAACAGCGTGTGAAAAGCTGGAAGCTGTAAATGGTGAGATCACAAAGGAGCTGGCGCTGGAATTAATCGACAAAGCGCTGGCAGAAAACAAAATGCTAGATGAACTTTGCCCGACAGACGGAACATTGACACAACAGCTTGAAAAATGGACAGAAGGACTACTTGATTCTCTCGGACTTCTGTCACATCTCGGGTTGAAGCCTAGCGAGGAAGAACAACTGAAGAAATTGAGGGAGGCTATTTTAAAAGAGCCTGATGGATCGATTATAGACTATTAATTTTTACACAACAAAGGCAGAGGATGCTTCCTCTGCCTGTTTAATATTTTATTGCAAATGACTTATAGGTTTCGGTTTTCTCTGTTTCGTTCACTTCAATATGGTCAACAGTGGAGAAAGGATTGCCCCTGCGTACCTCATCAGTGAATTTTTCAAGGTCAGCCATGGAACCTGAAGCTAGAATTTCAACGCCGCCCTCCTGAAGGTTCTTCACCCAGCCCGTAATCCCAAACTGAATCGCCTTCATTTGAGTATAATACCGATACCCCACACCCTGAACATCCCCCGTTACAATAATTTGTAATTGGATCAAGACGTCGCCCCCAGATAAACGAATAGGTTAACAATATATCTAATGTTTTATGTAATAATTTCTTGGTAACTTCATTATAGCACAGTGTTCTGGGGTACATAAGGCGAAAACAAGGAATGCTCCCTTTATTAAAGACATTCTTTGTGGATGGTGCTGAAAATCCTTATTCAAAAATATCGAGCGTATCCATTGCCCAAAGTGTAAAAGGAAAGCCGTTGCATTGCCCCAAATGGCAGAAGGCGAGGAAAAAAGGTAAAAGGAAAGCCGTTGCATTGCCCCAAATGGCAGAAGGAAAGGAAAAAGGGTAAAAGGAAAGCCGTTGCATTGCCCCAAATGTCAGAAGGAAAGGAAAAAGGGTAAAAGGAAGACAACTGTATTGCCTCAAACGACAGAAGGGATAGAAAACTGACGGGAAGATAAAAAACAGCCGAACAAAATGTCCGGCTGTTTTCATTAACACATATATAATCTTACAACGCCCAGTCTCCATTGCGGAACACTGGCTCAGCATTTCCATCAGCAGTGATGCCGTCGATGTCCATTTTATCGGAACCGATCATGAAGTCGACGTGCGTGATGCTTTCGTTCAGACCGTTTTCAGCTAGTTCTTCTGAAGACATTGTCTTGCCGCCTTCTACGCAGAATGCATAAGCACTGCCGATTGCGAAGTGGTTTGACGCGTTTTCATCAAACAATGTGTTGAAGAACAGCACGTTTGATTGTGAAATTGGCGAGTTGAATGGAACAAGGGCAACTTCACCAAGATAGTGTGATCCTTCATCAGTGGCAACAAGCTGCTTGAGGATTTCTTCGCCTTCTTCTGCTTCGACGCCGACGATTTTACCATTTTCAAAAGTTAACTTGAAGTTGTCGATGATGTTTCCTCCGTAGCTAAGCGGCTTCGTGCTTGATACATAGCCGTTCACGCCAGTTTTCAACGGTACAGAGAAAACTTCTTCAGTCGGCATGTTTGCCATGAATTCATTGCCTTGCTCGTTCACGCTGCCAGCACCAACCCAGATGTGCTTTTCTGGAAGTTCGACTGTCAGGTCTGTACCTGGTGCTTTATAATGAAGCTTCTTGTAACGCTTGCTGTTCAGGTAATCAACTTTTTCATGAAGGGAAGCGTCATGATCTTTCCATGCTGCGACTGGATCTTCAGTATCTACGCGAACTGCCTTGAAAATCGCATCCCAAAGCTTCTGAACAGCAGTTTCAGCTGTATCCTCAGGGAACACCATTTTCGCCCATCCTTCAGAAGGAACGGCAATAACAGTCCAGCTTACTTTATCGGATTGTATGTATTTGCGATATTTTGAAAGCGCCGTTCCAGCAGCTTTCTGGAAGTTTGCAATACGCTCAGACTTTACACCTTTTAATAGGTCAGGACTTGAAGAAACGATTGACATGAATGCCGCACCATTTTCCGCAAGCTCTTCCACTTCGCGCGCGCGCCAT
This sequence comes from Bacillus sp. ISL-37, assembly GCF_018613315.1. Classification (GTDB taxonomy): domain Bacteria; phylum Bacillota; class Bacilli; order Bacillales; family Cytobacillaceae; genus Mesobacillus. Next base: position 66,182 of record NZ_JAGGQL010000030.1, on the reverse strand, counting down.
TCAGGATACTCGTTGAAAGCCTCATCAGGTGCAAGGTCATATTTTGTTCTGTTAACAGTGTCATCATTCCAGTTTACAACGACGTTTTTAGCGCCGGCTTCGTATGCCTTTTTCGCAACAAGACGGACAAACTCAGCGGAATCAAGCATTGTATTGATGACAAGCGTCTGGTCCTTCTGGATGTTAACGCCAACCTTGACAGCAAGGTCTGCATATTTTTCTAAATTCGTTTTGAAATCACTCATCTATTTCGCCCCTTTTCTGAATCTTCTTTTATATTGTAACGATTTTATAGGAAAAAAGAAACTTAAGACATTCGACTTAACTAGACATTGGGAAGGCTTCCTTTCTGTCTAAAGTTGCTAGCCTATCAAACTGGCATCATAATAGCAGCGTAGGGTAAAATAGAGCGGTATACAAAAGGGGTATAGGAGGATTTTTTTACATGAAATTCGATGTTGTCTTGTTGCGGCTATCCGCGATTTACGCTTTCGTTGGCGCGTTCATGGGCTCGCATATGGCAGGTGCCGGGGACTATGCAATCCGCCCGGTCCATGCGCATATTTTGGTTGTCGGCTGGCTGAGTTTATTTGCATTCTCAAGTTACTACCGTTCCTACGAGGTGCCCAAAACTTCAAAACTAGCATTATTCCATGTCTGGACAGCAATCATTGGAAGCTTCGGCTTGACCTTGGGCATGTGGCTTTATAACGTGAAGCCATTCCCGCTGCCAGAAACATTCACAATGGTGTTTTATATCGTCGGCGGATCCACTTTGCTGCTAAGCTTCCTGCTATTTGTGTTCATGACCTTCAAATATAGCGATGCAAAGGTAAAATAATAGAGAAAAATCCATGCAGAGTCAGTTTCTGCATGGATTTTTTGTCCGCTGGGTTAAGTTTTTTAAATATATGGACCACTTTTAGCATCCTATCAGCGTCACTTCAGATTTATTGGCGATAATACAAATATATCGACCACTTATCCATTTTTATCGACCACTTTTTTTAATATATCAGCGGAAATTTAAATATATCGACCACATTTCCTAATATATCGACCACATTCTGAAATATATCGACCAACTTCCTATTTTCACTAATATCCGAGAGCCGACAACTTCAATTTCCCGCTTAAATTCCCGCTGCTTTCCTATTCTCATACATCTTGAACATAACCCAGAACAGTACTGCACTTAAAATGGCGAGAATGCTGAGGATGGTGAACGTCCAGCCATAGCCGATCCAGACGGTGAGCGGAATGCTGATTGGTGCAATGGTCCTGCCTATCGTATATCGCAATGAAGCGGCCGCAAAATACTGGCCGCGCATTTTCTCGGGTGCCAGGTTGGAAATGAAGGTTTGCTGCAGCCCGGCTGTCATCAGCTCAGCCAATGTGAACACAGCCATCGCTGCAATTAAGCCCCAAATCCAATTTGTCGCACCGAACATCAAAATCGCCACTGCATAAATGAGCGAGGACAATACAAACACGTTTCGTTCGCGGAAACGGGTCACCCATCTTGTTACAACGACAGTAAAGAGGGCAACCAGCAAGCCATTTTCAGATAGAATCAATCCAAAAGCCTGCTCGCCATTTACTGTGAAAACCTTGCTGCCGAGCTCGAGCACGGTTTGATTATGGACCGTATCCTTTGTGTAAACAGGGAATAGCAAATCAAGCTGCATGAACGTTTGCGCCGCTAAAATCCCTGCAATGATGAACATGAGGAAAATTTTATCCTGGACAATGACCTTGTAATCGGCAATTTGATCCATAAGGAAGCTATACCATTTTCCATTCTCTGCCCGTGCCTGCCTGGCTGAAGCAGGTACCGTTTCGCGCGTCCATTTTGCGAGGACAAGCGCAAGCAGGATGGAGATGATGGCAACCGCGATCATCAATTCAAACCGGTATTTTACATAAAAAATCGCTCCGAGAATTGGACCGACGACGACGGCGATATTGATCTGCGTATAAAAAATCGCGAATACACTGCTGCGGTCCTTTTCAGGAACCACATCAGCGACCATCGCCTGGCTGGCCGGCCAGTAAATGGAGCCGAACATCCCGACCAGGGTAAAGCAGATGAAACCTAGCAATGGCGAGGTGAACCATGGTGAAACGGCATAGGCAAAAACAAGGAAGGCAATTCCCTGGCCGAATGCAGAAATCACCATCATCCGTTTGCGCCCGAACCGGTCGGCGGTATATCCGCCCATCAAATTGGCGAATACCGAAAAGACCTGGGATAAGACGAGCAGGAATCCCGCGTTGCCCTTCCCGAAACTTTCAGCAAAATATATCGTCAAAAACGGGAAAAACATCCAAAATGTTATATTCATTAAAGCCTCGCCAAACAAGCGAATCTTCAAGTTGCGATCCCAATCCCTTATCCTCATGATGTTTCTCCTTTTATATCTAAAATACAACCAACGAATATCATACTACTTCAAAGGAATTTTTCACAAGTTAATTCATTCTCCATATTTCCACCCTCATTGAAAATAAAAAAGCGGCACAATGGCCGCTTTTGAGTAACATGTTTCTAATCCTTATCTTCCATCGCAGCTTTCAGCAAGTCTCCGAGACTGGTGCCGAAGTTTTCCTGGGATGGTGAGTATTTTTCCTTCAACTTGCGCTCCTCACGTTTGGATACGCCTTTTTTCTTCTTATCCTCGGCCTTCTCGACGACATTGCAGCGTCGGCACTGGAAGTAGGCGCCAGCTTTGCCGTTGTGGATTTCCATCCGTTTGTGGCACTGAGGACAGCGTCTTTGCGAAAGCTTAGGGTCCTTATGCTTGCGGAAGCTGCACTCAGGGCTTGAGCAGACGAGTATGCGTCCGTCCTTTGTCTTTCGTTCCTTCATGAACTCACCGCATTCGGGGCATTTTGAGCCAGTCAGGTTATGGGCGCGATATGTTTTGTCACTCGTCTTGATTTCTGATACAAGGCGGGCCGTCTGCTCACGGATCCGTTTCTTGAAAGCCTTTGGATCCCCTTTGCCACGGGCGATCTCTTCAAGTTCCTTTTCCCATTTTGCCGTCAGTTCAGGGGAAGTCAGTTCATCGTTTACCAGGTCGATAAGCTGCTTGCCTTTTTTCGTTGGATACAGGCGGCCGTTCTGGCGTTCCACTACCTCAGACGAAATGATACGCTCAATGATTTCAGCCCGCGTTGCCGGAGTACCGAGTCCGAATTTCTCCATTTTTGCAAGGATATCCGATTCAGATAGGCGAAGCGGCGGCTCGGTCATTTTTTTATTCAATGTAACCTGGCCCACAGAGTAGCTCTTGCCTTTTTCAAGGTGGCCCAAAGATTGTGTTCCGGCCTCATCATCGTCTTTCCCAAGCACCTTTTTAAAACCGAGTTCGATTATATTCGTCTCTCGAGCTGACAATGATTCTCCTTCGACATTGAAGTTGGCATGAATCACTTCATACTGATAGGCCGGGTAAAATAAAGCCAGGAATCGGCGGACGATCAAATCGTACAGCTTCCGTTCATCTGGTGACAAATCTGCTAGGTGAAGCCGCTCCTCTGTCGGGATGATTGCATGGTGGTCAGTGACTTTCTCATTATTGAATACCTTGCGTGTCTGAACTTTGCCTTTCTGTGCAAGCGCCGGCTTTGCTTCATCACGGTATCCAGACATGATGCCTTGCAGGCGGTCTGCCATTGTCGCTTCCATATCGTTCGTCAAATAGCGCGAGTCCGTACGCGGATAGGTGACGAGCTTATGTTGCTCATACAATCCCTGCAGGACATTCGATGTTTTTTTTGCCGAAAAGCCAAAACGTTTATTGGCATCGCGCTGCAGTTCTGTCAGGTCATAAGGAAGCGGCTGAGGTTCCGACTTTTGCTTGCGATCCAGCGATTTCAGCTCAGCTTTCTTATTGGACAGTTTCTTTTGAATTTGTTCTGCTTTTTCCTTTGAAAAAATCCGCTTTTCGCCTTTAGTCTCCCACTCTGCATTCAGCGAGCCGACCTTTGCCTGGATGGTCCAGTAATCCTTTGGCACGAACTTATTGATTTCATCCTCGCGTTCTAGGACCATTGCAAGTGTTGGTGTTTGGACACGCCCGGCTGAAAGAGGGTCCTTGAATTTCGTTGTCAAGGCTCGGGAAACATTCAAGCCGATCAGCCAGTCAGCCTCGGCACGGCAGACAGCGGACTCGTACAGGTCTTCAAACTGCTTGCCAGGTTTAAGATTTTTAAAACCGTCCTTGATGGCGCGGTCTGTTTGCGATGAAATCCACAGTCGCTTGATTGGTTTCTTCCAGTTAATGCGCTGGAGAATCCATCTGGCGACAAGCTCACCCTCACGCCCAGCGTCAGTCGCGATGATGAATTCACCGACATCCTTGCGTTCAGCCAGATGCTCAATTGCCTTGAATTGATGGCTCGTCTGCTTGATCACCTTCAGCCCCATTTTATCGGGTATGATTGGTAGCTCTTCAAGCTTCCATACCTTATATTTTGGGTCATAATTCTCGGGCATTTTCAATTCAATCAAGTGGCCGAGCGCCCAGGTGACGATATATTGATTTCCTTCAAAATAGCTTTTATGAGTTTTATTGCAGCCAAGAACACGCGCAAGCTCGCGGGCAACACTTGGTTTTTCTGCAAGTACTAATGATTTCATGATTGCTCCTTTCAAAACACAACAAATTTACGTATGCTTTACTTAGTATAAAGGAAAAAACCGTTTTTTTGTAATGGGGGAGAGCATGAGCGATTATATAAAAGAAATCCGCGCACTTATCGGCAGTAGGCCATTCATTCTGGTTGGCTCTGCTGTGCTTGTTTTTAATAGGAAGTATGAAGTGCTGCTGCAGCTAAGGACTGATACTGGCAGGTGGGGGATTCCGGGAGGCGCGATGGAACCTGGCGAAAGCTTCGAGGATACGGCTCGCAGGGAATTGTTAGAGGAAACAGGCCTTCTTTTAAAAAGGTTGAAGTTTTTAGATGTGGCTGCTGGAAAAGAGTACAAATTCCGATATCCAAATGGCGATGAGATTCATAATGCGATCGCCTTGTATGCCTGCGAGGAATGGGAAGGAGAGCTGCAAATGCTTGATGGTGAAAGCAGGGATCTTCGCTTTTTCCCAATGGATAAGCTGCCTCCGCTAACGGAAAGGCAAGAGCTGATTATTAACAAGATTAATGACAGCGGATTGCTGCCTGAAATCAGGGAAATTAATCTCGAAGTCATCATGGAGTGTGCTGAGGTGCTAGACCTGCAGAGAAAATCTTACAAAATCGAAGCAGGGCTGATTGGCACAGATGAAATTCCGCCGTTAAAAGAAACATTCGAGCAGCTCCAGGATTGCGGCGAGACCTTTATTGGGTGTTATATAGAAGGGAGGCTCGCTGGGGCGGTCTCTTTTAAAAAAGAAGGGGAAGTAATCGATATTTATCGTATGATGGTTCACCCTGAATTTTTCCGCAGAGGAATTGCCCAAAAGCTAATTGCTCAATTAGAACAGATTGGATACTCTGAGATAATTGTCTCAACCGGGGCAGCGAACACTCCGGCTGTGAAGCTTTATGAAAAACTCGGCTTCGAACGACAGGAAGACTCCGTAGTCGGTAATGGACTTGCACTTGCAAATTTTATAAAACGACAGGTTTAAAGTTGTATTAAGATTTTGGGTTCGGAAAAACGAAACAATGTCTATTCAGCTATAGCATGAAAAGGCCTGGCGCTTAGCCAGGCCCTTACCGTATTATTCTTTTACATAAACAGCGGTTCCCGTAGCAATGCACATCATCATGCCTTCCCTTAATGTTTCAAAATCAAGGTCGACACCGATCACGGCATTAGCGCCCATTCGCCGAGCCTTGTCTTCCATTTCGCGAATTGCGATTTCCCGGCCTTCTGCCAGTTTGTTTTCGTAAGCCGAACTCCTGCCTCCGATTACATCAGTAACACTTGCCAGAAAGTCGCGTACCACATTAGCGCCCATGATGGCTTCCCCGGAGACTACTCCTAGATATTTCTCAACTTCCTTTCCTTGCAAAGTCGAAGTTGTAGTTACGATCATATTTATATTCCTCCTCGATTTTTATGTCCGGCTGTTTAAAAGCTGTGAATAACTACATATACGATTCCCTTAGAAAAAAGTTTCAATCAAAAAAAGAACCCGGCGATTATGCGCCAGGTCCTGCAATATTTTAAACTTCGTCTTCCTCTACACGATTTTTGAATGCCTCTTGGACGACGAGAAATTCCTCATCTTCTTGTGCTTCGGTCTCAGGTCGCTTTGCTTTCAGTGCGCCTGATGGCAGGTCACCGGGATGGCCCTTTTTCTTATGGTTGAATTCTTTGCCTCTGCTCATTCATGAACCCTCCTTTCTTGTCCGTTGTAGTTTTTCCTGTTGGGACCTGAAATATAAAAAATCTGTTGCATATGATTGTATAGATACAAATTTTTATGAGAGAAAGGGCGGCTTAAATGGACGAAAAATTGTACGCTCAAGATTTGGTTGAGTGCCCGACTGTTTTTTGCGCGAACCGCGATGACCAGGCTCCGCTTTTTACAGCAGATGCGTTAATTAATGGTGACATAAAGAAGATTAACCTCGAGGATTATCGGGGGAAGTGGGTCATTTTATTTTTCTACCCAAGTGATTTCACCTTTGTCTGACCAACAGAACTGGCGGCGGTCGCCGCTGTTTACCCTTATATCCAGTCGCTGGGTGCTGAATTGCTGGCCATCAGCACAGACAGCGTATTTTCGCACAAGGTGTTTAAGGAAACTTCTCCGTCATTGAAGAATGTTACGTATCCAATGGTAAGTGACAGGACACAAGTCATCAGCCGTGCTTACCGTGTTCTAGATGAAACGACCGGAGCCTGCTTCAGGACATCGGTTTTCATCGATCCAGAGGGCATTATCAGGGCAAAGCTTACCTATCCAGGGAATGTCGGCCGCAACCTTCCTGAGCACGTAAGAATCCTCCAGGCTTTCGAATATGCCAAGCAAACGGGCAAAGGCGTGCCGGCGAACTGGGTGCCCGGGCAGCAAGGAGTCAGTACAGACCCATCTAATATAGGGAATATTTAATGCGTGCAGGTCCTGTTAAACAGGGCCTGTTTTTTATTGTTAAGAAAATTATAAAATTATTTAGGTGTGGATAACTTCATGTGGTTTTCTTAATCCAGCTCCAGCGCCTAGCCCCTCGAGTCGCTTCGATCCGCCCATTGAAGTCAAAGAACGACTTCATTGGGCGGCCCTCCAGCGCTTGTAGGGGTTGACCATGGCACTTACGCTTTTCTTGTTTGTCTGTGACCAGCATCACACTCATAGGATAAAATTGTCACAAATTCTCTATAAAAATCTTCGATATCACTCACAAAGTTTTTTTAAAATAGAATTAAGATTATGTTAAAGATTTCACAAACAAAAATTAGGAGGAACCAAAGATGGAAGAGGTCCTGATATTAAGTCGGATCCAGTTTGCTGTTACGGTGTTTTATCATTTCTTATTTGTTCCATTAACGATTGGTTTAGTCATTCTCGTCGCCATCATGGAGACAAAGTATGCGCGCACCCTGGACCAGACGTATAAAAGGATGGCGGATTATTGGGGAAAACTGTTCGCCATCAACTTTGTGCTTGGCGTAATAACCGGCATTACGATGGAATTCCAATTTGGCACGAACTGGTCCGAATACTCAAAGTATATGGGTGATATTTTCGGATCGCCGCTTGCGATAGAAGCACTGGTCGCTTTTTTCCTTGAATCAACCTTTATGGGCATCTGGTTGTTCGGCAAGGATAAGTTTTCACCGAAGCTGCGGGCGATTTCGATTTGGATGGTGGCCCTTGGCACGAATATTTCGGCGCTTTGGATTATCACAGCGAATGGTTTCATGCAAAATCCAGTCGGTTATGTCCTAAACAATGGCCGTGTCGAGTTGGAAAGCTTTTCAGAGCTTGTCACCAATCCGTATGCCTGGTATATGTTCGTACATACAGTTGTGAGTGCTTATATTGTGGGAGCATTCTTCGTGATGGCGATCAGTGCTTATCATCTGCTTAGGAAAAATGAAACAGCATTTTATAAAAAGTCATTTAAGTACGGTCTGGCGATGGCGTTGTTTTCGGCAACGTTGACGCCATTCATCGGCCACCAGTCAGGTGTGTTCGCAGCGAAAATGCAGCCAGCAAAAGGCGCAGCGATGGAGGCGGTCTGGGAAACACAAAAGGACATGCCATTCCATCTGATTCAGATTCCCGACCAGGAAAACGAGCGTAATGCTTTTGAGGCCATCAGCATACCGAAACTGGGCAGCTTTTTCTATACAAACTCTTTTGATGGGGAAGTCACTGGATTGAAGGATATTCCTAAGGATGAACGTCCGAATGTGGAACTGGTCTTTTACGCCTTCAGGGTCATGGTGGCACTCGGAGTCTTTTTTCTGGCTGTTTCCTGGTACGGCTTGTATCTTTACCGGAAAAATAAGCTGGAGAACTCACCTCGGTACTTGAAGCTAGTCATTTATTCGGTGCTACTTCCATACCTGGCGATCAATGCCGGCTGGATGGTAGCCGAAGCAGGAAGGCAGCCGTGGGTTGTGTACGGATTGATGAAAACATCGGAGGGGGTGTCGCCAATCGCGATGTCTCAGGTCGTATTCTCTTTGGCGGCTCTCGTCATTTTCTATACGGTTCTTCTGATAGCAGATGTTTATTTGATCATCAAATACGCGAAAAAAGGTCCTGAATCAGAGGTTAAATATGGCCTTGAAGGAGGCGTAAAGCATGTCTCATGATACACTTGCAATCATTTGGTTCGGTTTGTGGGGATTGATTTGGACGGTTTATTTTATCCTCGATGGTTACACACTTGGGACAGGAATGCTGTTCCCGTTCATTGCGAAAAACCGACAGGAGCGTAACCAGCTGCAGGAGGCAGTTGGCCCGTTCTGGGGCGGGAATGAAGTCTGGTTGATTACCGCTGGGGGAGCGACATTCGCGGCTTTTCCAGCTGTCTATGCCGATATGTTCAGCTTTTTGTACACGCCGTTATTCCTGGTGCTGATTGCTTTGTTTATTAGGGCTATAGGACTCGAATTCATGCATAAAGATGACAACCCGCTCTGGCAGGCAGCGTGCAAATGGGGTTTTTTCACCGGCAGCTTCTTGATCGCCTTCTTATTCGGGGTGACATTCGCCAACCTGTACCGCGGGTTGTTGATCGGCGCCAATGGGTATGAAGGCAATTTGTTCAGCCTGTTGAACGGTTACGGAATTCTGGGAGGATTATTGTTTGTTTCATTGTTCCTTCTGTCAGGATCTCTTTGGGTTCAGCTGAAAACAGCAGGGCAAACAGCAGTACGAGCATACAGATTTTCAAGGATTTTAGCTGGAGTGGCTCCAGCCGTTTTGTCACTGTTTTTCCTGGCAACTGTGAACAGGACTCCATTGCTCGACAACTACTCAGACCAGCCAGTCCTTTGGATTGTGCCGGTTATCGCACTGACTGCAATGCTCGCGGCAGCTTACTTTATTTTTAAAAAGAAAATCGGTTATGCCTTTACCGCTGTCTGCGTAACGATTTTTACAAAGATGGCTTTCGGTTTCGTCGGGATGTTCCCGAACATGCTGCCATCCAAAATCGACACTGCCTATAGCGTCACACTTTTCGATGCCGCCGGAAGTAAGCTGAATCTGACCATCATGTTCGTCGTTGCAGTCATCTTCGTGCCAATCATCATTGCCTACCAGTCATGGAGCTACACGCTTTTCAAGGATAAAATATTGAAGGAAAGCGCAAAAGGATATCAATAAACAAAGGCGTCTGGTTAGTCAGACGCTTTATTTCTGTTGATGAGCAGTAGCAGAAGAAAGTTGTAAAGAGCTTTTTGGACATTTCAAACTAGGAGCAGGAACGAAATGTCTAATAAAAGGGGTTTAATAGACATTTCAGGCAAGGAGCAGGAGCGAAATGTCTAATAAAAGAGGTTTAATGGACATTTCAGACAAAGAGCAGGAGTTAAATGTCTAATAAGAGTTCCTTACCGGTTAAAACTGTAAAATAAAGGTTGTTTTCGTAAAGATTGTTGTTAAAATCCTAAAGCCGATTTTAACGTAATATATACCCATTTAGCAGGTCGGTATTAAGTTTGCATGCTCTTTTCTCATAAGAAGCGTCGACTTTATGAAGAAATATTGGTAATTCACTCCAATCTTGTATTCAATAGCAACAAGGTTTGAGAAAAGAGCCCAAATAAAAGACCTATTAGATTGGGAATCTAATAGGTCTTTGTTTAAGTAAAGCCAATTATTAATACTTGTTCAAGGTAGGTTGGAACTCTGCTGTTGTACCTATTTTAGATGCAGTTGGGGTTGCATTATTATTTTCCCTCTGCAGATAGCCCGAATAGGATTTATTCCATTTTATTAACGCCATATAAGACAGCGAAACTGTAGCAGCAAGGATTCCCAACGTCACTGGCCAAAATGCGGAGGATACATAGCCGCCGTCATATGCCAATCCAATCGGGGAGAATACAACATAAAGGATGGCAACAAGCGCTAGCAGGACGACAGATACGGGCAATGAGTATTTCCAAGGCACCATGTCGACGGCTGCTTCGGAGCGGAAGGTATATGGCGTGACTCTTGGTTTCCAGAATCCGATGGCCAGCATGATGATGACTTCAACCACGAACAGGATTGCGTAAATGTGGATGAAATGGATCGGGACAACAAAATCGAACAGATGCTGTGTACCCCAGACGAGCATATAGTAGGTGATGACATGGAAGATGATCACTACTTTCGCTGCAAGGGACGGGACTCGTTTTGTAAAAATCCCAACCAGCAAAATCACGATAATCGGGATATTGAAAAAGCCTGTGAATCTTCTGATCAAATCCCATAATCCTTCGGGTGCATTCATCAACAGCGGTGCAATACATAATGATACGATTGCCAGCAGTGTCCCGGCGACTTTGCTAACCGAAATTAATTTCCGGTCATCAGCTTCAGGGTTGAAGCGAGCCTTGTAAATATCAAGGGCGAACATCGTTGCTGCGCTGTTCAGTAACGAATTGAACGAGCTTAGTACCGCACCAAGCAGGACAGCCAGGAAGAAGCCGGACATCCAGGACGGCAGTACATCGGATATCAAAGCCGGATAGGCCAGGTCAACAGACTTTAAGCCATCTCCGTACATATGAAAGGCGATCACTCCAGGAATCATCATCGTCAGCGGTACAAGCAGCTTGTAAAAGCCTGAAATCAGTACCCCTTTCTGGCCTTCAGCAAGGCTTTTCGCACCGAGTGTACGCTGAATCACATATTGATTTGAAGCCCAATAGAAGAGATTGGCGAAAATCATTCCGGTAAAAATAGTGCCAAATGGTACGGAATCATTCTTTGTACCGATAGAGTTCATCTTTTGGGTATTAGTAGTTGCAATTTGTTTCATTCCATCGCCGATGCTACCATCACCGAGGGCTATTAAACCAAGGATCGGCACGAGCAGTCCGATGATGATCAAGCCGACACCATTCAAAGTATCGGAAATCGCCACAGCTTTCAGGCCGCCAAAAATGGCATAGATCGCACCGATGATACCGATGATCCAAATGACAATCCAAACGGATGCTTCATATGAAATGCCGAACAGTTCTGGAAAGTTGAAAAGCTGCAAGACGGCAAGAGCTCCCGAATATAGCATGGAGGGTGCTGTGACGAGTATGTAACCAAGCATGAATAATAGCACGGTATATTGTCTGACGCCTTCATCAAACCGCTTGCTTAAAAATTCAGGAAGCGTTGTGAAATTCCCCCCAAGATACTTGGGCAGCAAATAGATGGCCATGATGATGATGGCGAAGGCTGCTGTAACCTCCCATGCCATGTTTGATAGATTCGTTCTATAGGCTTGTCCATTCAATCCCACCAGTTGTTCAGCGGAAAGATTGGTGAGGAGGAGTGACCCTGCAATAAAACCGCCAGTCAACCCGCGGCCTGCAAGAAAGTATCCAGCTGAATCGCTGACTTCTCCTTTTGTCTTTACATACGAATACCATGCGACCAGCCCCATGAAAAAAGCGGCTGAAATCAGAGTGAACCCTATACCCCCAAAAAACATTTCTGTGACACCCCTTGTTGTGTAATTATTTTACCTACTAAATAGCCTGCTTGCTAACTCTTTAAACCTTTAGTGTGATAAAATCTTTTTTTACCAAGGCTGTTTACGAAAAGATTGTTGTTAAAATCCTAAAGCCGATTTTAACGTACTATATAACCATTTTGCAGGTCGGTATTAAGTTTGCATGCTCTTTTCTTCTAAGAAGCGTCAACTTTACGAAGAGATATGGTAATTAAATCTAATTTTGTTTCATTAGCAACAAAGTTTGAGAAAAGAGCTTTTACCAAATATTTAAATTAGAAAATACTGGATGAAAGTAATATAATAATAGTAGATATACTGAAATTAATGGACTGGAGTGGTTCAGATGGATTTTTCAATGGTGGTATCGGAGGATCGAATCAAGCGTGCTTACAGAGACGGAGAGTTTGAAAATTTGCCTGGCTACGGGAAACCGTTGAACCTGGAAGATATGTCAGCCGTTCCAGAGGATTTGAGAATGGCCTATAAAATGCTGAAAAATGCCGGCTTCTCTCCGGAAGAACAGCGGTTAAGGCAGGAAGTGATGTCTATCGAAGACCTGATACGCAACTGTGAAAATCCAGATGAAAAAGACAGGCTGAACCAGGAACTAAGTCAGAAGCTTCTTAGGTATAATAAAATCATGTCGAGTCGGGGAGCTAAAACAAATTCATCCCTGTTTAAAAATTACGAACGGAAAATTGAAAAGAAGCTCTTATAAAGTAAAGGGCCAGGCGGAGAAATCCAGCCTGGCCCTTCTGTTATTTGAAATGTATCAATCAATCTCTGAGTCGTTTACGCTCCGAGCATTTTAATTTTTTCTGCAGCAGCTGCTGTTTGGCTTACGTATGCTGCGATTGTCTCGTTATCGTCGTTCAATGTTTCAATCGTTGCATTCATTTCCTCCAGGCCTGCGGTTGCCTGCTCGATAATGGCAGCTAACTCACGTGTTGATGCTTCGACATCGCCTGTCTGGTTTTTAACATCACTGACAGTTAATTCAAATTGGCCAAACTGGTTTGTCAGCTCACGAAGTGTACCACTGACTTCTGCGAAGAAACCAGAAACCTCTTCGACTGCGGAACGGCTTTCTGTAAGCTTTTCGCTGCTGTCGTTCATTTTTTCCAGAGCTGAAGAGTTTGTTTCGTTCACAGCAGTAAGGTTTTCGGTAATCTGGATTGCAGTTTCTTTTGTCATTTCCGCCAGCTTTCGGATTTCGTTGGCAACGACTGAGAATCCTTTCCCAGCTTCGCCAGCACGTGCTGCTTCGATTGAAGCATTTAAGGCAAGCAGATTCGTTTGCTCTGTGATGTTGCGGATGTTGACAATGAAGCCGTTCGTTTCCTCAATTTTCTTTGTGAGCATGGAGAATGTCTGGCTCAGCTCGGAAATCGAAGAAGCAAGCTCTTTCATGTCGCCCTGAAGCTCGTTGATTTTAACTGAGCCGCTTTCGGAAGCCTTAGCTGCCTGCAAAGTATTGTCAGAGAGCAGGACAGACATATCCGACATTTCATCCATTCTTTGCTTCGTCAGCTCTGCATTCTCCGAGATTTGATTGATTTGTTCCGTCTGTACCTGGCTGCCAGCAGAAATTTCATTAACAGCGATTTTCATTTCTGTCTGAGAGGAGAGGTGTGTCTGGATTTGCTCGTTGATTTTGCCAAGACTCTCCGTTACGACAAGGAGCTCACCATGGAGCAAAGCGCTGTGCTGTTCTTTACGGGCCTTTTCGTTTTCAGAATCAGCCAGGAAGGTCTCCAGCGATTTAAAGGCAGCCTTGTTCAAACGGATCAAGACGAACAGAACGGCGCCGATCAAAATATAACAAAGTAAAATCGCTGTGAAGGTGCTGTTTAAAAAGTCCTGGTTTTCTGTCGCCAGCATGGTGTTCATGACAACGGCAACAAGGCCGAGGCTGAATCCGGTAACAAAGATTTTTATATCAAAATGGATGGCTGAAAAGACAGCCAGGAACAGCAGGACGAGCAAAAATGCCCCATTGCCTCCGAACATTCCGATATAAAGGAAGTGATGAATGAAGATAGCAGCAAAAGCGGCATAAGGGAACATTGACTCCTTCTTAAGCCAAAGCTGGAGTATCAGGAAAAACAGTATAAAAAATGATAATTCACTTACATAAACCATCGTTTTAATAATTGGTTCTTTTTCGATGAGAGTATATGCAGCTGTCGCAATCAAGGATACCGAATAGGTGCTGAGCATCAAGATGTTTTTCTTTTTCGTATCCTGCCTGCGGAGATTTTGAATAGCCTCCACGTAAAAGCCTCCTTAAGACGTTCTTTGTATTCACATTTATTATATCGGCATAAAAAAACTGAATCTTTATTGTTTGCGTAAAATTATTTTTAGTCGCCATCACTTAAGATTTTTAAAAATATGTCGAAATAAAAAGAGATATTATGACAGTTAAAATCTAGAGACACAAATAGAAGTAAAGCAGACAGGGGAGTCGTACATGGATAAGTCGTCGATCATTGGTGTCATATTAGCGATCATTGCGGTAGGAGTCGGGATGGTGTTCAAAGGCGTAAGTGTGACCGCCCTTGCCAATCCAGCAGCGATCTTAATCATAATCGTAGGTACTGTTGCAGCGGTAACAATTGCCTTTCCTGCAAAAGAACTGAAGAAAGTGCCGAAGCTTTTCAAGATTTTATTCAAGGAACAGGAAAGTGCCGACTTACCTTCATTGATTCGTTTATTTTCTGAATGGGCCCAGCTAGCCCGTAAAGAAGGTTTGCTTGCTCTTGAAGCGAAGACAAGTGAAATCGATGATGAATTTTTAAAGAATGGTTTATCGCTTGCCGTGGATGGCCAGAGTGCCGACTACATCAGGGACGTTTTAACAGAAGAAGTTGAAGCGATGGAAGAACGCCATCTTTCCGGAGCGGCCATTTTTACCCAGGCTGGCACTTATGCTCCGACACTAGGAGTTCTTGGAGCGGTAGTTGGTTTGATTGCCGCGCTAAGTCATATGGACAATACCGACGAGTTAGGTAAAGCAATCAGTGCGGCATTCGTTGCGACATTGCTTGGGATTTTCACTGGTTATGTTTTATGGCATCCATTCGCCAATAAATTGAAGAGGAAATCAAAGCAAGAAGCACAAGTGAAATACATGATGATAGAAGGAATTCTCTCAATCCTTGAAGGGGAAGCACCAAGAGTGATTGAACAGAAACTTGCTTCCTATTTGCCTGCAGGAGAAAGAAAATTGATCCTTGAGGAAAGCAGCGTGGCGAAGGATGAGTAGGAAAAGGAAGAAAAAGCATCACGAAGAGCATATGGATGAGTCCTGGCTGATACCGTATGCGGATCTTCTTACCCTCCTGCTGGCACTATTCATCGTACTGTTTGCGATGAGTTCCGTTGATGCCGTCAAATTCCAGCAACTCTCAAAGGCATTCAATGATGTATTTGCCGGAGGGACCGGGGTGTTCGAGTTCCAGAGCCCGATGCCCGAAGGACAGATGGAATCACCGGATGAGCGCAAAGAAGATGTCGAAAAGAATGACGAGGAGAAGGCCGATGTTGCCAAGGATCAAATGGAACTTTTGGCGATTCAGCAGAAGGTCAATTCTTATATAGAAGAAAAAAAGCTGACAGATAAACTGGAGACGAAACTGACGGATGAGGGACTGCTGCTGACGATTCGTGACAATGTCCTGTTTGAATCAGGCAGGGCGGAGGTGCGCTCAACCGATGTGAATATCGCTAATGAGATTGCGGACTTGCTGGTCATGGAGCCGCCGCGGAATATCATTATCAGCGGTCACACGGATAATGTACCAATCAGGACCGCGAGATATGAATCGAACTGGGAACTCAGCGTAATGCGTGCCGTCGAATTCATGAAAATCATTTTAAAAAATGAACAGCTTGACCCGCGCTGGTTCAGCGCCAAGGGCTTTGGTGAATTCCAGCCAGTAGCTACGAACGATACCGCAGTGGGCAAAGCAAGGAACCGTCGCGTAGAGATTTTAATCCTTCCGCGGACAAGCAATAATCCAGGACAATAATTTTCAGTACCGCTGCCATACGATATGGCGGCGGTTTTTTATTTCTGGAGAAAGTATAAAATTTTCACTTCGAGAATTGTCCAGCTCCAGCGCCTAGCCCCTTGAGTCGCTTCGGTCCTGCCAATGAAGTCAAAGAACGACTTCACGGTCAGGCCCTCCAGCGCTTGTCGGGGCTGACCAAGGCGCTTGCGCTTTTCTTATACAGAGGGTATTTTCATAATTTTGGATATTTGCTATGATTTAGGAATCTAGATTTACGAGGTAAAAAAATGAATAAACTTAAAAGTTATTATCGGCAATTCCATCCGATTGTATGGGTACTGCTGAGCGGAACAGTTCTCGCAAGGGGTTCAGCGTTCGCGACGCTGCCATTCCTGGCCATCTACCTTTCTAGGAATCTTGATTTACACCCTGTCCTTATCGGTATTACAATTGGAATCAGTCCATTAGCGGGAGTGATCGGCGGCTTCCTGGGCGGCCATTTGTCTGATCGATTCGGCCGCAAACCGATTATGATCGGTTCATTGTTTTCGATGTCGCTCGTCTATTTCGGTTTTATGATTGCGGAAACTCCAGGATGGTTCATCGTACTAAATGCGTTAAATGGCTTGAGCGGGTCGTTTTTCGAACCGACTGGCCAGGCGCTGATTGCCGACCTGACGGAAAAGAGCAAGCGGATGAGAGCATTCTCTCTAAGGTATACGGCGATAAATATCGGAGCATCGGTGGGACCGTTGCTCGGTGCCTATCTTGCAGTGGTGTCAGCTAAATCAGCTTTCATGGTAACAGGAATTATGTATTTCATATATTTACTGATTTTGGCGTTAATGATGAAAAAATACAATCTAGGGAATCCAGCAAACGAAAATGCCTTTAAAGTAACGATTGCCAGCTCCTTGAAGATCATTGGCAAAGATAAAGCGTTAAGGTATTTGATTTTAGGAACAATCATCATTAACTTTGGTTATTCCCAAATGGAATCGAATGTCCCGCAGTATCTGGAATCAACAATCGCGAACGGCGTATTCGTTTATTCAGTGATGTTGTCCATCAATGCGGTCATGGTCGTCCTGCTGCAGATGCCGATCAGCCACTACGCAGAAAGGTTCAAGACGATGCAGGTCATGATGGCCGGAGCAGTCTTCCTGTCGGTGGGCATGCTGACATTCGGGTTTGTAACGGGATGGTATACTGGCATACTGGCCATTGTCTTTATCACAATAGGAGAAATCCTGATCTTTCCCTCAAGCAGTTGTCTCGTCGATCAGCTCGCTTCGGATGAACTGCGGGGAACCTATTACGGAGCCGCGCAATTCCGGAGAATTGGCCATTTTCTAGGTCCGATTGCGGGAGGCTATTTATTGAATGAAGCAGGAGGGACTGTATTATTCTCGTTCATAGCCTTGGTGGTGCTCGGAAGCATCCTGTTTTTCATTCAGGGAAACAAGATATTTATAAAAACAACACCCGAAGTGGTAAAAAACTAATAAAAAGAGCGAGATTCCGGGGAGAATCTTGCTCTTTTTGTGTAAGTCAGGAAGCATAGCAGATTAGCATTCACAAAAAAAAGAAACCGGCAATGTTTACTCGGCTTCCTGTTCTGGCGTATCAGGCTGGCACATTTTATCGACAGCAAAGCCAATTACAAGCATCATTGCGATCGGAATGGAGAAGTTTAAAATATGAACAATTGTCATGTCCAGGTCCTCCCTTAACCCTTAGTTAGGTTTACATATTATTTACATTATATTGTATTTGTCACAAAATAGACACATTTACTTTTGATTATTCTGAAAACTTTACGGGTTCAACTAGTTTACCCCTATTTTCACTATAAATCTCTTCATTAACTTCAACGATTCCCAACAAATATTTCAAGGTTTCATCACATTTTTTTGCTAGTTTTAAAAAGAGAATAATACAGGGAGGAGGCAGCTGTATGTGGAGGCTGACAAGGCCGCTTGCATTTAATTTCTTTTTGCTTCTAATGCTCATCCCTATGCATACCTATGCCGACGAGTTCAAAGTGGAGGTCGGCCAATCGATTCAGAGAGCTGTCGACAATGCCAGAAATGGGAATACCATTCTAATCTCCCCTGGATTATACAAAGAAAGTGTCTTGATCAATAAGGAAGTCACTATAAAAGGAGAAGAGGGAGCAATTATTGATGGCGGTGGAGAAGGGAATGTTATCACGATCACTGCTTCAAATGTGGTTCTTGATGGTCTCACAATCCAGAATAGCGGGTCGGACCAGGACGACAGCGGAATTTATATCAAAAAAGCACACCGAAATGTCATCAAAAACAATAAATTAAATAATGTCCAGAATGGGATATATATAGCCAACAGCAATGAAAACCAGCTAATTGAAAATAACATTTCAAGCAATGGAACTCACTTCTCAAAGCGTGGGAACGGCATTCATCTGTTCAAGGGAGGCGGTCATTTTCTGAAAGGAAATGAAATCGCCAATGTACAGGATGGGATTTACTTTGATTTTACGAATGGAATTCAGGTCTCGGAGAATCGTGTCAGTGAATCACGCTATGGAATGCATTTTATGTTCAGTGAGGGAATTTTAGCTGAGAGAAATCATGTTGAAAAAAATGTGACGGGGTTCATGGTGATGGATTCAACTCACATTGACTTCATACAAAACAAGGTGACGGATCATTTTCATTTCCGCGGCTATGGAATCTTGATTTATGAGACGAAGAATGTACTGGTTGAGGGCAATGAAATACTCCGGAACAGCACAGGACTTTCCCTTGAATACGGGGTAGATACTCTGATAAACAGGAATCAGATTGCCGCTAATCAGGTAGGTCTTGAATTCATGGGAAGGAATGAAAATAACACGTTCTCCGAAAACAATTTCATCGGGAATGTCGTTCAGTCAAAGATTTCAGGGGAAGATATGAGGCTGGATGATGGTGTGAAGGGAAACTACTGGGATGATTACAGCAGTTTTGACCTTTCAGGTGATGGCGTGGGAGAAGAAGCGTACAAGGCTGGTTCACTGTATGATCGCCTATTGAGGAAACAGCCGTACTGGCAATTCTTTTTTGAAAGTCCCTCGATCAAGCTGTGGACCAAGGCGGAGGCTTTATTTCCTTCTTTTGGGGCAGCAGATGTTTATGATGCCCGCCCGCTGGTAGAACCGGTAATCATGCTTCAGGAAGTTGAACAGCGGAGCAAGGACCGAATGATCCCAGGAGTATTAGGCATACTGTTTATTTTGTTCTCGATATTCGTCATTGTGAAAGGAAGGAAACTGCGATGATCAAAAAGTTTGGAATTCTATTGATGATGTCTGTTGGGGTAGTAGCGGGCTGCAATAACAGTGCGATGGAACCGGAGGAAATCAACCCTGAAATTGATGTGTGCGAGGTTTGCAATATGGGCCTTGCCCATGAGCATTATGCAACAGAGGTTGTCACCGCCGATGGAGAAATATATAAGTTTGATGATATTGGCTGTATGGATGAATTCTTGGAAATGGAGCCATTGCTTAAGGAAGAAAGTGCAGCGAAAAAATATGTGCGGGACGTGGATACGGGCGAATGGATTGAACTGGACAAAGCTTATCATGCGTACCATCCGGATTTCTGGACACCAATGGCAAATGGTGTGGTCAGTTTCAAGGACAGGGAGAGCGCTGAAAATTACGTGAAGGAACAGGGAATGGGCGAAGTGCTGGATTATGAATCATTAAAGAAACATGAGTGGAGCTGGGGGCAATGAGGCACATCGCGAGGCAGCAGTTGACCTTGATGATGAGAAGCCATTGGCTTGCCGGCTTTGGTTTATTGTTCTCATCCCTGGCCGTGATGGTCGCTTTTCTGGGCAACACAGGAGGAACAGGGTTTGACGGGTTTAACAGGATGACGGCCAGCTTGCTGAATATCAACTTACTGTTGATTCCTTTGCTGTCTTTGCTCATCGGCAGCTTGTTTTTGTCAGGTGAAAAGGAAGACCGCGGGTTAACGCTGCTGCTGACATATCCCATTTCACCATGGGCAGTTATTCTTGGGAAGTATTCAGGTTTGTTTGTTGCAGTCTGGTCTGTCCTGACGTTTGGATACGGTGCAGCATTGCTCGTCATTTTCTTCGTTGGCGGGGGAGTCTCTGTTTCTTTGCTGGTGTTGTTTTATGTGTATTCAATCTTGCTGGCGGCCATTTTCCTGTCGCTGGCGATGATGATTGGCATAATGGCCCAAACGCGATTCCAGGCGCTGGGGATCAGCTTGATTGTCTGGGCCTTCCTTGTACTTTTCTATGAATTTATCATTATGGGGTTGAGCATGTTCATGATGAAGCAATGGCTGCTGCCAATGCTGACTGTGTCCATTTTTCTCAATCCAGTAGAGTTGATTCGCGTCCAGTCGATTTTGTCGCTTGATGGAGCATCAGTATTCGGGCCGCGATTATATGATTTAACCATCTGGGCAGATGGATTGATAGGCAAAACGCTATTTATTCTTGCTGTTTTGCTTTGGACGATACTGCCTGTCCTATACTCTGTGTACAGAACTAAACGGGGGGTTGAGGATGAATAGCAAGGAATGGATCAGGATAGAAGGATTGGCAAAACACTATAGTCCGAAAAAGAAGATTACGGATATCAGCTTCTCAATCGACAAGCCTGAAATCTTTGCACTCTGTGGTGGAAACGGTGCAGGCAAGAGTACATTGATCAAAATGCTTACAGGGATTATGAAGCCGACTGCGGGCATGGTATTTATGGACGGTAAGAAAGTTGAACCGCAAAGTAAAGAATTCAAAAAACTATTTTCCTATATGCCGGATGAAATGCTCTTTCCACGCCAGCTGACGGGGTTGGAAGTTTTGACTTTTTTTGCGAGGTTAAGAGGAATAAGCGATGAAAAAGTGACTGAAGCTCTTCACCAGGTTGGCTTATTTGATGTACGGGATATGCAGATTAAACAATATTCTAAAGGAATGCAGCAGCGGCTTTCGCTTGCGCAGGCGCTGTTACCGGAAGTCCCGCTGCGAATTCTCGATGAACCAACCAATGGACTTGATCCACTCTGGGTGTACCGCTTCAAGGAGATTATCCAGGAAGAAAAACGCCAGGGCAGAACGATTTTCTTTACTACCCATATCCTTAGCCTGGTGGAGGAATTGGCTGACAGAGCCGCGTTCATGCAGGAAGGGAATTTGCAGTATTGTGATTCAGTTGAATCACTAGTACAAAAGAACGGTGTCTATACACCACTTGAAAAGGTATTCTTTAGTTAGATTTTTTACAGCGAAAAATCCCGGTGCTGAATTACACACCGGGATTTCATTTTATTGGTTATTACGTAAAGTGCACCATTAATGGCCGCTTTTCTCTTCGCTTTCTCCATCCATTTCGCTTTCCTGATTCTTATCCATGCTGTCGCTATTCATCTTCATTTTTTTCATATAGCGTTCGTTTGCGATTTGGTCGATTTGCTCCCATGTTGCCATGGCAGGATTCTTGTCGCTGTTTTCTGAAATGAATTTCTCTGCGCTTTCGTTGTCTTTGAAGAATGCGTAGCCGTATTTCATAGGTGTTTTAAGATCTGCTTTTACAGGAATCGCAGAATCAACCTCGACCCATTCTGATGTTATATAATCACGGACCCATTCCTCTTCAAATTCTACATCATCACGTCTAGTGATATTCAATAGACAGCCTGAGTCATCAAAGAATACATACTCTCCGTCTTTCGTTTTGGCCTGTGCGGTGAAAACTCCCATTGGATCAGCTTCCGGATATACCTTCATGTTGCAGAATGCACAAACATCGTCCGCACCTGGTTCATGAGGGCCATCTGCATGGTCATCATCATCGTGTTTCACTTCAGTTGTCGCAGTTTCCTGACCATCTTTTTGTTCATTTTCAGCCGCTTCATCTCCGCAGGCAGAAACGATTATCATTAAAAATAATGCCACCATGATAGCAAATAATTTCTTCATAAAAATCTCCTCCTTTGATCGAATATAATCCTATCAGGGAGTTGTGAGTAAAATGCGAAAAATCAAAGGAAAAAGAGTGAGAAGTATATTATTTTTTTGACGATTTTGTGACAATTTTCAAGCTTTAATGTTTTGTATACATGCCTTTTTTTGAAAAAATAATCAAATATTGATAAAGTTGTGCATATTCAGATAAAGGTTTAAGATTTAAGTGTAAGCTATATTTTGGAAATAGCGAGGTGCGCAACATGGACGAAAAAGAGGCTCTTATTTTAAAACTGATTAAAGAGGATCCGTTCATTTCACAGATTGATCTTGCTGCGAAGACAGATTTATCGCGTTCCGAAGTTGCCGGCTATATTTCTTCTTTAATAAAGCAAGGAAAGCTTATTGGACGGGCATATATTTTACCGGAAAGGCGTCAGGTACTGTGTGTGGGAGGGGCAAATGTCGACCGCAAAATATGGTCGAAGGGTGTTCTGGAGCTGCGCACTTCGAACCCGGCTGAAAGTTCTAAATCATGCGGAGGGGTTGCCAGGAATATCGGAGAGAATTTGGGCAGGCTTGGAAGTGATGTAAGTATACTGACAGCAGTCGGTGATGACCACGAAGGCCACTGGCTTATGGAATATACAAAGGCATTTGCGGATGTAAACCCATCAGAAACACTCAAGGGGCAGTCGACTGGAGCGTATACGGCAATACTAGATAATGAGGGAGAAATGACGGTAGCGTTAGCGGAAATGTCAATCTATGATGCTATCACTCCTGACTTCATCGATCGCAAATGGGGTTATTTCGCTTCATCCGATTTCATTATGCTGGATACAAATTTCCCGGCAGATGTCCTTGTAAGAATCATTGATCGCTGTCGGAATGAGAACATCCAGCTTTGTATCACCCCCGTATCGTCCCCGAAGGCAAAGAAACTGCCGCAGAACCTACTAGGCGTGACCTGGCTGATAGCCAATAAAGATGAGGCAGAAGCCATTTCGGGCATCAGGATCAACAATGAAGGCGACTACTTTAAGGCAGCAGAGTTGATTATACATAAAGGTGTAGAGAAGGTTGTCATCAGCCGCGGAGACAAAGGCCTGATTTATTTTACCTCAAAAGGTGAAGCTGGTGTGCTGATTCCCCCGGCAATTTCTGTTATCGATGTAACAGGAGCAGGAGATTCGCTCGTTGCAGGAATCATATATGCCCATATAAATGGCATCCAGACAGAGGATGCTTGCAAAATTGGCATGGCCTGTTCCATTTTGACGCTGCAATCGATTGAGACAGTAAACCCGATATTAAATAATAAACAATTGCTAGACACATATAAACAAAATTTTAAATAAGCGAGGTACACGATGCTGGAAAAGTGGCTAGAATATTCACAGGAAGTAACAGAAGCGAAAAAAGCAGGCAAACCGGTCGTCGCCCTGGAATCAACAATTATTTCACATGGGATGCCTTATCCACAGAATGTCCACACAGCGAGAGAAGTAGAACAAATCATCCGTGAAAATGGAGCGGTACCTGCAACCATTGCCATCCTCGATGGGAAAATAAAAATTGGCTTGTCAGATGAAGAGCTTGAGTACCTGGCGCAGAGCAGAGATGTTGAGAAGGCGAGCCGGCGGGACTTGCCGTATTTGTTATCCACAAAGAAAAATGGAGCGACAACGGTGGCGGCAACGATGATTTGCGCTGAGCTCGCAAAGATTGAAGTATTTGTGACTGGCGGAATAGGCGGCGTACATCGCGAAGCAGAGAGTACGATGGATATTTCCGCAGACCTTCAGGAGCTTGCCAAAACGAATGTCGCGGTTGTATGTGCCGGTGCCAAGTCTATTCTTGACCTGGGACTCACGCTTGAATACCTAGAGACTCAGGGGGTTCCTGTTTTAGGTTTTGGGACAGACTCACTGCCAGCTTTTTACACGCGTACAAGCCCATACAATGTCAACTTCCGGCTTGATACACATGAAGCTGTAGCAGAGATGATCAAAACAAAATGGGAATTGGGGCTTGATGGAGGAGTCGTCGTGGCTAATCCAATTCCAGAAGAAGACGCCTTGGAGGAGAGCTTTATCGCCAATGTAATCGAAAAAGCACTGGGTGAAGCCAGGGAAAAACAAATCGCCGGCAAACAGGTAACTCCATTCCTTCTTGGGAAGGTGAAAGAATTAACTGATGGGAAAAGCCTTGTTGCGAATATCGCACTTGTAAAAAATAATGCGAGGGTGGGGGCAAAGATTGCAGCCAGCCTGGCCAAACAGAGAATCAGCCTATGAGGCTGGTTCTTTTTTTGGGCGTGCAATAATCAGCCTCTAATAGAAAATACTTGTTCTAAAGCGCCGTTGTGCATTGTAATTTATATAAATACTTAACTGCTAATCCTGTTTTCTCCTGCTCTTAAACTTCATGAAATCCAGATAATATGCAAAATCTTCTTTGCTGATTCCGTTTTTTATAGCTTCATCAACGAGTCCAACCCATTCCTCATCAACAGGCATCCTGGCAGCTTTCATGTTTTGCTGTCCCATCAAATATTCAACAGTTGTATCCAGGTTGACTGCCAGGCGGGACAATACCTGAAGCGATGGATTTTCCTGGATTCCTCTTTCGATATAACTGAGATAGGATTTGGAAACTTTCGCTTTTTCAGAGAGTTCACTAATGGAATACTTTTTTTCAAGCCTTAAACTTTTTATTTTCTCTCCAACCGTCATAAGAGAATCTCCTTTTTATTCATCTATTAATTCATTATAACGAACAATTCGGTTCTTTTAAAAATACAAGAAACTGAGATAAACGGAGGTATTTCTTAAAAAAGAACGATTTTTGTTCTTTTTTAAGAAAATTAGCGATATTTTAGACTTTTTCAGAATTGATACAAATGGACTATACTCGAATGGAATATAGTAACAAATTTCTTTTAAAAGGGGGCTTGATGGCCGTGTACAGAAAAAATTGTGATCGTTGTAACCGTCCTTCGTTTAGCAGCAGTGAGGTTGGAGAGTGGCTCTGCCCGATTTGCGGAAATGATTTAACGAGATACCCGTTTTTTAATGCCATCAGTCTTGAGAAAGTGGCAATTTTACCGCACTTAAAAAAGCAAATGTATAAGAAAACTGGCCATCCATAGGATCATCTCAAGTTTATGGGGGTTATTTTTAAAAAAGAGTTCAACAATTAGAGCTATAATCTGACAAAGATCTTTAAGTAAATGGTTTAAATTTTCAGATAATAAAACTTTTATGCTATGTTTTTGTAATTGTTTGGAAGAAAAGAGAAAAAATACTTATATTGTTGCCGACAAATATTTACATGTTAAATATATAGAACAATGTACAATGACATTGGGATTAAAAAAGTGAGTAGAAAGATACAGAAAAAGGCAAACTTGTTGAAAAACTAGGACGCAAAGTCACGGATCTAAGGTGCGATGTACTATGATGGCCGGACTGCCTGGAATACTAACTGTATTTTGGGGGGAAGAACTTGATTAAAGAACAGGTAGTTTTCGAAGAACTGGATACAGAATGGATGCAGCTTATAATGGAAGCATTAGAGTTGGGGATAAACAAAGAAGAAATCAGGGAGTTTTTAACGAAGACCAACAAATAGGCAAGTGGATCTTTACATAGAAAACGGAATTGCCATCGAGCAGCTCTTTTTAGAGGTGCTTTTTATTTTTATAATAAAGGCTCTACTCTCAAACTTTGTTGCTATTTGACTACAAAATAGGATTGAATTACCTATATTCCTTCGTAATGTTGACCCTTTTGTGAGAAAAGAGCATGCAAACTTAATACCGACCTGCAAAATGGGTATATATTACGTTAATCTTTACGAAAAGAGCATTTAATAAAGTCTCTTTTCGTATATGCGGCGAAGGATGAATAGCCACAATCAATGCGAAAACAGCCGTAATAAAAAATGGACAGCGCAGGCTGTCCATTGAGGTTTATTTGTTGTGGAGTCTCCATTTATTGAATTCCAGAAACTCACGGAACTGGTCTTTTGTGATACCAGAATCCATTGCTTCTTTTACAAGATTGACCCAATCAAGATCCATGTTTTCTTTGTCAGGTTGTTCATGGATTAGATGGTCTACTGGAACATTCAATACTCCTGCTATCTTTTCTAGAAATTGTATTGAAGGATTAGTTTGAAGGTTTCGCTCCAAAGAGCTCAAATATGATTTTGCCACGCCAGCTTGCTCTGCCAGTTCAGATAAGGACATCCTTTTTTCTTGTCGAAGTTTCTTGACGCGTTCACCGATCACTGTTATCCACACACCTTATCAATTTATAGTTATATCATAACAAATCTGATAAAATAGTTCCATATTGAGAACGACTTATAGAACAATTATAACCAACCTTAAAGTTTTTGGGGTCTATTTTTATCAAAAAAACTGTTGGGAAAAAACTCGCTGCTTTTATATCGGCTATTGTAGTTTATAGTTGCACATTATTTTATGAAGTTTGTATGAAAAAAACAAACACAATTGTCTATTGTATTCAAACGAACATAAAAAAGGTAAAATGGTAGCAATCAGACAAGGTACGGGTGATATGTTATGCAAAAAAAATATTTATTGATCTACGAAGAAATTTCGAAACAGATCCAGGAAGGGCATTATCCTCCTAAAACGATTTTGCCATCGGAAAATGAATTTGCGGACATGTACCAAACGTCCAGGGAAACCATCCGTAAAGCGCTGAATCTTCTTGCGCAAAATGGATTCATCCAAAAAATTCGCGGCAAGGGTTCACTTGTGCTGGATTTAAAAAGACATCAGTTTCCGATTTCCGGATTGATCAGTTTTAAAGAACTGGCGGAGAATATGGGTGGAAAGGCGAAAACGACTGTGGAAGAATTCACTCTCGAATTGGCAGGCCGGGAAATTGCCAGGGAATTGAATGTTGAGGATGATGAAAAGGTTTGGAAGGTAAAAAGAGTACGGCATATTGATGAAGAAAGAGTGATCCTCGACAAGGATTTTCTCGTAGAAAAGCATGTGCCAGGACTATCACGTGTAGCTTGTGAAAACTCGATATTTGAGTATATCGAAGGAAAACTGGAGAAAAAAATTAGCTTTGCAAAAAAGGAATTCACAGTAGAGGAACCAAGTGCCGAGGACAGAAAACTCCTTGATATGGATGGGTTTAATGCAATCGTCATCGTGAAAAACTATATTTATTTTGATGACGCTACCCTTTTCCAATATACCGAGTCAAGACACCGCCCTGACAAGTTCCGTTTCGTTGATTTTGCCAGACGGATGGATACCCAACAGTCTTTATAAGAAAAAAAGAAGCTGCCATTGACGGATGCCCGGTTACCCGGCTGTCAATTGGCAGCTTTAATTTGTAGATAATAATAAGCTATTTGGACAATCTGATTACTTATTTCTGATTTAATGCTTCGGGTATTTGCCAACAAGATGGATGGCACTGATGATTCTTTTATTGATCCAGGTTCTGTTTTCCTGGGTATTAAGTTGTTCGTAAACCATCTTCCGGCCATCTTCTGTCGTGACGTAGTGACTTGGAAGAGTGTTCAGGCTGATGGCAATGATATCATTCCGGCACTTCTGGCAATTACAGAAGGTCTGGTAATCAGGGCTCATCATCAACACATTGACAAGAGTGGAAACGACCTCTTCCATTACATTGACATAACTAAATTTCATGGTGCCTTCTCTCCCTATTGATGTCTTAAATTAAATTATAGTTGAATGGCGAAAATATAAAATGTTTTTTTTATATTTGCAATAAGTTAGGTCTTTTGGCATGTTTTTATACAAGATAATGGAACTTCTATTTATATGTTTTACAAGCGGAAGACAGGGAATTTTAATAGTGGAGATTCTTTTAAAAAAGGAGATGTTGAATATATGGGTAAAAAAATTGCCTGTTTAATAACCGATTTATTTGAAGATGTCGAATATCTTGAGCCGTCACGTGCTTTTACTGAAGCTAGACATGAAGTGGTTACGATTGAAAAGGAACAAGGCAAGACCGTTACTGGAAAGCAGGAAAAAGCTGAGGTTAAAATTGATGAAAGTATCGATAACGTCAAGCCGGAAGATTTCGATGCACTCTTCATCCCAGGAGGATTCTCTCCGGATCAGCTGCGTGAAGACGAGCGGTTCGTGCAATTTGCCAAGGCATTCATGGACGAGAAGAAACCAGTCTTCGCCATCTGCCATGGACCGCAGCTGCTGCTTACCGCAAAAACGCTTGAAGGCAGAGGAGCCACAGGCTATAAGTCCATCCGCGTCGATATGGAATATGCCGGAGCAAAATACATGGATAAAGAAGTCGTCGTTTGCTGCAATCAGCTCGTGACCAGCAGGGAACCGAAAGATATCCCGGCATTCAATCGCGAAGCATTAAAAGTGTTGCAATAATATTGGTGAGGAACCCTTTTGCCTAGGCAGGAGGGTTTTTTCTGTGTATGGAGACTGGAAAAAATCGTGTGTAATTTCCAATTCGCTATAAAAACGAGAAAGTCGCTATAAAAGTAAAATACTAGCTATAAAAAATATTGCAGAGATTTGTTTTGGGATGTAATGCCAAGAAAAGTGGATTTCCAATGTTGCAATCCAATAAACTAAAGCTATTTTCCTTTTACCTTGTGATGAACCGGTTCATTTTGCGAATTTATTCATATAAGATAATATAGAATTGAATTGATTCGGGGAGATGACGGAATGATTGTTTTAAAATCGGCACGTGAGATTGAAAATATGAAGGCAGCGGGTAAGCTGCTCGCTTCCGTGCATAAAGAGTTGCGCAAACTGATCAAGCCGGGGGTAACCACCTGGGAAATTGACCAGTTTGTCGAGGGTTATTTAAAAAAGCACGGAGCCACTCCACAGCAAAAAGGCTACCGTAATTATCAATATGCAACATGCGCCAGCATCAATGATGAGGTGTGCCATGGCTTTCCTCGGAAAGAGGCGCTGAACGATGGCGATATTGTCACGATAGATATGGTCGTAAACCTGAATGGCGCACTGGCTGATTCGGCTTGGAGCTATGCTATTGGGCATGTGAGCGAACAGTCACAAAAGCTGCTCGAAGTGACAAAAGAGGCATTATATCGCGGCATTGCCGCCTCTGTACCTGGAAACCGGGTTGGCGACATCGGTCATGCGATCCAGTCATATGTGGAAGGAGAAGGATTTTCTGTTGTCCGTGAATTTATTGGCCACGGTATTGGGTCCGTGATTCATGAAAAGCCTGATATTCCGCACTATGGACTGCCAGGCAAAGGGCCAAGACTTAAGGAGGGTATGGTATTCACCATCGAACCAATGGTCAATGTCGGCGAATGGAAAACGAAGATGGATTCTAACGGCTGGACAGCCAGAACAGTGGACGGAAAGCTGTCCGCGCAGTATGAGCATACCATTGCGATCACCAAAGATGGTCCAGTCATTTTGACGGAACAGGATTAACAATGAAGCGGGCTGAACATAAGTTTGGCCCTTTTATTATAAAAGTAATGAAAAAAATTTTCATCACCAACTAATAAAAATGAAAATCATTGTGGTTTATTCGCATCAAAAAGGAGGCAATAAAATGGCCAGTGAGTTGAATGGGCAAAATGTTGTAGTTAAAATTAAAGCCATCTACTCGTCGCTTTCCTCGAAGGAGAAGGCGGTAGCGGATTATATTTTGAGCAACCCGAAGGAAATAATCCATTTATCAATCACCGAGTTTTCGGAGAATGCATCTGTCGCGGAGGCAACCATTTTCCGTTTTTGCAAAAGGCTAGGATTCCGGGGTTATCAAGCTTTTAAAATTGCGCTTGCGAGTGAAGTAGTGGAACCAATCAAAAATATCCACGAAGAAATAAAGGAAGAAGATCAAGTAGTTACTCTTGCAGAAAAGGTTTTTGCCGGGCATATCGAGGCAATGAAAGGAACGCTTAATCTTCTGGATGAAAAGGTTCTTGAGAGCATTATTGATGTGCTTGTAACAGCAGCGCGGATTGATTTTTACGGATCAGGCGGTTCCTCGGCAATCGCACTCGATGCTTATCATAAATTTCTGCGGACAGGGATCAATTGCAATGCCCACAGTGACGGACACCAGCAAATCATTTCCGCTGCGCTGCTCGGTCCTGGACAGGCGGCCGTTGGTATTTCACACAGCGGCAGCAATAAAGATGTCATAGAAGCACTCAGGATTGCAAAAGCTAATGGAGCAGCAACAATTGCTATCACAAGTCACTTTAAGTCTCCTTTATCCAAGGAAGCAGATCACGTTTTGTACACCACTTCACGCGAAACGTTATTCCGATCAGAGGCATTAGCATCAAGGCTGGTTCAATTAAGTTTGATCGATGTGCTTCATGTAGCGGTTTCAGTTCGCAGGCAAGAACAAACTCTTGATAACTTGCAAAAAATCAGGGAAGCCATATCGATAAAAAGATATTAGGCGTGAAAATTATTTTCTTATTATAGATATACATATGAAAAATTATTTGATAATATCTTTGTATAAAGTTCTTAAGCTGTTCGAAAAACCAACAATAAATGCGAAAATAGCATTTTAAACGAAAAAGGAGTGCATCTACGTGAAACTAGGAATGGTCGGCCTTGGCAAAATGGGCTATAACTTGGTATTGAATTTGATGGAAAATGGCCATGAGGTTGTGGCGAACGATATTAATGAGGAAGCAATGCAGAAAATTAAAGCAGAAGGTGCTGAGATTGCTGCAGATTATAAGGCTATGGTGGACATGCTGCCAAAGCCACGTGTGATCTGGTTGATGATTCCTGCTGGCGATTTAATCGACCAGGTTATCGGAAAATTCACGCCTTTCCTTGAAGAGGGAGACATCCTGATTGATGGCGGAAATTCAAATTACAAGGACACACTACGACGTGCTGAAAAGCTTTCAGCAGCAGGCATCCAATTCATGGATGTCGGAACAAGCGGCGGAATGGAAGGTGCTCGTAACGGTGCTTGCACAATGATCGGGGGCGATTCCGAAGTTTTCGCTCATGTTGAACCAATTTTCAAGGACATTTCGATTGAAAAAGGCTACCTCTACACAGGTAAGGTCGGAAGCGGCCATTTCTTGAAAATGGTCCATAACGGTATTGAGTACGGTATGATGCAGGCGATCGCAGAAGGATTTGAAATTCTTGAAAAGAGCCCGTTTGATTATGACTATAAAGAAGTTTCTCGCGTCTGGAACCACG
Organism: Bacillus sp. ISL-37; assembly: GCF_018613315.1. Classification (GTDB taxonomy): domain Bacteria; phylum Bacillota; class Bacilli; order Bacillales; family Cytobacillaceae; genus Mesobacillus. The sequence continues at coordinate 34,817 of NZ_JAGGQL010000030.1, read as the reverse complement.
GCTCCGTCATCCGCAGCTGGCTGATGGAATTAATGGAAAACGCATTTGATAAGGAACCAAAGCTTGAAAGCATCAAAGGCGTCATGCACTCATCAGGTGAAGGCAAATGGACAGTTGAAACAGCGCTGGACCTGCAAACAGCTGCACCAGTCATCGCCCTGTCATTGATGATGCGTTACCGCTCACTTGAAGACGATACGTTCACAGGAAAAGTAGTTGCTGCATTAAGAAACGAATTTGGCGGCCACGCAGTTGAGCGAAAAGAAGATTAAGGTTCTGGTTCTCCTCTATATGAGGGGAACCTTTTTTTATTTTGGACAGAAATAAACCTATACCCTTATACGTTCATAAAATTATCCTTTTTTGCAAGATGGCTACGTTACTTTTTCCGTTATAGTGGAAGTGAATACTGGAATTGGGGGCGCAGGCTGTGAAAACAAAGTGGTATTTCTTTTTTCTGACAACGATTGCCATTTCGGCTATTATATATGCTTTTCTTGGAGTCAGGGGAGATGAGCCGGTAGAAATTGGCGTCCTGATGATTGGTGAAAACCGCTATGAGAAGTTTACTGGACTTGAAGCGGGATTGAAGGATCTCGGGTATAGCGCTAATGAAGTCCATTTTACAGTAAAGAATGCACATGATGATGAAGTGTTGATTGACGAGCAAATCGATCAGCTGCTAGAGGATAAACCCAATCTAATTGTTACGCTTGGCGGGATTGAAACTCAGCGGCTAAAAGCAAAGATGGATGAGAAAAACGTTGAAATCCCGGTAGTTTTTGCAGGTCTTGCTGCACCAAAGGAACTTGGGTTGATAAAGGATTACAAGTCACCAGGAGGTCTTTTTACCGGTATCAATAACTATCACGCCAGTATCTCTGGCAAGCGCCTGGAGATGCTTACTTCACTTGTGCCCGCTATAGACAGGGTGCATGTTATTTATGACAGCAAAATTGATGTCAGCAAATTGAGCCTTGAAGAAACAAGGAAAGCGGCGAAGGACTTGGGGGTGGCGATTTCCCCATGCGATGTGAGCTCGAAGGAATGCCTGGATACTCTATGGAAAACGGTTGATGATGGAGAGGCAATCCTTGTCCTGCCCAGTTTCAGGATTGAATCGCTGACAGATGAGATTGTGAAGCTGACTGATGAGAAAAAAATCCCGGCTATGGGTTTGTATGATTTTGAAGCGAAAAAGGGATTGCTTGCGAGTTACGGATCCAGCTTTTATTCGCAGGGCTACCAGGCATCCAGGTTTGTCAGCCTGATTCTTCAGGGAAACAAGCCGGGAGAATTGCCTGTCGAATTGCCCGATGGCATTCGTTTTGTCGTCAACCAGCAGACGAAGGATGCACTAGGAGTTGCTTATGATCAGGATTTGCTGCATATCGCCGAACTGATCCACCCTGAAGTGCAAGGAGGCCGGAAGCAATGAGAGCACTGATTGATTTCCTGCATTCGCAGACAATCCGCAACAAGGTCCTTGTATTCGGTGTCGTGATGTCGACGATTCCTTTGCTGCTGATCAGTCTATTTTACTATTCTTTTGTAAAATCAGATTTAGAAACGAGGATTCTGGAAAAACAGCATCTGGTGCTTGAAAATTTATCTCGTGAAATCGAGTATGAATTCAGCGAGACATTCCAGCGAATCCATGTCCTCGCATCACTTAATCTATTAAATGAAAAACAAAGCGCATTATATGAGCTCCTACAGCAAAGCGAATCAGTCGAGGAGGTCATAATTGCCGATGATAAAGGTTTTGTGGAAAAAAGGGTGTCGCGATACGAACTCAATATTGCCGGGGATAACGAACGGTGGTTCACGGATGAAATGTGGTTCCAACTGCAAACACTTGACAGGGTGTATGGCCAGGTAGAGTTCAACCAGTACGGCCAGCCTGTTATGAAACTGGCGATCCCTTTTTACGAAGATGAATCGAAAAAAGCAATCGGGGTCGTTGTCCAGCTTCAGAAGATCATCGGGAAAATCTCGTCAATGCGCCAGGATCACTCCTCATATATTTATTTAGTTGATGATAAAGACCGGGTCATCGCCCATCAGGATTACAGCAAGCTCTGGCAAAAACAGACGTCTGGCAGCCAGGATGAGCTTGGTGTAACAGCTGAGATTGAAGACTTAAACTGGGTGCTGGTGATGGAGCAGCCGAAAACAACGGCTTTTGCGCCAATCAACAGGATGCTGCAAAGCGGCATAGGAGCAGTCGCCTTGCTGATTTTGACAGTCAGCTTGATCAGCGTCTGGGCAGGGCTTTATTTTACCAGGCCAATTGTTTCAATCGACAGGGAAATGAACAATTTGAAGCAAGGCCGGAAAATCAGCCCTGTAAAAATGAAACGGACCGATGAGCTTGGTAAACTAGCAGATTCCTTCAATGATATGAGTAAGGAACTGCTGGAAAAATCAAGACTCCTCGAACAGGAGAAAGAAAGGCTGGATGTTGTAGTCAACGGTATTGGTGCCGGGCTGGCACTGGTTACAAAAGAGTACCGGATCACCTGGATGAACCCGATTTTAAAAGGGTGGCTGAAGGAAGACCGGTTGACGTTGCCTTGTTACGCAGTTATTGGCGGCGAAAATGCCCCTTGCTTGAATTGTCCGATTACCTGTCCGGACCTTGATAAAATCGCCGATGAAGTCATGAAGTTCAAGGACGGAGCGAATGGCGAGCGGATTTTCAGGCACAGGGTGTTTCCTCTCAACCACGCGATCGAGGAAGAAGGCGAATTCCTCGTCGTGCTCGAGGATATTACCGAGCAAAAACAAATGGAAGAAACGATGATCCAGACGGATAAACTGAGCGCGCTTGGCATCATGGCGTCGAGCTTCGCCCACGAAGTCAACAATCCGCTGGCAACGATCAATGTATACGCTGAGGATTTGATCGACAGAATCCAGGCAGGCGACGAGGACCTTGATGAAGAGAAGATGGAACACTATCTTCGTAAAATCAAGGTAAATACCGAGCGCTGCAAACGGATAACCGGAAACCTGCTTAATTTTTCCCGGAAAAATGATTGGACAGAGGACCAAATTCGAGTGAAGGAAATCATTGAAAATAGTGTCAGTCTTGTCGAGCATCAGCTGAAAAAGCAGCGGATCCAGCTTGAACTTCATGTTGATGAAGGGCTGCCGGCTGTGAATGGGGATGGCCTTAAGCTGATGCAAGTCATCGTCAACCTGATCAATAACGCAGTCGACGCGATGGAAAACGAAGGAAAACTGATCGTTTCCGCTTCTGAAAGCAATGGAGAAGCGGTTTCGATAAAAGTAACAGACAGTGGCCACGGAATTCCTGCTGAAGCGATGGATAAACTGTTCGACCCATTCTTTACGACAAAGCCAATCGGCAAAGGAACCGGACTTGGCTTGTCAGTATGTTACGGCATCATCCAGCAGTTCGGCGGGAATATCACCATTGATAGCAAACCAACAGAAGGAACGACTGTAGAAATCCAACTGCCAGCAGAGCGTACATTGAGTGCAGATGTAGCAGAGAAGCCAATAGAGATGGACCGCAGTATCGGCAGTCAGCTGCCAACGGATGATTCAAAGGTGGAAAGCGAAGATGGATTTCACATTCCAGCAGAATTAGTGGACCGAGAAAATAACTACGAGCCGTTGGCACAAGAAACAATGGAGGTGGGCTACGATGTCAGCAACAAGATTGTTAGTCGTTGACGATGAACAGGATTTGCTTGAGCTTTTGGTAAGAAGGCTGAAGCGTAAGGGATTTGATGTGGACAGCGGTGGCACGGCCGAAGATGCCCTTGAACTTGTGAAAAAGAATGAATACGACATTGGTGTCTATGATATCAGGCTGCCCGGTATGGACGGCATCGAGCTTTTAAAAGAAACCAAGAAAGTCCAGCCGGATATCGAGGTACTGATTTTGACCGGGCACGGGACGATTGATACCGCGATTGAAGCAATGAAGGTGGGCGCTTTCGACTATATTACCAAGCCTTATAATCTATCAGAATTGGAACTGACGATTGGAAAGGCTGCGGAAAATAAAGCGCTGAAAGAAAAGAATGACTCAATGAAAAAAATCATTGCCCAGCATAATGGCTTCAATATCATTGGTGATAGTGTAAATTTTAAAGAAGTGCTTGAGATGACGAGAAGGATTGCCGACAGCGAGGTGCCGGTCCTGATTGAGGGTGAAAGCGGTACAGGGAAGGAGCTGTTTGCGAAAGCACTCCATTACTGGAGCTGCCGTGCAGATGAACCATTCGTACCGGTGAACTCCGGTGCACTGCCTGAACATCTGCTGGAAAGCGAACTGTTCGGCCATGCCCGCGGTGCTTTTACTGGAGCAAGCCAGGATAAAAAAGGCCTTGTCGAAGCAGCAAAAGAAGGTACGATGTTTTTGGATGAGCTTGGCGAAATGCCATTGGCGCTTCAGGTAAAACTATTGCGTTTCCTCGAGACAGGCGAATTCCGCCGGGTCGGTGATGTCCGGGAGCGGCATGTTAGTGTCCGCGTCGTCGCCGCCACGAACCGCGACATGGAAAAAGAAGTAGCTGAAGGACGTTTCCGCGAAGACTTGTATTACCGGTTGAATGTCGTCAAGCTGACGATTCCACCGCTGCGTGAACGGAAGGGAGACCTGCCCGCGCTGATTGAGTACTTCATCGGGAAAACCAAGGATCCATCGAAGCGACTGTCGAGTGAAGCCTTCGCTGCCCTTGAAGATTACGATTTTCCGGGAAATGTTCGCGAACTAAGCCACCTGATTGAACGCGGCGTACTGTTATCTAAAGGAAGCATAATCGGAGCCGAGGATTTACTTTTGCCTCACACTGGTAAAACCAAGGCTGAGGCAGAAGTTCGGCTTTCTCCACTATGCTCCTTGGAAGAAGTCGAAAGAGTGCACATCGAAAACGCTTTGAAGCAGATGAACTGGAACAAAACGAAAGCAGCAGACGTGCTGGGCATAAGTGTCCGGAATCTTTACCGGAAAATCGACCAATATGGGTTGAAAGAGTAGGAAAAGTAGTTGAAATTCAAGCGGCGAACTGGAAAAAAACGCGAACAATTTCCAGTTCGCCAATAAATTGTGATAATCGCCAATAAATAGGGTGAAATCGCCAATAAAAATTTATTTTCGCCAATAAAATGAAATTATCGCCAATAAAATTGTGAACTCCGCCAATATAAATGTTCACAAATAAATTAGAAGGTAATTTAAGCTTAAATATCGAATAATAATAGCATTACAAAGAAGGAGTGATGCTTTTGATAGCGAAAAATCGATCCATTCCCAAAGAAATAGAGATTTATGAGGCAATTTTAAGGCGATTACCGGTAAATCATCCACGAAAAGCAGAATTCGAGAACAAACTATCCCGGAAACGGGCAGGTTACAAAGGTGAAAAAGAATTAGATTACCATATCTCTCAAATCGACCACTCTAAGTTTACCATCTTGCACGATATCAGGATCCCCTTCAAGGATACCCACTTTCAAATTGACTCCTTATTAATCTCAAACTCATTAATCATACCAATTGATTCAAAATACTATGCGGGGACGCTTGAATTTTACCCTGAATTCAATCAAATGATTCAATATTTAAATGGAAATGAAAAGGTATACCCTGATCCTATCCTCCAAACGAAAATACAAGCAAGACAACTCGAAGCTTTTCTAAAAATTCATCAATTTTCTCCGCCTCCGTTTGAACCGTTCGTGGCCATCACCAATTCACAAGCCCTGATCAAAAACCCAACCCAAAATACAGAAGTCAGCCAAAGAGTGTTCAAGTCCCCAGGCATCTTGTATAAAATCAGCCCATATCTAGAAAAATATCAAAAAGATATACTTACAGATCAAGATATAAAGAAAATAGTCAGGCTTTTATTGAGGAAACATACACCTTATCTCCCTGACTTAAAAGCACTGAATCTCACATATGGTGAAATCCAGAAAGGAGTAGAGTGCCCAAGCTGCAATACAATTGGCATGGAAAAGTTTCATAGTTTATGGGGATGCAAGAAATGCGGCCATACTTCAAAGGACGCCCATGTTGCTGCTTTAAAAGATTACTTTCTTATTAATGGACAGTCGATTACTAACGGACAATTCAGGGATTTTCTTGGTATCTTCTCGATTCACCAGGCCAGGAGAATGCTGTCACAGCTGGACTTGAACATATCAGGTGAAAAGAAAGGAAGAGTCTATACCCCAGGTAAAAGCTTTCCGTTATGGGATTGATCCCTTTCCTTCCCGGCCATCTCTGCCCACCAGAGAAAGGTCACATGCCATTCCGACACACCAGCTACAATATCATGCCATTCCTGCACACCATGCCAAAATGTCACATGCCAAAATTGCAATACCATGCCAAAATGGCACACAACCAGTGGCTGAAACCGAACTCAAAATCCGGTTTCAGCCGCTTTTTTCTGTTCACAAAAGTGTCACGAATCCCACAGCCTTACTCCCACAAGGAATACCAGCACACCAAGACCCCCAAACAACACATGCCAAAAAAGTTGGCACGCAGCTTGCATTATATAAAAGTAAGAAAAAATAAAAAAGGATGTGGCATTATGCTATCTAATATTGGTATTCCTGGTTTGATTTTAATCCTTACTCTGGCGTTAATCATCTTCGGTCCGAAGAAGCTTCCTGAAATCGGCAGGGCGTTTGGCCAGACGCTGAAGGAATTCAAGAAATCGACTCGTGAACTGACAAGCGATATTACCGACGATATCGCAGACGACATCAAAGAAATCAAGGAAATCAAAAAAGAAATTTAAATGCATAAAAAGAGGTGAGTGAAAATGGGTCTATTTTCAAATGAGAAAAAAGTAGATTACGACAAAATCGTCGACAAGATGGTTCCTGATGCAAAGAAGGAAATGGATGAATCACAGTATGACACAGAGCTTGGCTTGAACATGGCGCGCGATGCAAGGAAGGTTATCAGCGGCAAATTGAAAATTGAAGACTTCCATAAAGTTTATTCTTCATCACTGACAAAGGAATTCGGTAACTATTACGCATCTGCAGATGGACCAGACATCAGGAAGGGTGACGGCCCGAAATGGGCGATGGTCATCGACTTGAAGAAATGCGTTGGCTGCGATACTTGTACGGTCAGCTGTAAGGCTGAGAACAGGACGCCGCCGGGTATCTCCTACAATGTCGTCATGGAATCACTAGAAGGGGAGTTCCCAAATATCAAGGCTGTCAATCTTCCAAGGCCATGCATGCAGTGTGACAAACCGGCATGTGCGCAGGTTTGTCCGACGAGAGCTACTTATAAAATGGAAAACGGGATTGTCGCGATCGACAATGACCGCTGCATCGGCTGCCGCTACTGCATCGTTGCCTGTCCGTATGGAGCGCGTTCCTTTGATTTTGGCGATAGCTATGAACAGGAAATGCAGGGTGCGAATGACGTGACAAGTCCTGAATATGGCGTCGAACGCGGCAACCGTGAAAAAGGCAAGACACCAATCGGCACGGTCCGTAAATGCAGCTTCTGCTTCCACCGTCTGCAAAGAGGCGAAGAGCCGGCATGCGTGGAAACCTGCATTGGCGATGCTCGCTTCTTCGGCGACATCAGCGACCCGAACAGTGTTGTATCAAAGCTTGCTGCAAGTCCTAGAGCATTCCGCTTGAAGGAAGAGCTTGGAACGCATCCGAACGTAATTTATTTAAGATAGGAGGGAATGGCGATGGCCAATCTTGCGGTTGATTTAAAAGAGAAAAGTACATCAAAAACGAAAATAAATATGCAAGTATCAAAAGCTTTTAAAATATGGATATCTGCTCTGACAATTACATTCTTAATAGGCGGGTATTTTATCGTTGAACGTTTCATCACAGGCTTGGCAGCAACGAATCTTTCAAGCATCACCCCTTGGGGAGCATGGATCGCATTCTATATTTTCTTTGTCGGCTTGAGTGCGGGTTCGTTCCTGTTGTCTACATTGATCTATGTTTTTGGGATGGAAGAGTACGAGAGAGTCGGTAAAGCTGCACTTTTTACAGCGATTGTCTGTATGATTGTCGCGCTGACATTCGTCCTTATGGACCTTGGCCGTCCTGAGCGTATGCTTAACGCAATCATCTACTGGAATGTCACTTCGCCGCTTGCATGGGAAGTCCACTTTTATCTGGTCTACATCGGGCTATTAGCAGTAGAGCTATATATCGCGATGAGGGAAGACCTTGTCCGCGCTGCAAAAACAAACACAATGAAGGGTTTTGTAGCAAAACTAATCACCTTCAAGAATGCAACCATCAATGAAGCTACCAAAAAGCGTGACCATATGTGGATGAAAATACTCGGTACAATCGGGATTCCGCTTGCGATCCTCGGGGTCCACGGCGGTACTGGTACAATTTTTGCGGTTGTAAAAGCACGCCCGGCATGGCATACAGCTTTATTTCCAATCATCTTCGTCGTATCCGCGATGGTTTCGGGTACTGCCCTTCTTTTAGCGATGTACATCATCAAGAAAAAGGTGCAGAAGCAGCCAATTGACCAGGGAATGGTTGTATCGCTGGCAAAACTGATGGTCGGCTTCCTGATCATCGACCTTGGCCTTCAATTCTATGAATATCTGATCGGCTGGTACGGTCTTGAGACAGAGCACCTCGATACACTGGCAACGATGATGGCCAGTGAAAAAGCCTGGTCGTTCTGGATCGTGCAAATGTTCCTTGGAGCAGTCATACCGATCACGATTGTATTCTGGAAAAAAACAAGCCAGAACGTAAACGCGCTGCTCGCAGCCGCTGTCCTGATCGTGATCGGAATCATCGGCGTGCGTTTCAATATCGTCCTGCCTCCGCTGGTCGTGCCTGTATTCCACGAACTGCCTTGGGGCAATTACGCACCGACAATCAAGGAATGGATGGTAAGTGTCGGCGTTGTAGCTATGGGACTATTAATCTATTCATTCGGCGAGCTGTTGCTCCCAATCGAAGAAACTTCTGACGAGGTGAGCCATAATGGAAAATAAACCAATGAAACGGCGTGGTTTTTTAAAAGCGCTCGGAACGCTCGGGGCGGTCGCGTTTGTCGGTCCGGCATTCGTTGGGCCAATCAAGCAGGTAATGGGCGATGTCTGGATCGATGAGCCACACGGAACCGGCACCGATTATCAGGATTATACAGCAGAAAATGTCATTTTCACGTCATGCCAGCAGTGTAATGCGACATGTACGATCAAGACTTATATCACGGCCGGTGCGGCAGGTGGAGCTTATTCTTCCATCGTCCGCAAGATTGCCGGCAACCAGTACAGCCCGATCAACATGGTCGAAATTGGTCACATCAATTACGACACACCAGTTTCCCAGGCTGTAAAAGGAACTGGCGATATCGCGAAAACGGGACGCGGCCTCCGCGGCGGACGTACTTGCTTGAAAGGGCAGGCCGGTATCCAGACGAACTACGACACATTCAGGATCCAGAAACCGTTGAAGCGTGTCGGCGAGAGGGGAAGTGGCGTCTGGAAAACAGTCAGCTGGGAAGAGGCTTACAAGGAAATCCTTGAGGGCAGTAAAGATCTTGGCACACCTGGGTTAAAAGAAATGTGGAAATACGTTCCGGAAGCAGCGGTCATGACTGATTGGGATAAGCTGAAAGCAGGAGAGATGACAAAGGCTGAATTCGATAAAAAATATAAGGATGTCCTGATTGATACGAACCATCCTGACCTTGGGCCGAAAGCGAACCAGATTGCTGTTATGGCCGGGCACAGGCGTGAATTCATCGAACGCCTGGCAGCGAACAGCCTCGGCACAGCCAACTATTACGATCACGGGGGCTATTGCGGTATCACAAGCGTTATGGGAAATGTCCGCTCACATGATGCAGAAAAGCCGAAAAAACGTATGATCCCGGATTATGATAACGCAGAAATGGTCATCGTCTGGGGAACAAACCCGATGGTGGCAAACCGTGGGCCGACTACATTTGCTCCACAAATCACAAACGCGATCGATCGCGGCATGAAAATGGTCGTCATCGATCCACGCTTCAGCAAAACAGCAGAGAAAGCGCATGTCTGGGTACCGGTAAAACCGGGCGGTGACGGCGCGCTTGCGATGGCAATGTGCCGCTGGATCATCGAGAACAATCGCCATGATGATATTTATCTTCGCAACCCTAACCAGGAAGCTGCAAATGAAGATGGAGAAACAACATGGAGCGATGCTTCCTTCCTTGTGAATGTAGGGGATAAAAAGCGCCCGTTTGTCCGTGCCCAGGACCTTGGAATCGGCGGCGAGGAGTTTGTGGTTATCGAAAACGGCAAGCCAGTTTCACATGCAAAAGCAAGAAACGGCGAGCTTGATATTGATACAACAATCAATGGCATTCAAGTGAAATCCGTCTTCAGAATTTTTAAAGACAGGGTTATGGAAAAATCAATCGAAGAATACGCAAAGCAGGCTGATATTCCAGTTGACCAGATTGTCCAGATTGCGCGTGAATTCACATCCCACGGCAAGAAGGTCGGCATCCATTCATACCGTGGACCGGCGATGCACACAAATGGCTACTACAGCGTGAGGGCGATCAATATGCTCAACCACCTTGTCGGCAACCATGACTGGAAAGGGGGCGACACAGTACTTGGCGCCAAGTATAAAGCAACTGAAGGACGCTACGATCTTGTGACAGTTCCGAATGCTAACAAAGGCTGGGGAATCCCGGTCACACGGCATAAGGTTCCTTATGAAAAAACATCATTATTCGCTAAAGATGGCTATCCTGCTAAGCGTCCTTGGTATCCGTTTGGCAATAAATTGATCCATGATGTCCTTCCAAGCTCGGCTGAAGGCTACCCATATAAAATCAGGGCTTTGCTGATCAACAGGACATCACCGGTCATGGCCGGACCGAGATCAGAAATGCAAGCCAAGTTCATCAGGGACCCAAAAGTTGTTGAACTTGTTGTGGCATCTGATGTGATCATCGGCGAGACTTCAAAGTATGCAGACTTTATTTTACCGGACCTTGCTTACCTTGAAAGCTGGAACGCGGAGGATATCTTCCCGATCCTGAAGCATAAATTCGCAGGTGTCATCCAGCCGGTGACAAGAGTAGTTCCTGACGCGCGTCCAACTGAACAGGTGTACATCGATTTGCTAAAAGGAATGGGCCTGCCAGGTGTTGGCGACAATGCGTTGGCTAACGGATCGGCGATACACACGCCTGAAGACTACTACTTAAAACGGATTGCAAACATTGCCTTTGATGGCCAGAAACCAGTAAAGGACGCAAATGCCGAAGAGCTGGCGATTTTTGAAAAAGCAAGACAGAAAGCGCTCGGTAAATATTTTGACATCCAGAAGCTGAAAGATGCCGTTAAACCGGATGAATGGAAGAAAGTCGTCTATGTATTGAATCGGGGCGGACGCTTTGAGGCAGCAGGCGATGAATATATCGGCAACAAGCTCAAGTATCAGTGGGCAAAACAGGTTTATTTTTACGATGAAAAAGCTGCAGGCTTCAAGAGTGCCTACACAGGCAAGTTCTTTGAAGGCGTACCGGTAGCGGAGGAAATCAAGACATACGACGGAGAAGTCTACAAGCCAAACAAGCCACTGCAGTTCATCAACTGGAAATCACGGAATATGGCAACCCATCGGACCGAAGGCAATGCATGGCTGCGTGAAATCAAGCCGGAAAACTATCTTTGGATCAATCCAATCGACGCGAAGAAAAAAGGCATCAAGACTGATGACGAGATTTTTATCTCATCAAACAATTCAAAAGTAAAGGGCCGTGCGCTCGTAACACCGGGAATCAAGCCAGGCGTCGTCGGAGCAAACTTCAGCTTCGGCCATGATGCTTATGGTTCAAAAGCAGTCAAAGTCGACGGGAAAACAATCGAGCCTGCCGGAAAATATGGCCACACTGGCTACGAATTCAACAAGCCGCTGCACGAAGAGTCAGGTTACGCAAAACCGCGTGGACTGGGCTTCTCAGTCAATGCCTTGTCTGACCGGGATGGCAGCTATTTCGAAGGCTACCTTGCAGACTTACTGATTGGCGGTCCAGCACAGCAGGACGTATTCGTAGACGTGGATAAAGCATAACATCATCGGGGGTGCCTTGATGGGACCCTCGAAATTTCTTGAAAAATGAAGGTGGAGACAATGATGGAAGAACGATATGGAAAGCTCGCAATCGCGAATATCATGACAAGCATCTGGCTTGGGGAATGGGATACCTATGAAGCATTCATGAACGACGTCCCTGAAGAAATGCGGGAGGAGCTTACATTTCATTCATTTTACAAACGGGATGAAGTGCAGCTCTGGTATGACAATCACTTTTTCATACCAGGAGACCACTTTGTCTCCCCTTACTTTTCATCATACACGAAAAATAATGAAGATGAAGAAGCTCGCAGGCACGACTTGCTTTGCCTGATTGGTCACTATGAAAAAACAGCCTTCTACTTCCCACTTGAACAAGACAGATTGCCAGACCATTTCGGCAGCATGACCGCATTCATAAGCTCAATTTTACAGGGAGAGATCAAAGCGGAACAAGAGGTCGATGGTGAAAACCTACAGCAGCTGGAAGAAATAGAAGCAGAAATGCTGGCAAGATTCATCAAGCCAGTCCTGAAACCATTGCTCGAAAACGCCGAAGCAAAAATCAACCATCCATTCTTTAAAGAGTTCCTTCACTTTTATGCGGAAATGATGAGTGAAGACTGGGTGGAGGCAGCGTAAATCATGAAAAAAAGGTCCTCAGATTTGAGGACCTTTTCGCTTATCTCGACCAGATTATCTTTTCTTACTTATTTTGCTTGAACAAATCAATGAACGCTTGGTAAAACTCTACTCCCTGATAAAACATAAAGCCAAACGCCGTCAGGGAAAAGAAGCCAATCATTAAGAATCGAAACCACATGTCCATTCCTCCTAGATATTTTTAATTTGGGATATCAAGGAGACTTGATCACATAATTTGATTGGAAAAAGACTGCCGTCAAGAAGGAAAAAAGGCTAACAACCCTATTAACCCGGACATCTATTAGTGCGAAAAGTAGGGTCAAATGCAGAAGGACAACCGTACTTAAAATGAACGGGATTTTCTTTTCATTAAAATCGGGACCAGGGAGTTCTTCGTGAACTTGTTCTATAGGAAGAATCCCTTTCGATTTGCTAGCCCATGTTGAAATTTTTTCGGCGGGAAGGGTTCCGTGACCTAGCAGTAGCAGGATAAACAGGCTTAGTACTGACACAGTCAGCTTTTTCACAGTTCCTCACTCCCCTTAAAAAGTAGTAACACTATCGTATAACAATATATGCATAGTGGAAACAAAAAAGTTTTGACATTTCTCTCATAAAAAAACAGGCACCCAAATAAGTGCCTGCTGCAATTACTGCTTTCTTAAATTTCCTAGCTCTTCAGCGATCGCCTGCATTTCATTGGGGCTGAAGTTATTTTTTCTCATGATCATATCATAGATTTCTTTTAACTCTTCATACATATCGCCGTCAAAATGTGTTGATTTAATCGCGCCAAGGTTCATGAACTTCAATTTTTCCTTGATTTTTTCGATCATGAATTCAACGTTTTCAGGGGAATTTTTTGTTAGGTCCACACCGTTCATCCTTTCAATGGTTGTACTAGGCTAGTTTTCGTAAAGTTTGTTGTTAAAATCCTAAAGCCGATTTTAACGTAATATAAAGCCGTTTTGCAGGTCGGTATTAAGTTTGCATGCTCTTTTCTCATAAAAAGAGTCAATTTGCGAAGAAAAATAGGGCATTCAATCCTATTTTGTAGTCAAAAGAAACAAAGTTTGAGAAAAGAACTTTGTACAACCATCTTTCCACGTCCGGTTAAAAAAGTCAATTACAAATCCGGCGCCATTGGGACGCCGGATTATACTTAGGCACTATACGTATTAGATTCGTTCTTTTCTTCCTTAATAGCATTCAAAATCTTCCTTGTTTCAACTACGACCACGCCAGACAAGCCGAGTAATCCGATCAGGTTCGGGAAGGCCATCAATCCGTTCATGACATCGGCTATACCCCATACAACTTCAAGCTGGGAGATTGCTCCGATGAATACAGCAACGACAAACGCGATTCGGTAGTAAAACACGACATTCTTGCTGAACAGATAGGAGAAGCACTTCTCCCCGTAATAAGACCAGCCGATGATTGTCGATGAAGCGAAGAACAGCAACCCAACCGCGACGATCACGGATCCGGTCTGGCCAAGGAATTTGCCGAAGGTCGCTGAGGTAAGGTCGGCTGCTGTAGTATCTCCTGTGTACAAGCCGCCCATGACGATAGTGATTCCTGTGATGGAACAGATGACAATTGTATCAATGAATACCTGAGTCATCGACACAAGTGCCTGACGTCCAGGAAGGTCCGTCTTGGCTGCTGCAGCAGCAATCGGTGCAGACCCGAGTCCTGCTTCATTGGAGAACACGCCACGGGCAACACCCATCCGAATCACAGTTCCGAGCGCTCCGCCGGCCACAGCCTCTCCAGTAAATGCATCTGTAAAAATAAGTGCAACTGCTGCTGGCACGAGATCAAAATTCATAATCATGACCACAAGACCAGCAAGAAGATAAAATGCTGCCATCACCGGCACAAATAAAGCAGTGACTTTACCGATGCTCTTGATTCCGCCAATCAGGGCCAGTGCGGTAAAAATAGTCAACACAAGACCCGTTACCCAGGCAGGAACAGAAAATGTTGATTGTACGACGCTTGCAACTGAATTTGATTGAACAAGGTTGCCAATCCCGAAAGCCGCAATCGCGCCAAACAATGCAAATAAAACACCAAGCCATTTTTGGCCAAGACCGCGTTCGAGGTAGTACATCGGACCGCCAGACATCTCTCCATCCTTATCTTCCACCCGGTATTTCACGGCTAAAACAGCTTCCGCGTATTTTGTGGCCATTCCGAAAAATGCGGTTATCCACATCCAGAACACGGCACCAGGTCCGCCTGTAAAAATGGCTGTTGCGACACCTGCGATATTTCCGGTACCGACAGTTGCAGCAAGTGCTGTCATCAAAGCCTGGAAATGTGAAATATCCCCTGCGGATCTTTTGTCCTGTTTTTTAGTAAAAGCCAGCTTGAGTGAGTATGGCAGAAGCCTCATTTGCAAGAAGCCAATGCGGAATGTAAGGTAGATTCCCGTCCCAACAAGCAGGATCAATAAAGGAGGGCCCCAAACCCAGCCGCTGATTTTTCCAATCCAATCTTCAAATGTCATGATGCTCCCCCTTAAAAAGTTATATTCGGAAAATGTTCTTCAACAAGAATATTCTGATAATTAGTAGTAAGTCAAGCGATATCCATTAGGTAAAACTTAGGAGGGCCGATGAAATCATCCTTGAGTAGTTGTCGTAAAGGTTTTTTGCGGTTCCCAAAATATTATCCATTTTTGAAATTCACGGGAGCGGTACTCTTAAAAATTCGCAATATTTTTCACAATACTTGCATGAAGTGATGGCAATCGTGGAAAATGTTAGTTAGGAGGCAGGCAATGAGGGGCCTGCAAAATGAGAAGGAAGACTCTAGGAGGAGAAAACATGGGAAATTCGAAAAAGTTTTGGATGGGCATGGTGTTGGGCGCGTTGGCTGGGGGAGCGGTTACCCTTTTGGAAAAATCGACACGCCAGGCTGTAAAAGAGGATTTCAGCAAGGTTTCCAGCGGTGTTTCGTATGTTGTAAAAAACCCAAATGAGTTTATTGAAGACCTGAGAGAAACAGCGAATAAAGTAAGAGCAACAGTGGAACAAGTAACAGAGGACGTTGCTTTTATCACTGAAAAGGTTGAAGAAATTAAGGATGTACCGCCTCAGGTTACGGATTTGGTTAAAGATACAAAAGAAACGCTGAGAAAGATTGCGGCATCCGGACAAACACAACAGCATATAGATGAAACAGAATAATGAACTGACAAGCCCTGGGCAGGAGCAAGGAAAGCATAAATGAGGTGAATGGATGGTTGATATATCATTTTTCAGGCATATGTGGCAAAGGATTCAAGAAGACGATGTTCCGGCACTTGCCGCGCAGCTTGCATATTTCTTTTTGCTTTCCTTGTTTCCGCTTTTGATTTTCCTGGTAACGCTTGTTCCATATCTGCCAATTTCAGAAGTGGATATCCTCGGCTTTTTTGATGACTATGCACCTGGTAATTCGATGGATTTAATCAAAAACAGCCTTGAGGATATCATGAAAAAAGACGGCAAATTGCTGAGCTTTGGATTATTGGCGACAATTTGGTCAGCCTCGAACGGGATCAATGCGATTGTAAGGGCATTTAACCGTGCATATCGGGTAGAAGAAACAAGGTCGTTCATCGTAAGCAGGTTTATGGCGATCTTTTTGACATTTGCGATGATCTTTGTATTCCTGGTCGCTTTGATCCTTCCCGTGTTTGGAAAAGAAATTGGTAGCTGGCTGTTCGCAAATTTCGGACTGAAAGAAGAATTCCTTTACGTCTGGAATATGCTTCGCTGGGTGATCAGTATTTTGATTTTATTCATTGTTTTTCTTGGTTTGTACTGGATTGCTCCCAACAAGAAACTGACCTGTGTCAGCGGCATACCGGGATCAATTTTCGCAACCGGAGGATGGGTGCTCGTATCACTCGGATTCTCCTACTATGTCAGCAACTTCGCTTCCTACACCGCCACATATGGCAGCATCGGCGCAATCATCGTTTTGATGATCTGGCTCTACTTATCCGCGTATATCATTATCATTGGCGGAGAAATCAATGCCTATTATAGCGAAAAGAAAGCAGGGTGTTGATGACATTCTTTATCCTGAAATTACCTCAGATAACGTCTGCTGTTTTAGCAGAAGATACAAAAGAGGCTTGCTCCTCATTTTATAAAGTAGTTAAATTTTTACACTTAGATTAGTGTCCAGCTCCAGCGCCTATCCCCTCGAGACGTTTCGGTCCGCCCAATGAAGTCAAAAATCGACTTCACCGGTCGGCCCTCCGAGGCACACGATGTGCTAGACCCGCCAGCCACAGGACGTGGCGTTATTGGCGGGCAACGCTTGTCGGGGCTGGACAAGGCGCTTGCGCTATTCTATTAAGGGGGAATTCAGGATGACAAAGAAGACAAAGAAAGATGGTAGCACCAAGCAAAAAGGCAAAAGCAACCACAGCCAAAAAACATCTGGTTCAGCAAACGGATCAAACGGATATCACTAACATCAGGCGCCCCCATTCGGAGGGCGCTTTATCATTTTTTGCAGACAATACAGTGACCTCGGAGAAAGTATGGAATATCTAAATAGAAGTTATAACGGACAGAAATCACCGGAACTGATGAAAAAGTGTCCGTCATCAGGGCCATGACGGACAGAAATCACGGGAACTGATGAAAAAGTGTCCATCATCAAGGTCATGACGGACAGAAATCACGGGAACTAATGAAAAAGTGTCCGTCATCAAGGCTATGACGGACAGAAATCGGAGGAAACAGAGAAAAAGTGTCCGTCATCAAGGTCATGACGGACAGAATTCACTGGAACTGATGAAAAAGTGTCCGTCATCAAGGCTATGACGGACAGAAATCGGAGGAAACAGAGGGAAAATGTCTGTCATCAAAGCTATGATGGACAGAAATCACGAAACCTAAGAAAAACTGTCCGTCATAAATGCCATGTGAGATGTTAACAGCCATACTTCATTTCAGTAATCTTCAAGTAACACAAAAACTCCCGCTGGATTAACCAGCAGGAGCTTCGTTTTATTTCAACAGCCTCAAGCTATTCAAGATAACCAGTATCGTGCTTCCTTCGTGGCCTATGACGCCGTATGGCAGGTCAAGCAGTTGCAGGAAGTTGGAGGCGATCAGCACCATGATTACCAGGATGGAGAAGACGACGTTTTGCTTGACGATCCGGTTCATGCGGCGGGACAGGTTGATGGCTTCGGCGATCTTAGGCAGGTCGTTTTTCATCAGCACGACGTCTGCTGTTTCCAGGGCAACATCTGAACCTTCGCCCATAGCGATGCCTACGTTCGCGGTTGCAAGCGCTGGTGCGTCATTGATGCCGTCTCCGACCATGGCAACCTGGCCGTATTGTTCTTTCAATTTCTTCAATTCCTGAACCTTTGTTTCAGGCAGACATTCAGCAATATATCCTTCCACATGGCTTTCGGCAGCGATTGCTTTTCCGGTGTTTTGGCTGTCGCCTGTGAGCATGACGGTGTAGATGCCTTCTGATTTCAACAGGTCGATTGCCTGTTTCGTTTCTTCTCGGACAACGTCTTTCAGAGCAATCAACCCTGCCAGCTGTCCATTCCGTTCGATAAACACAATCGTTTTTCCTTCAGCAGCCAGTTTTACCGCTGCGCCGTCTGAAAATGCTTCAGCGGCAGACCTTCCGACAAAGTCAGCTTTCCCGATTTTCCAATCCTCATTTTCAAAATGAGCCTTCACACCCCAGCCTGATACATCCTCGATGCTCTCTGGATGAACAAGCTCTTTACCAAGCGTATCCCTGGAGTGTTTGACGATTGCGTTAGCCAGTGGGTGGTTGGAGTGGCTTTCTATAGAAGCTGCTTTAAGCAGTACTTCATCACGATCCAGTCCATCAGCCACGATCAAATCCGTTACTTCAGGCTTACCTTTTGTCAACGTTCCTGTTTTATCAAACGCAATGGCTTTGAGGTGGCTCAGGTTTTCCAGGTGGACACCGCCTTTAAACAAGATTCCGTGCTTCGCTCCATTCGAAATTGCCGACAAAGTAGCAGGCATAATCGAGGCAACGAGTGCGCATGGGGAAGCGACAACAAGCAGGATCATCGCGCGGTAAAACGTCTCCGTCCAGCTCCAGCCCAGCAGGTAATGTGGAACGAACATCATCAGTACAACGACAGCCAGAACGACCTTCACGTACGAGCCCTCAAACCGTTCGATGAACAGCTGGGAAGGGGATTTTTCACTTTGGGCGTTCTGGACTAGCTGGATTATTTTTTGAAAAAGCGTTTCATCATTTCGTTTTGTGATTTCCACGGTAAGCGATCCGGTCAGATTGACCGTACCAGCAAAAACATCGTCGCCGGAATCCTTTGAAACCGGAATCGATTCCCCGGTGATGGCAGCCTGGTCAATCGTCGTCTGCCCCCTGGCAACTTTTCCATCCGACGGAATCCTTTCCCCTGGTTTCACCAAAATTAAATCGCCGATTTCCAGTTCCGATACATGCACTCTTTCTTCCAAGCCACCTGAAATCCTCAATGCTTCTTCCGGCTGAAGCTCCATCAAGGAGGAAATTTCCTTATGGCTTTTGTTCATCGTATACGTTTCAAGCGCTCCGCTCATCGCAAAAATGAATATCAAAATTGCGCCTTCTGTCCAGTATCCAATAATGGCCGAGCCAATCGCAGCAAAAATCATCAGCATTTCAACGTTCAATTCTTTGTCTTCGATTGTGGCTTCTATGCCTTCCTTCGCTTTTGCAAAACCGCCAATGACATACGCAAGGATAAAAGTGATGACAGATGCTGTTTCTGAATCTCCCTTGCTCAAAATCCAGCCAGCAGCGATCAGGATCCCGCTAATGCTCGCGGCGATCAGTTCTGCGTGAGGCTTGATTTTTTCTATAAAGCTTACTTCTGGGACCGAGTTCTGCTTTGCTAACGCGCTTGCTCCCTGTGCCATCCTTTTCTCCTCCTTTAAAATCTCTAAATGATACTAATAATCACAATCATTACCCTTAAAAAACACGAAAGCTGCCACCAGATTGGTGACAGCGAGAATCCAAGTCAAAAGATACATATTGTGTTCACTATTATGTTACCATACAATATATGCTTTTTAAAAGAATAATTGCTTTTGTCTAAGGAGATAGTTTGATGACAACTAAAGACTTTTTTTCCCACCCGCTTGGCATTGCTGTTTCGGCTGCCGCGGCGACCCTCCTATGGGGGAGTGCGTTCCCATTTATAAAATTGAGCTATATTAGCCTTGATATCAAGCCAGAAGAGATGGGTGAGCAAATGCTGTTTGCAGGATACCGTTTCCTGCTTGCCGGGCTGCTGATCCTAATTTTGTTCCTTCTTTTAAAAAGGAATATGAAGTTCAGGCCGGAGACGACAAAGTCTCTTCTGAAAATTGGCCTGTTCCAGACGTTTCTCCAATATGTACTGTTTTATATCGGACTTAGCTATTCAACGGGAATCCAGGGTTCAATCATAGCCGGGACCACTTCGTTCTTCCAGATCCTGCTTGCGCATTTCCTTTATCCAGATGACAGGATGAGCCGTTTGAAGGTTGCAGGATTGATGGTTGGATTCACCGGAGTCATTTTCGCGAATTGGCCAAATGGGGATTACGAAATCAGTTTTGGCATTGGTGAAATCCTGCTGATGGGAGCAATGATGGC
This sequence comes from Bacillus sp. ISL-37, assembly GCF_018613315.1. Classification (GTDB taxonomy): domain Bacteria; phylum Bacillota; class Bacilli; order Bacillales; family Cytobacillaceae; genus Mesobacillus. Next base: position 14,408 of record NZ_JAGGQL010000030.1, on the reverse strand, counting down.
TGGCGCTTATGGAAATATACTCGCCAAGCAGGGCAGCGGCAAAATGGAGGTCATTTATTTAACGGCTTACCAGATGATTCTGGGATCTCTTGGTTTGATTGCAATTGGAGCTTTTTCAGTCGGCCTTGCTCCTTTTGATTTCGACCTTAAGTCAGGCTTGATGCTCCTCTATTTGGCATTCCTTTCAGCCGCAGGCTTTATCTTATGGAACAATGTCATGAAATACAACCAGGTCGGCAAGGTGTCATTGTACCTGTTCCTGGTCCCTGTATTCGGTGTGATTTTATCAGCACTCCTACTAGACGAACCATTACATTACTTTGTCATAGCCGGATTAATATTTGTGGTTGTAGGAATCGTTCTGGTCAACCGGCCTGCACGAAAAAGAAACAGCCTCCCTGCAGAATAGGGAGGCTGTTTTGCGTTACACAGTATTTGCCTGTTGTGAGGAACCTTCATGCCGAACAGCGACAAGGGCAATAAAAATCAACAGCAGCATCGTGCTGATCACGTAAAAGAAACTGATGCCTTTCAGCCATTGTATTGCCAGCCCGCCAATAAATGGACCGCTGATGCTTCCAAAGCTGAAGAAAATGCCGCACATTAGATTGCCTGCTGGCAGCAGCTGTTTCGGCAGAAGGTCTGCCATATAGCTGATTCCAAGTGAGAAAGTTGATCCTACAACCGTTCCCGCTAAAAAGAAGCATATAAGCAGTCCGATTGTCGAATTCTCGAGCAAACCGGCGGCAGTAAAACTGATGAAGCCGGCTAGCGTGACGACAATCAATACATTCCTTCGGCCGAGCTTATCACTCAATATCCCTAATGGAAGCTGTGAAAGGATCCCGCCGATTGCGAATGCCGGAAGCAAGAGTGCGACCGCATCGACGCCGATTCCCGATCTCATGGCATAAACAGGGAAGTTGCCGTTAAGGCTCGCCTCCAAAAATCCATAGCCAAATGGCGGCAGGAACGCAACCCATGCATATTTAAAAACTTTTCCAAATCTCTTCATGGTCCCGAAGAAAGACGTACTGTCCGTATCATGTTCGGGACGCTCGTTTTTCAGCAGCCAGACGGTCAGCCAGGCGGCAAGACTGATGGCAGAGGAAATGATAAAAGGCAGAGTCGTGTTTATTTTTACAAAACCTGTCATCAACGGGCCAGCAGCGAAGCCCAGCCCGAAAAACAATCCATAGAGCGATATATTCCTTCCAAGTCGGTCTTTAGGTGAAAAGGAAGTTATCCAAGTCTGTGTCGCAAAGTGAAGCATGTGGTCGCCAATGCCAATTGCCAGCCTAAGCAAAAACCAGAACCAAAAGGACTTCCATAATGGAAATAGCGCAAGTGAGATGGCTACCGTAAAGCCGCCAATGAGAATGATGGGCTTGTAACCAAATCTGCGGAGCGGCGCTTCCATTAATGGAGAGGCAATCAGTATTCCTAAATACAAGCCTGTGGCATGGAAGCCATTCATCGATGACGACACACCATCTTGTTCAAAAATAATTGCAATCAATGGAAGCAGCATTCCCTGCGAAAATCCTGAAATGGCGACTATGCTGACCAAAATCCAAAAACGAAGCTTCATACTTATATTCATATTATTAAAATCTCCCTAAGTACTTGATACCCTTTAGATGTTAACGATATAAAATTTTATGTGCAACGATTTTTATTTTTATTTATGCAAAAAATAGTGTAATCTCATGGTAATAGTCAAAATTAATTAATTTATTGGCTCTGTTAAACAAGCTGTTGATTTTCGTTCCAGGCGCTTCGCTTTCCGCGGGGAAGAATTATGAAAAAAACCTACTACCGGCTTTTTCAAAGATCAAATTCTTCCTTGCAGTCCGGGAGCCTCCTCGGCGCTTCAAGCGCCTGCGGGGTCTCCCGTGACTTGCTATTCCCGCAGGAGTCTTCGCGCCTTCCACTACAATCAACAGGATGTAAAAATCAAAATATAGCTTTAACAGAGCCTATATATTAAAGGTTATATAAGGGAGAGAATATTATGGAATTCAAAATGAAACCGGATGTGGGTTTTTATACAGAAGTAGGCTTTGGAAGACTGGATGTTGCTGGTGACGAACAGTATGGTTTCAGGCCCTACCAGCTGCTCGTGTCATCAGTTGCGGTATGCAGCGGCGGAGTTCTTCGCAAGGTATTGGGAAAAATGAGAATGGACATCAAGGATATACATATCCAGGCTGATGCTGAACGAGTTGAAGAGGAAGCGAACAGAGTAAGCAAGATTACGGTTCATTTCCGCATTGCCGGCAACAATCTTGATGAAAAGAAAATCGAAAAGGCAATGGTATTGACGAGGAAAAATTGTTCAATGGTCCAATCGGTCGCAGGTAGCATCGAGGTTGAAGAAACGTTTGAAATCGTTCAATAAATGTTCTAAAAGGCGAGTTACAGCTTTAGCTCAATATGCTATAATGAGTATTGGAATTTACCTGTTTTAATATAATAGAATCAATGAACTCTGTTCCGGGAGGACAGGGTTCTTTTTTCGCTGTTAGAACAAGATTTCAGACGCTTTATGGATATTTCGGGCTGGATTTGCCTGTGAAATGTCTAATAAGTAGTCGTTTTAACAGAACCTTCAGGCTCACCCTAAAATAATTAATGAATACGGTTATATAAGAAGGAGAATATGGAATATGGCTTTTGTTTATCGCACTCTATTTTACATCATTGGGTTGATTATTCTATCTTTTGGAGTATCGATGACCATTAAGGCTGGATTGGGAACAGGTGCATGGGATGCACTCAATGTCGGCTTATCACAAACTGTGGGACTGACGCCTGGCAGTTGGGTTGTGATCGTTGGAATTGTCATGATCTTCGTCAATGCGGCTCTAGTAAAAAGACGTCCGGATGTAGCCGCGATTATAACGCTGCTGATCACAGGTGTGTTAATTGACTTCTGGCTTTTGCGAGTGTTCGAAGACATGGTAGTTACCGGATATGCAAAGCAATTTGGAGTCTTTGTTTTGGGAATGGTAGCACTAAGCTTTGGACTGGCGGTCTACCTCCAGCCGAAATTCCCGTTGATACCTATCGACAATTTTATGATGGCATTAAGGGAACGGTTCGGTCTCAATCTGATGGTAGCCAAAACACTTGGTGAAGTATTTGCCTTGTCTGCTGCGTTCATTTTTAAAGGACCAATTGGCATCGGAACATTAATAGTAACTTTCGCGATCGGCCCGCTGATTCAATTGTTCTATCCTTACTGTGAAAAACTTTATAATAGGCTGATCACATCTGCTCGATAATTTGGAGGCTCTGTCTAAAAACAGAGCCTTTCATTATGTTAAAACAATAAAGTTTCCGAAAAGCATCTTAAACTTTGGATAAAGTTAATGAACTCCGAAAACACTATAAACAAACTTATAAGTTTCCTGTAGTGAAAGGAGAAAACAACACCAATGAAAAAAGCAGCAGCTATTCTTGTGATGACGATGGTTTTCATGATGTCCATTTTAGCGCCTGGCTTTGCTGAAGAAACAAAGACGAAAAAAGCTCCACAGCCAAAGCAGGCTGAAAAAGCAAAGTATACCATCCCGAATTCTGTCATGAATGTCACGAAGGACAACACTTACCCTAACCCAACGGAGGATTTGCCTTTCCTTCAGCCAAGCGAGCTTACGAAGGACTTGATCAAAACATCAAAAGTGAAGATTGAGAACCCGGATTTAATTCGTATGCTGAATGAAACGACCATTAACAGCACACCTTTTGCAATCGGTTATCGTGCGATTGTTTACCTTGGCGAATGGCCGTTGAATTATGTATCTAGTGAAACTTCCCCAAACTGGGAATTCCAGAAAATCAATACGAACTACTATGATAATCGCGGTGGAAATTCTATTTATCAAATTCATTATGTTCAGGAGCAGCAAAAATCTGTTAAGGGCGGCTTGACGGCAAAAATCAAGAACGCTGAAGATGTGCAAAAGATGATGCTTTTAAAAGCAGCAAAGAAAACAGGATTGCCTCTTGCGTTTGAAACAATAGTCGGCGCCGGTACGAAAAAAGATCATATCTATAATATCCAGCCCAAACGCCTCGGTTACCTTTACGCCTACGCACCAGCTATAAATGAAAAGGGCAAGGTGACATATGGAGAGGTCTACTTGATGCTAAAAGGGAGCAAGAAAATCATCGTCGTCAAAAATGTTGTCTCTCAGGGAATTGGAGCATGGATCCCAATTCAGGACCATGTAAGCTTCGGTTTTGTTTCCAGCGAAAGACCAAGATAAATAGAAGAAGATAGCCTTATTCCTTTTAAAAGGAGTAAGGCTTTTTAATTCATTTCGGTAATTTTTTCCTCTTGACAAAAGGTATATATATCCTGTTTAACGCCTGTCCATGCCGGGAATTAGATAGACATAACCAAATGAAACACCAAAAATTAAAGGAGGAAATATATTATGTCTGAAAATATTCTTTCAAACAACCAGAACTCAATGGGTAACAATTCAAACTCATACAATATGAACAGCAACATGTACACTTCTTCAACGGAGAATGCTTCATACGATACAACAACTGGTACAACAACATACGGAAGCACAACATCAGGTGATACGTATTCAAACAATACTTCAATGGGCGGCTACTCTAACAGTTATGGAGTAAGCTCAAATAACTCAAGTTCGTCAAACGGCAAGCTCATGAAGGGCGTTCTCATTGGTGCTGCTATCGGTGGTGCATTGACTTTGCTTGATTCTAACACTCGCTCAAAGGTGAAAAACAAGGCTGTCAATGCAAAAGACACGTCGATGAATGTGTTCAGCGAAGTTAGGAACAATCCTTCTGACGTGAAGGAGCAAATGATGGGGAGCTTTAAGGAAGCATCCAGCATTTTAAAGGAAGCGATCAGTGATGCGCAAAACCTTTACCAGCGCCTGAATGATGATGTATTCAGCAAGGTGAATGAGGCAAAGTCCAATTCTTCCGAAGCTATGCAAACAGTGATGGACGCGAAGGATGAACTTAAGGAAGTTGGATCAAAAGTGAAGGAAGCAGGTTCTACTGCAATGGACAACCCAGTGGTAAACTCTGCATCTGAATCAGGTTCTTCAAACTCAAGTTCAAACGGCGCTGCTGATGCATATGCAACAGGCATGGAAAGCAAACCGTCTGATACTACAGGTCTAGGAAACACTTCCAACACCTTCACGGTTTCGCCGGAAAACCAGAAGAATGACAACAACCGATAATTCAAACGATAAGCCAGTCCTGATTTCCAGGACTGGTTTTTTATTGTCACTAATCCCATATATTTGTCTGTTTTCTATCTTGCTTGAAGGGGTATTTAATAATATAGGCAGATAGATAGGGAGGACATTGTCAATGGATAAGGAAATGAAACCACGCTCTAACAGGTGTGATTATGATAGAGAAACAGCAACAGGTAAAATTGCGATGGCGGCTTCGGCACACCCGATCGCCACAAATGCCGGAGAGAAAATTCTCCGTGAAGGCGGCAATGCGATTGATGCCGCCATCGCTATCCAATTCGGGTTGAATGTAGGGGAACCGATGATGACCGGCATCGGCGGCAGCGGCTTTTTTATGGTTTATCATGCCGAAAGCAAAACAACGAAAATTTTTGATGGCCATACAAGGGCACCTAAAGCGGCACATCCGGAACTTTTTTTAGATGAAAAGGGAGAAGTTGTTCCTTTTAAAGTGAGATCGACAAATGCGACAGGAGTAGGTGTTCCAGGAATCCTTAAAGCAATGGAAGCCGCAAGGAAGGAATACGGGACAAAGCCGCTGGCTGAATTGATCGAACCGGCTGCGCAGGCAGCTGAAAAAGGCGTGGAGGTCAACTGGGTGATGGAAGAAATCCTCAACACCTTTGATTACCGTCTCGGCGAGCACGCGAAGGAACTGTTCCAGCCTGGAGGAAAGTCCCTAAAGGAAGGGGATGTCTATCAGAAGGAGCACCTCGCGAAAACATTCCGTATCCTTCAGCGTGATGGAATTGAGGCATTCTATGAAGGTGAGATTGGTGAAGCGATTATCTCTACACTAAAAGAGCTTGGCGGGATTATGGAAATGTCTGATCTCAGAGACTATGAGATCACAATTGATGAACCTGTCTGGGGGACGTACCGAGACTACAAAATAGCTTCCTCCAATATGCCAAGTGCCGGCGGAACAACGATGCTGCAAATTTTAAAACTGCTCGAGGGCTTTGACCTCAGCAAGTATGACGCGAAATCATGGGAAAAATATTATTTATTTACGGAAGCAATGAGGATTGCTTTTACAGATAAAATCGCTTTTGCAGGCGATCCTGAGTTTGGAGAAATTCCATTAAAAGGATTGCTCAGTGAGGAATATCTTGCTGACCGCCGGAAACTGATTAATTTTGAACGCAGAAATGATTCAGTCGATTTCGGAAACCCATGGGTCTATATGGATGGAAAAGAAATCAACGTGGTCCGACAGCCTTTCGAGCCTGAAAAGGAAAGAAGTGAAACGACCCATTTCACCGTCATGGACAAATGGGGAAATATTGTCGCCTGCACGTCTACCGTTGAACACCCATTCGGTTCCGGGATCATGGTAAAGGACCATGGCTTTGTATTGAACAACGAAATGACTGATTTCGATGCTGTCCCTGGCGGCTTGAATGAGATTCAGCCAGGCAAGCGTCCAGTGAGCTGCAAGACGCCGACGATTGTATTCAAGAACGATGAACCTGTGCTTACACTTGGCTCTCCAGGTGGTCCCACGATAGTTGGCTCGGTATTCCAGACAATCGTCAATGTTCTTGATTTTGAGATGGACCTTAAAGAAGCTATTGAAGAACCAAGGATTTTTAATAGTACAGGCCCGCTTATTGGCTGGGAATCTGGAATCAGCATGGAGGCGAAGGGGGAATTGGAATCGATGGGATTCGAGTTCGCAGATGGACCATTCCCGCTTGGCAATGTCCAGGCAATCAAGGTTGATCGTGAAAAAGGCCTCATATATGGAGCGGCAGATTCGAGCCGGGAAGGGAAGGCTACTGGTCTTGATGAATAGCTAGATTCAAAAGAGAAGCAGGCTGTTAATAATTCAGCCTGCTTCTTTTATTTGTCAACATTATCCAGGGTGTTGGTTTTCGAATCTGATTTTTTTATGACAGATATGCGGCCGTCTGTTTCGAGGACGACTGCTTCCACCTGTTCCATCGAATTGATGCCGCTTGAACGTGCTGCCTGGAGAATTTCAACTTCCAGCACACGCTCTTTTACTATATTTTCTTTTAAATATTTCCCTTGATAAAAAATCAATTTTGGATCTGATTTGATTAGCTTCTTGAAGCCATATGAACGGATGGACAGCCATGCTACCAGATACTGAAGGGCAATTAGGATGAAGAAGGCGGAGATTCCTTCAACGAGAGCCACATTTTTATTCAAGAGGATGGTTGCTAAAGTTGAACCGAGCGCGACTGTTACGATCAAGTCGAAAGCATTCATTTTGGATAACGTTCTTTTACCGGAAACTCGCAGCAATAAAACAAGAGCGGAATAAGCAAGTACACCGACAATCAGTGTTCGCCATACCGCATCCCAGGAATTAAAGAGCATATTATCACCTCATATATGTTTTTTCCTAAAAAAGCATGGGCAAACATATGGAGAAAGGGGAATACTATCCAATAGATGTGCTACATCTTATCTTTAAACTATTCGGTAACTATTTGCCGTAATATTGCAAGATTCCCCATTTTTAGGTAGGATGTTAAAGGTAGTGAAGGGAGCGAGAATTTTGGGAAGTCCGATAAATGATAAAAATACGCAGGTTGTATTCTTGAAACAGCGTTTGGATATGTTTGCTGAGTTGCTTGAAGCAATTGATCCGGTAGAAGCGGACCTTGAGGATATTGACCGCATGATCCAGATCGTGGAAGAAATGGACGCAAAATGCCGCGAATTCAAGAATCGCGATATGTAAAAAGGACCTTTTTGTTGAGGTCTTTTTTTTGTGTGTTCAAAAAGACTTGTCAGGGCTGATCAAGGCGCTTGCGCTTTTCTTTGTCCAGCTCCAGCGCCTAGCCAGTTTTCATCCCGGAATTGGCTTCCTGGAGTATCTTGCGAGAAGCATTAGCTTTGAGCAGCTCGAGACGCTTGTCCAGTTTCGCCTCCTAGAAACTCCGAAACTTCAACTCCGCCGGCAGAAGCAAAAAGCGCTTCCTTGTCGGAGTCTCCAGTTTCTGCGTTTCTGGGCAGTCGGCTATACTTTTCGATTTCGGTCCTGCCAATGAAGTCAAAGAACGACTTCACTGACAGGCCCTCTGAGGCACAGGAAGTGCAAACCCGACAGCCACAGGACGTGGCGTTCTAGTCGGGCAGCGCTTGTCGGGGCTGACCAAGGCGCTTGCTCTTTTCTTTGTCCAGCTCCAGCGCCTAGCCAGTTTTCATCCCGGAATTGGCTTCCTGGAGTATCTTGCGAGAAGCGTTAGCTTTGAGCAGCTCGAGACGCTTGTCCAGTTTCGCCTCCTAGAAACTCCGAAACTTCAACTCCGCCGGCAGAAGCAAAAAGCGCTTCCTTGTCGGAGTCTCCAGTTTCTGCGTTTCTGGGCAGTCGGCTATACTTTTCGATTTCGGTCCTGCCAATGAAGTCAAAGAACGACTTCACTGACAGGCCCTCTGAGGCACAGGATGTGCAAACCCGACAGCCACAGGACGTGGCGTTCTAGTCGGGCAGCGCTTGTCGGGGCTGACCAAGGCGCTTGCGCTTTTCTATTTTGTAAACGATTCCACTTTCTATCTTTAAATCGAAAGATGATAGGAGTATAATGATATCGGAGAAATTGTTATAATATTTTCACATATAAAGAGCTAGAAAGACAAGGGGAGAGGGGTAGTCAGATGAATATCGAAAAGTTTCAGGAAAGCATGTACCAGCTGATTGTTGAAACATCCACGAACCTGCCGAAGGATGTACGAAGGGCGATCAAAGGGGCGGCAGAGCGCGAGAACGCGGGAACCCGTTCGGCGATGAGCCTTGATACGATCAAAAATAATATTAAAATGGCTGATGACAATGTATCACCAATCTGCCAGGATACGGGCCTTCCAACCTTCAAAATCAAAACTCCGGTTGGTGCCAACCAGATTGAAATGAAAAAGGCGATTTACAATGCTATTGCGCAGGCAACGAAGGATGGGAAGTTGCGTCCGAACTCTGTTGACTCATTGACTGGGGAAAACAGCGGAGACAATCTTGGCGGCGGAACTCCTGTCATCAAGTTCGAGCAATGGGAAAAAGATTATATCGACGCACGCCTGATTTTAAAGGGCGGCGGCTGTGAAAATAAGAATATCCAGTACAGCCTTCCAGCGGAACTAGAAGGACTTGGACGCGCTGGCCGTGACCTGGATGGAATCCGTAAATGCATCATGCACTCGGTCTACCAGGCGCAGGGACAAGGCTGCAGCGCCGGATTCATCGGTGTTGGTATTGGCGGCGATCGTTCTTCCGGCTACGACCTTGCGAAAGAGCAGTTGTTCCGTACGGTTGACGATGTCAATCCCCATGCGGAACTTCGCGACCTTGAAGAATATGTAATGGAAAATGCCAACAAGCTGGGAATCGGCACGATGGGCTTTGGCGGCGAAACCACCCTTCTTGGCTGCAAAGTTGGTGTCATGAATCGTATTCCGGCTAGTTTTTACGTATCTGTTGCCTATAACTGCTGGGCATACCGCCGTCTAGGTGTTGTGGTGAATCCCGAAAGTGGAGAAATCCAGGAATGGATGTACCAGGAGGGCGAGAAAATCGACTTCGCACAGCCTGCAGCCCAGGAAATCGCTGCAGCAGTTGAAGCACTGGAAGAACAAAATGTTGTTACATTGACTGCTCCAATTACAGAAGAGCAAATCCGCCAGCTTAAGGTGGGGGATGTCGTGAAAATCGACGGAATGATGTATACCGGCCGAGACGCAATCCATAAGTATCTGTCAGACCATGATTCGCCAGTTGACCTCAATGGCCAGGTCATCTACCATTGCGGTCCAGTTATGCTCAAGGATGAGGAAGGCAACTGGCATGTGAAGGCAGCAGGACCGACAACAAGTATTCGCGAGGAGCCTTACCAGGGCGATATCATGAAGAAGTTCGGCATCCGCGCTGTCATCGGAAAAGGCGGAATGGGAGCGAAGACGCTCGCTGCTTTGAAAGAACATGGCGGTGTTTACCTGAACGCAATTGGCGGCGCAGCTCAGTACTATGCTGACTGCATCAAATCCGTAGAGGGCGTTGATCTTATGAATTTCGGTATCCCTGAAGCCATGTGGCACTTGAATGTAGAAGGCTTTACAGCCGTTGTCACGATGGACTCGCATGGAAACAGCCTGCACGAAGATGTTGAAAAATCATCCCTTGAAAAACTGGCTCAATTCGCTGATCGAGTATATAAGTAAATATAAACGAAAGGAGACTCGCTGTTAGGGCGGTCTCCTTTTGCTATTTATAAGAATTTTTTTCACCTGCTGACAAACAATAAGGAAAAACATCAATGGAGGAACATCATGAAGACGATTGTTAAAGTATTGCTTACGTCGGCGTTGCTGCTCTTGATTACCTTGCCAGCGACAACTGGTGCGGAGGAAAACTCCAACTCACCATTGCATTGGGGATTCAAGAAAGGCCGTAACGGTAGGCAGGCAGATGCGGGCAGGATGTTTGAGGTCATCCTCGAGGACCATGGAGCAGTTTATAAAGGTGACAAGAATTCGAAGGATATTTATTTAACGTTCGATAATGGTTACGAAAATGGTTATACCGAGAAAATCCTTGATATTTTAAAAGAAGAAAAAGTTCCCGCGGCTTTTTTTGTGACAGGACATTATCTCGAAAGCGCTCCGGAGCTTGTCTCGCGGATGGCAAATGAAGGCCATATCATCGGCAATCATTCCTGGCACCACCCTGACATGACGAAAATTAGTGATGAGAAAATCAAAAAGGAACTGGAAATGGTCAGAGCTGAAACAGAAAGAATCACTGGGAAAAAGCATATGACGTATTTGCGGCCGCCGCGCGGGATTTTCAGTGAAAGAACGATGGCAGTTGCGAAGGAAGCCGGATACACGCATGTATTCTGGTCACTCGCGTTTGTTGACTGGAATACGGACCAACAAAAAGGCGCGCAATATTCATATGATAAAATTACCACGCAAATCCACCCGGGCGCAGTCCTGCTGCTGCACACCGTATCAAAGGACAACGCAGACGCGCTGGGAAAAGTAATCAGGGATTTGAAAGAACAAGGCTACAAATTTAAAAGCCTTGATGATTTGATGCTAAGCAAGAGCGGAATGAAGGATCCGATGTTGTATTGATGGAGTGTCCCGGTATTCTTAATGTGCCGGGACTATTAAAATTGGTAAAAAAGCTTGTTTTTTTCCAAGTCGCCAATAAGTTCAGATTATCGCCAATAAACTTGTGAAAACCGCCAATATAACTGAATAATCGCCAATAAAACTTGGAAATCGCCAATAAATATAAAACCTGCGAAAAAAGGTGTGATTTTTCGCCTGAATTATGGCCGATTTTATAAAACTACGACCAAACCTTCACTATTTTCGAAAAAAACCAGCGAAAGTGCTATAATACGGGGAAAATACTTAAGGGCGGTTTGTGTATGTGGGAAGAAAAGGTGGCTTTTTCTGGGCCCTATGATTTTGATCTTGCTTTAAGCAGGCTTGCACTCGATCCATTACATTCAGTTGACATCGAAAAGCGGCTTGTTAAGGTTCCGCTTTCTTTTAATAATGAAAAAATCGTCGCAGAGGTCATCGGAACAGGTTCTCTGGAAAATCCCGAATTCCTTATCCGTGCTGATCACGATAAAGAAATGACGTTACAGCGTTTAACTGAAATTTTTCAATGGAATGTGGAATTGATCCATATTCATGAGCATTTCCAAACGACGGAGTTAAAGAACTTGTTCAATGAACATTATGGCACTCCGCTTGTCTTGGAATTTGATCCCTTTTCTAGTTTAATCAAGAGTATCATCCATCAGCAGCTGAATTTGAAGTTTGCATTTACACTGACAGAACGATTTGTAAAAACATACGGTGAAGAGCTGGATGGAGTCTGGTTTTATCCGTCACCTGAAAAAGTGGCGCAGCTTACGGTTGAAGAGCTGCGTGAATTGCAATTCAGCGGACGGAAGGCAGAGTATGTGGTCGGAATCGCGGAACTGGCAGCGTCCGGACAGCTTGATTTTGAAAAAATGAAATCGAAACCTGATGCAGAAGTGGCCCAGGACCTGATCAAGATTCGCGGAGTTGGTCCATGGACGGTTGAAAACTTTCTGATGTTTGCACTTGGAAGGCCGAATCTGTTCCCGATGGGGGATATTGGCATCCAAAATGCGCTGAAGAAATACTTTAACCTGGAGGAAAAACCGACTCCAGCGCAGATGGAAAAATATAAAGAACCATGGAATCCTTATTTAAGCTATGCTTCGCTCTATTTATGGAGAAGCATTGAATAATTGGAGTGAAGTTTTATGAAAAAAGAGCAGCAACAGCCGAAACAACAGCAACTCAAAAAAGGACAGCAAGTGGGCAAAGAGAAGCAAATGGAAAAAGTCCAGCAACTCAAAAAAGGTCAGCCATTGAACAAAGAACAGAAAGTGAACAAAGGCCAGCATAGGAAAACAGGACAGCAAGTAAGCAAAGACCATTATAAAAAAAGCCAGCAATCGAACAGAGACCAGCAAGGAGCGAAACTGGAGCTGAAGCAGACCTTCCCGCTGACAATCAAGCGACTTGGCATCAATGGAGAGGGCGTTGGTTATTTTAAACGGCAGGTCGTGTTTGTGCCGGGCGCGCTGCCTGGTGAGGAAATCGTTGCAGAGGCCACAAAGGTCCACCCTAAGTTTGCTGAAGCGAAAATCAAGAAAATCCGTAAACAATCAGAGCATCGAATCAAGCCATTGTGTCCGGTATACGACCAGTGCGGTGGCTGCCAGCTCCAGCATTTGCGTTACGACCAGCAGCTCAATGAAAAGCGTGACATTGTCATCCAGGCTTTGGAGCGCCATACAAAGCTCAAAATCGACGAGTTGGAAATCAGGCCGACGATTGGAATGGAGAATCCATGGGGATACCGGAATAAGAGCCAATTTCAGGTTGGAGAGAAGAATGGGAAAGTGCTTGCCGGGCTATATGGCTTGAATTCGCACAACTTGATCAATATCGAACAGTGCGCGGTCCAGCATCCGGCAACCACGAAAGCTACCGAAGTGGTAAAAGGCATTCTTCAGGATTTGAAGATTCCGATTTACAATGAGAAAAAGCATAAAGGGCTCGTTCGGACGATCGTGGCGAGGACTGGGGTCCAGACTGGCGAGCTGCAAATAGTCCTTATTACGACCAAGAAAGAGCTGCCGAAAAAGGATATCATCATTCAGGAAATCAAAAAACGGCTTCCTGAGGTCAACTCAATTGTGCAAAATATTAACGGGGAAAAGACATCCGTCATCTTCGGAAATGATACAGCGACTCTTGAAGGCAGCGATTTTATCCAAGAAACACTTGGCGATCTGCAATTCGAATTATCGGCGCGGACGTTCTTCCAGCTGAATCCTGAACAGACTGTAAAACTCTACAATGAAGCGAAATCAGCCGCCATGCTGACAGGAAAGGAAAAGCTTGTTGATGCGTATTGCGGTGTTGGGACAATCGGATTGTGGATGGCTGACAAGGCTGGCGAAGTCCGAGGAATGGATGTCATTCCGGAATCGATCGAGGATGCAAAGAAAAATGCCTTAAAACACGAAGTTAATCATGCCAGGTTCTATATGGGCAAAGCAGAGGAACTGCTTCCGAAATGGCTGAAGGATGGATGGCGTCCGGATGTAATCGTCGTCGATCCGCCGCGAACAGGCTGCGATGACGCATTCCTGCAGACCGTTTTGAAAATCAAGCCGAAAACCTTTGTGTATGTATCCTGCAACCCGTCAACGCTTGCAAAGGATATCATGACACTGGGCTCCCAATATAAAGTTGAATATATCCAGCCAGTGGACATGTTCCCGCACACTTCACAGATTGAGAGTGTCACGAGACTGGTACTTAAATGATGATAAAAGCGCCGGCCCGGAATTTATGAACTATACCCCGGATAGCGGACACTGATAAAAAAGTGCCCCTATCTGGGTTTTTTTGTGTTTCAATAGATTTAATGAATATGGGCGGAGGATTATCATGAGTAAGAATATTTATAACGAATTCCAAATTAAAGAGCTTGAGAAGAATCCCAATGTTTTGAGTGCTTCTGAAAGGTCTATCTCCTATAGTCCTGAGTTTAAGCTAAAAGCAGTAATGGATTACAAAAGTGGAAAAATACCAACACAAATCTTTATTGAACAG
>NZ_JAGGQL010000029.1 GCF_018613315.1 Bacillus sp. ISL-37 | reverse complement strand
ACACCACCTGCTTTTTCGGGAAAAACTTTTCTGCTCTTTCCAATAGCGACCCTACTGTCAATGGAACATTCATCATACCGACATTTCCCCTTTCGCTTTTTATTAGAATAGCGCAAGCGCCTTGGTCAGCCCCGACAAGCGCTGCCCGCCTAATAACGCCACGTCCTGTGGCTGGCGGGTCTAGCACATCGTGTGCCACGGAGGGCCGACCAGTGAAGTCGTTCTTTGACTTCATTGGGCGGACTGAAGCGACTCGAGGGGCTAGGCGCTGGAGCTGGACAATTCTCGAAGTAAATATCAATTATATTTCTTTGACTCTAGATATTGGCTCTTCCAATTTAGCTTTTGCTGCTTTTAAGACTAAGCCAATCTTTTAAAATTTCTTCTGTCTGTTCCCCCTTTTTCGGCGGAGCTGCTCCCTCATAGGATGGCAAATCTCCGTGCATTTTGATTTGGCCTTCTGGCATTACAAAATTCTTCTCTCTCCAGTATGGGTAGTGGGCCAGTTCTCCCGCCTCAAGTACTGGTGTGAGACAGCAGTCGACCTTCATGCCGAATTCGGCCCACTGTGAGAGCGGCTTGCTTTTAAACAGATCAACAAGCTCGAGGTAAACAGGGTTTGAGTTTTCAGGTTGTGAATAATGATCAGGCAGCCAATCCTCGCGGCCGACAGCCTGGCAAAAGGTGCGCCAAAACTTTGGCTCCAGTGCCCCAAGACTGACATAGCGGCCGTCCTTCGTTTCGTAGAGCCCGTATCCAATGACGTTACCGTTCAGAACGGAAACGCCATTAGGATAGCCTGTTTCTTTTTCAATCAGGACATGGTTGGCCATCAATGATGCCATACTGTCAGCAAGGGAAATGCAGTGATAGCTGCCTTCCCCTGTTTTCCCCCGGGCTACAAGTGCGGCCAGGATTCGCTCACTAGCCGCCATGCCACCGATATAATCTGAAAACGTATGGGTTGGATGAACCGGTCTCCCTGAGCTGTCCTTCATCTGAGCCAATGCACCACTCAAGCTCATGTAATTCAGGTCATGGCTGCCCAGGCTGCTCATCTCACCTTTCATGCCGTATCCCGTCATCGAGCAATAGACGATTCCAGGATTGACCTTTTTTACCGCTTCATAACCGAGACCGAGTTTACCCATGACTCCTGGCCGGAAGCTCTCAACGACCACATCCGCCCTGGCCAGTAAGTCAAGAGCCAGCATCTTTCCTCCTGCCTGCTTCAGATTGATCACAATACTCTCCTTGCCTCGGTTATGGGCATTGAATACATAACCTTCGCCTGTGTTCCTTGCCGGATCTCCCTCGGGCGCTTCGATTTTGACAACCTCGGCCCCGAGTTCAGCCAGCCTCAGAGTCGCAAAAGGACCGGGAATGTAATTGGTGAAGTCTACTATTTTAATACCGTCTAACATGATACAAAAACCTTTCCATTATGTCGTCTGCCCTTTTGAAAACAATTCTTCCATTTGCTTTCTGAGCATGAATTTCTGGATCTTGCCGCTCGCATTCCTAGGGAGTGCATCCACAAAGAGGTATTTACGCGGGCGTTTGTAGTTTGCCAGGCTGTCGCTGTTTTTGCACCATTCATCCAATTCCTCTTCTGTTACCTGTGGATCTTTTTTCACGACAAAAGCCGTTACACTTTCGCCCCAACGATCATCCGGCTGACCGACAATCGCGACATCAAGGACACCTTCATGTGCATGAAGAACATCTTCTACCTCACGAGGATAGATGTTTTCGCCGCCGCTGATGATCATGTCATCCACTCTGTCTTTCACCCATAAATAACCCTCTTCATCCAGGTAGCCAATATCCCCTGAATGGTACCAGCCTTTATACATCGCTTTTTCAGATGCCTCTTCACGATTGAAGTAGCCTGACATCATGCAGGGACCCTGGACGATGATCTCACCGCTCTCGCCAGGAGGCAGGATATCGTCCGGATTGGATGGTCCATCCTCGTTCGGTGTGACAATCCTGATTTCATGATTAAGGCAAGCCTGGCCTGCAGCTCCCGCTTTTGTCAGCTGGTCATCCTCAGACAGGAAGGTGATAGCAGGACCCATTTCCGTCATTCCATACGCCTGGACTAGCTTGATACCCAGCTTGTCATGGCAGGCACGGACAAGTGAAGGCGCCATAGGAGCAGCTCCGTACAGACCCAGCTTCAGGCTTTCGATATTATAGTCTGATAGATTCTCCTGCAAAAGCATATTCCACATCGTTGGAGCAGCAAAGAACTTCGTAATTTTTTCCGAGTCAATCAGCTCAAGCACTTTCTTTGGCGCAAATTGATGCAGGATGACATTGTTGCCGCCCACATGGATTCTCGGAAGGAACGCACAATGGAGCTCGGCACAGTGGAACATTGGCGCAGTCACGAGGCCAACATCGTTCGCCCCCAGTTTGGTTGAACCAACTACGATCAGACTCTGCTCAACCATATTGCGGTGCTTGTGCATAACACCTTTTGGTCTGCCGGTTGTCCCGCTTGTGTACATGATTGCATACAGGTCGTTTTCGTCTACCTCGATTTCAACAGGCCGGGTTTCTGCAGCTTCCGCTTTTTCATGGTAGCTTTGCGCGTATTCCGGCGTATCTCCATCGATGTACCAGAAAGCGATATGCGGGAAACGCTTTTCAATGGCCGAGATGACTGGCTCCACCGCCTTCTCAAAAAGAACAACCTTCGGCTCTGCATCGCTCAGAATAAAAGCAACCTCCTCTGCCATCAGCCGGAAATTGATTGGATTGAAAACCGCTCCGATCTTCGCACAGGCGAAAAACGCAGTGCCCAATTCCTCGGTATTGAACGTGAACGTAGAAACCCGGTCGCCTTTCTTCACTCCTTCAGCAAGGAGCGCGTTGGCAAGCCTGTTCACTTCATCATTCCATTCACTATAGGTAAAGCGGACATTTTTGCGCACATCATAGAGGGCTTCCTTGTTCGGGAATTTCATTACCGTCAGGTCAAAAATCTTGCCGATCGTCGTGCTCATTTGCATTCCTCCTATTAAATGTCGAGTTTATGCTTTACTGAGGTGTGTATATAGTAGTCCCATGGGTTATCTGTTTCTTTCTTTTTTGGGGCGCCAATGGTCCTCATTGGTGACCTCTTTTTCTCACTTCTGCTGTTTTCGGGCGCCAATAGCCCTCATTGGTGACCTCTTTTTCTCACTTCTGCTGTTTTCGGGCGCCAATAGCCCTCATTGGTGACCTCTTTTTCTCACTTCTGCTGTTTTTGGGCGCCAATGAGTGGTAGGAATCTTTTAATCTAGACGTTCAATAATAGTGGCATTTGCCATGCCGTGCCCTTCGCACATCGTCTGAAGACCATAGCGGCCGCCGGTTCGCTCCAGTTCACTCATCATCGAAATCATCAGGCGGGCGCCGCTCGCTCCAAGAGGGTGGCCAAGCGCGATTGCGCCGCCATTCGGATTTAGTTTTGCAGGGTCCGCCCCCGTTTCCTTCAGCCATGCCATTGGCACAGGTGCGAATGCTTCGTTCACCTCGAAGACATCAATATCCTCCAGTTTCAGACCGGCTTTTTTGAGGACTTTTTCCGTTGCCCGAATCGGTCCTGTCAGCATTAGAGTCGGATCCGAACCTACGACAACCCTGGTGTGAACCTTGAATCGCGGTTTCAAGCCCAACTCCTCGGCTTTTTCACGACTCATCAGAAGCAGTACTCCGGCACCGTCACTGATCTGGCTCGCGTTGCCGGCATGGATGACACCATCCTCTTTGAAGACCGTTTTCAATCCTGCCAGAACCTCAGGCGTCGTCCCTTCACGAGGTCCTGAATCCTCGGTCATCAAAGTTGTTTCGCCATTTTCAAGGGTGACCTCCAGTGGCATGATTTCTTTTTTAAAATAACCTTCGGCCTGTGCCTTCAGAGCACGGCGATGGCTTTCGGCAGAAAATTCATCAAGCTCCTGACGGGTAAAACCGTATTTCTCCGCGATCCGTTCTGCAGATAGTCCTTGATGGATCATCTCGTGTTGTTCTCTTAATTTAGAGCTAAAAGGGTTGGCTTCCTGGTAATTAGAACCCATTGGAACACGGGTCATATTTTCAACGCCGCCGGCAATGACAACATCCATGTCCCCCGCCAGAATTGCCTGAGCAGCAAAATGGACAGCCTGCTGGCTTGACCCGCATTGACGGTCAATCGTCGTTCCCGGTACTTCAATCGGGAAGCCGGCTGTCAAAGCCGCTACCCTGGCAATATCCCCGGCTTGTTCACCTGATTGTGTTACACATCCGAGGATGACATCTTCAACAAGTCCTGCATCGATACCAGCGCGCTGCACAACCTCTTTCAAAACCCCCGCAGCCAACTCATCCGGCCTGATATCCTTCAATAAACCTTTTCTTCTGCCAACAGGAGTCCTGACAGCTTCGACGATTACAACTTCACGCATGCTTCATCATCCTTTCTGTTAATTCAAATCTATGTCTACAATCCCAAGTTTTTAGCAATGATGGTTTTCATGATTTCGTTTGTTCCGGCATAAATGCTGGCAACTGGGATATCACGGAATCTTCTCGCAATCTCATATTCTTCCATATATCCATATCCTCCATGGAGCTGCATACATTCCCCGGCGATTCTCTTCGCACTGTCTGTCAGCTTCCACTTTGCCATCGATACTTTTGTGACAACATCCTTGCCCTCGATATGCTCAGCAATCAGCTGGTCAAGGAAAGCTCTGCCCATTTCAATTTCTGTGGCCATCTCGACAATCTTGAATTGCGTATTCTGGAACTTGCTGACCGGCTTGCCAAAAGCTTCACGGCTTTTCACATACTCGATTGTCTGCTTCAGCATGACCTCAGACGCTGTCTGTGCGGCAATCGCAACAAGCAGGCGTTCCTGTTGGAGCTTTTCCATAAGATATAGGAAGCCTTTCCCTTCCTCACCCAGAAGGTTCTCCTTTGGCACACGGCAATCCTCGAATATAAGCTCTGCCGTATCCTGACAGTGTAGCCCCACCTTATTCAGCTTTCTTCCCCGTGAAAATCCGGGTGTATCCCGCTCAACGACAAGCAGACTGACCCCTTTATGCTTCGGGTTCGCTTTTGGATCGGTTTTGCAGGCTACGACAATCAAATCAGATTGGATTCCATTTGTGATGAATGTTTTTTGCCCATTTAAAATATAGTGGTCGCCATCAAGTATTGCGGTTGTCTGGATGTTCGCCAGATCCGAACCCGTCCCAGGCTCTGTCATCGCAATTGCAGTAATGATTTCCCCTGTCGTACATTTTGGCAGCCAGCGTTTTTTCTGCTCATCTGTCCCGTATGCCGTGATATAAGGAACCACAATGTCATTATGCAATCCTACGCCAACCAGGCCTGATCCAACCCGCTCGAGCTCTTCGTTGATGACAACGGCAAATCCCCAGTCGACCTCGCTGCCGCCATATTCCTCATCAATATCCGGACAAAGATACCCCTGCTCCCCCATCTTCTCCCAGAAGGATCGCGGGATTATCCGCTCTTCCTCCCACTGGTCGTAGAAAGGATATGCTTCCTTCTCTAAAAACTTCCTAAGTGACCTTCGGAAAATTTCGTGGTCATCCGTTAAATAAGGGTGTTTCATTTTTGTATCTCCCCTTTTCTCTCAAACTATTAAAGCTTCACTTCATTCAGTTTCTGGCGAAGTTGATATTTCAGGATTTTACCTGAAGCATTCCTTGGCAATGCCTCTTCGATAAATATTCTTCTCGGAACCTTGTATCCTGCAAGTTTTTGGCGGCAAAAGCTCTTAAGCTCCTGCTCATCAACTATTGCATCCTGCTTTGGCACGATGACTGCGCAGACGGCTTCACCCCATACTTCATCTGGCAGACCGATGATTGCTGCTTCCAGCACGGCAGGGTGTTCATAAAGAACCTCTTCTACTTCAATTGAATACACATTTTCCCCGCCGGAAATGATCATGTCTTTTTTCCGGTCGACCAGGGTGATATATCCGTTTTCATCGACCGTTGCCAGGTCACCGGTATACAGCCAGCCGTCCTTGATTGTTTTAGCCGTTTCTTCTGGCTTCTTATAGTATTCTTTCATAATGGACTCGCCTTTGATGATGAACTCTCCGACTGCACCAGGCTTAACATCCTTACCTTCTTCATCCACCACTCTCGCTTCTGTCAGGAACGCGGCTTTCCCTCCCTTTCCAAGTTGGTGCCTGTGCCCTTCCGGACCGAGCAGAATGCCGCCAGGACCAGCTTCGGTCAGGCCGCATAGATTGTAAAATTGGTCAGTCTTGAAAAGCTCCATGCTCTTACGGACGAGTTCTGGGGCCATTGGCGCAGCGCCATAGCCGCATCTTTTGATTGAAGTAAGGTCATAGTCAGAAGCATTCGGCACCTGCAGCATAAAGTTGTACATCGCCGGAACTCCAAAGAAGTGGGTGATTTTATGTTGTTGGATCGCTTGAAGCGTTGTAACCGGATGAAAGTCCCGATGGATGATATGGGTTGCCCCAAGGACGACGCCCGAAACCAGGAATAAATTTAGCTGTGCCGAATGGAACAGCGGTGCGATATGGAGGATTCTTTCTTCCTGGTTGATGCCCATACTGATCATCATCGTCAATCCGACATTGAACACTCGTTTATGGTCAAACAAGGCCCCCTTTGGCCTGCCAGTCGTCCCGGAGGTATACAAGATTTCTAAGTCATCAACATCGCTGACTTCGATTTGTGGATCAGTGACATTATCGGAAAGGACATGATTCAATGAATGTTGTCCAACTGCTTTAGGGGTTCCAGTCGTGATGACATGCGCTGCATTTGTTCCTTCACGTGCTGAAGTAATGATATCCTCGAACTCATCATCGCAAATCACCAACACAGTGCCGGACTGTTCCAGTATGTAATGGACCTCGGATGCTGTCAGGCGGAAATTCACTGGCACAATCACCGCACCGATTTTAGCTCCTGCAAAAAAAGCAAACACAAACTGATCAGAGTTCTTCATCATCAAAGCAATTTTCTCGCCTTTGCTAATTCCCAGGCTGAGCAGTCCATGAGCAAGTTTGTTCACTTCCTCATTAAACTGCTTGTACGTATAGCTCCTGCCTTCACATTCGATTGCAAGCTTCTCTGGTGTTTTCCTTGCATTTTGCGCTAAATATGACCCGATATCCATTCACAACTTCCCCCTCGGTTAAATTTGAAAACGCATTCATCTTTTTATATGCAATAAATATGCCAATTTTCCAAAAAATATAAATGCAGTAAAACCAAGTACGAATCATTGATAGTGTTTATCGAAGTGTACGGAAATTGGACACCTTGTTTGGACACTTTGATGACTATTCGTTTCAGTTCCGGACAAACAACCTGTTGAGAAGAAATTGGCTCATATTTAGTTTTATTTTGTGGAGTCAGTAAATTTATTGATCGATGTTCTGATTTTATTGACGATATTCTGATTTTATAGACGATATTCTAATCTTGTAGAGTGCTATCCGCAACATTAATTTTTTTATTGGCGGAGTTCACAAGTTTATTGGCGATAATTTGATTTTATTGGCGATTTTCAGGATTTATTGGCGAACTGGAAAAAACCACGTGTTTTTTCCAGTTCGAACCTAAACGCTCAGCTGATATTTCTTTATTTTTTCATAAAGGCCTGATCGGCTGATACCCAGCAGTCTTGCTGCCTTAGCCTTGTTTCCGTTCGTCAGGGAAAGGGCTTTTTTGATGGCTCCTAGCTCGGCACCCTCGGCAAGACTGATTTGTTCGGTAACCGGCCTGGATAGTTGCGAGATTAGATAATCTGGCAGGTCCTCAGCTTGAATTTTTCCATGCTCGGCAAAGGTCATCGCCCGCTCAAGCACATTCCTCAGTTCTCGTACATTGCCTGGCCACCCGTAGCGTAGGAGTGCGGTCATTGCCTGTGATGAGATACCCGTGATGCTCGTTCCCAGCATCGAGTTCAATTCTTTCATTAAACCAGTGATCAAATACTCGACATCCTGCACGCGTTCCCTTAGCGGCGGGATGTTCAGCGATATAACATTCAGGCGATAGTATAGGTCCTCCCTGAACTCTCCCTGCTTTACCATCTCTTCCAGATTGCGGTTCGTCGCTGCGATAATACGGACATCGACCTTCACCCGGACATTTCCGCCAACCCTGTAAAACTCTCGCTCCTGCAGGACTCTCAGTAGTTTTGCCTGGAGGGAGAGTGACATATCGCCGATTTCATCGAGGAAAAGCGTCCCGCCATTCGCCAGGTCAAACTTGCCGATTTTGCCGCGCTGCTTTGCTCCTGTAAAGGCACCTTCTTCATATCCGAAAAACTCTGATTCGAGCAGGTCCTCAGGGATAGCGGCACAATTGACGACAACAAACTTGCCATCGCTCCTGGCACTGCTGTTATGGATGGCATGCGCGAACAATTCCTTCCCTGTCCCGCTTTCTCCCCTGACCAGAACTGTGGATCTTCCTTTCGCTGCTTTGGCGGCACTTTTCTTTAATTTTTCCATATAAGAATCTTTGCTGAATATATGATCCCACGTAAATCTTGCGGACTCTGATTTCTGCAGCTGCTGATGATAAAAGCTTGCCTTGTTCTCCGCTTTTTGAAGTCTCTTGAACAACTCGCTAACCTCATTCAACTGGCGGAACATCACTTTGCCAATCGCTCCGATGACCTTGCCATCCTTCTTGATTGGAATTCGATGGACAATATACCTTATTCCGTTCATTTCGTGAAAATCGCTGACTTCCGCCATTTCCGAACTAAATACATTGCCAAGCTTCAGTTGGGGAAGTACTTGATCAACTGGTTTATACAAAACTTCTGTTTTTTCCAGGTTGAACAGTTCGAGCAGCGGAGGGCTGACCATTGTGATCATATTCTTGTCGTCGGTCATCAGGATTCCATCATACGCATTCTCGAGCGTCGTCTCGATTGTCAGCTTCAGTTTTTTGACTGTCTCCAGTTCTTCTGCCATTTTTTCAAATTCGGAAATATCCTGGAACAACAGAATTTTTCCTTCTTCATGATTTACAGTTTCATAGGAAGAGATATGAAGAATCGATTTGAATTTTTCATAATGATGAGGCTTATTACCTTCGTTCAGCAAGCCTGGAAAAATCTCGTCAAGCGCCCTGGACATTATTGAATCAATAGACCGGCCACTGATTTTGGCAAAAGTTTCATTTGCATAAACTACCTGCATCCCGCCGTCAGTCATGAGGACCCCGATATTGGAGTGCTGCAGGATTGTTTCCAGCTGGTCCTTGAGTGTATTCGCAGATTTCAAGAGAGCGCCCACCATGTCTGTCTTGGTCAGTAAACCGATGACCTTGTTTTGCTCATCCAGCACCACTCCTGTACCAACCTTGCTCGTTTTTACAATTTGCTCGATTTCCCGGTAAGGGGTATCAATCCGGATTGATCTTGCTTGCTTTTTTATGTATGTCTGGATTGGTGCATCCAGCGGACTGCCATCGAGAACCATCTGATAAAGTCCGCTCCGGGTAAAAACACCCTGTAAATTCTGTTCGGCATCTGTCACCGGCAGCAGATTCCACTTCTTCTTTTTAAAAATTTCAAGCGCGTCTCGCAATGTTGTTTCATCCGTGACCTCGCAGTCGACAGGAGTCACAATATCCTTGAATTCAATCAATCATTTCCCTCCTCTAAACGAGAGATTTCTGAATATTATAACTTCAATTATAAAGCACTGTTAGACAAAGGTACACTTTGGACGTAAAAAAACCTGCTCCCAAATGAGGAGCAGGCTCTGAACTAGCGTGGAATCGTAAGCTTTTGACCAATATACAAGTACCTGGCCGGGTCGAGATTATTCTCTTTTACGATTGCATCAATTGTCGTGCCATATTTGACACTAATTTTCCAAAGCGTGTCACCGCTCACAACTGTGTGGATGACAGGCTGGACAGCCGGCGGTTCCGGAGTTGTTGAGGTTGAAGATGGAATCGTAAGCTTTTGGCCGATATACAGGTATTTAGCTAGGTCAAGATTGTTCGCCTTTACGATGGCGTCAA
This sequence comes from Bacillus sp. ISL-37, assembly GCF_018613315.1. Taxonomy (GTDB): domain Bacteria; phylum Bacillota; class Bacilli; order Bacillales; family Cytobacillaceae; genus Mesobacillus. The sequence goes on along the minus strand of NZ_JAGGQL010000029.1, from coordinate 131,471 downwards.
TTGTTGTGCCATACTTTTGAGCAATCTTCCAGAGAGTATCACCTGATTGAACCGTATGGATAACAGGCTGTGCTGCTGGTTCAGGAGAAACAGTCGCCGGTACTTTTAGCTTTTGACCGATATACAAGTATTTATTTGGATCAAGGTTGTTCAGAGTAACAATTTCAGAAATTGTCGTGTTGAATTTAGCTGCAATTTTCCAAAGAGTGTCACCACTCACTACAGTGTATTCTGCAGTGTTTGGAAATGCCGGTGAAACTGTTTCGACAACAAGCTCAACATCGCTTACATTTATTGTTCCTAACACACCTTCCTTTACAAGTACCTGATACTTTCCATTCTCGATTATTTCAGACATTAGCGGGAAGGTATCACCTTTTACAGCAGTATAGCCCTGGTCCATTGGATACACAGAAAGCTTTGCTGTTTCTTCAATCACCCTGACACGTTTTTCAGGCTGGAGTGCTTTAAACTCATAGCCGCCTTCAAACCGCACTGAGTCTGTAAAAGAGATATAGCCTGCACTCGTTCCTTCAATCACCATTACTTTAATATAATAGTTTCCGTTAACCGCTTTGCCTCCCATAAAGTCAGTTCCATCCCATGCAAAAGTATGAGTTCCCGCCTGGAATGACTGCTCGGTAACAACATTTTTCATATGTGCGCCTGCGGCGTTCGCAATGTAAACTGAAACTTTTGCAGGCTCTGCTAATGTAAATTGACCTGTAACAGTGTCGTTAACACCGTCACCATCTGGGCTGATTGTTTCAGAAGTGAAGACAGCATTCGTAACTACTTGTTTTAGTCTCCATAACGGGATGTTATAATCGCCATCCTTGATGGTAACCGTTCCAGCTTTCTGGGCTGATTGTGTGGTGGCAGGATAGTTGTATGCTGTTTCAATATACTTGAAGTGAATCTCATAGGCTCCATCTTGAACCATTCTTCCACTTTTATCTGTTCCATTCCAGCTAACTGTATGGCTGCCAGACAATAGCTTCATTTTACTGCCTGCAAAAACTTCGGCACCATTTTGCCAGATACTTAACTGGACTTCTGCTGGACGGTTCAAATTGAAAGGAATCTGAACTGTTGACGCTCCGCCGTATTTTGGAGCGAAGACATCAGGATTGATTGAAACCTTGTCAATCAATGGCTTCGGATTAGCCTCCGCCACAACTGTCAGTTTGCCAAGCGGATAACCCTGCATCTGGTTGTACCCTTGGTCTGTCAAATAAGCCTTTAGCTGGTATTCCCCAGCTGGCAATGGAGTTTTCTTCGTATCATCCCATGGCACCCAGTCCACTTTATGGGTGGTTTTATAATCCATGGTAGAAAGGTTGATTTTTGTCTGGATACCATTGCCCACTGCTAAAATGTACCCACGTGTTGGTTCACTTGTTTTCAGTTCAAAAGTAACGTATCCAGGGGCAGCGTTCCCTTGATATGCAACCGTTCCTGTCGACTGGCTGAAGGAAGTCACTTCCGCCATCGCAGATGCGAACTGCGGGAAGGAAGCTGCAGCTGCCAGGAATATAAGCATAAAAATTCTAATAAATTTCGTTGTCACTCTAGTTGTCCCTGCTCTCTCTTAAATTGTTATATTGCAAAAATATCATATTCGTTTTTTGGAATTTCAACAACGCGAAAATTTTACCATAAAAAAGCCCTTTCATCCTTGGGCGAAAGGGCTTGCTTCAGACTTATTTCGGCTGCATGCGGATGGCTCCATCCAGTCGGATTGTTTCGCCATTGAGCATTGGATTTGTCAGGATGCTGTCAGCTAGCTGGGCGTATTCCTCGGGATAACCGAGCCGTTGCGGGAACGGCACCATTTTACCAAGCGAGTCCCTTGCTTCTTCAGGCAGCGAGTCGAACATCGGCGTATGGAAAAGTCCTGGTGCAACTGTCATGACACGGATACCATAAGCAGCAAGCTCCCTTGCAATTGGCAGCGTCATTCCAACAACCCCGCCCTTTGAAGCACTGTAGGCAGCTTGCCCGATTTGGCCGTCAAAGGCGGCAACAGATGCTGTATTAATGATGACGCCCCGCTCACCAAGTTCATTCGCTTCGTTTTTTGACATCTGCTCTGAAGCAAGCCTGATGACATTGAAGGTTCCGATCAAGTTGATGGAAATTACTTTTGAAAACATGTCCAGGGAATGGACACCTTTTCGTGATAACAGCTTGCCCGCTACGCCAATCCCAGCACAGTTAACAACCGTGTTAATTAATCCGAATGATTCAATCGCTTTGTTGATCGCATTCGATACCTCTTCCTCGCTAGTTACATCTGTATTGATGAAAACGGTCTGTTCCCCAAGCTCTTTTACGAGTGCCTTCCCGCGTTCTACTGACAAATCAAGGATTGCAGCCTTCCCCCCTTGCCCTACAATCCTCCTGACAGTCGCCTCCCCCAACCCAGACGCTCCGCCTGTAACAATCGCTCTTGCTTCACTCATTTTCATTTTGTTTGACCTCCACTTTTATAAAATTATTAGTTTTATATAAAGCAAGAATCGTGCCAGGTCTGTTTAGCATGAAAATCAAGAGTATATAAGAGAGAAGTTGTCCAGTATCAGGACACTTTCATGGATAAATGGACACTTGGAGAGTTCCGTCCAGCCAGCCTGTTTCTTGTGGAAATTTTTCACTACAATGAACGCTTTATCTCCGTTGGATTGGTTTTAATCCCAGTTGAATCAAATTTAATCCCCTTTGGTTCGAATTTAATCCCTGTTGAAGCTCATTTATTCCCGTTGGACCTTAAAATCATTTTAATACTAGTTGGGTTTTTTTAGCCATAAAAAATGCAGAGCATAAGCCCTGCATCAAAATTCAATATTAAGCTGCGTTCCGTTTCATCTTGTTTCTTAGAACCAGCTCCTCGAGCGCTCCTGAACCGAAGATGACACCGGAAACAATGAAAATCAGTCCCAAAAGGTGTGAGGATGTAATATTCTCCCCGAGGAAGATGGCTGCGAACAAGATTGAAAGGAATGTATTCAGGTTCAGGAATATGGATGCTTCCGCCGGTCCGGCCTTGCCGATTGCGTAATTGTAGAGCATATGCCCTACTGCCGTGGCGAAAATCGCTGATGCGAAAAACACGCTCCATACCCCAATCGAAGCACTTCCTAAGCTTGTTAATCCACTTGGCTCCTTCCACAGTCCGATGAAAAACATCAGGATTGAACCGAAGATCAGCATATATCCCGTTAACAGACGTGGATCGAGAGTTTTCGCTGCTTTGGAGATGATGATGAAGCTGATCGCCTGTGAAAGAATGGAAAGAAATACATAAAAGTCGCCAATCGACATGCCTGAAACTCCAGCACTACCTGCCATCACAGTCAATGAGACGCCAATCCCTCCGAAGATAAAACCGAGTGTCCGTATGAATGTCAGCCGTTTCCCCAGGAATAAAATCGCCATCAAAGCAGTCAGCAATGGTCCCATACCGAGGATCAGTCCACCGTTAACAGCGGATGTCACTTTTAAACCAATGCCAAGGAATAAATGGTGGCCAGTGACATTCAGGATTGCCCCGCCTAATATATATTTCCACTCCTGCCTGGATGGCAGCCGTACTTTTTTCAAGAAAAATAGAATGATAAACACCGAGACTCCAGCCGTGAAGACGCGGAGCGAGGTGATGGTGATTGGCGGGAAATTCCCTACTATAATTTTTAGAGCCGTTACATTCATTCCCCACAAAAACATGACGCCTGTAAGGATTAAATAGATTCGAAGATTTTTCATGTTGTTTCCTTCTTTCATTTAAACGGTTAAAGCATAACTAACATTCTACTCCTTTTTTATAAAAGGGCAAGTAAGAATAATTCCATTAATTTTCCACACCAATTAATAAGTACCAAAAAGAAAGGTAAATCGTAGCGGGTCTTTACACATCTTTTTAAATAGCCTGGTAGGTTAAAAGAACGGTTTGTTATAAAGTTCTTCAAAAACCGACAAAAAGAGGTTTAAAAACCAGAATGCTATTTCGGAAGATAGAATACCGCTTTGAAAGGAGGTGAAAGAATGCACTTCCGACAACTGATCATTACTGGCTTTATTGCTGGTGCAGCTATGTTGGTACCTGACATCGCTTTTGCTGAAAAAGGGTCAAATGCCGGAAATCCTCAAAAGCCTGTCGCGGCTGAACAAGTTACTCTGCCAGATAAGGCTGAGAATGCAAAGACTTCTGAAAAAACTCCAGCAGAACCTGCTGTCAAAAACCATCCGGTGCAGAAGCCTGTCGTTCAAAAACCAGCTCAGGCAAAACCCAAAGAGAAGCCTGCTGATGCAGTGAAATCAAATGGTAAGGCTCCATCACTCAAGAAAAATGAGAAAACGGGCCTGCCGCAAAAGGCTAAGGCATTGATCAACGAGAAGTCAAAACAGGCAAAACATAAAACAAAGCACAGCGATAAATCTAGCAATAAAGATGCTTTAAAATCCATACATAATAAGGGTAATTACGTAAAAGAAACAAAGCGTAGATCACCTGGGTTAAAGGAAAAGGTTGAGCCATCCATGGAGTCAGCAGTGACACCGTCATTTGTTACAGCAAAGACGGCAAGCAAAAAAACACCTCCAGTAAAAAATGATGAAAAGGATTCATCCAAAAACGAGAGGTATCCTAAAGGTGACAACATGCCTAATCCTCCTTCACGCACGAAGGCTTCAGGGGGGCCGTCAAGTGACAGGACAAGTTATGGAAACACGAGCACCTTCATGAACGATAAATGGTTTGTTTGGGAAGCATCATTTAATTTAAATCTCCTACAGCCTTATACATCGCGAGTTGCTGTTTTTCAAAGCCAGTGGGTCAATGCCCCGCCATCACCGCCACCGCTCAAAGCTCCTGCTTTTTTACCGTATACCGACGCAATAGCCACGGATAACGTTAATTAAAAAGGGAGCGAATTATTAATGAATAACTATATTAATGGAACAAAAGTTGTGAAGTCTTTTATGTTAGCTGGAGTATTGTCAATCGGGGTACTGACTGGAGGACAATTCACTCAAGCTGCAGGACCTGAAAAAGTTAAGGTTGAACAATCTCACGCAGTGAAACCAGCAAAGGCTCAAACTGCTAAAAAAGCTGACGTAAAAGCAAAACCGGCTGTTCCAGCAAAGCCCGCTGCCAAGCCTCAAGTAAAAGCACCAAAAGCAGAAGCTAAGGAAAAAGCAGCAAAATCACAGGCTAGCACTCATGCAAGTGAAACGGCTAAAAAGCACGCAGCACCAAACGCAGCCGTTCACTCAACTGTTCAGCAAGCACCTGCTGAGGAAGTTCCAACTGAAGAAGTTGTTACTCAGGAGCCAGTTGTTGAAGAGGGTATTGAAGAGGTTGTTGAAGCAGAGCCAGTTGTAACTGATGACACTGAGAAAGATACTGAATCAGAAGAAACTGTTGAGCTTGAAGAAAATACAGCAACAAAACAAGAAGAAGAAGAAGCAGCTGAGCTTGACGCTGACACTGAAATGAAAAAGGAAGATGAAGAAGAAGAAGAATCTGATGAGGATTCTGAAAACATCGACCTTGATGCAGATGCAACAGTCAAAACTGAAGAAGAAGAAGAAAATGACTCTGATTCTGAAGACATCGATCTTGATACAGATGCAACAGTCAAAACTGAAGAAGAAGATGAAGAAGAAGATACAGAAGAGGACGACACTGAAGAAACAGTGAACACTTCTGCTGTTAACAAAGCTAATTCAAAAGCTTTCAACGCAAGTGAAACGGCTAAAGTGAATGCTAATGAAAATTCTGCTGTTGCTTTGTCTGTTGAAGCTACTGAAGAGGAAGTTACTGAGGAAGATGTGACTGAAGAAGAAGTGACTGAAGAAGACGTTACTGAGGAAGATGTGACTGAAGAAGACGTTACTGAGGAAGATGTGACTGAAGAAGACGTTACTGAGGAAGTTGTGACTGAAGAAGAAGAAAAAGTATCTCCTTCTGTTGCCAACAAAATGAATTCTAAAGCTTTCAACGCAAGTGAAACGGCTAAAGTGAATGCTAATGAAAATTCTGCTGTTGCTTTGTCTGTTGAAGTTGCTGAAGATGATGTAACTGAAGAAGAAGCTACTGAAGAAGAAGTGACTGAGGAAGTTGTAACTGAAGAAGAAGTGACTGAAGAAGAGGTTACTGAAGAAGAAGTTTCTGAAGAGGAAGCTACTGAAGAAGAAGCTACTGAAGAAGAAGCTACTGAAGAAGAAGCTACTGAAGAAGAAGTCACTGAAGAAGAAGCTACTGAAGAAGAAGCTACTGAAGAAGAAGTCACTGAAGAAGAAGCAAAAGTATCTCCTTCTATTGCCAACAAAATGAACTCTAAGGCTTTCAACGCTAGCGATGTTGCAAAAGAGAAAGCTAACGAAAACTCAGCTGTTGCTTTGTCTGTTGAAGTAACTGAAGAAGTTTCTGCTAACGAAACTACTGCTGAAGAAGTAACTGAGGAAGTTGTAACTGACGAAACTGCTACTGAAGAAGTGACTGAGGAAGTTGTTGCTGATGAAACTGCTACTGAAGAAGTGACTGAAGATGTTGTTGCTGATGAAACTGCTACTGAAGAAGTGACTGAAGATGTTGTTGCTGACGAAACTGCTTCTGAAGAGGTGACTGAGGAAGTTGTTGCTGACGAAACTGCTACTGAAGAAGTGACTGAGGAAGTTGCTGCTGATGATACTGCTGTTGAAGAAGAAACAGTAAACCCTTCTGCTGACAATAAAGCTGCGTCTAAAGCTAGCTTATATGCAAGTGAAGTCGCTAAGAAGTTTGCTGCTATTATTTCTGCTGTACTTGCTGTTTTTGAAAAGTCAACTGATGAGAAGGCTGAAACTGTGACTGAGGAAGTCATCGTTGAGGTTGAAACTAAATAATCGTACTACAAGAGAGAGACTTCCAGCTTAGCTGGAAGTCTTTTTTTCTATTAGTGAACCAGATTCCCCTTCGTTTGCGTGTTGTCCAAAAGCCAGTTATTTTCCTCATTGGCGACGATCAATTCGTTGATGTCATATGTATGGTAATATTTTTCTTTGATGAATGGATCTTTTTCCACTAATCTGATTGCTTCATCGATACCATCGCAGTTGAGGATGATCATGGCTTGCTCGTTATTTTTAAGAGGACCTGCAATTACCATCTGTCCCGCCCGATTCAACTGCCTAAGATGTTCAATATGCCTTGCCAGCAAGCTGGAATCCAGTTTGCCATTTCGTTTCCCTTTCAGGAACACAACAAATTTATTCATAAAAAAGACTCCTATCCTGAAAATCATCCAGTCTATTATAACATTTCCAATATATCCCTTCATCTAAGCAGCATTTCGTTCGTTGTTAAAACTGAACATAAATGTGTAAAAAAAAGCAAAAAAAATACCCATGGTTTACGTAATCGTCAACCAGCAACCTTATTCTGATGCTGGACATATACACAAAAAAGGGGGAAGTAATTGTGCGCATTTGCGCTTTACCTCCCCTCCTCACTTATCGCTTCTTCAAGCAGCCTGGCAAACCTTTCTTCTCGATTAGCCTCCTTTACGAAACTCTCGTCTGCTATTGTTCTCAGGAGCTTCCTTCTTACTGTTTCATCTTTGACAGCCGCTTTAATTTCTTTTCGGCTGGAAGCCAGGAACTCCAAGTAGCTCTCATATTGTTCGTCAAATGTCTGTTCCAGCTGGGTGCAAATCTTTTTTGCCAGTACTGGACTTGCTCCCGATGTAGAGACCGCAATGGTCAATTTGCCTCTTTTCATGACAGATGGGACCTGGAAGTCCGATTCCTCTGGATGATCTGCAAGATTAACCAATTGATATGGTGCTGCATCCCTTTTAACTGCCAGATTCGTCTCTCGGTCATTAGTGGCGGCAACGATGAGCAAAGCTCCTTCAAGGTATTCCTTTGCATAAGGCTCAGGCCGCCAGGAAATCTCGCCTGTTTCGGATAGCCGCAGCAATTCGCTTGTTAATTCCGGACTCACTACCTTCACTTTCGCTCCAGCATCCAGCAAGCCATAGACTTTACGTTGAGCGACTTTGCCCCCGCCAATCACTACGACATTCCGATCCCGTATCCGTACATTTATAGGGTATAACATGCTTCCACTCTCCATTTATTGGCGATGTTGACTGCGAATTATATTTTATTGGCGGAGTTCACAGTTTTATTGGCGAAAATAATAATTTATTGGCGGAGTTCACAACTTTATTGGCGATATTCACAATTTTATTAGTGAAGACCATGATTTCAAATTCACCTTGCTCTTGCTTCATCAACTCTTTGCAGAAGCAGCTCGCCAAGACGGTCATCGAAGCTGACTGGTTCGCACAGGACAATCTCTTTCTCCGGGTATTGAATCATTATATCTTTAACAATTTCCTCCATTTTAGCAGTAAAACCGCCCGTATACAGGAGAAATGGCAAAATGTAGACCTTTGAGGACGAGTCGCTTTCCAAGAGCTTTTCTCCATAGAATGGCTGTGTTGTGATATAGGCCGTATCAACTTTGGATTGAACATTCTCCCGAACCCGCACTGCCAGCTTCTCAAATTCCTCCGCTGCCAGGGGATCTCTGCTGCCATGCCCGACGAGCAGGATGGTCTCTGAATTCATACCTGAAAAGCCTTTTTCCTTCAGACGGTCCAGGACGATTTCCAGTATCGTTTCATTCACACCAATCGGCTGGCCATATAATATCTCTATTTCCGGGTACTTCTGTCCGACCCTTTCCAGCTCCTCTGGTATATCTACATTCGCATGGATACCCGGAAGCAGCAATACTGGAACGACGGTTACTGATGACGCTCCCTTTAAAATGCATGCTTCAACCGCTTCAAAGATGGTTGGCCGGGCATTTTCAAGAAACCCATAGGAAGCATTTGTACTCTTCCCTGTTGAAATCACCTTCTCGATGAATGATACAAACACCTTGTTTCCTTGCTCACTTCTGCTTCCATGGCTGATGAAGACAGTCGCTTCCATCTCTTTCTCTCCTTTAAAAACAAATTTTTTATACGAATGTCAATTCAGATTCTTTTCTGGCCAAACAATCGATCACAGCGGTTTTATCGGGTGCTTCTAAAATCTCATTCGGACATATACCGTATTCCACTGCAGTTTCCGCTGTCCTAACTCCCATACAAACAACCTTGAATGTTTTCAGGAGCTGCTGCGGAATGATTTCCTTAAGGATTCCTTCTCCAATAATTGTCTTTACAGAGCTGCTGCTTGGCAAAACAATTGTATTAACAGAAGCTTCCTCAAGAACCCTTTTAAAAATCGGTGTGAATTGTTCATCGATGACCTTTCTGGAAGTAATGAACATTTCAGCATGTGGATAATCCTGTGAAAAATCACTGTCACCTACAATTAACAGCTTCCCAGTCAGCGGCATTTTCCCTTCCAATTCTGCAGCAAATCCCTTTTCATTTAATGCTTTTACCGACCTTGAAGAACAGCCGTAAAAATCTGCTTTCACCTTTCTGATGTCGGTCCCTTCAGTAAATATGATCTCAAAGAATTCCCTGACACCTTCAGGAGAGGTAAAAAGAATCTGTTCATATTCTGAAATTCTATTAACCAGCGCCTGGTCTACAGGCACGGAAACCTTTTTCCATTTTGGGAATTCAATCACGTCCGCTCCCTGCTCCATCAACTCTCTGGCTAGTTCACTTTCATCAGTACCCGTTCGGGCCAGTAAAATTTGTTTGCCAAACAACGGCTTTTTTTCAAACCAATTCAACTTTTCCCGAAGTGAAACGATATCGCCTACAAGGGTGATGGCAGGATTGGTAAAATTCACTTCCTTCGCCTTTGCGGCAATATTGGACAGAGTTCCTTCCAAAGTCTGCTGCCTGGAGAAGGTTCCCCATTGGATGAGGATCACCGGTGTGTCCGCCGGTTTTCCATGTTTGATTAAATTTTCACTGATATAAGGAAGATTTGAAATCCCCATGTAAAAGGCAATTGTGTCAATGCCGGTGGCAAACCCTTTCCAATCCAGTTTTGGCTGTCCATTTTCAGATTTATCATGGGCAGTCACCACCGCGAAGGATTCGCCAAATTCGCGGTGAGTGACAGGAATTCCTGCATATAGCGGGGCAGAAATCCCGGAGGTAATCCCAGGAACTATTTCAAAAGAAAGGCCATTTTCAACCAGGGCCGCTGCTTCTTCGCCAACCCGTCCAAACACGCCAGGATCGCCGCCCTTGAGGCGGACCACGATTTTGCCCTCAAGCACTTTTTCAACCAGAAGGTCATTGATCATTTCCTGGCGAAGGACGTGCCGGTCCGGCAGCTTGCCGCAGTAGATCAGCTCGCAGTCTGAAGGAGCATAATCCAGCAGTTTAGGATTGGCAAGCCTGTCATATAGAATGACCTGCGCCTTTTTAATAGCTTCCATCCCCTTAACTGTTATCAGCTGTACGTCTCCAGGCCCGGCTCCGACTAAAAATGCTCTTCCTTTTTCCATTGTGTTCCCGCCCTTTCAATGCTGTATAAAGTATAATCTTTTCACAATTGAATTAGTGTCCAGCTCCAGCGCCTAGCCCCTCGAGTCGCTTCAGTCCGCCCAATGAAGTCAAAGAACGACTTCACCGGTCGGCCCTCCAGCGCTTGTCGGGTCTGACCAAGGCGCTTCCGCCTTTCATTGAGGGAGGTTCCCCCTCTTAAGTCATATTGTTATATACACTTCATTTTCGATTACTTCAACATGATACGTTTTTACTTCGCCTGTATCTGGTGCCTGTACTTTCCCGTCTTCCAGTGATATCTTCAGGTCGTAGACTGGACAGTAGATAAACTTCCCGCTTACAAGCGCATCGGTAAGGGTCCCGCCTTTTCTGTGGGGACTGCGATTTTCAACCGCTTTGACATCTCCATTGGATATCCGGAATAAGACGATGTTCTCGCCATCTACTGTAACTGCCTGCCCTGCCCCAGCAGGCAGGGAATCATAATCAGCCACTTTGATTCTCACTTTTGTCATTTGCATCTTCATCCATCCTCCCTATTCGACTGTTACGCTGCGGACTTGATAGTATTTTTCTTTAATTTCGTTATCAGAGATTGCTTCCTGCCATGGCTCGTTATACCGTTCCAAGGTCTTATCCAGTCTTTCGTTCAACTGCTTTCTCATATTCTCATCGGCGAGGACTTCTTTGACATAATCAAGTCCCATCCTTTCAAGCCAAGGTGCAGTCCTTTCAAGATATGCAGCTGTTTCACGGTAGTATTGGAGGTATGCTCCTGTTATTTCCATTGCCTCTTCTTTTGTTTTAACGGTATCAAGCAGGTCGGCAGCACGCAGGTCAGTTCCGCCATTCCCGCCGATATAGATTTCCCAGCCGCCATCGACTCCCACAAAGCCGATATCCTTGATTCCGGACTCCGCACAGTTCCTTGGGCAAGCGGAAACTCCCATTTTGACCTTATGCGGTGTATCGAGGCGTTCAAACTTTTTCTCGAGCTCGATTCCAAGTCCCATTGAATCCTGTGTGCCAAAACGGCAGAACTTTTCACCAACGCAGGTTTTTACAGTACGCAGTGTCTTCCCGTACGCATATCCAGAAGGCATCCCCAGGTCTTCCCACATTGCCGGAAGGTCCTCTTTGTTGACTCCGAATAAGCCAATTCTCTGACCGCCCGTCAGTTTAACGAGTGGAACTTCATACTTTTCGGCAACTTCTGCAATTTTCTTCAAATCCGCAGCAGTCGTCACGCCACCATACATTCTTGGTACAACAGAATACGTTCCATCTTTCTGGATGTTGGCATGCATCTTCTCGTTGACCAGCCTTGAATCACGTTCATCCTTATAGCCGTCATAATTGACCATTCCAAGATAATAGTTGATTGCCGGACGGCATTTTGAACATCCTTCATCCTGGGACCAGCCAAGCACGTTCATGACTTCCCTGACATTGGTCAAGCCTTTTCCTCTGATTTCGGCGACAATTTCATCTTTGCTTAGTGTCGTGCAGCCGCAGATCCCTGCTTTTTTCGCCGAAGTATCATACTGGTCGCCAAGCGTATATGCGAGGATGTCGGATATGAGTGATTTACATCTTCCGCATGAACGGCCTGCGTTTGTGCAGCCACCCACTTCATCAACAGTAGTAAGTTCATTTGTACGGATTGCTTCGACGATCGTACCTTTGGTGACACCATTGCAACCGCAGACAAGCTCGTCATCGGCCATCGCCGCTGCATCGCCTGCTTCCCCACCGCCGCCGCAGCATCCGCTTGCTTCTAAAATCGATACGCTGGTCATGCCGCTGATATCTTCTCTTTTCGTCAGCATCCTGAACAGACGGTTACTATCCTTGGTATCACCATAAAGCACAATCCCGGCAATCCGGTTGTCACGAATGACTATTTTTTTGTAGATTCCGTCAAACTCGTTGTGGACCTTGATTGACTTCGTTCCTTCGTCATCGCCGATTTCACCTGCCGAGAACAAGTCACAGCCAGATACCTTCAGCTGGGTGCCGCAAATCGTTCCTTCATAAGGATTCGTAGAGATACCGGCCAGGTTCGCTGCAAGAACTTTTCCCTGTTCATACAACGGTGCGACAAGGCCATAGACGATTTCTCTATGTTCAGCACATTCGCCAACGGCATAAATATTCTGGACATCCGTCTCCATGTAATCATTGACGACAATCCCTCTGTTGACAAAAATGCCGCTATCTTTGGCAAGCTGTATATTCGGGCGGATGCCAACAGCCATGACAACAAGGTCTGCCTGGATTTCGGTACCATCAGAGAAGCGAAGTCCGGTTACTCTTTCATCTCCTAAAATCTCCGCAGTCTGCTTTTCAAGCAAGAAATTCATGCCCTGGGCTTCCAGCTCTTTTCTCAGCATGTCAGAAGCTGTTTCATCAAGCTGCCTTTCCATCAGGTGCGACATTAAATGGACAACATCGACTTCCATGCCCAAATTCAGCAATCCTCTTGCTGCTTCCAGACCTAAGAGGCCACCTCCGATTACAGCTGCCTTTTTATACTGCCTGGAATCTTTGATCATCATTTCACAATCATGGATATCACGAAACCCGACTACTCCCTTTTTATCAGAGCCAGGCACCGGGAGGATAAATGAGCTCGATCCTGTCGCGATAATCAGTTCATCATAATCTACCTTACGCCCATGATCTGAAATGACTTGTTTGTTTTGCTTGTCAATCTCTACAACTGCTTCACCTGAGTAAAGCTTAAATCCATTACTCTTGTACCATTCCCAATCATTCATGATGATGTCTTCGATTGACTTATCTCCCTGCAGGACAGTGGACAACATAATTCTATTGTAGTTAGGATGTGGCTCATTCCCAAAAATAGTGATTTCATATCGATCTGGCTGAAGTTTAAGCAATTCTTCGATTGTCCTTACTCCTGCCATTCCGTTTCCTATCATGACCAATTTCTTTTTCATCTCGTTTGTCCTCCTATTGTTAGAACTTCAGATACGGAGTTTTCATTAATGATATTTCCTCTATGTATAAATTGTATTGTGATTTAAATCTCCTGTTTGTGAAGTTCGTCACATTTTATATAGAGTTTGTGTACTATTTCACAAATACTTCAAAATTAGCAATTTCCACCTTTCTTTGGAATAGCAGTTATGTTAAAGCTTTAATTGGGTATTGTACTTGTAATGGAATTAATGTAAAAGGAGGCTGGATTCATGCTCATTGTCTATATAAGTATTGCTGTTATCATAGCAGCCCTTGGTTATCTTGGTTATGTTGTTTATAAAACATATAAAGATGCCAAGCCTACGATTGATAGTCTTCAAGAGACTGCAACACGTGTACAGAACAAAACGAATGCCATCAAAGAAGAGACCGATTCACTAAAGTTTAAACAGCAGAAACTGATGACTGATTTTGAAAAGAAAAAGAAAGCTGTCAATACCGTTGTTTTTTCAGTAAAGCAGACACCTGTTGAATTCAAGAACGCGCTTGTAGCAAAACCTGTCGCTGACCTTGAACAGAAATATAAAGCAAGACAGTGGAACCGCAAGCGTCGCAACCGAACAATGCAGCCACAATAAAACAGGGCAACTGCCCTGTTTTTTATTTTGCCTCTTCCTGGTGACTATCTTCCTATATCCTCATTCTGATTTATTTCCCAACAACGTAAAAACCAAGCAAAATCAAGGGTTATGTTACCGAGACAAATATTTAGGAGTTTTGTACGATTGCCGAAATAATAATTAGTAATTATTATGTATAAATATACAAATACTTTTTTCGGAGGAATACATAAATGAAGCATAAAAAATTAATCTCAGGCGTAGTGGCTGCAAGTTTGCTGGCATCCTCGCCATGGACACCGGCTCTCGCTGAGTCTTTAAAGTGGAATTATGTAAATGCATATGAAGAAAAGGACGGCAGCTTGTTCAACAGCGAAAACTATGATTTTATGAAATTCTCGGAAATCGGCGACAAGCTTGCTCAAATTGAGAAGCAATCCAATCGTGTGAAGGTAGAAGTAAAAGGCCATTCATCAACAGGCCAGCCCCTTTATGTCGTGACGATTGCTGCACCTGACTCTCAGGGCAAGTTTGGGAAGATTCAAGCTTTAAGAAAACAAATGTTCAAAAACCCTGGCAAAGCTCAGGACTGGATTGAAAACAACCCGGACTTCAAGGTGCCTATCATGATCAACGGTTCCATCCACGGTACTGAGTTTATAGGGAGTGACGCGGTCATGCAGCTGATTGAGCGCTTTGCTCTTGAAAATGATGACACAACGAAGAACATCCTTGAAAATAATATCCTTATATTCAACGTTGTCCAGAATCCTGACGGCCGCATTGATGCCACACGTTTTAACGGTGAAGGAATCGATTTGAATCGTGACTTCATCACCCAGTCACAGCCGGAAACCCAGGAAACCGTCGCCCTGATCAAGGAGTGGAACCCGATGGTCTTCCTTGATACTCATGGCTATGTAAAAAATTATGCTCCGAACAAGCAGGGTCTCATTGAACCTTGTACAGTTCCACATAATCCAAATTATGAATACGATTTATATGAAAAATGGGCTATGGACCAGGCCGAAGCGATGGAAACCGAAATCATGTCCAACCAGGGAAATTACACAGGAAACCTGTATAAGAGTATGGAAGGTACTTATATTCCTCAACGTGATGACGCGGAAGGCTGGGATGATTATCCGCCGATCTTCACCCCAATGTATGCAATGTACCACGGAGCATATGGGCACACGCTTGAAGCGCCTACGAATGATCTAGACGGCGTTCGCTGGATGTATGATGCCATCATGGGCGCACTGAAAAATGCAACTGAGAACAAACAGGAAATGATCAAGGATCAAATCGAGATGTTCGAACGCGGCATCAACTTTGATCACCCATTCCATGAAGAAGGCTTCTTCCCAACTGCCTATGTGCTGCCGGTTGATTCCGAAGATCCAACCGTAACACATAAAGCAGTAAATCATCTGCAGAAAAATGACATCGAAGTCGTCCAGGCTTCAAAGGCTTTTACAGCGGATGGAAAGTCTTATCCTAAAGGCACATACCTTGTTAAAATGGACCAGGCAAAAGCCGGCCTGGCCAATACGATGCTATGGGATGGCGAGGACATAACTGAAGATGTTGATGCGATGTATGATATTTCAGCCTGGAGTCTTCCTGAGCTTTGGGGCTTCGAAGCAATCGCTGTCCAAAGTGATTTCGATGTATCCGCGACAAAAGTCAACCAGGTCCAAAGCCAGGGCAGCGTCAGCGGAAAAGGTCCATTCCTGATTCCAAACAGCTCCGTGAAAGCTGTAAATCTTGTGAACACACTTCTTCAGCAAGGCGTTCCGGTAAAACGCGATTCTCAAGGCAACTTTTATACAGAAGCAGCCGCTAACGTAATTTCAGCAGCTGTCAAACAATCAGGACTGCACATTGAATCAGCAAAGGTACCGGCAGATGCGGTTGAGGTTGGGGACTTGAAGGTCGCAATTTTGAAGGATGGCGGCATGAATAAGGCCCAGTCACACTCGGGTACAAAACTCGCACTTAAACGACTTGGCTTCGCCGTTACTGAAGTAGCTCCTGCAGACGTTGCAGAACAAGGACTTTCCAGCTTTGACGTATTCGTTTACAGCGGAACGGAAGGCTTAATTGCCAAAACTCAGTCACGCGCTGGCAATAAAGAGTTCGGATTCCAAAACCCTGGTCAGTTTGACAGCTTCAAAGCCAATGTAGAGGAATTTTTAAATAATGGCGGCAAGTATATCGCAGTGGGTGCTGGCGCTTCCCTCGCAACAAAGACATTGGGACTAACAGATGACGATATTGTCGTTGCAGGCTACAGCAGCAACGGCATTGCAAAGGTTGATTACAGCGGCGAAGGTGCGACGGGAGGATATGGCGAGGACGATTTCGGTTTTGTTTATCGCCCTGTCTGGTATGAAAGCACCGATAACGATGAGGTATCCGCAACATTTGACGATAACTCTGACTTCTTCGTAGCCGGTCACTGGAAAAACAATGGTGAAGCAAGGGTAAGGCAGTCATCGTGAAAGAACAGGATAAGGACGTTACAATGATCGGCCTCGAAGCTGGTTTCCGCGATCATACCGATTATCTGTTCCGACTTCTTTCCAACAGTATTTTTGAGAAATAAACATGATAAAAGCATCGGCCCTTGTCCGATGCTTTTGTTAGTTATGAGAATAGTATTTTTCTAGAAGCAGATAATCCTTCGTTTTTTGAACCTCAATATTATTCTCCAAAGCAAATTCTTCAAGTTCAGCTATCAGCTGTGTGCTATAAAATTGCGCAACACTAAAATTGAAGCCTCTTCTTACCTTCACGACTGCATTCTTCGTCGACCAGCCAATCCGGCCGAATTTTATTTTTTTGATTTTATCCGGAGTCAGCAGTTTACGGTAAATTGTAAATTTAAAGAGTTTAATTTTATATTCAAGGTAATCTGAGGTAATCGTTAATTGGACTTGATACAAAGTAATTACCAGCACAGCAAGAGTAATTGAAACCCGGACCATCCAGCTTAAATTAGGCAGGATAAATACGCTCATGATAATGATACTCCACAAAATATCTTTGGATATATTTCCTGTATAAGTCAATTAACTCCCCCCTCTCGTACTCTTTCAATTTTACCATATAAATACAATTTAAAAAGACCACCTTTTCAGGTGATCTTCTTTTTCATAGATAGAGTCCCGCAAGGAAAATCCCCAATGCTTCTTCATAAATCTCATCGAATTGCGATAGCGGCAGCGGATTTATCCCGAAACCAAGTTCGACTGTAAAACCTGGCCGTCGCCAATCCTGGATGAACCAGTCCTTATAGCCGGCATAACTCTCAATCGTTTTTACCGGCTGGTAACCGCTCACCCGGGCAAATTCATTGACCATTGCCTCTGCTTCGGACGGCTCAAGGTTGTCGAATCCCCAATATATGACTTCACCCTGGGTATGGAAAGCCAGAACCCGGGCAAAGTCGCGTCTTCTCGTCATTTCTGCCATCGCAACCGCTTCCGGCTCGGATAATGGGTTGGGCCCTACATAATCCCTTGGCCCTGGCTGACTTGGGTTACGTTCTTTTTCAAGTTCCCATTTTGCCGGGAATTGGTCGTTCAGGTCCACCCCTCTGATATTCGCCTTCCATCCGCTGAAATCGAGGCTTCCTCTATTCAATTCTGCTACTCTTTCATTCCATGGCTCTGCTTCAGGCGGCCCATTAAGCACAAGATCAACACCATCAGGATTGACCATAGGAACAATCGATAATGTCGTTTGACCATAATAGTTCTGCATGGACAGGCCTCGTATAGAGGCTTTATTCGTCAACGCCAGCAGATAGTCATTCAGGAAAGTCATGATGATCGGAGTGGTGATCCATTCATTCGCATGGAAAGACCCATTGTAATGAACCCGCTTATTGCCATTCCCAATCAATGTTTCTGGTATGCTTTTACCTAAAACAGAGTTGCCAATCGAGGGCACCCTTATGAACGGATAGACATTTTCCAACCGTCTCAAATCACTCATCAGTGAGGCATAATCATAATTCTTTTTACCTTGGACAATCCGCCAGGTGATTCTCAGCGGGACCTTGATCATCTGTCCGATGTACAAACCGTTTGGGTTAATATTGCGGTTTGCCAGCAGCAGTGCATCCACCTGCAGATTCCTGCTTTGGGCAATTTTCCAAAGCGTATCCCCTGCACGGATCCGGTAATCCACCGCTGCAAAACCAGGAATCCTCACTGTCTGCCCCACATCCAGAGCATTTGGGTCGATATCACGGTTGGAATCTATGATCAACTGGAGAGGGATGTTGAACAAATTGCTGAAATACCAAAAGGAATCTCCTCTTCTCACATATATATCCATAGTGCGCCTCCTGTTCTTTCAAAGTTGCATCTATACATATGTATATGAGTACCTTTGGAATCTATTTCAGAAGATGAAAATTCGCTTTATTTTTTCAAGCCCGTGATAAAGGCTGCGACTGCGAGCTGATAACTTTCATCCAGATCAAGCGGCATGCCGAAACCACCTTTTTGCTCCAGCGATGCAAACCCATGCATCAGGCTTCTTAACCCGCGTACAGCATGGATTGCTTCCTCTTCCTTTAATCCAAAAGGTTGAATGGCTGAAATGACGAGGCCCACGATTTTTTTGCCAGCGTCATTGACTGTCTCATCTGCAGGGTCAGGGGCTGCTAACGCGAACTCGTACAGTCCCGGATTTCTTCTTGCAAAGGTTAAATACGCCCGGCTTAAGGCCATGATGGCTTCATCCCCTTGTGACTTTCCTTCCACTTCCTTCGCCAAACTACTGTACAGTTTTTCAAGTGAATAAATAGCCAGCTCTCTTTTGATTCCCGGCAGACCGTCAAAGTGATTGTATAATGATGGCGGTTTAATGCTAAGTTTTTTTGCCAGCATAGCAAGCGTTACATGGTCATTTCCATGCTCATTTGCAAGCTCCGCAGCTGCAATCATGATCGTATTCTTATCAAGCGCAATTTTCGGTCTTGGCATGTTTTCATACTCCTTTATTTTGTAAAATTTGCATCAGCTTTTTGGATTGCTTTTTCAATAAGTGTGCCAGGGTTTCGAAGTAATTCACCGTGACCAACAGCCAGCAGGCTTGGTTTTAACTCATGAATTTTCCGGGCGCTTTGCAAGGCTGTTTCTTTGTTCCATGTCGCCATCGCCGGAAAAGGAAACCATGGGATTGTCACCCCAGATACGGCTGTGCCGCCCCTGGTCTGGAAGGCATCACCCGCAATCAGCGTATTGGTTCTCTGGTCAAGGAATGACATTGATCCTGGTGTGTGCCCCGAAGTTGAAATTGCCAGCAAAGAACCGATATGATCCCCTTCCTTTATAAGGATATCCGGTCTTGTTTTGATGTTCTTTGGTACGCCGCCACGAATAGGTGTCTTGGGTTCAGTTGAGTCAAGAGAGGTATCACCAGCTAAAAGGCGGGAATCACGGGCAGAAATATAAACCGGAACACCCAGTTTGTCTTTCAGTTCATCAAGCGCACCAATATGGTCGCTGTGAGCATGTGTCAAAATAATCCTCTTGATTTGTTTTCCGATTTTTTCAGCTGCCTGCAGAATGGGCTTCGCACTGTTCGGAAGTGCCGCATCAATTAAAGTCAGCCCATCCTCCTCCTCGATAAAATAACAATTCACAGGAAAAAACCTTGGCATGAACGTCAGCTGATATAAAAACCCCTCTTTGATTACTCTCATTTTAGTGAACCTCCATATAAAACTAATATCGTTAGTTTTATATTAACCTAATACCATTAGTTTTAGCAATAGTGCAGTTGAAAATTTTTATAAAAATGGGCTTTTGGACAATATATTGCCGGTTTCCCTCAATATATTCCCGATTTCACCGAATAGGCCTTATCATAAAAAAAGGGAAACCGCTCAATTAAGCAGTTACCCCATAAGTCTATATAACCTTACAATACCTTGCTCAAAAAAGCTTTCGTCCGCTCATGCTGTGGGTTTTCGAATATTTCATCTGGCTTATTTTCTTCCACGATCAATCCCCCATCCATGAAAATGACACGGTCACCGACTTCGCGGGCAAAGCCCATTTCGTGGGTGACGACGACCATCGTCATCCCTTCGCGCGCAAGTTGTTTGATTACCTCTAATACTTCCCCGACCATTTCCGGATCGAGGGCTGAGGTTGGTTCATCGAACAGCATGATTTTTGGCTCCATCGCAAGGGCACGGGCGATCGCCACCCGCTGCTTTTGCCCGCCGGAAAGTGAGTCCGGGTAGGCTTCGGCTTTGTCCTCGAGTCCTACCTTTTTCAGTAGCTCCATTCCTTTTGCCCTTGCCTGCTGTTCCGGAGTACCTCGTACTTTGAGCGGTGCCAGCATGATATTTTCAATCACTGTCTTATGAGGGAAAAGGTTGAAGTGCTGGAATACCATCCCGACCTCTTCGCGCACCTTGTTGATATCCGAACCCTTATCAGTAATGTCAATATCTTCGATTAGCACATGTCCGTCTGTAATTGTTTCGAGCAGGTTTATGCAGCGGAGGAAGGTGGATTTGCCGGAACCAGACGGACCGATCACCACTACAACCTCCTGTGGCTGGACCTCAACATTTATTCCATTCAACACCTTGTTGCTGCCAAATGATTTTTGCAAATTAGCGACTTTGATCATTCTGTTTTCAGCCTTCTTTCAAGGAGATTTAATAAAAAGCTAAGCGAAAGTGTCAGGATGAGATAAATGACTGCTGCGGTGAGATATGGCTCCCATACCCGATAATACTGACCTGCCATCGCCCGGCCCCAGTACATGATTTCTGGAGTTGCGACAATCGCCGCTAGTGATGATTCCTTAATAAGCACGATGAACTCATTACCCAAAGGCGGGATCATCCGCTTGAATGCCTGAGGTAAAATGACATACCTCATAGCCTGGACATGAGTCATCCCTAGTGAGCGGGCTGCTTCCATCTGCCCACGGTCGATCGATTGGATTCCAGCCCTGAAAATCTCGGCGATATATGCTGCCGCATTTAGGGACAGGGCGACGATTGTCGCGACAATCCCGTTTGTCTCCCCAATGAGCATAGGAACAACACCAAAATGAATCAGCAGAATTTGTACAAATAACGGGGTTCCCCGGAAGAAAGTGATATACCAGATAAATGGCCAGGTCAGCATTTTTCGTCGCTGGATCTTCCCGAGACCGATGAACAGGCCGAGGATTGTCCCAATTAAGATCCCGGCAAATGATAGCCCGATTGTCAGCAGCGTGCCTTTTATTAGATAAGGAGTATATTCAATAATAATATCAAAACGAAAATCCATAGCTTGCCCTCCAAAACCCCCAGGCCTGGGACTAGATTTTGATGAAGTTTATAATCACATTGATTGTTGCTTTTCGAACATTTCTTGCATCTAAAAGGAATCGGCTCTTTTCGATGTGACTTCTGAACCAAAAATGCATTATGAATCGTAAAAACCCAAGTGCCGGTTTTTACTTTGTCTGTGAAAGGAACAAAGTTTACGAAAAGAGCTCTACAAAAAAATGCGTAACGCTGTTTTTAAGTGTTACGCATCTTCGATGATTAATTGTTTACATGAAATTACTCTGATGCTTCTTGTTCCGCCTTCAGCATTTCCATGTTTGGCTCCTGGCCGAACCATTCTTGATAGATTTTTTCATACGTTCCATTCTCGACGATTTTCTTGATTGCTTTATCGAAGTCTGCCTTCAGATCTGTGCCTTTCGGGAACAGGATTCCATAGTATTCCGCCTCGAAGCTGCCGCTGTCTTCAATGACCTTCAGTTTTTCTTTTGGGTTATTTTTTGCATATACTTCGACAACACCGTTATCCGCAACAACTGCATCTGCACCGCCCGAGAGCATTTCCATGATTGCCAGGTTGTTATTATCAAATTTTTTGATATCCTCGTTATTCTTGCCGAGGAGCTTATCCATCGCTGCTTGCCCGGTTGTGCCATTTTGGACCGCCACTACCTTGCCTTTTAGATCAGCAGCGCTTTTAATATCACTGTCTTCACGGACAAGGATTTTATTGGTGGATAAGAAATATGGCAAAGAAAAATCATAGGTCTGTTTGCGCTCATCATTGATTGAGATCGATGATACAGCCAGATCAGCTCGCTTGCTCTTGATCTCAACAAAAATCGGATCCCAGCCGACATTCTCGATCTTCAGCTCATACCCGGCTTCCTTCGCGGCAGCTTTTAGAAAGTCAATATCGAAACCAACAATCTTGTCCCCTTCCATGTACTCAAATGGCGCATACGCTGCGTCCGTGACCACCCTTAGCTCCTTCTTTTCATCTTCGGATCCTGTTCCTCCTGAATTGCTTGTACCGCATGCCGACACTATAAGCGCCATGATTGCCATCATCGCGATACCAAGAAATCTTTTTTTCATTCCGATTGCCCCCTCTTTTAAAAACGTGCAAACTTTAATAATTTATATGTATTCAGACAGGCTTGTATTACTTTTTACATTGATAAGAAAAACTTATATTTAGAGATTCATTCCTTGTTATTTCCTTATGTTTCCTTTTAGATTAAGATTTTACTAGGGAGGGGACTGCATATGGCATTTAAATTTAAAGCAATTGATCATGTTCAGCTGGCAGCACCTAAGGGATCAGAAGAGCAGGCCAGGAGATTTTTCGGAGACGTATTGGGTTTTGAAGAAATCGAAAAGCCGGCAGAGTTGAAAATGCGAGGCGGAGCATGGTTCCAGTATGGAAATTGTCAAATTCATATCGGGATTGAGGAACCATTTGTACCTGCACGCAAAGCGCATCCAGCGTTTGAAATTGAGGATATTGAGGAATTGAAACAGCATTTATCGGTTTCAGGGATTGATTTTATTGTAGATGACAAGCTTCCAGGTGCGAATAGGATTTATGTCCATGATCCATTTGGGAATAGAATTGAATTGCTCGAATGGGTAAAAAGCTAAAGTAGTGGTCTCTGCTTGCTCGATTGGTTTTCAATCGAGCAAAAATTTGGTACAATATTTAGAAAAGCGAAATATTCGTTCCGAGAAAGAAGTGTTGATGGAATGACCCAGCAGCAAAAGGCGAAACGCAACTTGATGATCATGTGGTTCGCAAATTTCTTCATTGCCGGCAGCATGACAATGGTAATGCCTTTTCTCTCATTGTACATCGAAACTTTTGGCGACTTTTCAGAAAGGTATGTCCAAAACTGGTCAGGCCTGACGTTCAGTATTACGTTCGTAACTGCCTTTCTATTTTCACCTGTAATTGGAAGAATGGGCGACCGGTTCGGACGCAAGAGAATCCTGATTTTTATGGGAATCGGGATGGGCTTAGCCGTCTTTCTATTAGGATTTGCAACTTCGGTGTGGGAGTTATTTTTACTGAGAATGTTCATGGGATTATTCTCTGGCTTCATTCCTGTATCACAGGCGCTTATTTCAACGCAAACTTCGAAGGAAGAAGCAGGCAAAGTATTAGGAACACTGCAGACAGGCAGTATTACAGGCTCATTGCTCGGCCCAATGCTTGGCGGGGTTCTTGCTGACACCTTAGGATATGCGACAACCTTCCAATCAACCTCAGCATTCATCGTCCTTTCTGGTCTGCTCGTATTCTTTGTCATGGAGTACAGAGTCGATATCAAGAAAGGAACAAAAACAAATTACAGCCGCAAAGAGGTTCTTCAGCATATTTTTAAAAATCCAATCATGGTCAATGTCCTGCTCATGTCGATGCTTGTGCAGATTGCTCATTTCAGTATCCAGCCAATCCTTTCACTATATGTGGGAGAGCTGCATGGTCCGGAAAACCTGGCATTCTTTTCTGGAATCGCCTTTTCGGCAGCGGGGCTTGGCAATTTGTTAATGGCCCGGAAATGGGGCCAAATTGCCGACCGGGTTGGCTATATTAAAATACTTGTCGTACTCCTGTTTTTATCAGCGATCATCTATCTGCCTGGCGGTTTTGTCGGTAACATCTGGCAGCTCGTCTTAATCAGGTTCCTCCTAGGAATCACCATTGGCGGCATCATCCCTGTCAGGGTGGCTTATATCAGGCAGGAAGCACCTGTTGCCATGCAGGGAGAAGTACTCGGCTACAACACGAGTCTCCGTTTCTTCGGAAACATTGTCGGTCCAGTGCTTGGCGGTTTCCTTGCGGGATACTTTGGTTTCACCTCGGTATTCGTACTGACAAGCGGACTCCTGCTGGTGAGCGGATTTGTCCTGTTTGCCTCGATGCAGCGCAATCCCCAGTTCGTTAGAGATACTTTTTAAAAATAAAACGGAAAAAGACTGGATCCTAGTGATTCAGTCTTCTTTACTTATTAAGAGTCAAATCCAAGTAAAAGCAAGTCAGAAGTTTATATCAAAAATTTCCGATCGTCACATGTTCCAATTAAACGACTCCTGCCACTGCCAGTTTTTATTCAGATGGAAGAATTATTCACATTACTGTTTTTTAACCGTTGCCTGAGGGAACCATTTACATATGAATGAGATTTAGAGGAAGAATAGGTTCATATTACATACGGAAACTCGGGTGATTTTATTTGGAAGTTCAAGCCTTGCAGGAGGTCGAAAAACTGGCCTTAAAAAAGTACAAAATTTTTAAACAAAGTAAAACACGCTATCTGGCCAGGGCTGCCCTGGCTTCTATGTTCATCGGCTTTGGTGTGATTGTTGCGTTCAAGACGGGAAATCCATTTTATGTAGAACACTCACCCTTTGCCTACCCCATAGCTGCCATTACATTCGGTGCCGCGATTATCCTGATTGCCTATGGCGGAGGAGACCTGTTTACAGGAAACACCTTTTATTATACGTTTGCAGCTCTGCGAAAAAAAATGGCCTGGCTGCAGGTGGCCAGGATGTGGATTTACAGCTATATCGGCAATATCATTGGCGCAGCTGCGTTTGCATTTTTGATTTACACAACAGGATTGTTTGATGATCATTCCGTGAACGGATTCTTGCTAAGTGTTGCTGAGAAAAAGACACTTGCACCAACTTCAGAACTTTTTTTCAGGGGAATTCTTTGTAACTGGCTCGTCTGCCTTGCGTTCTTCCTGCCGATGTCGATGAAGGGCGACGGAGCAAAAATGTTCGCAATGGTGTTTTTCGTCTATTGCTTCTTCATTTCGGGCTATGAACACAGCATCGCCAATATGTGCACCTTTGCGATCAGCATGGTCCTTGACGACCCGCAATCTGTTACTTTTCCAGGCGTGATTCACAACCTGATACCCGTGACGATTGGCAACCTGATTGGCGGTGGAATCATGATGGGCTGGATGTATTACTATGCGAACAAACCATTTTTTGAGGAATGATAAAGGGCTCAGATTTTTAGTCTGAGCCTTCCCTTTTGTATTTAATCGCTATTTGAACTGCCAGCATGGCGGACACTATAAATATGATGGTAAGTAGTACTTGATTACTCAGCAATTCTTGTGAATAAACTACCGCATTCACCGAAAACCAAAACAGGCTGCTGACTGCAGTGGCCGTGAAAAATAACCCCCATATGACCTCCTTGACTTTCCGGTATCTACGGCTCCCTTGGAGATGCTTTATGTAAAAATAGAACAAAATCCCAAGTATAACTACAATGAGTGAATAGCTGAATGGAAAAGATGCAGCTTCTTCATTCTTGTCAACCAGAACGATGTTTCCCAGAAATATTAGTTGAAGGGTTAGATTATAAAAAAGGGCAATTAAAAACAATAGCCATTCACCTATATAAATAAAGGTCTTGCCGTAAATTCTCATCCCTCCTCCAAAACCATTTACCTTTATACTTCTTCCCAGATTCTAATTTTCCTTCACAATAAAACAGGATATAGAAATATTCTATATCCTGGTGACCGTTTCATTTCCAAACCGACATCGTATGTAACTGCTCTCTAGTGTTTTTGCTTGTAATAAGTAATCCCCAGGGCAAATGCCAGCACGGTTCCCTTCACGATATCCATCGCATAATAAGGGACAGACATCATCACAAGACCATTTTGCAGGATGCCAATCAGCACGGCCCCGACAAAGGTACCGAATGCATTCGGCTTGCCTGCTCCCAGGACGGAAAAACCAATGAAAGCAGCAGCTACCGAATCCATTAGATAAGGGGAACCTGCATTGATTTCGGCAGTCATGACGCGGGAGGCCAATACAATCCCGCCGATTGCCGCGAATAAAGCAGATAGCAGATAGGCAGCTGTTTTATAGCGGTTGACCGGGATACCGGAAAGCCTGGCCGCTTCTTTATTGCCGCCAATCACATACATATAACGGCCGTGCTTGGTGTACGTCAGGAAAATGTGGACAACTATGACAGCGATCGCCATAATCAGGATAATCCATGGAACCTGCCCTATTTTAGCAAAAAACGGGCTGATCGTTCCTGTTGAAAAACTGCCATCAGGCAGAATCATATTTTCCGAAACCGTCGCGCCTTTCGTATAAGTCAGCGCCGTTCCCTGGATGATGAACATCATCGCCAGTGTCATCAGCATATCCGGAATCTTCAGCTTTACGATCATCAATGAATTGAGTGCTCCTACAATCAAAGCGGCTGCGATCGCTGATAATACGGCAATCAGAGTGTTCTGCGAGAACCAGACGAACATAGAAATGACGATGGCGTTGGACAGGGATGCGACAGAGCCGACAGATAAATCAAAGCCATCAACTGTCAGCGAGATGGTGATGCCAATCGCGATGATTGTTACAATGGAAATCGAACGCAAGATATTAATGACATTATCACCGTTGATAAAAGAAGGATTCACTGCCGCGAAGATGGCGACCAGGACGAAAATTGTCAAAATCGTCCCATATTTATATAGGAACTGGAACAGTTCGAATGGCTTTTTTGGCGTTGGCTCTTGCTGCAATGGGAGTTTCGCTTCCATCCTATCTTCCTCCTGTTGAGTAAAATAAAAGTTCTTCTTCTGTTGTTGCGCCTGTTTCAAGCTCTTTGACAGGTTCACCGTCATAGAGCACGTAAACCCGATTCGTGATGCCGACGATCTCTGACAGCTCCGAGGATGCATAAATGATACCCTTCCCCTCAGCAGCAAGCTTGGCAATAAGCTCAAATATATCCCGCTTCGCGCCTACATCCACGCCCTTTGTTGGCTCATCAAAGATATACACATCTGCATCGGCAATCAGCCACCTGCCAATCGCTACCTTCTGCTGGTTTCCGCCTGAGAGATTTTCAACTTTGGCCGTTTCCGATGGTGTCTTGATGCCGAGGGCTTTTATGTACTCCTGGGCCGTTTTCCTTTCTGCCCGTCTGTTGATAAAGCCTAGTAATTTGGTGAACTTTTTGAGGTTGACCGCCGTAAGATTGGAGGCAACAGATTCAGCGACAAGCACACCTTCCTTGCGCCGCTCTTCGGGCACCAGGGCCAATCCGCTTTTTACAGCAGCATGAGGACTCGTAAGCTTAATGGGTTTTCCTTTTAGCTTTATAGTTCCACTCGTTGTTGGTGACGCGCCAAACAGTGCTTTGCACAGCTCTGTCTTTCCTGCTCCGACCAAGCCGGCAAGACCGACAATCTCCCCTGCTTTTACATGCAGGGAAGTATTCTTCACTTTGTCTCCATCAGTTAAACCTTCGACTTTCAGCAGGAGGTCCCCGAACGTGCTGACCCTTGCCGGGAATTGGTCTTCCAGCTTCCGGCCAAGCATATATTCAATCACCTGGTGAGTGTCGACTTCAGAAATAGCTTTTTTCACGACCAGCTCGCCATTTCGCATGATGGTAATCTCATCGCACAATTCAAAGATTTCCGGCATTCGATGGGAGATGAAGATGATGCCCACATTCCTTTTCGCGAGCTCTCTCGTGATTCGGAACAATTCAGATGTTTCGGTGTGGCTGAGAGGAGCGGTTGGCTCATCAAGGATCAGGAATGAACATTTACTTGAAATCGCTCGGGCAATGAGGACGAGCTGTTTCTCGGCAAGCGACAGTTCTCCAGCCAACTTTCTAACAGGAATCTTGAGGTTCATGCCAGAAAGAATCTCCTCAGCCTCTTTGAAAAGCTGCTTCCATTTGAACCAGTGCTTGTTTTCCATCTCTTGCACCGTCTGGTTGAGCATGATATTTTCAGCCACAGTCAGCGACGGTATGATTGCTGTGTCAACCTCCTGGTAGACCGTTTGGATTCCGAGTTTCTGCGCATCGGCCGGCGTCCTTATTCCCACCTTTTCTCCATCCAGCTGGATTTCCCCTGTGTAGTGGTCATGGGCACCAGAAAGCACCTTCATCAATGTCGATTTACCAGCGCCATTTGCGCCAATCAACGCATGGATCCTGCCAGTTTCCGTGCTGAAATCCACACCATTCAGTGCACGCACTCCCGGAAAATCAATGCTGATGTTTTTCATTTGAAGTTTCATCCGGGTTCCACCTCCCTATCAATCTGCAAAGCAGACACTCTCCTTGGTTTTGAGAGTGTCTGCTTTGTATGGTCTAATTGAACTGGAAAAAAACGCGTGAAATTTCCAATTCGCCAATAAATTTTGATTTTCGCCAATAAATTCCTGAAATCGCCAATAAATATGTGAACTCCGCCAATAAAAATCGATTTTCGCCAATAAATTTGTGAAAACCGCCAATATAATTCTTAACTCCTAAAACTAAGAGCACATTCTGAAGGAATAACGTTACTTTTTATAATGATCCTTCAATTTTTCCATCCAATCTTCCAAAAATGCATCAGATTCGCCCCAACCTTCGATGATTTCAGCAAGATTGACCATGTTCACCGGATTTTTTGACTGCTGCAGCTGTTCCTGTGAAATCAGTGAGGCTTCAAGGTCATATGTTGCTGGTGCTTCTTCGTCAGCCAACTTTTTCGCCAGCAATCTCATATTTACTTCTCCGATCAGCTTTGGATCAACAGCGGCAGTGTATTTCCATGGGCTATCTTCTCCCTGGATTTCCTGCAGATCGGCATTGGATACATCAATTCCATAAATTTTGATTTCATCTCGGCCAGCTTCCTTGATGGCACGAGCTGCACCAATCGCAAAAGCGTCCCATGTTGCAAAAATCGCGTCAATTTCACCTTTTGGATGCTTGTTCAGCATCGCCGACACTGCGTTTTGTGTCTGGACGCTTGTATCAGCAGCGGCTACTCCGAACCTCTCAACCTCTTTGATTCCCGGATTCGCCTTCAGTGTTTCCTGGTAAACTTTATTTCTTCTGACCATTGGCGGGAAGCCATCGACCCAGAGGTAAACAATATTCGCTTCTCCATTTTGGTCCTTCACAAGCTGGTCGAGTGCCTGAGTTGCGAGAGCCTCATCATCCTGGGATGTGAGTGTGACGCCTTCTACCTGAGCAAGATCAGGATTGGAGTCAAAGGTAACTACGCTTTTGCCCTTTTCAACTAATTTCTTTACATCGTCTACTGTAGCTGCGTCATCTCCATGGGAAATGATGAAGCCATCATAGTCCTGCTGCAGACCCTGGTTGATCGCGTCATGAAATTTGGCTGTATCTCCATTTGCTGTGAAGACGTCTACTTTGAAGCCGAGCGCTTCCCCTTCAGCCTTCGCTCCGGCTAAAAATTGCGCCGTATGATCATCTCCGCCAATTTTGCGGATTACTTTGATTTTAACTTCCTCACCTTTGGCAAATCGCTCAGGCACTCCTTCAACTGGACCACTAGCAGTCTTCGTCTCTCCCCCGCCGCAGCCTGTAAGCAGCAAAGCAGAAGCAACTGCACTTAAAAATACCTTTTTAATTCCTTTTTTCATCTAAAATTCCCCCTTTGATTGATCTGCTTAAACCAAATAAAAAAACCTCTCCAGAAAAGAGAGGTTTCAAACGCAGTAGAATACAAAGGTCGGATTCCTCTCTTATCTTTCAAAACAAATAAATGTTTTGCAGGATTTAGCACCAATTCCATTTGGAACGGTTGCTGGGCGTCATAGGGCCAGTCCCTCTGCCACTCTTGATAAGAGAATTTCTTTATTAAGTTAATGTTGCAAATCGATAAATCTCACTTTAAACTCCTATACTCATATTGTCAATATTATTATGAAAATTTAATTTTATTCTTTTTTTTCCGCATCAAGCAAAAAGGAAGATTCCAAATTGGAATCTTCCTTTTTCGATTAACCCCTCCCTGCAGCGGTCATCCATTCAAACTGGCGGAGTTTTACTTCATAAAGTGTCAATGGGTCACGGTACAGTTCAGGGTTAATTCTCATTTTTTCAAGTTCGTTCTTTCCATACTCGATTTCGAATTTTGCTTCTTCTACTGCTACTTCAAGAACGTTGAATGGGTTTTTGAAGAACAGATTCACATCACGCTCAATCGATTTTTCGAAAATCTCGAATTGCTGTAGGAATCTTTTCGCAATGGTTACGCCGATTTCATAATAATCCTCAGTCTCGAGATAGGTTTTGTATCTGTTATAAAGCATCGAATTGTTTTGCGGCAGCACTCCGAGCAGCTTGCCAGCGCTTTTCAAGAAGAACTGCTGCGGCGTCGAGCGATTCATGATGTTGACCTTTTCATAGTGGACACCGTTCGTCATCCGGTCGGCATCGCGGCGCCAGTCATCTAGTACTCTGAAATCACAGTCGAGGCTAATCCTTTCATCTCCATACATGGAGTTAAAACCCTCGGCCATTTCATTCAAATAGTTTTGGCTTTGGTCGAATTCGTCCTTCGAATGTTGAATCCAGCCTCGTAAATCTTCATGGAATTTCGGCAGAACGGTTCCATCAAGATACTCCTGAATTCTCTTGTTCATTTCTTCGTCCATTTCAGCATGGATTTTTCCGAAATCACTATCCTCCGTCACCACTTCCGAGCACCCACGCAATATTTCAGGAATCTTCTCAATGATTTCCGCACGTGTTTCATCTTTAATTTTTCGGTATGACTTCTGGATAGAACTTGACTTCTCTTCTTCAATATCTCCCAGCTGGTTGATGGCGCCGTTAAGCTTGCTCACCATTTCTTCGTTCCAGCTGATTGATTCCATATGGTTATTCTCGATTTCAATCCGTTTATCAAGCAAATACGTGATCGCCCGTCTGACGAAGAATTGCAGTTTTGCAGTACGCTCCTCCTCAAAGTCTACTGTGCTTCTGTTTGTTCGTATGAAATCAGAGAAATCCCTCAGCTGCTTGCCTTTATCATAGTTAGATGAGAAAGCAAACATCTTCGAATCAGGATAATATTGGCTGATTTCAACCCATGTCTGGTCAAAAACATCAATTGCCTCCTGCTGACTGTATATCACATCTATTTTATTCAACAAGAAGTGTATAGGCAGGTCCGGGAAGTACTCTGAAATTTTCGAGAGGATTTCCCTTTCTTTTTCCGTAAAAGGATCATTCGCATTGAGCACGAAAAGCAGACTATCAGCAAATCTCAAGTAATTGTACAACGGATGCTTGTCATAGTTATTACTGTTGATCCCTGGAGTATCAATCAATGCCAATTCGTGTTCCCGCAGGAATGGGAACTCTGCCTTGAAATCAATGATTGTTTCATTCTTGTGCGTCTGACGGCGAACTCCTGATGCTTCTTTGAAGTCCTCGATATCCGTAATCTGGCGGACGTCCGTATCCGTAATTTCCTGGATTTCCGGATTCTCCTCATTCTTGAAACGGATGACAGCAGCAGTAGGTGCCGTGATCAGTTCTTCCCCAACAATGGTATTGACGAATGAGGACTTCCCATTGCCAGTTATACCGGCGATCAACAGATTATGAACATTGGATTCCTGCAGCTCCTGGACCATCCACTTAATCCTGTTGCCGACCTCTATCTCATGATTTTCCGCCCATTCAATGATTGTCTTGAATAGCTGCATGCTATCCTCATAGCCATCATGGTACTCTCGCGAATTCAGCACAAGATTTTCGGCATCGTGAATCGCGGACGAGGTGATGGTTCCTGGAAATACTTCATTCCACGCAATAATAGATGATGCCGATACAAGACTGTTAACAGGACTTGTGATTTTCAGCCAATTGGTAAGCAATTCAGGGATCAACGGTGAAATTTCCTTGATCAAGCGATCGCCGTTAATCAACTCAAAATATGTTTCCTGATAGACCGCTGACAGATGTGTCCAACCATCTTTTCTATTGCCGTCCATCCCGCTGAACAATTGGTTGAATTCCCTTAGCCATGTCATGTATGAACTTTGACCCTTATAGCTTTCCCACAGGGATACTGCCAACTGTTCAAACCGGCTTCTGTCTACCTGGAAAAGAACAGATAATGCTTCGTTAAAATAATCTGGTGCGAACTGAGCAGTATGCCCCTGTTCTACATATTGATTCAAAACGTCGAACCACTTAGGCGAACCGGTGCGAACACCTTCATTGACTGCCAGCTCGACTGCATTATCCCAGTCATGGTGCTCTTCAAAGAAAGCACGGGCAATCTCCGTGACGCCAGGGTAATCTGGATCAAGTGAAACTGTTTTTTTGATGACAGCAACCGCTTTTTCAAGCTTTCCCTGCTCTATGTAGAGAGATAAAAGCTGAAGGCCGCTCTCGATTTTAAGAACATTGCTCTCCGTTTCAATCGATAGGTACAGCTCCTCCGCGGAAGTAAGCAGACCAAGCTCAAGGAAGGCATCACCCATGTTCTTTTTCGCCCACGGCTCGAATTCATTTGTAATGTTCTCCCACTTAAAAATCGCTGCTTCAAAATCTTTATTGTGAAAATATACCTCTCCCTGAGCAAAACGGATATACGACAAATCTGGCATATCATTCTTCTGCTCTTCAAGGTAAAGTTCCCCGAGTACACGAACAGGATGTGTCCTGTTTCCTGATTCCATATAAGTTTCAAAATACGACTTTTTGATTAATTGCTCTTCAAATGTCATGACTTTCCTCCGACTTCTCATAATGATCAATCCAGAACAAAAAGCGTAAACGCCTCGTTCAGCCCCGACAAGCGCTGCCCGCCGATAACGCCACGTCCCTGTGGCTGGCGGGTCTAGCANNCTTCATTGGGCGGACCGAAGCGACTCGAGGGGCTAGGCGTTGGAGCTGGATTAAGAATACTAAACATAGTTATCCAAAACTTATAATTTTTATAATTTACTAAACCATAAAAAGAGCCTTCGGACTCCTTCAGGCATTAAAAATTTGTATTAGCTAACTGTTCTTTTTCCCTTTTGCGCCTTGCCCTCAAACCTTATCATTGTATTCTATCAAACTATTTTTCATTCAAGATTTCAGCCAGCTTTCAGTTTTGCTACAAGCACTGCAAAAATTGTAATCTTTTTAATAAATGATCCATTTATTTGCCAGCTGCTGTCGAATGATGCTGCTACCTATATCTTTCGAACTATATCGTGATTTTATGGGGCTTAATGAAGTTTGTCACACCGCAGATAGGGCAAAATCATTATAATGAAGGTAACAAGTCGACCGAATAAAGGAGATTATTATGCTTACTTTGAAACTGATGGGTACTCCCCTAGAACATATTAAATCACAACATATCAAAAACAAATCTGTCATCAGGAACAATAAAACGCTTGCTACAATCAAGGAAACGGAAAACGAAGTTGAATTCCAGATCGATCCATACCTTGACCTTGATGAATTTCAATTTTTACGGGATATCATCATGGAGCTAAGCTATGGAAACGAAGCTGCCATCGATGAAAGAGACTGCCAGCTAGGTTATTTGGAGAATGGTGAGAAAGCGTTTTTGATTAAGAACTGGGAAGAGTGGAAGGTATTCTTGATGAAAGCCAAATTAAGGACACTAGAAGGCCAGAACGTCCAGGCCTTAAATCCAGAAGGCGAAGAACTCGGATCCGGCCTGCTTGCTGAATATGAAATCGCCGAAAATCCGTTCCGAATCACAAGCTGCACCTTGATCACCCTATTTGGGGAAAGGAAGTTCGAAGGGGAAAATATTAGGATTGTGCCGACTAATCAGTTTAGCTAACGACACGAATACAGCAAATAGAAAAGCAGCGAAAATCCGCTGCTTCTTTATTTGTCTTTATTCAATTCATCAATCAGCTGTTTTGTCCGTTTCGCATTACCTTCCGCGAAGTTTTCAAGGCGTTCCTTCAGCTCAGGATCTTCGTGGACTCTTTCAGCTGTTATTAAGTA
Organism: Bacillus sp. ISL-37; assembly: GCF_018613315.1. Lineage (GTDB taxonomy): Bacteria > Bacillota > Bacilli > Bacillales > Cytobacillaceae > Mesobacillus. The sequence goes on along the minus strand of NZ_JAGGQL010000029.1, from coordinate 97,295 downwards.
CGTACGCATCAAATCTTCTTCAATCTCAACGGTATTTTCAAGTACTTCCTCAATTGATTCTTTTTTGCTGTCGTGATGAAAAAAAGAATGGGAAACCATGTTCAATCCTCCCTTTCAGACTCTTTTCGTAACAATCAGGCAACCAATTCCAAGTGCTGCCGCAAATTGTCCATATCCAAAAAGAGCTCTCTTTTTATCATCGCCAGCAGCTTACTTTTTATACTCTTCCTTCTTCCAGATGAAAAAGGCTGTTGTTGCCAGGATAGTCGAAATCAGTGCAACAATCACCCCAACATATACTCGCTCATCTTCATGGCCATAATAACCCTCGATCGCGTTGGATAGTGAGAATACATTGACAGCAAGGAACAGGAAAATCGAGAAAAATGCAATTCGTTTTTTATCCATGCCTTACTTCCCTCCCTACTGCGAAAACCTTGCCATCCTTGATTTCAAGAAGGATTTTTGGAAGCTCGCGCTGCGGCGGTCCTGCCATAGGCTGGCCGCTGTCTACATTGAAATAACCTTTGTGGCAAGGGCACAGCAAGACATTTTCCTTATGCTCATAAAAGACTGGGCATTGAAGGTGAGTACATTTATTATTGTACGCGACAAATTTGTCCTCCGGTGTCCTCACCAAAATGGCCGGTTCATTCTTCGTCGGGTAGTTGAAGTTTCTTGATTCGCCGACTGCCAGGTCTTCGATATCGGTGATTTCTACTCGCTTCACTTCACCGTTTTCATCGCGCAGGAATGTGAAGATTCCAAAAGGTGTCGTTGCTAGTCCGATGGCGACTGTGGCACCAAACGAAGCTTTCAAAAACGCCCTTCTATTCAAATGGACATCGTCTTTCCTGTTCAGATTATCAATCAGCTTGATCATATCTTTATCATCTTCATGATGTGTCTGTTTTTTATCATCACTCATAGCCAAATCCTCCTGTTCCTAGAGCTAAAACTTAGCATCGATTTTTTCTGCCAGATTTAGATATTCCTTGAATAGCGGGGTATTTTCGGTTGCAATTGCAGGTGTCTCACTATTCTCATCCGCTTCCTGGATAGGCAGTTGTCCCAGCAATTCCGTACCAAGCTGGGCTGCTAGATCCTCGCCACCGCCTTTGCCAAAAATGAAATATTTCTGGTCACTGTCTTCAGGCTTGAAGTATGACATATTTTCAACCACGCCGATGACTTCATGCTTGCTCTTAATTGCCATTGATCCAGCGCGTTCCGCAACGAATGAAGCAGCTTTATGCGGTGTCGTCACGACGATTTCCTTGCTTTGCGGAATCATCAGGTGCATATCAAGTGCGACATCGCCCGTGCCTGGAGGCATATCTAGGATGAAGTAATCCATTTCTCCCCACAGTACATCTTCGGTAAAATGCTGGATCATCTTTCCAAGCATCGGTCCACGCCAGACGATTGGTTCATTGTCCTTTACAAGGAAGCCCATTGACATCACCTTGATGCCGTGCGCTTCAACCGGAATGATTTTTCCGTTGAAAGTTTTTGGTTTTGCATCTATATTAAGTATTTTCGGTACACTGAATCCGTATATATCAAGGTCGATGATTGCAACAGACTTGCCAAGCTTTTGGAGCGCGAGCGCAAGATTCACTGATAGTGAAGACTTCCCAACTCCGCCTTTTCCACTTGTCACCGCCAGCACATTTCCTTTTAACATGTTAAGCACCTCTTTTTTTGGATGGGTTAGTATTCCCTACCTTATCTATAATTAGTTGAAACCCTTACTGGAAAAAATCGCTCTTAATTTCCAGTTCGCCAATATATTTTTATTTTCGCCAATAAAGTTGTGAACTTCGCCAAAAAAATCAGATTTTCGACAATAAACTTGTGAAAACCGCCAATAAAATCAGATTTTCGCCAATAAATTTTAAAACTTGGCTTAATCCAGAAAAATAGAGCCGGCCCTAATGAACTTAGCGCTCTTTTCTGGCCGGCTCCATTAAATTATGACTGTGAATCTGTATAAACACCGAAGAATTCAGGTACGTAATCCCATTTATTGCCCTCTTGAGGCTTTTTGCCTTCAACGAGGTTCATTTGGGTACGTTTTCTGCGTAATTGCTGCATTTCATCGAAGTCGATGAAGCGAATCGCATCACTCGGGCAAACAGATGCACACATTGGCGCGATATCATGACGAGTTCGGTCATAGCACATATCACATTTGTACATTTTGTTTGTCTCGAAGTCGAATTTAGGGATACCGAATGGGCAGCCGAATGTACAGTTGCGGCATCCGATACATTTTTCTTCCATCGCTGACAGCACGACGCCCTCATCCGTGATCTGGATGGCGTTGGCCGGGCAGACACGCGCACATGCCGGGTCTTTACATTGCATGCAAAGCATCGGGAATGTCTGGCGAGATTCAGTGAAGTCAACATATTCTACATAGTTCCGTTCCTTGGCATCATGGTCCCCACACTCACGGCAGGCTGCCTGGCAGGCACGGCATCCTATACAGCGTTCAAATTCTAGATACATAATTTTATTCATAATAGCCGTTCCTCCTATTTAGTCAGCTTTTCGAGTTTTACAGCACAGACTTTAAATTCAGGCATCCTTGAGAATGGATCCAGTGCCGGGCTGGTCAATTGGTTGACTGCCAGCTTTTTGCCCCAGTGGTAAGGGACGAACATTGTGTCTTTGCGGATTGCTTTTGTTATTTTAACCGGTGTGATCATCTCGCCACGTGGTGTCGAAAGCTTCACTCTTTCACCGTTTTCAATCTGGTACTTGCTTGCCAGTTCTGGGTGCATTTCAACGAATGGCTCAGGGCATTGCTCCATTAAGAAGTCAACACGTCGTGTCTGGTTACCTGATAAGTAATGGAAGACCACGCGGCCTGTAGTCAGCCATAAAGGATACTCGTTTGATTGAACCTCTGAAGGTCCTCTGAAATCGCAGACTGCAAGATTCGCTTTACCATCTTCCGTAGCAAAACGCTCCTGGAATACTGATGGAGTTCCTTTGTGATCTTCTGCTGGTGCTGGCCAGAAAACGCCGTCCTGCTCATCAATTTTTTCGTAAGTTACACCGTAGTAATCAGCCTTACCGCCTTTTGAAGCGTGGCGAAGCTCGTCAAAAATCTCTCTTGGTTCGTTGTAATCGAAGTACTTTCCTTTACCAAGACGTTCAGCGATCATGCTCATGATTTCCCAGTCCGGCTTCGATTCTCCAATTGGATCAACCACTTTACGGATACGGATGACACGGCCTTCGATGTTTGTAGTCGTTCCTTCGTCTTCCGCCCAAGTCGTTGCTGGAAGAACTACATCTGCAAGCTCAGCTGTTTCTGACATGAAGAAGTCGTTTACGACAAGGAAGTCAAGCTTCTCTAGTGAATCCTGGACGTAGTTGATATTTGGTGATGAAACCACCGGATTCGAGCAGATGACATGCAATGCGCGGATTGTCTTGTTCTGCATCAGGTGGAACATTTCATATGCGGAAACGCCTTCCTTCGGCATTTCTTCTGGCTTGATGCCCCAAACTCCAGCGACATGCTCAACATCTTTAGGGTTTGCGATTTTACGATATCCAGGAAGCGCGTCTGCTTTCTGTCCGTGTTCACGTCCGCCCTGGCCGTTGCCCTGTCCTGTAAAAGTGGCAACGCCTGATGCGAATTTGCCGATTTGGCCTCTTAACAATGCCATTGATGTATAAAGACTTACATTATCAACGCCTGAAGTCTGTTGTTCCGCACCGCGTGCGAACATGACGACTGAGCGTGGTGATTTACCGAAAATGTGCGCTGCCTTGATGATTTTCTCAGCTGCGACACCTGTAAGCTTTGATGTATATTCTGGCGTGAATTTCGCCGTCATTTCTTTTAATTCTTCAAAATTGTTGCAGCGTTCCTGGACATATTCATTGTCCACATAATCATGCTTGATTAGGAGGTGCATGATTCCGTTCGCCAAAGCTGAGTCAGTCCCTGGAAGCAGGTCAAGGTGGACGTCAGCAACTCGTGCTGTTGCAGTTTCACGCGGATCTGCTACGATCAGCTTCGCGCCTTTGTCCTTCGCCTTCCAGAACCACTGGATGCTTGTCGGATGGCATTCCGCTGTGTTGGAACCTGCCATGAAGAAAGTATCAGTGTGTTCAAGCTCAGTCCAAGGAAGCGTAGAGCCACGGTCCATGCCGAGTGTTTTGTTGAAACCGCCGGCAGCAGAGCTCATGCAGTAACGGCCGTTATAGTCAATGTAACGAGTGCCAAGGCCGACACGGGCGTACTTACCAACAAGGTAGCACTTCTCATTTGTCATCGACACGCCGCCGTAAACGCCGACCGCATCTTTTCCGTAGTTTTCCTGGATACCTTTATATTTGCTCTCGATCAAATCCAGTGCTTCGTCCCACGTTGCTTCTACGAACTTGCCGTTCTTTTTGATCAGAGGAGTTTTGATTCGGTCTGGGTGATCGATCGTCTGGTAAGCAGTGACCCCTTTAGGACACATCTTCCCTTTTGTTAAAACCCAGTCATAACGCGGTTCTACACCGACAACCTTGTTATTCTTTTCGTCAACTCGGATGTGCATGCCGCACTGCATCCCGCAGTAGCAGCAGTGGGTTGTGACTAGCTTTTCACCTTTGCGGATCTGGTTTTTTACGCCTTCTTTAACGAGAAACTGGCTCATCTACTTTTTCCTCCTTTAAATCCTGGTCAAGTCCGTAAAACTCTTCCGAACGCTTTTTGCTAAAGCCTGATATGTGAATACCGTTATTTGTATTAACTGGTCCGTATGGATTGCCTTGCGGTGCTTCAAGATTCATTTGTTTCAATGCTCTCATCCTGCGGCGGCAGCCCGTGCAGTAGTCTGACAGGTAAGTGCCATCTGCAAGCTGAAGGTCGAAGTTCTGGCTTTTTAAAATTGCCTGGACATCCGCAATCTGATCATCATTGCTGTATGGCTGTCCGCAGCTTTTACATGATTTCGTATCCACTTTGACCACCTCTTGATAACTCATTGGAACAGCTGTAGCCAGCGGCCTGATTGGCACGTGGAACAGCTTTCCGAATGGGAAGTACATCAGCATGATGATGACTGTAACCTGGTGGATGAGCGACATATAATGGTGCATCCATCCATCAAGGAATGTGTACTGAATTGTCAGGATCAAGCCTGTAACTGTTACTGCCAATAGAATAATCAATGGTAAAATATCGAACTCGAATCGCTGGGTTACTTTTACATCATAATCAGTGATGCGTCGGTAGAGAGCCATCCCCGCGCCGATCAACACCATGATCGCCCCGATATTCAAACCGTTATAGACGATTTCAGCGAACAGTCCGTGAGCCGCCATCGTGATGGTCGGCATATCGAACACGATGATCTGGTATGTTTCCGGGTCAATCAGATCAAAACGCATCCAACCGAAGGTAAGCCCGAAGGTGATAGCGAATGAAATGATGCAGCCCCAAGAAATCATGAAGTGCTGAATGCCGCGGTAGATCCCGCGCTGGAAAATGAATTTTTGCAAAATGATATTATCGATTAAGGTTTTAACTAACGCTTTTGAATTTCTTTTCAATCTTTCTTTATTAAAAAGGTTATCAACACTCCGCTTTGCCACCCTGTTAGTGGCTTTGCGCCACATCCAGAAGCTCATCCTGATTGTCAGGCCAATCGCAAAGACTGTTGATGAGATTGCATATCCCAGAAGCGCCATATCAATATGGACAAACTTCGATGTTGAATACCACATTGAGAAAAACAAGATCATTACTACGACAAAGGAATACATGCTTGTTTTGGAGTAAAAAGATTTCTCGAATTTGTACAACTTTGCTACCTCCCTGTAAATCGTTCCCGATTTCAAAATTCATCTTATCATGGAAAAACAGTCTAAATAGGGTTAAATTGTAAACACTTTGTGAATAGTGAAAAATTGGTTTAATAATGTTTAGAAGCCCTAATCATCACTGTGTATCTTACTTATCTAAATCTTAAGGGAGGCAGATTAAAAGATATGTGAAGTCCGTCACACCAGATTAAGTGGACACAAAATCGTAATAAATTCGTGATGGACTTAACAAACTAGCAGACTCTTTCTCGTTTATGGACACTTGGTAGCCTTCATGTGACGATAATTGATGGACACCTTGGTTTATCCGCACATTATCCCTATTGATGTCTCATTGCACTGCGAATTATTGCATCGCAGTTGATATCCGACCTCTATTTTGCCAGCAACAAAAGTCATACCCAATCTCTTTAGTAGTTGTTAAAATGGTTTGCCCTCAATAAGTTGAGTTATTAGAAGTCCGGCATGCTTATGCCCTATACTGAAACTATCAAGCTAGAAAGGTTGGGGGAGTTATGGACAATTTCAAAGCTTTTATGGTGAACAAGACCGATCATGATTTTTCAGCAGAAGTAAAAACGATTGGGTTGGATGATTTGCCTGCGGGTGATGTGATGATCAAGGTTGCCTACTCAAGCGTCAACTTTAAAGACGGGCTTGCGAGCATCCCGAATGGCAAGATTGTCAGATCCTATCCCTTCGTCCCTGGAATCGACCTTGCAGGTACGGTTGTCAGTTCAGAAGACAATCGTTTCAAGGAAGGTGATGAAGTCATCGCCACCAGTTATGAAATAGGGGTTTCCCACTACGGAGGGTTCAGTGAATTTGCGCGTATTCCAGCAAAATGGATCGTGCCTTTGCCTAAAGGGTTGAATTTAAGGGAAGCCATGGTTTACGGAACAGCCGGGTTCACCGCAGCATTGTCCGTGCACCGATTAGAAGAGAATGGACTTACTCCAGAGAAGGGGAAAGTTCTCGTTACGGGAGCAACCGGAGGAGTTGGCAGCGTCGCTGTGGCGATGCTGGCGAAAAGAGGGTATCACGTCGTTGCCAGCACTGGGAAAGAATCGGAACATAACTTTCTTCAGGAAATTGGTGCAGCCGAGATCATCAGCCGCGAAGAGCTAGTCGGTGAGAAAATAAAACCCCTGGATAAGCAAGTTTGGGCGGCAGCCGTTGATCCGGTTGGCGGCAAGACGTTAACAGCGATTCTAAGCAAGCTTGAGTATAACGGTTCCGTTGCCGTCAGCGGCCTGACCGGCGGAACAGACGTCCCTGCGACTGTCTTCCCATTCATTCTCAGAGGCATCAACCTTCTTGGCATCGATTCCGTATATTGCCCGATGGAAACAAGAAAGCTGCTCTGGCAGCGGATGGCATCTGATTTGAAGCCAGATGGATTACTGGAAACCATCCAAAATGAAATAACATTAGACGAGTTGCCTGGTACACTCTCCAGTATTCTAAAAGGCGAGAACCGGGGCAGGACCATCGTGAAGATGTAAAAACAAACAGCCCGGATCCTCACTTAGGATCCGGGCTGTTTAATGAAAAATAAATCTAGGAAATCGGTACAACAGATTGCTCTGAATCTACTTTTTCAAGATGACCGCAGTCATTCATGAACATCACGACCTTCTGGCTGCCATTAAGTTTGAGCAAATGGATTCCGGTATCTCCTGTAGGAAAATAAGTATCCGATAAAACTGGCAGATTCAAAAACGCCCTCAGCAGGTTGGAGATCATCCTGCCGTGTGAGACAATCGCGATTCTTTTCCGCCCAGTGCTTTCGGCAAGGATCTTTGAAAATATTGTTTGGGCCCGGAAGCGGAATTCAAGTTCCGATTCACCCTCCTCAACGCGCTCATGAGGTTTCCTGCCTCCCTCTGGCTCTGGATAGCGCAATTTGGCTTCCGCATATGGCAGCCCGGCCAAAACCCCATTATTAAACTCTCTCAAACTATCCTCTTCGATGACGGGGATTCCCGTTTCTTGACTAAGAATTTCTGCCGTTTCTCGTGCGCGTTTCAGGGTGCTTGCCCAGATGACCTCTGGCATGTATTTCTCTTTTACCACTTTCGCCATTTCCTTTGCCTGCCTGCGGCCATGGTCCGTCAGCAGCAAATCCGCCCGGCCTTCATGCACCTGGAGGATATCCCCTTCCGACTCACCATGCCTGATCAATAGAATTTCCATGTCTTTTCCCCTTTTAAAAAGTATATTAAAAGTTATTCTACATGGTCATGAAAATCCCTTTTAACGAGGGTGAATTTTGGATGCCCCCTGAGTGTACTCTTTTTTCTCCATAAAAAAATGACTCACATTTTCATATGAGTCATGTTCCCTATTTTACAGGACCAAGGCTTGACCTTCTGATTACCTGGTTAATTACTTCAGAAAAAACCAGTCCAACAGCTATTGCACCCGAGATCATGGAGGCTTTTGCTGCCAAAGAAAGGGCTACACTATAATCATTTTCCACGAAGTTCCTCATTGCATCGTAGGCAAGACCGCCTGGCACCAGCGGGATAATTCCCGCTACACTAAAAATAATGATCGGCGTCCGGTAAGCCTTCGCGAATACCTGGCTGACAACCGCGATTAAAAATGAAGCCATTAATGTGGCAAAAATCGTCCCGAAACCATTAGTATCTAGCGCAAAATAAACCATCCAGCCTACCATCCCGGAGATGCCGCATTTAACCAATGATTCTCTCGGCGCGTTGAAAATAATACCGAACGCAGCGGAGGCAATAAAACTCGTTATTAGCTGTTCAACATAAATCATCGCAATTTCTCCTGCCTATAAAAAAGATAAAATCGCCGCAATTCCTGAGCCAATCGCAAACGCCGTCAACAGTGCTTCTGCTCCTTTTGATAACCCTGATACTAAATGGCCGGCCATCAGATCCCTGACCGCATTCGTGATCAGCAAGCCCGGCACAAGCGGCATCACCGACCCAATGATTATTTTATCAAGTTCCTGCCCGAGGCCAAATTTCACAAAAAAGAATGCTACCATCCCAATAAAGAAAGAAGACAGGAATTCGGCGAAGAATTTTACCGGTACAATCCTGTGAAAATAAACGACCAAGAAGAAACCAATACCTCCTGCTGCCATTGATGGCAGGAAGTCGAGCCAGCTTCCCAGGAACATTATTGTAAAACAGCCGCTCGCAATCGCTGCTGCAAGGATTTGAATCATAAACGAGTAGGTCAGGTTGGCTTCCTCAATCTCCTCCAGGAGCTTGCAGGCTTCCCCCAGATCGACATCGCCGCTGCTGATTTTTCGCGAAACGCTGTTGACCATCGCCACTTTTCGCAAATCTGTTGTCCGGTCTGAAATCCGTACGAGTTTCGTTCTCTCGGGGCCAACCCCTTCTACTGAAAAAATAATGCCGGTTGGGGTCACATAGCTGTGCGTCTTATCAATGCCGAACGCAGAAGCCATCCGCGACATCGTGTCCTCAACGCGATATGTCTCAGCACCGCTTTGAAGCATGATTTTCCCCGCTAGCATGCATGCACGCATCACTTCAAATGTTTGATCCTGATTCTCCATAAAAGTCCTCACTTACCAATCCGTACTGTCTAAATTTCTTTATCAGTTTAAATCAAAACAGAGTCTATTAGCAACCATAGAAAAAACCAGCCCTTCACACAGGGCTGGCTTCTCAGGAAACAGCTTCCTCCGGCTGACGGATAGCTTTTGTACGTCTCCCCTTTAAAATGGTCAGAACTAATGCTATTAAGATAAATCCACTGGATATCTGGAACAAAGTTCCCAGTTCAATATACTGGGCCAGGACGCCGAAAACCAACCCGCTTAAACCGATTCCCAGGTCAATGGATGAGAAGAACATTCCATTCGCGACTCCACGTCGGTTTGGCGGTGTAATCGATAATGTCCATGATTGCAGAGTTGGAATCAATGAACCGAATCCTATACCGAATAGTACTCCAGCAACAGCAATCATCATATTGGAATGAGCAAATGACAGCACCCACATACCTGCGAATGTAATGGAGATTGTTAGAATGACAAGACCGATTGGTCCTTTCTGATCAAACCATTTTCCGGCAACCGGACGTGAGAGTGATGCAAAAACCGCATTACACAGGTAAAACAAGAATATTTGCTCGATTCCGCGTTCTTCGCCAAAAATGACAATGAATGTGACAATCGTTCCATAGCCCAGACTGATCAACAACGTCAAGACCGCAGGGAACCAGCCAGATTTCTCAACAAGCGATCCCAGGTAGGTGAACTTTAAGTCTTCTTTCTTCGTCTCTAAAACCTGATCAGGAGTTTGGTAGTGAACCGATGCAAGCAACAGCAAGGCAATGGCGCCAAGTACTCCCGAAATGTAAATGAGGTTTTCAAAGGTAGTAACCTGGTATAAAAAGATTCCCAGACTCGGTGCTATGATCATCCCGATTGTTATCGAAAGACCAAAATAGCCCATTCCTTCCCCAAGCCGGGAGTTAGGGACAACATCCACTGCTGCCGTTCCGTTTACTGTTGTAGACCAGCCCCATGCAAGACCATGCAACAATCGAAATGCAAGGAAAATGACAACGACCTGAGACAGCGGATATAGGAATGTAATCAATAGAAGCATCAGGGCACCGATCAAGACAAGCGGTTTTCGTGCTTTATATTCAAGCATAAATCCAATGAACGGCCGGCTCAAAACAGCCCCTATCGAGAATAGCGCGGTAACAAGACCAATTTCAGTCCCGCTCGCACCGATTGATTTTATATATGGTGGCAATGTAGGAATCAACATCTGGAATGACATAAAGATAAATAGATTCCCGACCATCAATTTAATGAACGAAGAGGTCCATAATGGCTCTTTTGGTAGTGACAATGTATATCTCCCCTTTTACTAAAAAAAGAAAAAAATCTTCTGCAGAAGAAGATTTTCGTGTATTTCGCATCTCTAAATAATAGCACAGCACACAGTATAAATAAAAGGGAAATTTTGTTTTATTGGAGGTATTTAGGATTTTGCTGCGCATTTGATTTATTGAGTTCATCGAAAATGTCAGGCTTTGCCGATTCCGGCTTCTCGTCAATTTTCATGACCATTGCCGGAAGATAATCATTTAACATCTTTTTAAACTCCCCGACCGTGAGCGGTTTTGCGTCATCCTCCAGCTCATATCCAATCTGGCCATTAGGTTCAATTGTTGCAAATTTAACATCTTCCAGTTTCGTAATCCCTTTATTCCTCAGTCTCATCTCCAGCTGGTCAACTGTCAGCCTAAGCTTCTTCAAATTCTTGATATTAAGCTGCCCATTTTGGATGATGATTTTTGATTTCCCTGTGATGAACTTTTCAAAGAAGTTAAATTTAAGCTGTAGATACTCCAGAATCACAATTGCAGCGACAAAAATAGCTGCCCCGGCAATCGCCTTCCACATGCTCTTTTGCACAATTGGCTGAACAATGATTGTTCCAAGTGAGATCATGACTACTGTTTGCGCCAGAGTCATTTGAGAAATAGACTTCCTGCCCGCGATTCTCAATAATAGAATTCCTGATAAAATCAAAAAAGCCGTTTGCCATACAAAAGTGAAATCCATAAGCGCCTCCTAGAAAAATTTCTACCATTAATTTCTCCATTAGGGGATTATTTATGAGACAAAAAAACGGCACTACATGGAGCGCCGTCCTAAAAACTCTTGTTATAGTGTTACTGGCTTTTCGATTACAATTTCTGCTCTGGTGACATTCACCGGATTTGAGATTGTATCATCCACCGGACACGTTTTAGCAATGAAATCTGCCAGGGCCCTGATGTTTTCTTCCGGAGATGGCGATTTAATATAGTAGGTATAACGAATATCTGAATAGCCGCGGCGCACATCTGACTTGTTCATGAACCCATCGGTATCAAGGTCCCCTTCCAATTCGACGCGGAAATCCTCTAATACTACTCCGAATTTTTGGCTGTACACTCGTGCCACGATGGATTGGCAAGCTCCTAATGCACCAAGAAGCATTTCCACAGGATTCATCCCCTGGTCGGTCCCTCCTAAATTGACAGGCTCATCAATCGTGATATGGAACCCTCTGGCCTGAACATCAACCTTCACCCCTTCTTGCAATGCAGCAGTGGCTTTGAAAATTTCTTTTGGCATGATATTCCCTCCTTTATATTTACACCTCCATTTTCCTCTTTTTTAAGCGGATTCCCTTCTTAAAATAGCCAATGACACAAAAGATTCATGATGTTTTGTACAGATTGTGAAATGATGAACATTTTATGAATCTAATATTTTCCCAACTCTATTTAGGTTTCTTGCTAACTTGCTTTGGATAAATAAAAATGTATGAATTTTCACACATTTTTAAAGGAGGAACATATGAAAAAGATTAGTATTTTTGCAGTAGCACTCGTGTTATTTAGTTTTATTTTATCGCCATCATTCTCCAGTCCAAAAGCATCCTTGCTTTCAGTTGAGCTGGACCCGAAGCTTGAAAGCCTGCTGGCTAATCCATTGAGCAATGAAGAAGTTGAACTGATCATCACTTATAAAGACATGCCATTGCTTTCGGATATTAAGCTTTTAAAATTATTAGGTTTCGAGGTGAACCCTTTCAGCGAGCTTCCAATAGTGGCAGTTAAAGGGAAGATTGGCCTCGTCAATGAACTGCTCCTTACGGCAACCAATATTCTCTCGATTTACGCAAATGATGATCTGGAATATTTCCTTCGTGACAGCAGGGCGCTAATCGGCGCAGAAGCTGTTTGGAACGACCTGGGCTACACCGGGCAAGGAGTTACTGTTGCTGTAATTGACAGCGGCATCGATGCCACCCATCCTGATTTGCAGTACGGTGAAAAGGTTATCCAGAATGTGAAATTCGTTGTTGGTGACCTTTTCGGCAACCAGCCTCTTTACCTTGAGAACCAGTTAAACACAGACACCACCTCTGGCCATGGCACCCATGTTGCCGGAACAATTGCCGGTAGCGGGACCTCTAGCGATGGCCTATATAAAGGAGTTGCTCCAGACGCTAAATTAGTCGGGCTTGGCGTTGGCGAGGCTATCAATATTCTTTGGTCACTGGAAGCTTTTGATTATGCCATTAAGAATCAAGAAAAGTACGGAATCGACATCATCAGCAACAGCTGGGGTTCAACCGGGGAGTATTCTCCTGATCACCCAATCAATGTCGCTTCCAAAAAGGCGCATGACGCAGGCATGACCGTTGTGTTTGCAGCAGGAAATGAAGGTCCAGATGATAACACGCTAAACCCATACTCAGCGGCTCCTTGGGTCATAAGTGTGGCGGCCGGAACCAAGGATAAACAACTTGCCGACTTCTCATCACGTGGTGTGGCGGGAGATGAATACCTGCACCCTGATATCACAGCTCCAGGCGTCGATATCGTGGCAACCCGTTCTTCCACCGGCATTGTCATGAATCTATTAGGTACAGTCACCGATGTCTCTTATATCGATGGAGTTCACCTGCCTTACTATACAACATCAAGTGGCACAAGCATGGCTGCACCACATATCTCTGGAGTCGTTGCATTAATGAAGGAAGCTAACCCTTCCCTCAATCCGGATCTGGCACTCGACCTGATGGTCCAAACTGCCGATCCAATGCCTGGATACCATCTTCATGAAGTGGGTGCAGGCTATGTCAACGCCTATGAAGCAGTCCAAGCAGCCTCATCCAGTAAGTAACCACACTATCAAATAAAGGCAAGAAAAAATAAACCAGAATCCTCCTCGATACCGGGGAGGATTTTTAATGTGACAAATACCACATTGCACCTCTTGTATTTCCCACTAATATGCGTTACGTTTGAATCAAAAACCTGAATATTCGGAAAGGGGATGCTTTGGATGCTTGATTGCAGGGATGAGGTTTTATTTTATACGAAGCAGCTTGTGAACATCGGGAGCATTGTCAACACAAATGGAGAGAACGAGATTGCCCAGGCACTTTATACGATGATTTCATCGTTTCCTTATTTTATAGAGAATCCGTCACACGTCATCAAACCGCAAACCCAGAATGATGTACTCGAACGTTACAATGTCATGGCTTTTGTAAAAGGCACAAAAGGAAACAGCAACCGTACGGTCATTTTGATGGGGCATCTAGACACAGTAGGCATTGATGATTTTACACAGCTGGCTGATTTGGCATTTGATCCGGACCAACTGCTTGTTGAGCTAAAAAAAGAGAAGTTGCCACCGCTTGTAAATGAACATGCGCAATCTGGTGAATGGATGTTTGGCCGCGGGGTGCTTGATATGAAGAGCGGCGTCGCTTCCAACCTTTATCTCCTGAAATACTTTTCTGAACACCCGGAGGAGCTCGATGGCAATCTTGTTTTTTTAACGGAGTGTGATGAAGAGGATAGTTCGTATGGAATCCTCTCTGCCGTCAAAGACCTGAACATGTGGAAGGAAGAGCACAACTTTGAATATGTAGCAGCAGTAAATAGCGATTTCGTCTCACCACGATATTCGGGAGATAATAACCGCTATATCTATAAAGGGACTGTCGGAAAGCTGCTCCCTTCTTTTTATATTACAGGCTCTGAAACGCATGTCGGTTCCGCTTTCGAAGGCCTTGATCCAAACCTGATCGCTGCAGAATTGACGAGACAAATCGACTATAATCCTGACCTTTGCAATGAAGCATTCGGTGAGACAACCATTCCCCCGGTTTCCTTGAAGCAGATGGACCTGAAGCCAAACTATACTGTGCAAACGGCACTGGCTGCTTATGTTTATTACAATTTCTTCATTCACTCCTGGACGCCAAAGGATGTTTTGGAAAAATTGAAGGAGCAAGCTCATATTGCTTTTGAAAAAGCATTGAAGCTGTACGAGGAGCGTTATCAACAATATTGCAAGATCAGCGGTGAGCCAGGCAGAGAGATGCAATGGAAACCGAGGGTAATGACGTATGAAGAAATGGAAGCTGAACTCATCAAGGTCCATGGCACTGATTACACCGCGCACATGGTGGAATTCAAGGATGATCTCCTTCTCGATGCCAGCCTAGACCTGAGGATGTACGCAGCCAGGGTCGTTGAGGAAGCCTGGAAATGGATGCCCGACCAGAGTCCGGCGATCATTATCTTTTACTCTTCCCTCTACTCGCCAAGGATTGAAGTGACTGGGGAAACCGAGGATGAGCGAAATCTGATTGAAGCCTTGGACGACGCTGTCAAAACGGTACAGCCGGACTACGATGAGCCAATCGTTGTCCGCAGTTTCTTTCCTTATATATCTGACATGAGTTTTGTCGCTTTGAGTGATGATGATGAAGCTTTGGACTTCGCATCCCGGAACAATCCAAGCTGGGGAACGAAATTTTTCGTGGACTACCAGGAAATCCGCGAGCTGAATGTGCCAGTGATTAACGTTGGGCCTTACGGGTTGGACGCCCATAAACGATATGAACGAATGGAAATAGACTACTCTGTTAAAATAGTTCCGAACCTTACTTACGAAGTCATTCGGAATGTTTTAGCCAAATAATCTGCAGGTGCCTTTTTTAAGGCACCTTTTTGATATTTCACTACTTGTTTTTCCGCTTTTTTCTTATTACTATATAGTTCAGTGGAAATATATTATAGTAATCATTAAAATAAAGATAATGAGACTGATCAAAGGAAAGGCTGATTTCACTTGGAAGAAAACTCTAATTTTATAAAAACGATCATTAAGGAAGATTTGGAGAGTGGCAAGCGCGATAAAGTCGTGACTCGATTCCCTCCAGAACCAAACGGATACCTACATATCGGTCACGCAAAATCCATCGTCATCAACTTTGACCTTGCAGATGAATTCGGCGGCAAAACAAATCTCCGCTTTGACGATACGAACCCATTGAAGGAAGATCAGGAATTCGTTGATGCTATCAAGGAAGATGTAGAATGGCTAGGCTATGAGTGGGAAGGATTGTTTTTCGCGTCTGATTATTTTGATGAAATGTATGACCGTGCTGTTCTGTTGATTAAAAAAGGACTGGCATATGTGGATGATTTGTCAGCAGATGAGATCCGTGAATACCGCGGCACACTTTCCGAACCTGGAAAGGAAAGTCCGTACCGTAACCGTTCTGTTGAAGAGAATCTAGAGCTTTTTGAAAAGATGAAGAACGGTGAATTCGCAAATGGTGAAAAGGTACTGCGCGCGAAGATTGATATGTCATCGCCAAACATCAACCTGCGTGACCCTGTCATCTACCGAATTTCCCATGCAACTCACCATAACACAGGCGACAAATGGTGCATCTACCCAATGTACGCCTTCGCCCATCCAATCGAGGATGCGCTTGAGGGTGTTACCCACAGCTTGTGCACAACCGAGTTCGAAGACCAGCGTCCACTTTATGACTGGGTTGTCCGTGAGTGCGAAATGGAAGCAACACCACAGCAAATTGAATTCGGCCGCCTGAACCTGACAAATACGGTAATGAGCAAGCGCAAACTGAAACAGCTTGTGGAAGAAAAATATGTTGATGGCTGGGATGATCCTCGCCTGCCGACAATCTCCGGCTTGAGAAGACGCGGCTTCACACCAGAAGCGATTCGTGAGTTTGTAAAAGCGGCTGGAGTTTCCAAAGGATACTCTACAGTTGACGCGCAAATGCTCGAGCACTTTGTACGTGAAGACCTTAAGCTGAAGGCTCCTCGTACGATGGGAGTGCTTCGTCCATTGAAAATCGTCATCACGAACTATCCGGAAGGCGAAGTGGAATGGCTTGATGCAGACATCAACCCTGAGAATCCGGAAATGGGAACACGAAAAATTCCATTCTCCCGTGAGATTTATGTTGAGCAGGATGATTTCATGGAAAATCCTCCAGCGAAGTACTTCCGCCTCTTCCCTGGAAATGAAGTCCGTTTGAAGCACGCTTATTTCATTAAATGTAATGATGTAGTTAAGGATGAAAATGGCGAAGTGGTTGAGCTTCACTGCACCTATGATGTAGAAACAAAGAGCGGATCTGGCTTCACTGGCCGCAAGGTAAAAGGAACTCTTCACTGGGTAGACGCAACACACGCGCTTCCCGCAGAATTCCGCCTGTATGAACCGTTGATTTTGGACAATGAAGAAGTGAACGAAGAAGAAACTGTGAGTAAGTCATTCCTGGATCAGGTAAATGAAAAATCCCTGGAAATCGTGAACGGCTACATTGAGCCAAACATGAAGGACGCCAAGCCGCAGGATAAATTCCAGTTCTTCCGCCACGGCTACTTCAACGTCGATCCGAAGCACACAACAGAAGACAAGAAAGTCTTTAACCGCATTGTTTCGCTGAAGAGTTCGTTTAAGCTTTAATATAATGTGGATTAGTAACCTCCCCGAATTTGAGTTAGGATTCGGGGAGGTTTTTGTTTGGTGCTGAGTTCGGGTTGGGTGGTGTTTTTGTGCATTCGGACAGATAATCTCCTTATGCCTGCTAACCTGTCCGAATTCCTTCTTTTTCTTGACAGCTTTTCCACTCTCTCCCCTAAACCTGTCACAATAACGGCTTTTTCTTGACAACTTTTCCGTGTTCACCCCCAAACCTGTCACAATAACAGCTTTTTCTTGACAGCTTTTCCGCTCTCGCCCCCAAACCTGTCACAATAACGGCTTTTTCTTGACAGCTTTTCCGCTCTCTCCCTCAAACCTGTCACAATAACGGCTTTTTCTTGACAGCTTTTCCGTTCTCTCCCTCAAACCTGTCACAATCACGGCTTTTTCTTGACAGCTTTTCCGCTCTCTCCCCCAAACCTGTCACAATAACAACTGTTCCTCTCTCTCTGCCTAAATCACAAATTCTCTTTTTAAAAGGATAATCTGCTGTTAATCTAGAACTTTATAAAGCAACTATTTTACAGAGGTGAGCATAATGGAAATTCGACGATTAAATGGCGGGGATGCTGAGAGTTATCGATCCCTTCGCCATGAGGCCTTAATTAAGAATCCTGAGGCATTCAGCTCGAGTTATGAAGATGAGATGTATTATGAGGCATCGGATTACGGGCAAAGGCTAGATAGTAAATTCACATACACTTTCGGAGCATTCAACGGAAGACAACTTGTTGGAGTTGTTACCCTTGTTCCTGAAGGGAAAGTTAAAATAAGGCACCGTGCTAATATTTTTGCCATGTACGTGACTCCTTCACAGCGCGGTAATGGCACTGGAAGACTTTTAATGAAGATGGCCATCCAACAGGCAACTGAGTTAACAAATGTAGAGCAGATTTACCTGACAGTAAACGCCAGCAATGAGCCAGCGAAAAAACTGTATGCTTCTCTTGGGTTTGAAATTTATGGAATAGATAAAAAAGCCATGGTCATTGATGGAACCTATCATGACGAAGAATTGATGGTGTTATTTTTATAAAAGGCCTTAATTGGCCTTTTTTTCATGTTTATTTCTTGCTGAAAAAGGAAGTAGGTATAAGATGAGTCTTTTCAGGAAAGGAGATTGTCCATGTTTTTAGACGCTTATGTTAACCAAAAGGTGCAAGTTAAACTGAAGAATTTTCCCGAAAGCATGATTGGAGATATCACGGGAATCTTTCAGCCGGATGAATGGTATCTTGTAAAAATGGTACATGCCGAGAATATGGGGATTTGGGTTGAAAATCCTTGCTATAAGCGGACTCCAGTCCAAAAGGAAGATGGAACCGCCATACCCGCCGAAGACCAGGTCGAGGAAACCTGTATCACCCACATGTTCCTGCGCTGGGATTATATCGCCTCTGTGATCACCTTCCCGGATGCAGATCCAACAGCTGATAAAAAAGCTAAGTTAATAGGGTTTCAGCCGGATGTTGACTAGTAAGCAAGTAAAAAACGCTGCCGAAAAAAATGGCAGCGTTTCTCATTTCTTACTTGAAGATTAATACTTTACCTACTGTTCCATCAGCGCTTTGTCCTACCACACGGAATTTCAAGCCGTTATTAGGAACGTTACGGCCAGCGTCAACCATGCCTGGATTGCTATAATCGGCACTATCGTCGAATAATGGATTGCGCTTCGTGTAGTTGTCCTTCATTGTAAACTGACCTGGATAGTTCAGGAACATTTTTTCTGACTTTTCAAGTCCGAATGCAGCATCATGAACTTGGTAACGAGTAGAGCCTACCGCTCCATCACTCCAATAAACAGTATGCTGGTCCGCATCGACTACTCCAAGATATCCATCCCCAGGGTGAGCACCTGTCCAGTTGTTATCATAAGACTCATCTACATACCATACAACTAAACCTGGATCATAGGACATAATAGTTGCTCCACGACGGATGTTTTTCAACCCTTCGTCGACACCGTTATGCGATCTCCACTCAAGAAGATAATAATGATCAGTGGTATACTTTCCATCATGCTTTTCAAATCCATCTAATGTAAATTGTGGCTCTTCTTCAGCTCCATCAGTGAATACTTCCTGGCCATCTGCAATTACTTTGATGTTATCAGCAAAGAAACCATCTAGATTTGTTGCCCAGTCAGTCATTGAACGGATCTGAAGCTGGATTTCTTGTCCGGCATACTTACTTAGATCAATTGTTTCGTGAACCCATCCTTCACTTGAACCTGTATATCCTGGGAGGTTTTCCTTAATTGCAGGATATCCATCAGGGTCTATAGTAGAAGTAGTTCTAGCACTTGATAAAGACTCCCATGATTCCCCTCCATCAACTGATACCTGAACCATAGCATAATCCCAGTCTTTCTCAATATTATACCAAGCATCAAAATCGAGAGTTGCATTAGTGGCATCAGTTAAATCTACTGAAGTGGCCATCTTATTATCCACTTCATCACCTTTGCCGCCGTAGTATTCAAATGATCCTTCAGCAGGAGTATTTAATACGTTTTCCTTACCAGGAAGGTTTATTCTTACCGCATCATTATTGGTACCCTTAGTGACACCTTCATCAAGTAAAATTGTTGTACCTTCACTTGTAATTTCCTCAGAATCTAAAGTTGTTCCACTCAACCAGTTACCACCGTGGAGATTCTGTAACATTTCTTTTGCATATGGGCTGAATCCTGGTGGCTCTGTTCCACCAATCTTACCAGCCCAGCTGCCGCTTGCCATAACAGACCAGTAAGCAACAGCTTCACCAGTACCCGTGTACTGAGTATCATACTCATCCGGAAGACCTAGGTCATGGCCAAATTCGTGAATGAATACACCAGCCGCTCCATCTTCTGGCTCGATTGTGTAATCATAAGCGCCTAAAAGGCCGCCAAAACGATCACTGTTTGAATTTCCACCAGGAACTGCAACTAATTGACCAAGATTCCAACGGTGAGACCAGATTGCGTCTCCTCCAAGTGAGCCACCGCCTGCTTCTTCACCGACACCTGCGTGAATAACCATTAAGTGATCAATGAGTCCGTCTGGCTCATTATAAACTCCATCACCATCATAATCATCGCGATCCCAAACATCATACTCGCTCAGGTCAAGGTTTGGATCTTGACCAGCTTTTGTAAGTGCTTCATAAACTAATGTGCGCGGACGGGCATCACTTCCATCTGGAGTTGGGTAATTACCGCCATAATATGCTGCTGGATGTTCTGCTGTATACCAGCCAGCCACTTTACCATCAACTGTATAGCTGCCACCAGATTGTTGTTCATAATACTGTTTCATAGAGACGAAGGCCTCACCATTTGGACCCTCGTAACCACCTTCGCCAAACGCCATATTTTGGAAATGCTCATCGGAATAGTCATCATAATAAAAACCTGTTTCTTCTGGAGTAATGGTATTATGTGCGTAATCAGGAAAATCGATTTTAAGTATAAGAACCTTATCTGAACGAACTTCACCATCATATGATTCTTCTTTCACACTATCTACAGTATTCTTCTTAGCCTGTCCAAGTTTATTACCCTTGCCTTTTGTCAGGCTGTCGCTCTCTGGTTTTTCCGCAACTTTTTCAGGCTGCCCAAGTGATTCTGGCAATTTATCCTTGGTCTTGCCAGAATTAGCTGCCTTTGTTTTCAGATACTTTTGCAACCCCTTCTCAGCTTCAGCAGGAGTTGCATCCTTAGCGATCTTTCCTTCTTTCTTCAACATTTCTATCAATCTCTCATCGTTTGCGATGCCTAAATCAATTGGTGCTCCTCCATGTGCCTGGTAGCTTGGCTTCTCAACTGCCTTTACAGTTGCTGGTCCTGCAGACGCGAATGATAGCGTGCTTGCAAGCATTGCGGTCATCGTAATACTTGATAGGACCTTAAGACCTAGATTTTTCTTCAAATTCTTACCCCTCTCTTTAAATAGATTTCAGAATATTTAGTGCATTACTATTTTAGCAAGTAAACTTTAAATTTACAATATTTTAAATAATCAAACCATTCAACTAATTTCGTGTATACTTTCCAAATATCTTCTAAATTCACCCTTTGAAAGACCTAAATTTCGACACAATAAAATTTAGACCTTCTAAACTTTTTAATTTTTACAATAATTTGTATAATGGAAAGATAGAACTAATTAACTTGGAGGTACCCCATGATTAAAGTAGGAGTAATTGGCCTGGGTGCGATTGGCCAACGTTTGATTAAAGGTTTTCAAGAACACCAGGAGATGGAAATTGTGGCTGTGTGTGACGCGGTTGAGACTAGAGTGAAGGAAACGGCAGCAGAACTTGGCGGGATTCCGGCATTCACAAACCATCAAGAAATGCTTGAAAAGACAAAATTGGACCTTGTATATGTCGCTGTTCCCCCTAAGTTCCACCATGCCATAGCATCTGATGTACTTGCGAAAGGAATACATATTCTTTGTGAGAAGCCGCTGGCAAACTCTATAGAAGAGGCTGAGAGTCTATTAAAACAGGCGCAGGATGCGGGTGTCGTACATGCGATGAACTTTCCGCTGAACTACAGTGCTGGCAGCAAGACTTTTGAAAAATTAATCAAGGAAAACTACGTTGGCAAGCTGAGAAGAGTCCAATTGAAGATGCATTTCCCACAATGGCCGCGCCCATGGCAGCAGAATGCATGGGTTGCGAGCAAGGAACAGGGTGGCTATGTGCTGGAGGTTGGGGTCCATTTCATCCAACATCTTCAGAAGATTTTCGGAGCGGTAGAGGTGAAGGACGTCCAGATTCAATTCCCTGAAGACCCGCACGCCAGTGAAAATGCGATACTAGCAATTCTGGAGCTTGCGGATGGTACTCCTGTACTGATTGACGGCATGAGCCAGATTGCCGGCAAGGAGGAAATTGCCTTCACTGCCTACGGAGATGAAGGAACGTTATCACTTTTAAACTGGGGACAGCTTGAAGGGTGCAACCTTGGTGAGGAGATTGGTCCTTTGGAAGCCGACGAGAGCCTGACAGATTCATTGGTTGATAATCTCGTAAAAGCGATCAAAGGTGATGAAGCGACAATCATTGATTTCGCCGCCGGATATGAGGCACAGGTTATATTGGAGCAACTCAGGAAAGGTTGAGAGCGCGGATTTGCGCTCTCTTTTTTAATGACTGCTTGTCAGCCAATCCTTAAATATAGCCTGGACAAGTTCACGCTTCTCAACATGCAGCATATGGCCTGCACGATCCAATACAGCCATTGTAGAATTCGGGAGCTTATCCATCAAAAAGAAGTGGTCTTTGTTTGTATCCGCAAATATAATCCTGCTTGCCAAGGATGAACAACGCTGATTGTGTTAGGGTTTCAACATCGTGAAAAGGTTCATCAGTCATGTAATATCGTTTGACCTTCCAATCCGAAGCAAGAAAATCACGATTGGCCAAAAGCCTGCCGGGCTGGATTTCTTTCATGAAGCCCCCGAATGTTGCGTCATTTTGGTGGATGAATAGAGTTTCAAATGCGGTTCGGATATCTGTCTCAAGATTTGAAAGCAGCTCTTCATCCTTCTCTAAAACAATTCGTTCTGGCAGATTCCTTTCTTTTACATGCAGTGCTGGAGCCAAAAGGCAGATCCCATTTACCTGTACTCTTCTCTTATGGAGAATACCTTGTGCTAAATATCCGCCAAAGGAAGCCCCAATAAGTGAAAACTCTTTTTCCCCAAATGTATCATCAATAAAGTCCAATAGATTTCCAAGTAAGTCATCCGTTGATTTCACATTATTCTCAATTGTACTCCGCCCATGGGCAGGTAAATCAATATATACCCTTTGGAAACCTTCAACTTCATTAAAAACAGGTTCAAGCCAGCCTTTCATCGAACGATGGTCTGTACCCATAGCATGAAGAATCAGCAAGGGAAACCCTTCCCCAATGACTTCATAATGAATACTGCCCTTTCTTACCTTGCAATCCAAAGCTTCATCTCCTCTGACCTTGACCTGTATATCCATTCGCTGTTCCCCCAGTTTTTTCCTCTTTTAGGCTAAAACCCATCACTCTCCGCGTTCACCTACATATTTTATAGAGAATTTTATTCTCAGGCTAAAACTAAGGAGTGTGCCCGTATGTATCCGAATCACTATGCTTACAGTCCGCATCAATATGACCCTTATACTCATTATGATTTCAACTATTACACGCAACAGCAGGAATCACATGATCACGCAAGGCAGCCGGCTCTTGAACGGAGGGTCAATCAGCTTGAACGACAATTCCAGGTTCAAAAAACAGAGCTGGATAGACAGAATAAAGAGATTGGCCGACAAAACAGGGAGATTGCACGGCTTAACAGGGAAATTGGACGTCTTAAGAATGAGGTTACCCGCTTAAATCAAAACGACGAGCGACACACGCGCCGTTTAAATCGATTGAACCAAAGACTCCGGACAGTTGAAAACCGTTTGAATATTCCTTTCCAGGCCTCTGATGGAGATTTTTAATAAGAAAAGCGCAAGCGCCTTGTTCAGCCCCGACAAGCGCTGCCCGCCTATGACGCCACTTCCTGTGGCTGGCGGGTCTAGCACATCGTGTGCCTCGGAGGGCCGACCAGTGAAGTCGTTCTTTGACTTCATTGGGCGGACCGAAGCGACTCGAGGGGCTAGGCGCTGGAGCTAGACAATTCTCAAAGTAAAAATTTACACTTTCTTATCTGGGAAGAAAACAGGGCCGAATCTAATTCGGTCCTTTGTATATTTTTCCAAATAATAGAGAAGATAAATTAAAAATAATCTTAATTTTAATTGAATGAATTGTGCTACTATAGAAAAGTAACACTTATTTAAATTGCGTAAGCTAATGCTTACTTTAGGAGTCAAGAGATGAAAAAAAAGCAATATGTCCTGATCTTTTTCATACTGAGCATTGCCTGGATTTTCGGAACAAATTACCTGCTGAATTTATACGCTCCTTCAGACTTTGTTGCCATTATCGAACATACTAAGGAAGTCCTTTATGTTTTGTTAGCAGGATGGTTTTTCTATTTTTTCATCTCGAAGATGGAAGAATTGAGTGCGTCAAAAGAAGAAGAAGCGCGACTTTCCACACTGATCAATTCAATGGTCGATTTCGTCAACTTCAAGGATGGAGAAGGCCGGTGGATACAAGCCAATGATTTTGGTTTAAAACTGTTTGATATTGAAAACGTTGACTATAGAGGTAAGAAAGACTCGGAGCTTGCGGAATACAGCAATTATTTCAGCGATGCATTAAGATATTGCGAGATATCCGATGAAGAAGCATGGAAGGCAGGCGGAATCATCCGTGTCGAGGAAGTGCTTCCACAGCCGGACGGAACAACCAAGACGTTTGATACGATTAAAGTTCCGCTTTTCAATGATGATGGAAGCCGGCAAGGTCTTGTCATAATGGGCCGGGATATTACTGAACGAAAATACGTTGAAACTCTCCTTGAAGAGAGCAGGCAGCAATACCGGTCATTATTTGAGTATAGTCCTGATATTGTTTCGATGCTCGACTTGAATGGGACGATCACAAATCTTAATCCACAGTTTGAAAGAATCACTGGTTATAGCAGGGACGAGTATATCGGAAAAAACCTTGCAGATTTAATTCCGGATTCCCACAGGATGATTGTTTTAGATAAGGTTGCCAATGTGGTGGAAAATCACTGCCCACAAATGTTTGAACTGGAATTACTGCATAAAAACGGTAAGCCGCTCATTTTTCAGAGCACTTCCCTGCCGATTATTGTGAATGACAAAATCGCGGGAATAATATGCAACTCCAGGGACGTTACCGAGCTTCGCCAAACTGAGGAGCGTTTGCGAAGGACGGACAAGCTGTCTGTAGTCGGTGAGCTATCAGCGAGCGTAGCCCATGAAATCCGCAATCCTCTTACATCTTTAAAGGGACTTGTCCAGCTATTGCAGATGGAGGATGAGAAGCATCAGCTATACTACCAGATCATGATTGATGAACTGAACAGGATCAACCATATCGTCAGCGAATTGCTATTATTGGCCAAGCCGCAGCAAATTAAATACTCAGAAGCAGATCTGCAGGTTATTTTACATGATGTCATCTCACTTTTAAAATCAGAAGCAAGCCTGCATAATATCCAAATCGAGTTTCAGGTACAAAGCGAGCCTATCATGATTGAATGCGAGCCGAATCAACTGAAACAGTTGTTCATCAACATTTTAAAGAATGCAATTGAAGCATCTTCAGCGGGTGATGTCGTCAACATCACACTCGAGAGCTTTGATAACAATGTTACAGTTGTGGTTAAGGACCAGGGTGTTGGGATATCCAAAGAGCTGCTCGAAAGAATTGGTGAACCTTTTTATTCTTCCAAAGAAAAAGGTACCGGACTCGGAATGACCGTCAGCTTCAAAATTGTTCAATCCCATAATGGCACAATTAAGTTCAAAAGCGAGCCTGATAAAGGTACAGAAGTGATTGTTCAATTGCCGATCAATCACGCAGATAAAGTAAGAGGAATAGAAACAACGGCAAGATAAAACGCGAAAGGATCAGTCCTTTCGCGTTTTTTTAATCCTCATCCTTAATATCGATATCCTCGGGCACCGGCTCATTCATGATTTCTTCAACAAGTTTTTTATATTTCTCCATTTGTTTCATATGCGTGTTGAATTGATCTTTGTAGATCAAATAATGATCGCCATCGTGAATGGCCCTAATTTTTCGCTGAAAAATCATCTTTTCTACTTTCGATTCCGGGATTGATAAGTATTCTGCTGCTTCTTTTACTGTCAAATACACCTTGAATTCAGTCCTTTTTCTTATTTTCAGCTGCAAGCCTATCAACCAGCTTTTCTGCTGTCCTTCTGTAAAAATTACTTATATTAATGAGTGAAGCAATCAATAATACCGATTCGAGTTCCTCTGGTTCATCTGCTTCCAGCCTCTTCACTTCCTGTTTAACATCTTGCTCCGTTTTCAGGACATCCTCGCTGAAGATTTCAACATTTTTCTCATAAAGCTTCAAATAACTTTGATAAAAGTGGCCTAGTGGAATATCCCCCGATTCCGTCCTCTGGTTAATTCCCTCAAGTGTCTGTTTGATATCCTGGATCGATAAACCACCTTTTAGCTGATAGATCAAACTGATCAGGATCAGGTGCTCCTTCGAATACTTTTTATTTTTTATAGGGAAGAACAACTTCCCCTTTGCGTAATTGTTGATCATTGTTTTCGTCAGGACTTTTTCATCCTCATTCCGTGTCGAGCTTCCAAAACTCTTTTCGAATAGCTGGATCACCTGGTCCATGTACAAGTCGATTTCCGGGATGTCTTCCAGTGCGATATTATTTTCAAGTTTAAGCTCAGCCAGCAGCTGTTCTAAATTATTCAATAGTAATCCCTCATGTTTTTATTTTATTATAATGCAAAAAAACACAATCGTAAACATTGACTATGTACCGTTATGAGAATATTATTATAAGTAGTTATTAATACTATATAAAGTGATATGGAGGTTAAAAAATGAACAGCTACATCCGCGAACCAATTAATGGCCTGACTCATCTTGCCGGTGCTTTACTATCCTTTGCAGGCCTGCTAGCGCTCGTCATTAAAGCTTCACTTACCACAGGCTCAGCGCTGGCTATTACTTCTGTCACGATTTTTGGCATCAGCATGATTCTTCTTTATACGGCATCTGCAACCTATCATATGGTCATCAGCAAAGATAGCGTGATCGCATTCCTTAGAAAAATAGACCATTCAATGATTTTCGTATTGATTGCCGGAACCTATACACCGTTTTGCCTGATAAGCCTTAATGGAGTCACAGGCTGGACTTTGTTCGCCATCATTACATTCGCTGCTTTGTGCGGAATCCTCTTTAAGATGATTTGGTTCAGGAGTCCCAGATGGCTGTCTA
Source organism: Bacillus sp. ISL-37 (assembly GCF_018613315.1). GTDB lineage: Bacteria > Bacillota > Bacilli > Bacillales > Cytobacillaceae > Mesobacillus. The sequence goes on along the minus strand of NZ_JAGGQL010000029.1, from coordinate 70,199 downwards.
CTTCTATCTATATTGTCATGGGCTGGATGGTTATTTTCGTCGTCTCTCCCCTCTCATCCGTCTTAAATCCTGCCGGTATCTTCTGGCTGGTTGCCGGAGGCATCATGTACACAATAGGCGGCGTCATTTATGCGTTGAAACCTGATTTCCTTCGCTCGAAGCACCTTGGATTCCATGAGATTTTCCATATTTTCATCATGCTTGGGAGCACTGCCCATTTCCTGAGTGTTTACTTGTATGTTCTATAAAATTAGAAAAGGTGCCTGCAAAATCAGGCACCTTCTTCTAATAAAACATTCTTCTTCTTTGTTTTTGGGCAGGCTGGTACTTTCGCATCGGACCGTAATCCAATACTTCTTTCAAATAATAATCACCATGTGGGTTTTGCTGCTTAAGCAGTTCCGCCAAATATGTAATATCATCCATCGCCCTGTGCGTCTGGAATTTCGAGATGTTATGCGCCTGCAATAAAGTCAGCAGTTTGCTGTTCGGGAAGCCGTGGTTCTTCCATTGAACATTCTTCATCGTGCAATACCATTTCATCTCGTTGACTTCTGGATACATCCTGAATAAGAAACTTCTGTCGAAAGAAGCATTATGGGCAAAAATCGCATCGGTACGATTGAAATAATCCATGATTTTTTCATCGTAAAATGTCTTTCCACGAACCAGATCATAAGAAATCCCATGAATCCGGTACGCTCTGTCATAGTTTCTCTGCGCGGTTGTCGACAGCGGCTCCCTTAAATAAGAATCTTCATCAAGAATGTCGATTATTTCTCCTGATTCCTCATGAAAGGAAAATAGCTTCACAGCCAGTTCTATTATTTCATCTGAATCTGGACCAAGTCCAGTTGTCTCTACGTCCACTACCAATCCAAGCTTGTTCTCTTTGTTCAAAAATGTCACCCTTTTCAGCTGGAATATATGATTCTATTTATAATCATATAGCAGGAATTCACCCATTTCCAGCTAAAGACATACGGAACAAAAAGCGCAAGCGCCTCGTTCAGCTCCGACAAGCGCTGGAGGGCCGACCAGTGAAGTCGTTCTTTGACTTCATTGGGCGGACCGAAGCGACTCGAGGGGCTAGGCGCTGGAGCTGGATTAAGAAAACCCGTATAGTTATCCACATTGAAATTATTTTATAATTTCCTAGTAAACAAGAAACTATTTCCAAGTTAAAGCTTGCTGGTCATCCCAATACTTCCGCCAGCATTCTTCAGAAAAATTTTCAAAAGGATAAAGCCGAATGTCGCCCCAGCCAGTGAGCTCGCAAGGAACGCAGGAAGGAATCCAAATAAAGCTGCCTCCTGGCCAAGAAAAAGTACCGCGATTGGATAGCTGGCAATTGCACCGATGATTCCGGTGCCCACAACCTCCCCGGTAAAAGCGAAACCTATTTTCTTCGTTTTTTTATATAAATAAGCAGCCAGGAGCGCACCAATCATGCTTCCCGGAAAAGCGAACACTGAACCAGTTCCCATCAAATTCCTCAGCAATGAAATGCCCATGGCCTGGGCTACCGCGTAATATGGTCCAAGCAGCACGGCAGACAATATATTAATGAAATGCTGCACAGGAAACACCTTCACAATACCAAGCGGTATAAACAACATATGGCTGGTCATTGTACCGATGGCTACCATCATAGCAGTAATTGTAAGCTTTTGTGTGTTTCTCATTTTACCCTCCATTTAGCGAAAAATTCTCCCTCTCAATTTGGCTGCTGCTTCCCTGACGTCATCTGCATGGCTGATCGCAGTAATCACTGAAACTCCAACAGCTCCGGCTTCCATCACGAGCGAAGCATTCTCAGCGGTAATTGCTCCGATACCGACAATCGGAATCTCAAAATCTTTTAACTCCTCGATAAGTGCCGTTCCCTGAACAGCTCTTGTGTCCTTCTTTGTTTCTGTTGGAAAAATCGGGCCAACGCCAAAATAATCTGCACCTGCAAGCTTTGCCTTTTCTGCCTCTTTTACACAATGCATCGATACTCCCAGAATCTTGTCACCGATTTTTTTGCGGACCTCCTGTGCATCCTCATCCTCCTGGCCAATATGGACGCCGTCCGCATCAAGCTCCAGGGCCATTTGGATATCATCGTTCACAATGAACGGTATGCCGTTATCCTTGCAGATTCTTTGCAGCTCCTTTCCCAACGCCCGCTTTTCCGTCCCTTCAAGGCAGTTACTCCCTTTTTCACGATACTGAAAAAGAGTGATGCCCCCGCGAATCGCCTCTTCCAGCACTATTCGAGGATCCTGCAGGCAATTCGGGCTGCCTGCGATAAAATACACCTTGAGCAGAGCTCTCATTTCCCCTGTACTTATCCTTGCCATGTCATAACCCTTCCTTTCTCCCTGTTAAAAGCCCAATGGTTTGTTGGGCCGTGGCCTTGGCCAATATTCAGTGGGTTTGCGATGGCAGCATGGATGAACTCCTTCGCTACAGATACCGCTTCATATACAGTCGATCCTTTCCCAAGCTGTGCAGTGATGGCGGCGGAAAAAGTACAGCCAGTACCGTGCGTGTTCTTCGTTTCAACTCTCGGAAAAGAGAAGATCTCAAAGTCTGCACCATTAAAAAGGAGATCAACAGACTCATTTGTATTTACATCATGACCTCCTTTTATGACGATGTTTTTTGCTCCAAGGGCATGGATGCGCCTGGCCGCTTCCTTCTTATCATCGTGACTGTGAATAGTCATCCCGGTCAGCACTTCTGCTTCGGGAATATTGGGTGTGACCACGAGGCAAAGTGGAAGCAAATGATCTTTCAGGGCAGAAACAGCTTGCTGCTGAAGCAATGGTGCCCCACCTTTCGCAATCATGACCGTATCTACAACGACCTTTTCCCAGGCGAAATACTTTATTTTCTCAGCAACTGTTTCAATGATTTCAGCGCTGAAAAGCATTCCTGTTTTCAATGCATCAACCCCTATATCTTCTCCGACAGATTGGATTTGCTGGGCGACTGCCTCTGCCTCCATCGGAAAGACTCCCTGGACCCCAAGCGTATTTTGCGCCGTTACAGCTGTCAGCGCAGACATCCCAAAAACTTTTAGTTCCTGGAACGTTTTTAAATCCGCCTGGATACCGGCACCGCCACCGCTGTCCGAGCCCGCAATGGTTAAAACTTTTTCCATATCAATCGACCTCCTGCTGATCAAAAGAACTTTTTCTATTAATCTCCTCTTCGTTGACAAGGTATAGCTGGTTCAAGAATTCAACCTGGAAACTCCCCGGCCCCCGTTCTGCATATTTTTCTGCAGCGATTTCTGCTGCCACTCCATATGTGGTTACTGCAGCTGCTCCTGCCTTGAGCAAGTCCTTTTCAACAGCTGCAAAGGCCCCAATTACAGATGTAAGCAGGCAGCCAGTTCCCGTCACTTTCGTCAGCAGCGGATGCCCGTTATGTCCAATAAAAGCGGTCTTGCCATCTGTAACAATATCTTCTTTGCCAGTAACGACGACGATTGTCTTGAGTTTTTTCGCAGCGGATACGGCCAACTTGAAAACATCCCCGCCAGATTCACCCGCATCAACGCCGCGTATGCTCCAGCTTTCTCCCGCAACATTCGCAATCTCCGCCGCATTTCCTCGGATGATCGAAATCTGTAATTCTTCCATAAGTCTTCTTGCCGTTTCGGTACGATAGGTGGTAGCCCCTGCACCAACCGGATCAAGAATAATCGGCACTCCCTGTTTATTTGCCGCATTGCCCGCAATCAGCATCGACTCAACTACTTCTGCCCTTAACGTCCCGATATTTAGAACAAGACTTCCCGCCATCCTGGCCATATCGGCAGCTTCCTCATGTGCGTTAGCCATTACAGGCGATGCCCCCAATGCGAGCAAGCCATTGGCGGTAAAATTGGTGACCACAACATTGGTAATGTTATGGACGAGCGGATTCTCCCTCCGAACTTTTTCAAGCAAACTAGCAATCTCTCTTGCCTCCATGTAAGATCCCTCCTTCTTAATCCATCACAAGGCCGCCGTCAACGACCAGATTTTGTCCGGTAACCGCACGTGCCCATGGTGATGCAAAGAACAATATCACATCTGCAGCTTCAGCCGGTTCGGTCACCTTTCTAAGCGGTGTTGATGATTCGATGAGCTCGAATATTTCCTCCGAAGTAGCAGAGCTTGCGTCGGTCTTTTTAAGTAATCCTCCGGAAACCATATTGACAGTAACGCCATATTTCCCGAGATCACTTGCCATATTCCTGGTGAACCCCAACAAGGCAGCTTTACTTGTTGTATAGTCGTGATAAGCGACAACCGGGTTCTGGAACAGGTTCGTGCCAATGTTGATGATTTTGCCAAACTTTAATTCTTTCATGTCTGGAAGTCCCGACTGTATCGTATTCAATGCACCGCGTATCGCTCCCTCAAGCTGCTGATGATAGTCCTCCCAGCCAACTGCAAAAGCATCCTTGTTTGCCACAGGGTCAAATTTAAAATTCACAAGAGCGTTATTCACAATTGTCGTGATAGGAGAGCCAAAATGCTCCTTTGCCTGCCTGAACATGCTTTGAACCTGTGCTGGGTCTCTTACATCCGCCCCTACAGCAAGGGCATTCTCACCAATCATTGCTTCCAGATCCTTTGCCTTTTCTTCGTTCTGGAAATAGTTAATAACGACTCGCGCACCCTCCCTTGCAAACGCCTTTACCGTTTCTGCCCCCAGTCCCCGGCTTCCGCCAGTCACTAGAACAACCTGATCTTTTAGTTTCATTGATAAAACCTCCTTGAAAAAATAAAAAAGCCAGATCCTTGAAAGGACCTGGCTTAAAAGCAAAGTAAGAAAGAAAACATCTCTCACACTACTTTCCTACGCTGGTATTACCCAGATCAGGTCCGAAGGGTTAAAAGACTTAGCGTCTTTCTCTCAGCCCGCAGCAGGGCACCCCTAGTAGTAAATCGAATATTCAATTGTCTTTATCCTAGCCTTAACTCTTTTATATGTAAAGTGAAAAGTTCATATTCTGCTATTCTTTAGTTTTTAGAAGTTCTTTGATTTCTTCCAGCAGCTGATTTTGCTGGTCCTGCTTATTAATGATTCTTGCAGCCAATTTTTCCAATGTTATCGTGATAGACCAGAGCGCCAGCATCAGAACAATGATTACGCCAATATCAATCATCATCTTTATCCACTTCCCCCTCGACAAGATCATCAAATGGAGTATAGTTGTTGCTCGGCAAGTTCCCAGAGCGGATTATTTTAAAAATAATATAAAAAACCACAAAAAGCACAATAAACGTGAAAACATAGCCCATACTGCCCAGCCTCCTTTTATTCAATTATACATTAATCCTGATACAAAAAATGGAATTTCCTTTTTTAAAAAATGGCCTTCTTTACGATATATGCTAAGATGAAAATATACATACGAATGGGAGTTGAACGATAATGAAGACCGAAATTATTGAAAGATTCACCTCATATGTCAAAGTGGACACCCAGTCTAATGAAAACAGTGAAACCACTCCATCGACAGAAGGCCAGTTGACTCTTGCCAACATGCTTGTCGAGGAATTAAGAACGATTGGAATGTCAGAAGTGACGATTGACGAGAATGGTTATGTGATGGCGACACTTCCTGCCAATACGGATAAAGAAGTGCCAACTATTGGCTTCCTTGCCCATGTCGATACGGCAACTGATTTTACCGGCAAAAATGTCAATCCGCAGGTTGTGGAAAACTTCGACGGCAACCAGATCATCCTGAATAAGGAGCAGAATATCATCCTTTCTCCTGCTGATTTCCCTGAGTTGCCTCAATATAAGGGTCACACATTGATTACAACCGACGGCACTACTTTGCTCGGTGCGGACAATAAGGCTGGAATCGCAGAAATCATGACAGCGATGGCCTATTTGATCAAGCACCCGGAAATCAAACATGGCAAGATCCGTGTCGCGTTCACACCAGATGAGGAAATTGGCAGAGGACCGCATAAGTTCGACGTTGAAGCATTCAATGCGAAGTTCGCTTATACTGTTGACGGCGGACCGCTTGGCGAGCTGGAGTACGAAAGCTTTAACGCAGCAAGCGCCAAGGTGACTTGTAAAGGCAAAAACGTCCACCCTGGTACGGCAAAAGGAAAAATGGTGAACTCAGCGAAGATCGCCATGGAGTTCAACAGCAAGCTTCCAGCAGAAGAAGCACCTGAGCATACGGAAGGATACCAGGGCTTCTTCCACCTCAGCTCGGTCAACGGTGATGTGGAGGAAACAACCCTTCACTACATCATCCGTGATTTTGACCGTGACAGCTTCCAGTCGCGGAAGGATTTAATGCAGAAAATCACCAATGAATTGAGACTGACATACGGCGAGACCCGGGTCGAACTTGAAATGAACGATCAGTACTACAACATGAAGGATAAAATCGAGCCGGTAAAAGAAATCGTCGACATTGCTTATGAGGCAATGGAAAACCTCGGCATCAAGCCGATTGTCAAGCCAATCCGCGGCGGCACAGATGGTTCGCAGCTTAGCTATATGGGATTGCCGACACCAAATATTTTTACAGGCGGAGAGAATTTCCATGGAAGGTTCGAATATATCTCTGTGGATAATATGGTCAAATCCGTTGAAACCATTGTAGAGATTGCCAAACTTTATGAAGCGAAAGCTTAACTAATAACAACAAGAAGCCAGATTCCCGACTGTGAACGGAATCTGGCTTTTTTTAGGCTCTTTTCGTAAACTTTGTTGCTTTCTCAACCTGTATAAATGCAATCTTTTTTCTGAGGTCTTCTCGAAAAGAGCCCCGATGAGCGACTTAACTCAAAATCCGCCTCAGGTCCTAACCAGATTTAAATCGCAGGTGCATTGGGGAGAAGAATGTTTTGCCGTATTCTGAATATAGAATGAGATTGAGAGGAGATTTTTAAAATGAAACGGATTTTGGTTATTTTCCTGTTGATTACAGGGGCTTATATCGTTTGGAACTATATGTTTGATGGCAGCGGAGTTAATTTTGCAAAAGCGGATGACGCGGTGAAGGTGACCAGCGCAACAGAAAATATCTCGATTGATATCTCCAGTGTCGAGACGATGATTGTGGCAGAAGACCGGGACGATGTTCGTGCCGAGCTAAAGGGCAAAGGTACGGTAAAAGTTGATAAACATGGCGATGAGATTGAGGTTGCTGTTAAACGCAAAGGCTTCTTCTGGTTCAACTGGTTTGAGTTGGATAAAACGTCTCTGACAGTTTATATACCTGAAGACTATGAAAAGAATATGCAAATCAAGCTCGGCTCAGGTGAAGTGGTATTCAAAGGAGATTCGATCGACTCTCCGATGAAGCTAAAGAATCTTGCGATTGAAATCGGATCAGGCAGCATGGTTTTGGAAAATCTGGATGTTGAAAAACTTGATCACCAAAGTTCATCAGGCGAAGCTGAATTCAACTCAATTGCTGCGGGGTCTGGTTCATTTGAAGTCAGCTCCGGTAGCGTCCATGTCAAAAACTACTCTGGCAAGCTTGAGGCAGATGTGTCGTCGGGTGAGCTGGAAATCCACATGAAACGTTTGACAGATGACGTTAACTTAAATGTAAGCTCAGGTGATATCGAGCTGGATTTGCCAGATGAAGCCGATTTTACATTGAACGGAAAAATAAGCAGCGGTGACATATCGAGTCAATTCCCGCTTGAAAACAAAGAAGAATCCGATAACCGCCTTCGCGGCAAACACGGAAGCGGGAAATACGAAATCAACGCTGATGTATCGAGCGGCGAGATCAAAATATTCTAGCCACTCATATTGGCGAACTGGAAAAAATGAAGTGTAATTTCCAGTTCGCCAATATAATTAGATTATCGCCAATAAAATTGTGAACATCGCCAATATAATCTGATTATCGCCAATAAAATTGTGAACTCCGCCAATATAATCAGATTTTCGCCAATAAAGTTGGGAAGCTCAAACTTAGAGAGCCTATCTCCCTATAATTTGACTGAAAAAAACTTCTGATTATTTCCAAAACGCTATAAAACATTGTTTTTCGCTATATAAATAACAATTTCGATATAAAACCGGATTAGAAAACCTGTACTCAACCGAAACAAAGCCTGGTTGCTGCTGACCGGGCTTCTTTTTGCATCTATATATCTTTGTTTTTCATCACTGTTCATTTAAAATGAATGCAAATACTTCCTGAGGAGTACGGTTATGTTCGAATTACTCATTACGATGCTGGAACGGCTTGGCATCATTGTGACGATTGCATTTATTTTAACAAGGTTCCGCTTCTTCCGGGGGTTGATTTACCATGATTCCCTGAACCGGCGACAGCAATATCTTGCGATTGTATTCTTTGGTTTTTTCGGGATTATTGGTACATATTCCGGCATGAGCTTCTCAACTGATACGCTACGGTTCGACCCCTGGACTGCCGACCTGGCATCGGATGAAGCGATTGCCAATTCACGGGTTATCGGGATTGTGATTGCCGGGATGCTTGGCGGCTACAAGGTTGGAATCGGCGCCGGACTAATCGCCGGTCTGCATCGTTTCACCCTCGGGGGCTTCACCGCTCTTGCATGCGGACTTGCGGCCATCGTTGCCGGGATCATTGCCGGCCGCTTTCAGAAGAAGAAAAACAATGTCAATCTGAGGACCGCATTCCTGGTTGGGGCAATTGCGGAAACGGTGCAGATGCTGATTATCCTTTTGATTGCGAAACCTTATGATCAAGCGCAAACACTCGTCGAAATTATCGGTGTTCCAATGATTATCGCAAATGGTCTTGGGTCTGCTTTATTTTTAATGGTGATCAAGAATGTTGTTTCCGAAGAAGAAAAGACTGGTGCGATGCTTGCGCAAAAAACATTGCGAATCGCCGACCAGACACTCGCATACTTGCGCAAGGGCATCAATCAGGATTCAGCACGGGCAGTCTGCCAGATTTTACACAATGAAGTGCAGACTAGTGCGGTCGCAATCACAAACCAAACTGAAATCCTGGCCCATATCGGTCTTGCTGATGATCATCATCGCTCAACAAGTCCCATCCAGACGCAGATTACGAGGGATGTACTGAAAAGCGGCAAACTTGTCGTCGCCAATGATGAAACGATCCACTGCCGCGAGCAAAGCTGCCCTCTTGGCGCTGCGGTGATCGCTCCTTTAAAACTGCGCGACGAAACGATTGGCACACTGAAGTTTTATTTTAAATCGGAAAAAGAAATCACCAATGTCGTCATTGAGCTGATTTTCGGCCTTAGCAATCTGCTTAGCAACCAGCTTGAAATTGCCGAAGCCGAAAAAGCCTATCAGCTTGCCAAGGAAGCAGAGGTAAAGGCACTGCAGGCACAAATCAGTCCTCACTTCCTTTTCAATACAATGAATGTCATCACCTCGCTGATCAGGATTGATCCTGCAAAAGCTAGGATGCTGCTTGTCTCTCTCTCCCATTTCCTGCGTCAGAACCTGACCGCGACGACAGTATCGATGACAACGCTTGAGCAGGAATTGGCCCATGTTAAAGCCTATCTATCTATTGAAGAGGCCCGGTTTGTAGAAAAACTGAAGGTTACCTATGATATTGAGGATGACGCTTTGCCTGTAAAAATTCCACCGCTGACGCTGCAGCCAATTGTAGAAAACGCCGTAAAACATGGAATCAAGAATATGAATCATGACTGCCAAATTCATATAGAGATTCATAAAGTCGATAACAGCACGCTAGTAACGGTGAGAGATAATGGACAGGGAATGAGTAAGGAACGGATCAACCAGTTAGGCAAACAAATAATTGATTCTGAAACAGGCAGCGGGATCGCTCTTTTCAATGTGAACAGAAGGCTTACGATGAATTTCGGGGAAGATGCCTCACTGCGGATTAATAGCGAGCCTGGAAGAGGCACAAAGATTTCTTTTACGATTCCACGAGCGGAGGAATTATAGATGGAGAAGATGATACGTACTCTAATCGTTGATGACGAATTATACAGCAGGGATGAGCTGAGGCACTTATTGCAATCCTTCCCTTCCATCCAGGTTGTCGGGGAAGCTGAATCAGGTGAAGCTGCGGTCATGAAGGCCCTGCAGCTCCATCCGGATGTTGTCTTCCTTGATGTCGAGATGCCAAAAATGAATGGAATGGAAGCAGCGAAAGCGATGATGGAATTAAAGAAAACACCGCTGATTGTGTTCGCAACCGCCTATCCACAATTTGCTGCAGAGGCTTTTAGATACGAGGCAGTTGATTATTTGCTTAAACCCTATGATGAGAATCAACTGATGGAGACGATTCTCAGGATTGAGAAGCATTTCCTGATGCCCGCCGAACAAGAGTCAGGCAAGCAAACTGGCAAGCTTGCCGTTGAAGGGGACGGAGAAATTTTTTATCTAGATCCGAAGGATATTCTGTACATATCGAGAGAAGAAAAATATTCAAAGATCGTCACGAAAGCAAGGGAATACGAAACAAGAATTCCTTTGAAGGATCTTGAAACGCGGCTTACGCCATACTCTTTTTTCCGCATTCATAAAAGCTATATTGTGAACCTGGATTATGTAACCCGCCTCACTCCATGGTTCAACGGTGCCTATCAAATGGAAATCGAAAGCCGGGATGAAATGCTGTCAGTCAGCCGGAATTATGTAAAAGCACTGAGGACCAAGCTAGAATTATAACTTCCCCTAAAGCATCTTAAGGATGCTTTTTTGCATTTCAATCGACATTTTTTGCGCTTCAGGCTCATTTTCCTGCATCTTGTTCACAAAACAGCCATAATTTCTCCTTCTCTATTATACTTAATGAAAACGCATACATTATACTTTGAGGAGGTTCCATATGTATACCTTTCTAGCTGGTATTGCACTTTTAATTATTGGTTATTTCACGTATGGCAAGTTTGTAGAAAAGGTTTTCGGCGTGAACGAAGGTCGTTCCACTCCGGCTTATACACATAAGGATGACGTTGACTATGTGCCAATGTCCACAGCAAAGAACTCTCTGATCCAACTTCTTAATATCGCTGGTGTCGGACCTATTTTCGGGCCAATTATGGGAGCGCTTTACGGTCCGGTTGCTTTCCTTTGGATCGTTCTCGGCGCCATTTTCGCTGGTGCTGTTCATGACTACTTAACAGGAATGATCTCGATCCGTAACCGAGGCGCACACCTTCCTGAACTTGCAGGAAAATTCCTTGGCAAAGTCATGAAGCATGTGGTTAATGCATTCGCAATTCTTCTTTTACTTCTAGTTGGAACCGTTTTCGTAACAGCTCCAGCTGGCTTGCTTCACAATTTGATGGATGGAAAAGTAACGATGGGCCTTATTATCGGGGCAATCTTTATTTACTACATTTTAGCGACGCTGCTTCCAGTCGATAAAATCATCGGCCGCTTCTACCCGATCTTCGGCGCATTGCTGTTGATCAGTGCAATCGGAGTAGGCGCAATGCTTGTCATCACTGGTGCACCGATTCCGGAAATTTCTTTATCGAATTTCCATCCTGATAATGCAGCGATCTTCCCGCTATTGTTCTTAACAATTTCTTGCGGTGCCCTATCAGGATTCCATGCAACACAAACACCGATCATTTCACGTACAACACAAAATGAAAAGAATGGCCGCAAGATTTTCTACGGCATGATGATTGCTGAGGGTGTTATCGCAATGATCTGGGCTGCAGCTGCGATGAGCTTGTTCGACGGCTACAACGGATTGAACGACATGCTTGCAAACGGCGGACCTGCTGCTATCGTAAGTGAAGCTTCAACAGCGATGCTTGGTGCAATTGGCGGAACTCTTGCAGTTCTTGGTGTAATCGTACTTCCAATCACGTCTGGTGATACTGCTTTCCGTAGTGCGCGTATGATTATTGCTGACTACTTCAATTTTTCACAGAAGAAAATCGCTAGCCGTCTATGGATCGCTGTCCCATTATTCGTTATCTCTTTCGCTCTTACAAAAGTGGATTTCACTCTTCTTTGGAGATACTTCTCCTGGGCTAACCAATCAACTGCGGTTATCGCGCTGTGGGTTGGTGCCATGTACCTGTTCATCGCCAAAAAGAACTACTGGATCGCCGTGATTCCTGGTATGTTCATGACAGCAGCTACGACTTCCTACATTCTTAATGCACAAATCGGATTCGGCCAGTCGCTGACAGTATCCAATATCGGTGCATTAATTGTGACAGTCGCCATCACGGTTATTTTCTTTAACGCTGCTAAAAAAGCACGAGCTAAAAATATCCCGCTCGACGAAGATATTTCTAACTATAACAAGGTGGCGTAACGATGAGCGGATGCTGCAGTCCGGAATACCGCAAATCGGTCAATGAGAAGGAAGCACAAGTTAATGACAAAGGGAAAGAGCAGCTTCCCCTTTTCGCAAAATTCATCATTGTTTTCATTACTGCAGGAGGGCTGCTCGCAGCCTATCTTGTATAATAATAAGATAAGGATTGTGCACGCTTGATTCCAGGCGTGCACTTTTACATCGTCAAGGAGGTTGATGGATATGAAAATATTAATCGTGGGAGCAGGAGCAATTGGCGGCTACTTCGGTGGCCGCCTTTTGGAAAAAGGAGGGGATGTCACATTTTTGGTCCGTGAAAAACGCCAGCAGCAGCTTCGTGAAACTGGGTTGGTAGTGGAAAGCATCCATGGAGATATGCATTTTCCGGAGCCTAAGACTATTTTGGCAGGGGAAAATGTGGAACCATATGACGCTATCCTGGTTTCCACAAAGTCCTATCATCTGGATGGCGCGATTGAGAGCATCCAGCCTTACGTTGGAAACGAGACGATGGTCCTGCCATTATTGAACGGAATTGCGCATCTTGATGTGCTGACAGAAACTTTCGGGGCTGAAAAGGTAATTGGAGGCCTATGTTTTATCGAGACAACCATGACTCAGGATGGAAAAATAGTTCAAACCAGCCCGATCCATGATTTAGTGTTCGGTGAACGGAATGGTGAAAAGACTGAACGAATTTCACAGCTGGAAGAAGCATTTAACGGAACAAAGGCAAGCTTCCGACTTTCTGAAAAAATTGAGCAGGAAATGTGGCACAAATACTTATTCATCACCTCAATGAGCGGCATTACCTCCCTATTCAGATCACCGATTGGTCCTATTCGCGATCAGAAGCATGGCTGGAAAACAATCGAGCTTCTGGTCCATGAGACGGCAACAATCATGGAGAAAATCGGCGCGCCACTTGCATCGGGTGCTGTGAAGGCTACCCTTGGGAAAATGAAAGAAATTGGCCATGCAATGAAATCTTCTCTCCAGCGCGATATGGAAAAGTCACTGCTAACAGAAGGCGACCACCTCTTTGGCTACTTGCTGGAGAATGCTGAGCAGTCAGGATTGGCTGCGCCGATCCTATCTGCCATTTATGCTAATGTGAAAATCTATGAGAGTGGACTTGGAACTGGAAGAAATCAGCGATAATTTCCAGTTTGCGAATAAGTGGGTGTTTTTTGCGAATAAACTTCATTTATTTGTGAATAAAATGTCAATAACTCTATTTACTTGTGAATAAATCCTGGCTTTTATCGATTAAAATGCTATTTTTGCGAATAACTCCTTTATTCTAGTCAAAAAAAGTGCCTGAGCCTTCATGTGTCCTCGCAAAACACATTGGCTCAGGCATTTTTCAATAGATTTTCGCATGTTCCTGCCCGTTCATCACTCTAAAAGCACCTGCAACCAGGGCTTCCATTTCGGCTTCACCAGGCAGTACGAAAACTTTTCCTAGAAAACTGATTTTCTCCTGAATCAAACCTGTAATCAGATCTGAATGGGCGATTCCCCCGGTAAGGATGATTCCGTCAATCTTCCCTTCCAGTACCGTGGCCATCGCACCAATCTCTTTTCCAATCTGATGTACCATAGCTTTTAAAATTAGACCGGCTTCCAAGTCACCATCAACTACCCGCTTCTCAACTTCTATAAGATTCTTGTTACCGAGATAGGAATACACCCCACCCTGCTTTGTCATCCGCTGAAGCAATTCTTTTTCCGTATATTTTCCTGAAAAACAAAGCTGGACAAGCTGTTTTGCCGGAAGCCCGCCCGCCCTCTCAGGAGAGAACGGCCCCTCATTTTCGGCATTATTGACATCAATGATCCTGCTATTCCGAAGTGCAGCGACTGAAATGCCGCCACCTAGATGGGCCACAACAAAGTTTGTATCACCCAAATCCTTCCCGATTTCCTCTGCAATTTTACGAGAAACTGCCTTGATATTGAGAGCGTGAACATGGCTTTTCCTTTCGATATCAGCGAGGCCGGAAATTCTCGCTTCATCCATCAGTTCATCCACACATACAGGGTCAACGGTATAGGCAGGTATTTGATGAGTTCCAGCTATCTCCACTGCGATAATGGATCCCAGGTTCGATGCATGATTGCCATATTTCCCTGAGCGTGCATCATCTAGCAGATGATTATCTACAAAATACGTTCCACTCTCCATTGGCTTCAGCATTCCGCCCCGGCCAACGACCGCGTCGAGCTCTGAAGCCTTGAATTCCTTCACTCGTAAAGCCTCCATAATGGACTCAAGCCTGTATGGCAGCTGGTCGGCCAGTTCCGGCAGCTTCATGATTTCAGCATCAGCATGACGGATGGTTTCTTCAAAAAGTAATTTTTCGTCTTCATAAACTGCTAGCTTGGTAGAAGTGGAACCTGGATTTATTGCAAGGATTTTCATGATAACTCTCCTATCTTCCAACGCTGACCGTTGTATTGGATGCCGCAACGACGGCCAGTGCAATCGAAGCCAATTTTGCCTCTGCTGTATCTGACCGGGAGTTTAATACGAGCGGTACTTTCGCACCCAGCACGATTCCTGCCATCGTCCCCTTCGCAATATATGTGATCGCCTTGCCAAGGAAGTTTCCTGCCTCGATTGTTGGGACAATGAGCAGATCGGCTGCTCCCTCAAGCTCGCTTTCTAGTCCTTTATGCAGAAGAGATTCCCTGCTGATGGCGAGGTCCAGCGGAAGCGGTCCTTCTATCAGCAGGTCCTTGCTATATTCATTTTTAATCAGCATGGCCAGATGGTCAGCTTCCACGGTCACTGGCATCTTCTCGCTGACTCGTTCGTTCGCTGCTAAAATCGCTACGCGCGGACGGTCCATTCCAATTCTGTCCAGGAACTCTACTGCATTCAGGATGATCTGCTTCTTTTGCTGAAAATCTGGCGAAATATTAATACCGCCATCACTCATACTAATAAGCCGATCTGCACCCGGGATGTCGAACACGGAGATATGGCTGATAACAGAGCCAGTTTTTAAATTGAGCTCCTTATGAAGCACCCCTTTTAAAAATGGTGTGCTATTCACGAAGCCTTTCATGATTGCCTGCACTTGAGCATCGCTTGCCAGTTTAGCAGCAATAAACGCATTTTCATTTTCAGTATAGGCCGGATAAACAGGATATTCCTCAACAGAAAAGTCGAGTTCCCTTGCCAGCTCAAAGATTTTTTGCGGGTCGCCGACTAGATACGGCTCAATGATTCCGAGTTCCACTGCGGCTTTCACAGCTTCGAGCACATCCAAATCGTGTGCAGCCGCGACGCTCATTTTTACAGGCGGCCTTATTCGCGCAGCATCAATGACATCTTTAAAGCTTTTATAGCGCATGCTTCTCACCTCCTGTTACTTAACCTGTATACTTGCTCTGGATTCTGCCGATTTTTTCAATCTTCTCTTCTACTAATATATTTGCGGCTTTATACGTTGGTATATCATGAGTTTTGGAGATTTTGTAGATTTTTCCGAGAATATCATAGATCATGCTCGCATTCTTGAACGCCCGGTCCTTGCTGTATTCATGGAGTTCATCCGCCACCTGGATCAATCCGCCTGCATTGGCCACATAGTCCGGAGCATATAGAATGCCCTTCTGATGCAGCATGTCACCGTGGCGTTCTTCTGCCAGCACATTATTCGCTGCTCCGGCAACTGCGAGGCACTTGAGTTTTGGGATCGTGATGTCATTGATAACGGCGCCCAGTGCATTTGGTGAAAATATGTCGCATTCTACGCTGTAAATATCAAGTGGTTCAACTGTTTCGATATCTGGGTATTGCTCCTTAACTTCTATTACATTCTCTTCAAAAATATCGGTGACGATTAGCTTCGCCCCTTCTTCATGAAGGTGGCCAACAAGAAAGCGGCCGACTTTTCCAAGGCCCTGGACCGCAATTTTCCGGTCCCTAAGTGAGTCCGTTCCAAAAATTTCTTTTGCCGTTGCCTTGATTGCTTTCCAAACACCGAATGCTGTAATTACAGCCGAATTGCCGCTGCCGCCATATTCTTCAGGCAAGCCAACAAGATACGATGTTTGCTTGGATGCGGAAACGAAGTCCATGCCGACTGTACCAACATCCGTTCCGGTGTAAAATCGCCCCTTTAATGTTTCAATGAATGAGCCAAAAGCCTGGAAAAGCTCATCCGATTTTTCCGACTTGGGATCGCCGATGATGACCGCTTTTCCGCCTCCATAGGTCACACCTGAAACGCCGCATTTATAAGTCATCCCCTTCGAAAGGCGTAAAACATCTCGAAGCGCTTCTTCAGTCGATTCATAATCCCACATCCGGCATCCCCCTAGCGCCGGGCCGAGCGTCGTATCATGGATGGCGACAATCGACTTCAATCCAGTTGCCTTGTCATAGTTGAAGATCACCTGTTCATGCCCCTCGTTTTTCATTTCTTCAAAAATATCCAGCACCATTTTCTGTTCTTCCGTTAGCAACACAAACATCCCCTCCCGTAATCGAACCTGGCAAAGCTGCGTCAGTGTAGGTAGTTTCCAGATCAACAAATAAATGTAAACCCTTACATATTTTCATTATAAAGACTTTAACTGCTGCTTACGGTGATATATCTTACACTTCTATGGCAATTCAACTGGAAAAAATCGAGGATAATTTCCAGTTCGCCAATAAAATCATAAAATCGCCAATAAACCTGTGAACTTCGCCAATAAATTCATTTTTTCGCCAATAAAATTAAAATATCGCCAATAAAAACGAATTTTCGCCAATAAGTTGCTTCTGCTAATGGATTTTCATCTAGAATGAACGATAAAGAGAACCAAAGCAGCAACTTTGGTTCTTTTTTCAGCAAAATTATTATTGAACGCCTGGAAACCAGCCTGGTGTATTGACGATTGCCTGCCATAATGGATCCGGAACAACGAGTCGTGCCTGTGCACCATGATCGATCTTTGTTTCGATTTCATTTTCACGGCCTGTTTCAACTTTTTCGACCCAATCTGGATCAATGATCAGTTCACGGCCTAAGGCGAGCAGTGGCACTCCTGTTCCAAATGCTTTGATAACATCTTCTGCGCTGTAAAGTGAGCCGACACCTATGACAGGAACTTTGCTTCCCACGCGCTCTTGGATGATTTCCATCCTTGAACGGTCATCATCGACACCTCTTCTTGGCTTTGACCAGAAATCATTTAAAGAAACATGCAAATAGTCCAGGTCCTTTTCAGCCAGGACATCAATTAGTTCCAATGTATCAGCCATCATTATGCCCGGCTCCTCAGGTTCTTCTGGCGAGAATCTGTATCCGACGATAAACGGTTCCTTTGCGTGATTTGCGGTTACTCTTTTTACCTCATCCACAACCGCCAGCGGGAATGCCACCCTTTTCTCCAGCGATCCGCCCCATTGATCATCACGCTTGTTTGAATGTGGCGAAAAGAATTGCTGAATCAAGTAGCCGTTGGCTCCGTGGATCTCGACTCCATCAAAGCCTGCTTCAATCGCTCTCCGGGTGGTCTCCCCAAACGCAGCAATGATCTCTTCCACTTCTTCCCCAGTCAATGCTCGTGGTGCCTTCGCGCTGTTGCGTTCAGATTGAACATCGCTCGCACTGACGATATCCCCGTTTGGCACAAGCTCAGGAGGACACTCGCGGCCGCCATGGAAAATTTGCAGTACCGCTTTCGCACCTTCCGCTTTTATCGCAGAGGCCAGCTTCCTAAGGCTAGGAATCATCTCATCACTATCGGCACCGAATTCTCCATGAAAGCCTTTCCCATTGCGGGTTACATATGTACACGCAGTTACAACCATGCTTACGCCTTTCGAGCGGCGGGCATAATATTTCACCTCTGCGTCCGTTACGGTTCCATCATCGTTCGACGAAAAGTTGGTCATCGGCGCCATGACAAGTCTATTTTTCAGGTTAATCCCATTAGGGAACGTAAACGAATCAAATAATGGTTTATACTTTTCATTCATTGATGTAATCCTCCTTCTTTAGTATACGAAAGTGTAATAGCCTAAACTGTCTTCTGTTAAACATCCAGGTTAGTATTTGTATTCACCTCGAAAAAAAACAGTGAAAGTACATTAACTTTAGTTATGCATAACAACCAAATGAGCCATAAATAAAGACACTCTGCTACTGCAGAATGCCTTCGTTATTTTTGATCAGCAATTCTTCCATTGCTTCCACTGATAGAGGTCTACTGAAATGATAGCCTTGTCCAATCATGCAGCCATTTTTCAGTAAAAATTCAACCTGCTCCTGTTCTTCTACACCTTCTGCAATAACACTAAATTTAAGATTGTGTCCCATGTCAATGATTGTCTTGACCATCGCTCCTTGGTTGGAGTGATGGATGATATCATCAACGAATGATTTGTCGATTTTGATTTTATCAATCGGAAAATGCTTCAGTAAGCTCAACGATGAATATCCGGTACCAAAGTCGTCAATCGCAAGCGTTATGCCAAGCTCCTTCAGTTCGTCCAGAATCATTGCTGTTTTCTCGCTGTTCTGCATGACACTCTCTGTGATTTCAAAATCAAGATAATTCGGTGCCAGCTGAGTATCGATCAGTACCCGCTTTACACAATCAATGAAAGTGTCTTCCTGCAACTGGCGCACAGATATGTTCACTGACATCGGTATTGGGCTGTAGCCTTTCTCCTGCCATACTTTGTTTTGAGACGCTGCCTTTTCCAGCACCCATTTTCCAAGAGGAACGATCAATCCTGTTTCCTCGGCCATAGGGATAAATGCAGCTGGCGAAATGATGCCTTTCTCCGGATGCACCCAGCGTACAAGTGCCTCTACCCCGATGATTTTCCCTGTTTCCAAATTCACCTGTGGCTGATAATGGAGCATAAGCTGGTTTTGCTCCAACGCTTTCCTTAGGCCATTCTCCAGCTCCATTTTTCGGGAGGAGAGTCCGTGCAGCTTGTCGGTATAAAACTGGTAGTTGTTCTTCCCGCGATCTTTTGCGAGATACATCGCCGTATCAGCATGCTTGATCAGCGTTTCCTCATCCTGACCATCCTCTGGTGCCATGCTGATTCCAATGCTTGGGGTCACGAAGAACTCCTGGCCTTCGATGGTAATCCCTTCATTAAATTCATTAAGGATTCTTTCTGCGACTTCAACGACTTGTTCCTTCCCGAAATCCTTAAGTACAATGATGAATTCATCACCGCCCTGGCGTGATACAAGCCCCTGCTCTTTGACCGCATTTTTCAACCTGGTGGCAACAACCTTTAACAATAGGTCGCCAACACGGTGGCCTTTCGTATCATTGATAATCTTGAAACGGTCGAGATCAAGAAAGAGTACTGCGAGAGTCCCTTTGCCGTTTGATAGTGCACTATTCAGGTGCTTCCTGACCATATTCCGATTCGGCAGCCCGGTAAGAACGTCATAATATGCCATATATTTGATGGTTTTTTCCGCCTTCTTGCGCTGCGTCAGATCACGGCCAACAATTTGTTCAGCCATTCTTCCTTCATATAAAATCGGCATCGCGGACATTTCGACATCAATTTTTTGTCCGTCTATCTGTGTTGCTTTAAATTCGAACCACAATTTTTCCTCAAAATTCTCATCTATTGTTAATTCGCGATTTTTTATACGAGCCAGTACATCAGGGGGAATAAGCTTGGATATCGGCTGTCCAATTAATTCCTCTGGACTTTTCGCCTTGAACAACTTGCAGCCGGCTTCATTGATATAATCCAGCTTTCCTCTGCTGTATACAGCAATCAAATCGGGCGACATTTCCACTAGGCTGCGATAGCGTCCTTCACTTTCCTGCCGGTCGGTTATATCGAAAAGGACACTTGTAAAATCAACGAAATTTCCGTTTTCATCTATGACCGGAATGCCTCTATCCTGGATCCAGCGCACCTCTCCATCGGGACGAATGATTCGATACACACTGGTGACTGCTTCTCCTTTTGAAAATCCATCTTCCCTGTCAGCTAAGATGTGCAGATCCTCAGGGTGGATGACTTTTTTCCAGAGGGTGTTGTCATGATAAAATTCTTCAGACGAATGTCCGTATAATTTTTCGATCCCAGATGTAATCAGCAATGTGTCTGTCTTAAGGTCATGTGACCAGATCGCGACATCCAGAGTATCAAAAATGCTTTTTAGCCTCTTTTTATGTCCTTCTAAATCCTCTGCTGTATTTTTCACCGCTCTGAATACCCGGAAGACCAATGCGATAAAAACAATGGACACAGCTAGATCGATCAAATAGCCAACAGCTTCATTTATGGGAAAATAAAACGAAGTCAGCCAATCAATCAACTCCGCGAACAGAAGAAAAAATATGATAGATAATCCGGTGTATCTTTGTACCTTTCCGTCACTGCCCATTCAAACATTTCCCCCTGTGCCACAGTGCATGATTGTCTTGAAAAAAATACTAAATATTCCTTTATTAACATAACAAACATACTAGGTTCCGCACAATGGAATTATTCCATATGGCCCATAAAACTGATGAATTTTGTCATTTTTTAACCTGGCAAACATGGGGACACATCAAAGTGCGATCCCTAGCACAGTTGATAATTCGCGCTTTTTCTCGTTCAAATAGATGTGGTCAAGGTCCTTCAACTCGTTTGAATCGAACTTTTCCATGCTGTAGATATACAGCTCCCAAATGCTTTTCTTCAAGGAATCGTCGGCTGTTTTTCCGATCAATAGAAAAGCGTCAATGAGGGCTGTAAGAATGGAAACATCCTGACTCCCATAATGGACAATTTGATAAAAGGATAAATATAAGATATCCATCGTCCGCTTTTGCTTCCCGATGATCCTAGGCTGCATCGCCTCATCATAATAGGCTATATACCGTCCGTTCGAACGGACACGGCATAGATGGGACAAGGCCATGCCTAGGTAGGAAATACAGACTCTTGCAGTATTCGGGTCATTAACCGCTGGAGAGATAGCCCTCAAGGCAACCTCCACAATCTTTTGAAGCGCAAATTCAGGATCCTGGATTGATGACCGCTCTTTCCCCAGCTTTAAATATTGATTCAGGACGGTATCAATATCATCGTTGATTTCCCCGCTATGATGGACTCTGAAGGCAATGCTGTCCTCTGTCAGAAAATCACCATTCAAAAAGTTGGCTTCTACTCCAAGTTCATGGTGGGATGCGTATCTCAATAGTCCTTGATAATCTGTCAACTGGACATAACCGAACCCTCTGGATTTTACATCCCGGACAAATTCATAGGTGAACCCCGCATCTTTTCTGTCGTCTATTACGTTCGTGTAGTCACTTTCCAATGTATCTTCCTGTCTTCTAATGACCTTTAAAGCTCCCTCAGTGATTTCCCGTATCAGCGTGCTCACCTGTACGGAGGTTGCGACATTATGGATAAAATACCCGAAGAACGCGAGGCAGATGAACGCAATGGCGACTCCAACTGTAGCTGAGATCACCTGGCTTTCATACCATGATTCACTCATGAACAGCAGCGAAAGGATCGAGTAAACGAATCCGCCCATGAAGATTCCGAGCACCCGCATCGTCACAGGATCCTCGACGAAGTTACTCAGCGTTCTCGGTGAAAATTGAGATGAATATGTAGTCAGCACGACCATGATCGTCGAAAAGGTGATCGTCGTCATCGTCAGTAGCGCTCCGGAAATCGAACCTAAAATTGTCTGTGCCAATTCAACATTAGTCAGCAAAAACGAAGGGACTATCCCCTGTGCCAGCTCATTATGATCGATATAAATCACGGCTAAAGCCAGCAAGAAGGCCAAAACACTATAAATGACCGGCCTCAGCCACATACTTTCCCTTATTCGTAAAACAATTTTTTTCAACAAACTTCCCAGCCCCTTAAGTTACCAACTCTTTCCTTACTTATTTAGACCATTTAGGGGATGTTTAATCCATTGTATTATATTTAATAGGGTTTCTACTGCTTTGTTAGCCCTTTTCGTTCATTTTATTGTTTGGAAATCAAAAGCTTTCCAAGAGACTAAGACTTGAACCCGTTATATTTAGACTCCCCGTTAACAATAAAAAAAGCATCAAAGAAGCTGTTCTCTTCTTTGATGCTTTTCCTTTATCCTTCCAAAATTTCTTTCAGGTTTCTTAGGTCCTTCATATTTGCCTTTTTCATCATCGAAGCCATGAAAGGTGATACCAGTTTTGAGAACCCTGATGGCTCTCCCTGGTTCGTCAGTGTCATCCGTGTTGTGTTTGAGTCAACTGTATTCCATGTGTATGTCGTCTTCATCGGAAATGGCCCTTCTGAGGTTTGCATGACCATTTTCCTTCCTGGAACATACTCAACGATCTCATAAATATAAGCAAGTTCCCGGCCGAGGAATTTTGCCTTAAACGCAATCTTTGAACCAAGATTCAATGGTTTCTCTGTTAGCCATTCAGCACTATCAATATTCACATACCATTCTGGAGCGTTGTCAGGATTCGCTGCATATTCTGAAACCCTTTCAACCGGGGATTTAATTTCTATCTCTGTCAGGACGTCTACCAATATAATTCCTCCATGCCCAAGCATTTTTTTACATTATAATATAATTCTTACAGAAATCGTCTATCTGCCTGCAGTTTATTATTGCAGACAGCAGGAAAGCTTGAAAATAAACCCGCAGTGGAATATTCTTAACTGTATACTTCATATTTAAGGATGGGATTACCCTGCGTATCAATAAATTCATCAGCGAAACTGGTAAAACGTCAAGGCGCGGCGCGGACCGGCTCATTGAGGAAGGGCGCGTGTCGATCAATGGAAAGGTTGCGAAAATCGGCAGCCAGGTTGAGCCTGGAGATGTCGTTCGCCTGAATGGCGAAGAAATCCGGATGGCACAAAACTATGTATATATTGCTTTGAATAAACCTGTAGGGATTACAAGCACAACGGAAAGGCATGTGAAGGGCAACATCATCGACCTTGTCAATCACCCACTGCGGATTTTCAACATCGGACGACTTGATAAGGATTCCGAAGGCTTGATCCTGCTAACAAATGACGGAGATATCGTCAATGAAATCCTCCGCGCCGAAAACAAGCATGAAAAGGAATACATCGTTTCCGTGGACAAGCCGATTACTCCAGAATTCATTAAGGCGATGTCAGAAGGCGTAAGGATTCTTGGCACAAAAACGCTTCCAGCAAAGGTCGTCCAATTATCAAAATACGAGTTCAATATTATCCTTACACAAGGATTGAACAGGCAAATCCGCCGGATGTGTGAAACTCTTGGATACCAGGTCGTCAGGCTGCAGCGCATCAGAATCATGAACATCCACCTTGGAAACCTGCCAATTGGTCAATGGCGTGACCTGACAAAGAAAGAAAAAAGGCAGCTTTTCAGCGACTTGAATTACGAGCCTAAGGAATGGTAAAAGGATGAGCGACCCTGCTCATCCTTTTTGTTTTAGATTGATGCCGCTCTGGGCTGGTCTTCCTCCCTCAGCAGCTTAAGGAACAATTTTCCACGGTAAAGGTAGAAAACCATAGCGAACAGGCTGAATCCACACACTGCCAGCAGCAGCCACACGGGCAATTTTTCAAGCAGGAAACCAAACAGGACAAATCCTAATGGTGTCATCGCACTTGCCCCTGTTTCAAGGAGAGACATGACCCTTCCCCGATATTCACCAGGTGTATTTTTTTGTAAAAGGACACTCACTGGTGTATTGATAAACATGATGGATGCTGACAGAATCAGGACCATGCTCATCAAAAAGCCGAAGATAACTACGTTTGACAGTCCCATGAATACGGGGACTGCGGGGAGCCCGATCAACATCAACACGACGGATAGCAAAACCATGCCTCCAGTGATTGATAACTCCTTCCTTCTGATTTCCTTCCTCGCTGACAGGATGAGCGCCATGACCAGCATCCCGATAGAGAATGCCCCTTCAATGATTCCAAGCTGGACCGGGGACATTTCCCTGACTGTTAAAACTAAATAAGGCATGGCTACGGGAAATACCGCAAACCAAAAATTCAGCCAGACACTGAGGATCACCAGGTGGAGGAGAAATGGCTGAGCTTTAATATAGGAAACTCCTTGTTTCAGGTCCTCGGACAGGCTAGTTGATTTTTTGTTTTCTGCTTTCTTTGAAAAAAGATTGTATTCTATGAGGATGCTCGCAAATGCTGAGATGAGATAAGTTAGTATGTTCAATGCCATGAAGAGGTGTATTTGAATGATGCCAAAGAAGACTCCGCCAAGCACCGGGCCTAAAATAGCTGAAAGGGAAATCGCTGCCTGGTTCAGGGACATCGCTCTTTGAAGGTGGTCCGGACCCACCATATTGTAGATCGAAGAGGTAACGGCTATTGAATAGAAGGTACTAATGATGCTCAATCCTGTTGTCGCAACATACAAAATCCAAATTTCCTGCGAGAAAAACGTAAAAGCTGCTAAAATCACTCCCAGCCAAATGGCACTGGCAAAATTGGAGGAGATGATGATTTTTTTACGGTCAAGGCGGTCACTCAAAGTACCAGCAACCGGAGCAAGCAGAATTCGCGGCAGCATGCTAAGCACCAGTGTGAAGGCAAAATTCAAGCTTGATCCTGTTTCTGCAAGGATATACAGCCCGATGGCGAAAGCGTAAATCGATGAACCGAGGACCGCAGTCACCTTACCGACGAGAAACAGAATCAGATTTTTTTTAACTGCGCGTTCCAATTAACTCTCCTCCTCTTTCTCCTTCTTCAAGGAAAAATTAATTTCATATGAAATTTTATCCTTTTCACTTTTCTCTGCAGATTTTTTAACATATTTCAAGAATAAAAAATCAATATCAGCCTGCAGTTCCTTTTTGTCTTCCTCAGTCAAAGATACGTATGTTCCCTGACTAATCACTGATTCTGAATTCGGAACCACTCCCTCATTCTTCAAGTTAAAATGAGTGGCCTTCGAACGATAGTATTTCTCGATGATACCCTTGTTTTCTTTCGTTTCCTCAAGCTCAAGAATCCCTCCATTGTACAGCTGCTGAATGTGATAATGAATGCTGCCAGCTGACTTCCCGAGTTCATCCGCAACCTGCTTTGCCGTCATTGCCTTCATCGCAAGCAAATAAATGATTTTTACTCGTAAAGGACTAGAAATCAACTTTTGCTGCTCAAGATTCACTTCCATTGTTTTCTTTGTATATTCCAACTCAATTCACCTTCCAATATATTCATATGTTCTATTTTTATTTTACGTTCTAACTTTTTAGAATGCAATAAATTTTTAGAATAATATTAATGAGACTAGCATGGAATAATGAAGTATGGTGTAATAATCACATAACGGTCACTGATTGGAGTTTTTTAAATGAACAAAAATAATACGAGGAACCCATTAAGCGAAGAAGAGCTTACCACAATTTTGCTCGCTGCTAATGAGATCATTATGTATGGCGGGAAAGGCTTGCTTGGTAAGATTCTTTCAGGCTCAAAAGATAAGAGGATTTATACAGCTGACCTCCATCATTCCCCTATGTACGGCGCATTTTCAGACGTGAAACAAAAGGAAGTCATGGAGAAGGTTGAATGGGTGTTAGCTAATGGCTACCTCACAACAGACGAGAAGCTCTCCCTGCTTATGTATACAGACAAAGGCTGGGACTTTGTTAAAGATGAACTGGCAGAGAGTATCTACACCGAGTTCGCTCTGGCTGCTGAGTTTGGGAGATATGAGTATGTGGATTTCATCCTTGCTCAGCATCCGGAATTAAAGATGGATTTACTCGATTTCATTGAAGAGAGAGACAGCAAGGAACTGATCGACATCCTGATTGAATGGCTGGAGCTTGAGAATTTCAAACCTATTCCAGAAAGGATACGCGAAGTCCTACAGAAACTGGATAAAGGAAATTCACGCAAACCGCAGAACACGGATGAATCGAGCCCTTTTGAGGCAAATAAAAAATGGCTTATGATTCCTTCTGATGTTCGTCAGCTGCTCGTCCGGAACGTTTTTTGCGGACATTGCATGGACACCGTGCAAATCGAGAAATATGTCATCAAGGGGTTCCGCGACAGTGTTGTGCTCGAAGGAAAATGCAAAAACTGCGGCAATGACGTAGTACGAGTTATTGATTAATGGTACCTGGTTTAATACAGGTATTCTTTTTGGGTGAAAGTAGTTTGTATACAAATTATATATACACAAAATAATTTTCGTGATAGAATCTTAATAAGGTTAATTAGGAGGACGTACTCATGGATATGTCTATGGATAAAGCAATCGGTTCTGCATCTGTTCGGTTGAGCAAGAAGCTTACACGAATCATTAACTATTACTTAAAGCCTTACCGTATTACGACTGAACAGTGGAGTGTCCTGCGCACTTTGAATGAATTTGATGAGGTTTCACAAAAAGAACTATCGATACGCTCAGATAAGGACCAGGCAACACTGACGAAAATTCTCGACCTTCTTGTAAAACAAGAGAATGTAGAAAGGCTCGCCAATCCTCTGGACCGCCGTTCCTTTTTGGTGAAAATTACTCCGAAAGGCACAAAGCTAGTGGAAGAAGTGACCCCTTACCTTGAGGAAATCTTTATGAAGATCACACATGGAATTGATGAGGAAAGGCTCGCAATGTTCAGAGATGTGTTACTTACAATGGAAGACAATATCGAAATACTTTTGGAGGAAAACAATTAGAAAGAAGGCAAGATGATGAACAAAACATCCAAGTTGTGGACAGCACAGTTTACGGCCATTATTATAATGGCTTTTTTATTTTTCCTATGCCTGCAGCTGCTGACTGCCGGCTTCCCCGCTTTTATTACGGACATTAAAAACAATCCTGGCCAGGGCGGCTTGATGACAACAGTATTCATGGTTTCAGCCATCGCTACCCGTCCATTTGTCGCTAGCTTAATGCAGAAGATGGACAATAAGAAACTAAGCCTCATATCTCTTGTGTTTATAGCGATTTCCGTTGGCTTGAGGTTCGGCCAGGATTCTGTGCCAATTTTGCTTCTTCTTAGAGTTTTTCATGGAGTTGGTTTCGGGATCATCACAACCATTTTCTCTACGATGGCTACGAATATTATCCCTGCCCATCGTCTTGGTGAGGGAATTGGCTATTATGGAATGGCAACAAGTGTGGGGACAAGTCTTGGTCCGATGCTTGCGCTGGCAATGCTGCAATACTTTGCTTTCAACATGTTAATCCTTCTTTCAGTTGGATTGACTCTGCTTACTTTGCTCCTGAATATCCTTGTAAAAAGTCCGCAAAAACCAGCTAATGCAGCTGTCCCAAAAGTCAATTTCAGGGAGCATGCATTTGACCGACATGCCTTTACACCAGCAATTCTTACCGTATTCTTCTCCATCACGCTCGGCGGAGTTGTGAGTTTCCTCCGTGAATTAGGAAAAGAAGCGAACCTTGGGGCAACAATCTCATTGTTCTTCCTTGTCCTAACAATTGTCATGGTCATGATTCGGCCTGTCTCAGGAAGGATGTACGATAAATACGGGCATAGATTGATCATCTATCCTGCAGTCATCTCAGGAATCATTGGACTGACGCTATTAGCCCTCACTCAAAACACATTGACTCTATTAATTGCTGCTGTTTTTTACGGAATAGCATATGGAACAGTAGCGCCTACTCTACAAGCCCTTGCTGTGAGCGCAGTATCAAAGGAGAAACAAGGTACCGCGAATGCGATGTACTTCTCGTCGATGGACTTAGGAATGGCTCTCGGATCTGCCGGACTCGGCCTGCTGGCTTCCTATACCAGCTACCACTTCATATACGGATTCTCGATCATATTCCTTATCGGGCTGCTGCTTGCTTACACCTTGATTTTTGTTGTAAAAAAGAAGCCAAAAGAACATTACATGGAAGCTTCTCAACAAGTTCGAACTTAAAAAACACGGTGGAACCTGTTCCGCCGTGTTTTTTGTCTTTTTATCAGGATTACCAGACACGCTATTCCTGATTTGGTTTTATTCCTGAATCAGGGCTTCTTTTTCCTGAAAAGCTCAATATATTCCTTTATTCCACCTGTTTATTCTTTGTTCTCCCGCCTGACATCATGCCTGCTGATATACAACCACATCGCGATATAAGTCAGGAAGAGCAGAACGAGAAACACAGGTGCTGACAATACATTCTGTATCAACAAATTAAGCCACCTCTTTTTACTTTGCCTGTTTTCGTAAAGATTGTTGTTAAAATCCTAAAGCCGATTTTAACCTAATATATACCCATTTTGCAGGTCGGTATGAAGTTCCATGCTCTTTTCTCATTAGAAGCGTCAATTTCACGAAGAAATATAGGTAATTCAATCCAATTGTGTGCTTAATAGCAACAAAGTTTGAGAAAAGAGCCTTTACTTTAGGCTGTCCAGCGGGAACGGAAAAAATAAATAGAATATGACCGCTAGCGGAATTGAAATGATCCAAGCGATCACCGGTTTACGATAGTGTATCCACAGAACCACAAACAAAATCAAATTCAGCCAGATGTTGTGCCAGCTATTCCAGCCATTGTCGTATACATACATTCCCCTGTGAGCGAACAGAGCCTCAATGATTGTGTAAAAGGCTACCCATATGCCGACATAGATCAACTGGTTCCTTCTTGTTGATGGAAAACGCTGCAGATAAATCATCAATCCAACCGGACAGATGAAAAAGGTGAATGCGATATTGATGATCGAGTGGTTCAGCCAATCAGCTGTTATTCCGCGGAATGCCCATAGAGTGTGATTATAGTAAAGTGTGTTGTAGAGCAGGTTCACCATCATAAAAAATAGAATGGTTGAGTATTGCTTTTTCCATTGTGACCAATCAACAAATTTATAAGCGAAAAAAATCCAGACTGCTATAACCAATAATAGATACATGCTTCTCTCTCCCCAAAAATACTGATTTTATCAGTTATTTCCAGCAAAAAAGTTTTTATACAATTCAAAAAGACCTGATACTGAATAGTCAGGTCTCACTAGAAGGTTAGTTATCTCGAAACAATAGAAAGGACATTGAGGAGTTTTCTCTGTTTCCGATAAAGCTCCTGCGCTTCTTCTATGGTGATTTCAGCAAACCGGATTTTTGTTCCAGGCATTGCCTGTGCAAGCAGAGGAAGGTCGACAGAAATCACTGTGGCAATCCTGGCGTAGCCGCCTGTAGTCTGTCGTTCTGACATCAAAATGATTGGCTGCCCGTTAGAAGGCACCTGGATTCCTCCTGCCGGAATGGCATCAGAAATAATATCAGCACCCTCAATGTGCCCAAGTTCTGGTCCTTCAAGACGATAACCCATTCTGTTTGATTGCGGTGATATCGTGTATTCATTTGATAAAAATCGCTTTATGGCATCAGGATGAAATTTTTCCAGATGGGGGCCGAGAATCACCCGTATTTCAAGCTGGGCATTATATTCAGGTATAAATTCTTTATGTAAAAAGCGATTTTTCCGGACAAAAGGTCTTCCCTTTACAATATCCCCTGCATCTAGTGCCCGGCCATTAAAACCGCCCATCTCGCCATTGATAAACGTGGATTTGCTGCCTAGCACGAGCGGGACATCAATTCCGCCGGCAAATCCAATGTACGCCCTTGCCCCGCCTTCCACTTTACCAAATGACAGAATATCTCCTTTTCTTAAAACGAAACTTTTCCACATCGATACAACCTTCTTGTTCACCATTGGCTGAAGATTTCCTCCGCAAATGGCAATCGACACATCCTTCAATGCTACAAGACTGGGTCCCATCATCGTAGCTTCCAGCCCTGCTTCATGAAGAGGATTCCCGACCAGGAGATTGGACATTTGCAAAGAATAGGGATCCATCGCTCCTGAAGGGCTGATGCCATACTGCTGATAACCTGTTCTCCCTAGATCCTGTACTGTTGTCTGCAGGCCCGGCTTTAGGACTTTAAACAAGGGTTCCGTCATATATAATCCCAGCCTCTGCCGACTTCTATTCCTTCAGCCTTTAATGCCTCATTTAATCTCACTGCAAAATCAAGAGCCTGTGGTTCATCTCCATGGATGCAAATCGTATCTGCCTTGATTTCAATCTCTGTCCCGTCAACTGTCTCAACTCTTCCTTCACGTACCATCCTGATTACTCTTTTTATTGCTAAGTCAGGATCGTGGATGATCGCGTTTGTCTCCGAACGCGGTGTCAGCGAACCATCAGGCTGATAGGTTCGGTCTGCAAACACTTCATGCGCCACTTGCAGACCTTTTTTCTCACCCGCTTTCACGAGCCAGCTGCCTGCAAGTCCGAATAAAACAAGTGTTGGATCGGCATCTGCCACTGCCCCCGCAACGGCATCGGCGGTTGCTTTATCTTTTCCAGCCATATTGTACAATGCGCCATGTGGCTTAACATGTTCGACTTTTGTGCCACAAGACTTCGCTATCGCAGCAAGAGCGCCAATCTGGTATATAGTCAGATTGTAAATTTCCTCCGCACTCATCTTCATTTCTCTCCTGCCGAAACCATGCAAATCCGGAAAGCCAGGATGCGCACCAATCTTCACCCCATATGTTTTTGCCATTTTCACCGTTTCCATCATGACATTATGATCACCGGCATGATACCCACAGGCGATGTTGGCAGAAGTGATATGCTTTAACACTTCCTTGTCATTGCCAATTCTAAATAATCCGTAGCTTTCACCTAAATCACAATTAAGATCGACACTCAACACTTTACATCACCTCTTTTCAATCCTTTTCACCTTGTATGTATCGCCCATTTGTTTAATCGTCAAAAATTGCTCCTCACTGATTGGTACAAATTTAATATAATGACCCGAACTGAACAGGAATGGCTCCTCCTTCTCCGGAGAAAACAAGGTAACAGGAGTGGTACCAATAATCCTCCATCCTGAAGGAACATCAGCAGGATAAATACCTGTCTGATTCCCGCCAATCCCGACAGCACCGGGCATCACACTCTGCCTTGGCTTCTCGAGCCTCGGCACAGCCAGCTTTTCAGGCAAGCCACCGAGATACGGAAACCCAGGCATAAATCCCATCATATAGATGAGGTATTCCCTGTTTGCATGAATATTGATGACTTCCTGCTTCTCCAGGCCATGATAATCAGCGATATAAGCCAAATCCTGGCCCCATTCTCCGCCATAACAGACTGGTATTTCATAGACGAACTTCCTGTCTGATTTAGAATCCCCGGGAGACAGGCTGACTTTTTCAAGCTCAGCTTTGAGAGATTCATAGGCGATCATCTCAGGTTGGTAATAAATCGTTAGAGATGTATAGGCAGGCACCCATTCTATGATGCCTCTAATCTTTTCTTTTTCCAGGTTGCTAACGAAGAGCTGTATTTGCCTGTTCGTTCTTTCATTAATTTCATTACCAAATGACAAAACTACAGCCACATCACCCAAAGGCGAAATTTTAAACTCCATCTCTTCTCTCCTTTTCAGAAAAGCGCAAGCGCCTTGGTCAGCCCCGACAAGCGCTGCCCGCCGATAACGCCACGTCCTGTGGCTGGCGGGTCTAGCACATCGTGTGCCTCGGAGGGCCGACCGCTGAAGTCGCTCTTTGACTTCATTGGGCGGACCGAACTCGAAAAGTATAGCCGACTGTCCAGAAACGCAGAAACTGGAGACTCCGACAAAGAAGCGCTTTTTGCTTCAGCCGGCGGTGTTGAAGTTTCGGAGTTTCTAGGAGGCGACACTGGACAAGCGACCTCGAGGGGCTAGGCGCTGGAGCTAGACAATAATCTTAATGCAAAAAGTTAAACTTTATAAAGTATTAAAATGCCAGACAAGTTTCATCTGGCATCCTCTCTTATTGTCTTACTCCAACCGTGGCACACGTTTCAACAATTACCTTCAGTGCTTGGGCCATTGTTTCCTGGGGCAATGACGGCAGTGAGGGATTGAGGGCTGACATTTTCGTCGATGCAGGAAAATGGATAAATCCAGCCTTGATGTGCAGATTATTTTTTCGAATATGATTTAAAACAGCATATAAGGTATTATTGCAAATAAATGTACCGGCACTGTTTGACACAGCTGCAGGAATGTTCAGTTCCTTCAGATTCTTCTCGATCAGACGGTTGGGCAAGGTGGCAAACAAGCCATCCGGTCCATCCTCATCGATCATTTCATCTGTTGGTATCTTGCCTTTATTATCTGGATAAGGATCACCAGAACCCGTATCCTTTACATTGATTCCGATCCGCTCCGGAGTAATCGCCGTCCTGCCTGCTGCCAGACCGCAGGAGATCACCACATCCGGCTGGATAGCATCCATCTTTTTTATTAATTCTTCCGCGCACTCATCATAATTGACCGGCAATAGGATCGTTGAGATTTCCACATTCTCAATCTCAAAGCTTTCTGCTTCCAGCAACAATTCCTCAGTAGGATTGATTTTCATTTTGCCAAACGGCTCGAAGCCGGATACTAAAACTTTCATTTTGCAGACCTCATTTCTCGGTTCAACCTTAAATTGGATGTATTAAAAATTTTACTATAGTTAACTATGGATATATAGTTTTTAAACTCGTAAAATTGGCTTTAGTTTTAATATTCTAATAAGTATTGGGTGATGAAGTGGAAATAGAATACGGCAAAGCAACGGAAAGTGAATTGGATGAGATTTTTAGCATGGCGGGTGTGAATAGGGCCGAGGCTACTGGGATTCAGGCAGATGATAACAAAGATAAGATGATAGCATCCTATAAGGATTCCCTGGACCATGGGGCTTATTTTCTCGTTGCGAGAACTCATGAGTCTTTGGTTGCCTGGGTGCTGGTGGACCGGAGCCAGGATTGGTTTACGCATAAGGAGATCGGCTGGATCAGTGATGTATATGTAAAACAGGAGTTCAGACAGAATGGTGTCGCTAAATCCTTGATTGAGCAAAGTCTGGTGGAATTCAAACACCTCGGCTATGATGATGTCAGGCTGAATGTCTTTTCATTTAACGAGAAAGCAATTCGCTTATATGAAAAGCTGGGATTCAAAGATGTCAGCAAATTTATGAGGGTAGAAATATAGGGAAGAATTACTCCTCCAATTGTAAATGAAACTAAGAAACTACAACTGAATACATTTATGGCATTATTACGGATTACCTGATTATGTCGATCCGCGCATTTAAGCTTAAAACCTGTCCTGATTAGGATAGGTTTTTTAAATTTATTTTTATATATTTAATTATAAAATTAATTTTATTAATAATTATTTAATTAAATATTTACATTTTTAATTAATACATATAATATATAACTAAACACAATCGAAAGGAGGCAGTCATGGCATATCCTGTATTAACGAATTGTCCTGTTTGTAGCCAAACCCTTAAAATTACCAAGCTAAAATGCAATCACTGTGATACAACCATTGAAAATGAATTCGAACTTTCAAAGCTTGCTTCTTTAACAAAGGAACAGCTTCAGTTTGTTGAAACCTTCCTTGTATCCCGCGGAAATATTAAAGAAGTGGAAAAAGAACTCGGCATTTCCTATCCGACCGTCCGGGGAAAGCTTAACGATATTATCACTGCCCTTGGATATGACACTCAAAAGAAAAATGAGCTCGATGAGAAGAAAATCGTTGCGATGCTGGAGAAGGGTGAAATTTCTCCAGAAGATGCGATCAAACTTTTAAAAGGTGAATAGGGGGAATTATGATGAGTGAAGAAATTGCAAAGATTTTAACAATGGTACAAGAAGGAAAAATTGATTCCGAAAAAGGTGCCCAGCTGATTGCCGTACTCAAGGAAAAAGAAACGCCTGCATTGCCTAACAAACAAAATAAATACTTAGATAAAGCATTAAAAATCCGGGTTGTATCCAAGGAGAATGACAATGTGAACGTCAATGTGCCGATCAAGCTCGTAAAAGCACTTCTCAAAACGGGTCACAGCATCGCTGCAGGC
This sequence comes from Bacillus sp. ISL-37, assembly GCF_018613315.1. GTDB lineage: Bacteria > Bacillota > Bacilli > Bacillales > Cytobacillaceae > Mesobacillus. The sequence continues at coordinate 36,023 of NZ_JAGGQL010000029.1, read as the reverse complement.
ATCCCTCAATCCCAGCAATACGTCAAGGATCTTGATATCAACATGCTGATCGATGCAATCGAAAATGAGCTGGACGGCAACATCGTTGACATCCAATCAGCAAACGGCGATACAGTTAAAGTCGTCATTGAGTAAAACGTATGCTGAAAATAAAAATCAAAACACCTAATAAGATCGCATTACACCTCCCAGTCCCTTACACACTTTTAAAAACTGCTAGTTCCATTCTTGCTTCTAAAAGATTCAGGAACCAGATGCATAAATGGGCAAATCAAGACCTTGAACAAAAACATATTCCCTCCACGCTTTTCGATACTTTACTAAACAAGCAGCTGATGAATGAAATCATCCGCGAACTGGGCAAGCACAAAGGAACTGTGCTTGTTGATGCGAGATTGCATGATGGTACTGAGGTCATTGTAAAACTATAAAAGTTAGAAACCCTGACTCCATTTGCAGCGGAGACAGGGTTTCTATCTATATCAGAACAATTTTTCGAAGCAAACATATAATTCATGTCCTTCTGGCTTTCCATTCATCATGACTCTTCCGGTAATTGTATACCCCCTTTTTTCATAAAAGGAGACCGCGCCCTCATTTCCGGAGTAGGTATCTAGCCGGAGCACACCATATCCGTGATCCTTCGCAAAGTCCTCGGCAAACTGCAGCATCTTACTTCCATACCCGCCACCCTGAGCAGATGGATCAACACAAAACGAATGGAGAATCATCGGCTTTCCTTCCGTTTTAGACCAATTGGCATTCTCCCATTCCGGAGCCTGCCACTCATCAAGGACCATCACTCCAATGGTGTCCTCGCCTTTTTTCAAGATAAACAACTCTTCACCCTGCATCGCATTTTCGAAATACTCATGGTTAGGGTATTTTTCATCCCATTGTAAAATGCCTCTCGACTCAAGGTACTCTTTGCATTCCGCAAACATTGAGCGGATCACTGGCAAATCTTCTTCAGTTGCGCGTTCAATTTGTTCTAGAGCCATATTTTTACTCCTTCACTGCCTCTATTCGCTGTCAGGCGTTATGTTAAAAAAGTTTGCACTTTTGTTCTTCTTCTTTTCTTCATTTTTCTTATCATCCATTTTCCCGTCGGATTCATAGCTTAATTTGAATTGATCATCCTTCTTTTTTTTCATTCCTACTCCTCCTAAATTGAAATACTTACATCCTCGTCCTCGCTGATTTAGCCTTCGAAAGAATCTGTTTTGCACATTCGGCAGCAAAATTCGAGTCGCCCTTACTTAACAGTATTCTGTACCTTTTTTTACCTCTGAATGCATAAAAAGCACCGGTTCCTAAAGAAACCGATGCTTAACGTTAATACGCAAAGTGGTGATTGCCTATCTGTTTGGTCACTGTTCTCGTAAAAATCCATTGATCAGTCGCTAGCTTAGGATTGTAGTAATAAACGGATCCATATGAAGGATCCCATCCGAGCAAGGCGTCCTTTACTGCATGGTAAGCTGTATCGTTTGGCTGCAGATTAAACTGGCCATCATTTACTGCTGTAAAAGCATTCCTTTGAAATATGACATCATGAACTGTATCAGGAAATTCATTGGAATCTACCCTGTTTAAAATCACTGATGCCACTGCAACCTGTCCCTGGTAACTCTCACCCCGGGATTCACCATAAACAACATGAGCCATCATCTCGATTTCCTGAATAAGCTTCGATGTCTTCGGGCCAACGCCTCCAATCGGTTCAAGTCCAAAATCTCTTTGAAGTTGCTTCACTGCTTCAGTAGTGATTGGCCCATAGTATCCGGTTGTCTGGGTATTAAAATAGCCGAGTTTCTTCAAAATGGATTGAACATATGTAACATCTGATCCAACTGACCCCATTCCAATGCTTGCTGCCTGAGCTCCTGGCTGTCCATAACCAAGAATAGTACAAATGACAATTGCTGCTGCCAGACTCTTTATGTACTTCTTCAAACTCTCCACTCCCATTTCCATTTAACTTGTATGTATGATCATTTCCAGCGGACTAACCAAATGCACCTCCTTTTTCATATCCATATACATTTCCCTGTTGTGCAAATGTAAAAACTCATACAAAAGAATGGAAATAGTTACTGGTACAAATTTCATAGTCCCGTATCTTTTTTCATTAATTGATCGTTATTAGATTAAATTGTAAAAAATATTTAGCTTTACGAAGGTTTATAATTATCGGATAATTATGGAGTAGTAAAAAATAATCGAAACCGAGAGGCAAAGGAAATGTGGAGAAATAAGAATGTCTGGATTTTATTGACCGGAGAGTTTATAGCCGGGTTAGGACTATGGCTTGGAATCATTGGAAACCTTGAGTTTATGCAGGAACAAATTCCTTCTGACTTTTTAAAATCACTGTTGCTTGCTGCTGGATTACTGGCTGGGATTGCAGTTGGACCCCTTGCAGGAAGATTGACAGACCAATACAGCAAAAAGACTGTCATGCTGATATCAGGTTTCGTACGAATCATCAGTGTCGTTTTTATGCTGATTGCCATTCAAACCAGTTCAGTATGGTGGATGCTTGTGTTCCTTGTGTTATTGCAAATATCTGCCGCTTTCTACTTTCCGGCACTCCAGGCAGCAATCCCACTTGTCGTTAGTGAGAAGGACTTATTGCAGCTGAATGGAGTCCATATGAATGTGTCCACATTGTCTCGTATCATTGGGACTGCCGCTGCAGGACTTTTGCTTGTGGCCATTCCATTGAATGCTGTGTATCTCCTTTCGATGGCTGCCTACATCGTCCTGTTCGGACTGACCTGGTTTTTACAGTTTGATGAAAACAAAAAGGCCTCTGCAGTCAAAGATGGCCAGCAAAAACAAGGATTCAAAGACGTGTTCCCTATCATCGTCAAGCTGCCGATTGTGATGATGACCTTGATTTTAACCTTGATTCCGCTTATTTTCCTGGGAGGCTTCAACCTGGTTGTCATCAATATAAGTGAGTTGCAGGACAGTACTGCCATCAAAGGCTGGATTTATACCGCCGAAGGTCTCGCCTTCATGAGCGGCGCGTTTTTGATCAAACGTATCAGCTATAAATTTTCACCATATAAAATTTTGTTTACAAGCTCGATGCTGATCGGCTTCTCCCAGCTGATGCTCTATTTTGCCAATCAGCCAGTTCTTACGATCATCGCCTTTCTGCTATTCGGATTTTCAGTAGGCTGCTTCTTCCCGACAGCCGCTACGATTTTCCAGACGAGAGTGCCTAAAGACTATCACGGCCGTTTTTTCTCGTTCCGGAATATGATGGACCGCGTCTTCTTTCAGGTCGTCCTGTTAATGACCGGATTCCTTCTCGATGCAGTCGGACTTCAGAATATGAGCGTCATGTTCGGTGCATTGTCAATCGTGATGACCGCGATCTTTTTCATAAGGTCGCGCAATTTAAGAGCAAGCGCGGAAACCGAGCAAAGCGCAAGGTCGTAAAACTGTGAAAGCTGCCGGTTGAAACTGGCAGCTTTTATTATTGACTAAAATGCTTGTACCTGTCCGAGACGCACATTCGATTTCACGGGCATATGAATGGTGGACTTGTACCCGTGCGAGACGCATATTCGATTTCACGGGCACATGAATGAGTATCTTGTACCCGTGCGAGGCGCATATTCGATTTCACGGGCATATGAATGGGTATCTTGTACCCGTGCGAGGCGCGTATTTGATTTCACGGGCATATGAATGGTGGACTTGTACCCGTGCGAGACGCATATTCGATTTCACGGGCACATGAATGAGTATCTTGTACCCGTGCGAGGCGCATATTTGATTTCACGGGCATATGAATGGTGGACTTGTACCCGTGCGAGACGCATATTCGATTTCACGGGCACATGAATGAGTATCTTGTACCCGTGCGAGGCACGTATTTGATTTCACGGGCACATGAATGGGTATCTTGTACCCGTGCGAGGCGCGTATTTGATTTCACGGGCACATGAATGGGTATCTTGTACCCGTGCGACGCGCGTATTTGATTTCACGGGCACATGAATGGGTATCTTGTACCCGTGCGAGGCGCGTATTTGATTTCACGGGCACATGAATGGGTATCTTGCACCCGCTAATTTCTGTCTGTCCTCATGGTTATAACGGACATTTTTCTTCTCAATCACCTGATTTTGTCCATCAGTGAAACTTGTATTCAAGACAATCCGTATTATTAGAAAAGGAATTATTCTGGGGGTGTTTCTGATGTCTTTATTTATTGGAATCCAGCTTTTTATGGTCCTTCTGTTCCTGTTCTTCGGCTGGGCGATTGTGAAAAAGGAGTGTTACTGGCTGATATCCAATTTTAATGGCAAACCGAAGGATGAGCAGCAGCAATTAATTAATAATGGCTATCCACAAGGGATCGGGAAGCTAATGCTCGTCACAGCAGCAGGAATGGTCATTTTACTGCCTTTAAGTTTCACCTCTTTTCCATATTCGCTGGAAGTCCAGTTTGGCTTCATGATGTTATTCTTACTCGGCGGTCTGGTTTACCTGTCCAAATATGAAGTCAGGGAGAAGCGAAAGCGAAGTTATCTCTTCAGCAGCCTTCTCGCTATTGGAACGATTGGGTTTGTGGTGGGACTTTATTTTTTGGGGTATCAGGACTTTGAACTTAAGGACTATGATAATTCTTTTGAAATCACAGGCATGTATGGCGAAGAATGGGACTACGCAGAAATTCGTCATGTAGAACTTCTGGAGGAAATGCCCGAAGTGACATGGAAAGAAAATGGATTCGGACTTGCAACGTTGGCAAAGGGATATTTCAAAATAGTGGATTACGGGAGCAGCCTCCTCTTTATCCACAAAGATTCACAGCCTTATTTATTTATAGAAACGGATCATGACAAGATATTTATCAACAGTAAGAGCTCTAGTGAAACGATAGAATGGTATGAATTACTGTCTGAAAAGACAAAGTGAGGGTGTCCCGTGAAAACGGGCACCTTTAATTTGTGACTTCCCTTCAACTTCCCAAAGTCCAGTTATTGGTATGATGAATTCAGGTTAACTTGTTTGACTTAAACGCTTACTAATAGTAACCTGAATAACGCTTACTAAAAGTAACAACAACTTTGGAGGAATAGATATGAACACATCTGAGACAAGCTTGGCCACGGTAATTCGTGAACGGCGCTCTGTTAGAAAATATGATCCTGACTTCAAGATTTCACAAGAAGAGATTTTAGATATTTTAGAAGAAGCTGCCCTGGCACCTTCTTCTAGCAATCTCCAGCCATGGAAGTTCCTCGTCATCCAGGATGAGGAAACAAAAAAAGAACTAAGAATGATCGCCAATAATCAAGAGCAAGTGGAAACTTGTTCAGCCGTTATTGCGGTTCTAGGCGATCGGGAAATGTACCGAAATGGCGAAAAAGTATACCGCAGTTCATATGAAGCTGGGTATATGGACGAAACAACTATGAGCAGAATGATTGAAAACACCAATAAATTATACCCTTCTGCACCGGTTGCTATCAGGGAAAACATCGCGTCTTTCGATGCCGGACTGATTTCGATGCAGCTTATGCTGATTGCCAGGGCGCGTGGTTATGATACTGTGCCAATGGGCGGATTCAACAAGCAGCAATTCATCGATAAATTCAGCATTGATGAGCGTTATATGCCTGTCCTCCTGCTGGCTCTTGGAAAGGCTGCTGCTCCAGGACATCCCACGACCCGTATTCCGGTCGAGGAAATCGTAGAATTTATATAAGAACATTAAAAAAAACTAGTCCCTGGACTAGTTCTTTTTATTAGGAATTTCACAACCATCGTCATCACAAATCATTCCGTCATCATTGTTCAATACAGTGATTTGATTTTCGGCAATGACTTTTTTCAATGACTGGACGATCACATCTGTCGGCTGTGCGCCTGAAATGGCATACTTCTTATTGATCAGGAAGAATGGCACACCTGTGATGCCATACTGCTGGCCAGTGCTTTCATCAGCACGGACTTCATCGGCCATATCATCGCTGGCAAGCATTTCCTCTACTGCTCCACGATTCAGTCCGACTTCTACGGCCAATTCCGTCAATGTTTCATGGTCCCCAATATGTTTCGATTCGGTAAAATAGGCACGTAAAATTCTTTCGGTCATCTCTGCCATCATTCCATGCTTTTTCGCAAACATCGTCAAACGGTGAGCATCAAATGTATTGGTTAAAATAAGTGTGTCCATATTATATTCCAGGCCGGCTTCCCTGGCCATTTGCACCATATTAGCCGTGCTCGCTTTCGCCTGGGCTACACTCATTCCATATTTCTTTGCTAAACCTTCATATATACTATACTCGATATCCCGTTCCATATTTGGATCAAGCTCAAAGCATCGATAAGTCACTTCAATTGGGTGATCAATCTGTTTAATAGCGTCATCCAGACGCCTTTTGCCAATATAGCAGAACGGTCAAGCAAAGTCAGTCCACATTTCAATCTGCATTATGGATCCCTCCAGTTGGTTATTTCACACTATAGTATAGGTGTTAACCTGGTAAAATACACGAGATTCGACTCGGGGAGTGCAGGCTCACTTATGCAGATAGTGCCTATCTATTCAATTTCATAAACCAGCCAGTCTGACTGCCTTCCCCCCATTTTATTGTAAAGACCTTGAGCAACATAGTTATCCTTGGCCGTTTCCCATGTCATATAAGCGAAATTATTTTCCCTGATATGTGCGAGGCATTTTGCAAAAAGCTGCTCGCCTGCCTTTTTGCCTCTTGCATCGGCTGAAACGAATAAGTCATTCAAAATAGCCGCCCGTTTTACCTGGAGAGTGCTGAAAGTATAATATAGGGTTGCAAATCCCACAATTTCTCCTTGGTTTTCAGCCACGAACTGCAAACCCGAGTCAGGATGATCCTGCAAGTGTAGAATCAAATTTTTCAATTCTGCTTCATTTGGTTCTGGCTTCTTGTAAAAATCAACAATATATTGGTTCATTAAATGGTATAACTTTGGAATGTCTCGTTCCTCTGCAGGTCGTATAGTCAGCTCTTTCATGCTCTCGCCTCCGGAAATAGATTTTTCTCAAGCTCTACAGCCTCTTTTACAATGCACAGTTTATTCTGATGGACGCCAAGAATAGTCAGGATTTCCTGTCTGCTCTTCTCCTCAAAATACCTGTTCCAAACAAACATCTTCCTGAATATTTTTAGAGTTGGAGCGTAATTAGCCTTTTCTAATCCGAGCTTTTGCAGGATGAATCTTCTGACGATCCTGTATTTTCTTTTTCGATAGGAAAGGTCCAAGAAAATGATCATATCTGCCTCTTCAAAGCTCTCCGCAACCCACTCGTAATGGACACCTTCGATTATCCATGAATCAGTATTAACGATTGACTTCAAATATTCATCTCGTTCCTTTTCACTCCGCCTAATATCCCCCGTATCGGTTCTTTTCCAGACAACATTGTCAAGCTCTTGGTGTGGCAAGTTGAATCTGGCTGACAGACTTCTGGCCAGGGTTGTCTTCCCGCTTCCGACAGAACCAATGATATGGATTTTGTTAGGTTTAATTTTTGTCATAAAACATCATCACTTTTTCTATATTTAAACTTCAAATTCTCTTCCTTTTTGGTAATTCCTCTTTTTTTCGCAAAATAAAAAAGCTGCCTGGGCAGCTTTTTCGAATTTATGCATTTTGCAGAGTCTGGATCTCTTTGAATGCCTGATGAAGATTTGATTCTACCATTATACCTTCGAGGTTGAGTCCAAGCGTCACCATTGTGTGGGCAACCTCTGGACGGATGCCAGTCATGATGGTCTTTACCCCAACTAGTGATAGGGCGCTGATTACCTTGAACAGCTGGTCCGCAACCATCGTATCTACGATCATGACTCCGGACACATCAAAGATAAGGTGAGTAAGCTTGAGTTTTACAGCCTGGTCCAGTGTTTCTTCCATCAACAGCTGAGCCCTTTCAGTATCGACGTTCCCAACAAGAGGCAATACTCCGACTCCCGGCATTAACGGAACGACTGGTACTGACAGTTCCAACAATGCAGTTTTTGCGTTTTCAAGGCTCTTTTGGTGCGCGTCTACAAACGTAAGGCTGAAGCTGTAGATAGCATGGTCCATCAATGGATCTATAATATCCAAAACACCAAAGATGGCAGAAGCAGGCATATCCTTTGCTTCTTCTTTGATTACCTTCCAAATATGCTCACGGTAAAAGCTTGTATCTTTAAGTGCTTCATCAAGAGATGCGCCGAGCTTATAGATATACTCGCCAGTTTCTTTACCCCAGTTTGTTATTTTAGCAAATACCTTTTCTTGATCTTCATGCTCAATCAATGCTTGACCGAATAATTCAATGAAGTCCGCCCGGATCTCGAGGATTTGCTGTTCAATTTTACCAAGGTCATATTTTTGAGCTTCTGTCAAAACCGCTTCAGAATACCTGTCATCGTGGACGGCCTTGGCGATTTCATGCTTCCTGCTGACAATTGCTTCTCCTAATGCTTGCAGTTCTGTGGTCATGTAGATTCCTCCATATGTTCAATGACAATTTTATATATATTTCTACGGATTATATTCCAAAATAGACTGTTATAATCCATCATAACGCAGGTTCAGAATGCAGGACAAGTTTTTGCACTTATGGACGTTCACCGAATCTGATTTCTGGGACGGTAAATCAGTTTCTTTTCACCTCATCTAGCTTTCAATCAGGAAATTATGTACAAACAAGGACTGCAGCCATTCAAGATTAGTTAATTGATGGCAGCAGTCCTCTTTTGTAAAAGTATGCAATTAAATTCATCGCAGGCTCTGGCATTTTTTTCGGGAAGCGTTCATGCCTGTAATATTTATAAAATGCGCTTTTTAGGTCCTCCCACTGAGAACATGTTTTCGTCTGCCGGAATCGGGCCACATCTATAAGCTTGACTTCATCATCAGGAGTGATGATGATATTCCGCAGATGTATATCGGACGGGTTCAAGCCTTTTTCTCTTGCAAGCTTAAGGGCATGATCGACATCCTCAATATGGCCGGCGGCAATCGGCATGCCATTTACCAAACATTGATAAAGCGTCATGCCCTGAACATAATCCATCACCAAATAATTGCTTCCCGACTCATGAAGCGAAGGGAAGAATGGATTTCCAGCAAGTTCCTTATAAATCCCCGCCTCTTCTGCTGCCACCTTCTCAAATTGCGGAAAGAAAACCTTTAAAACAAGATTTGTACCGTTAATTCGGAACGCGAACGCACTTCTTCCCTCTCCAATCAGCTTTAGTGATGGATCTTTATGAATCAAAGCTGCTTTTAATCCTCGAGTTGAATAAACTACACTATCTGCCAGATGTTTATATTGATTCATTCTACCGCTCCTCTCACCATGGTCCCGAAAGGCGGGGTCTAGTTTTTCCATACGCACAGATTCCACAGTTCAGCCCTTCACCACCTTGATCATGTCTTCGTCCCAGCTTTCAACTCCCTGTTTAAAGACCAGCTTTGTTTTAAAATGATAAGAGATATCCTTGCTTGAAGGAGGGACATCCAGCGGCAGCAGGAAACTGAACGGTACCATATCATCTCCATCTGGCTGAATCCTCAACTGTACATCGATTGATACAGTATCCAGTACGTTTTCTGCTTCAGTCTTTAAATTCACCATGACAAGGGCACACTCAATGAGCTGGAGGTCCTGGTCAACCGTCCCGCCCTTGATTAAAAACTTCCCATTCACCGAATCACCAGGGATTAAAACATCCTTCTCCAAAATCAGGTCGATCTGGGCGGAGCCAACTCCTAGCAAAGACATATACTTTCTTAGTAACATCCTGTTCCTCCGTCTATTTACTTTTTTGGATTGGTGTATTTGTCATCAAGCCGCTTTTCGATGATCTCGATCCGCTTTTGGTCTGCTAACAATTCTTCTTTGTTCTTTTTTACAAGTTCCTCAAAACGAAGCTGTAATTTCTTCACAACATCCACACTCCAATAATTAAATTTATGTTTCAAGTTAAGAAAATGTCTCTGTAAAAACTCTTTTTAGCGTGCATATATTTAGTCCATATGAACCCGCCTGCTTCTTCGAGAAAGTGACACTATGGATTTGGGCCGTAAGTTCCTTTTGCTCTTTTACGGAGACATACCCCATCATCGTGTCACCATAATCTCCTTTTCTTCGCTAGTACGTTTTCATTCGTCTTCAGTTTTTCCAAAAAAGACCTTCACCCGCTCAGGTGAAGGTCTGAAAACAAATAAAGACCTTCACCAAATATGGCAAAGGTCTTGCTAACAACAATTGTTGCCAACAAAGCCGGGAGGGATCTCCGTAATGACGACTCTGTTGTGAAAGCTACTCCCCTTTAGGAGAAACTATTCAAATGTATACAATTATGTTACATGACAATGTATATTCCGTCAATTCTTTGGAATTCAGCTGGAAAATCATTCTTATTTAGCTGCCTCGCCGAACTTGCCTTCCTGATAATCACGGTAAGCCTGGCGGATCTCCTCCATTGAATTCATCACGAACGGTCCGTAGGCGACCACTTCCTCTTTGATTGGCTTTCCGGAATATACCAATACTTTCGAGCGCTTAGTCGCTTTCAGCATTAGTTCGCTTGTACCTTCTCCTTCGTCATTAAATGTCAAAGTCGCTGCGGAAGATTTTCTAAGGTTTGTCTGGCTCAATCCGGCATCGATTTCACCGGAAAGGATATATAAGAAAGCGTTATGCGATTCCGGCAATTCATATGCGAATTCCGCTCCCTCTGCCAGCTGGATTTCTGATAAAGTAAAAGGCACTAATGGTTCTAGAGGCCCTTTCACTCCAGCAGTTTCACCTGCATACACCTTCAAGGTTCCTCCTTCAAACTGGACAACAGGTGCATTTTCTGAATACACGTTTTGATAAGAAGTTGTCGTGCCCTTCAACTCCCTAGGCAGGTTCAGCCAGAGCTGCAGTGTATGTGCTATATCATTATCCACTGCCTCCTCAGCATGCCGCGCACCGCTGCCAGCGTTCATATACTGGATATCACCAGATTCCAGGATACTGTGACCACCATGGTTGTCAATGTGCTCAAGCCTTCCGTCAATGATATATGTGATTGTCTGGAAACCGCGATGAGGATGATCGGAAAACGTCCCGCGCTTAAACCAGTCTTCCGCCATTAAAATGAAAGGATCCAATTCCCTCCAATCTTGCGGATTCAGTACTAGTCCCGCCTGGACGTGCGGCATCCCTCTCTCTTCATATTGAACAGTCCAATGTTTCTTGATATCTCTATTAAACATTTGCATAACCCCTTTATCTAAAGTAGCCTAAGTTCTTATCACCAAATTATAACAATCCTATGATATATTTTAAAATAAAGATACTTTAAACTGAGAGATATAGATATGCATGACTGGATTTACTCAATTCCAATCCAGCAGAAGGATTGATACACAGGGGCAGGTAAAATATATGAATATAAAGCAAGATTTCAATTGGGTAGGAAACGAGGAAAGTTTTGTGGATCAGCCAAGTACTGTTGAGTTGGGCACTATCTGCATTGGCAGGTACGGAGGGAATTCCAGTGCAGGCCAATACAAAAATGAGGATGGCTGCTTCATTTTGACAGATCCTGAACAGGATTGGGAGTTTGTGATTCTTTTAGATGCCCACACTAGTGCCGAAAGTGCTGAACTGATTGTTGAAACCTTCAGGCAACAAAAGGATAAAATACGAGATTTCCTCTCCCTATCTATAAATGAAGCTTTTCGAAGTTTGGAACATTTTACACTTAATCTTTTTCAAAGTGAAGATTTTTTAGAGGCTTGCCAGAGAATTAATGGAGAAACTGCCTGCTTGATCGTCTCCAGGAAAGGCAAGTACTGCTGGTGGTTTTCTGTTGGCGACTGTCTATTCTACTTGCACCATCCCGAACTTGCCTCCCTTGGCCAATATCAAGTGAACCAGCGCCATTTTTTTGAATGGATTGGTCAAGTAAACACCTTTAATCAAGCTGTTCCTTGCTTCAGCATAGGAACAAAGGAATTACGAAAAGGCGTGAATCAACTCATTATGACAACGGATGGCCTGGTTGAGTGCCCAGGGGAGCCATACATAGACCCAAAAGCCATTTTTAATGAATTCTCTCATTCGTCCAACAAAAATGGAGTAAGAAAACTGCTTAAAAGAATTCAAGATAATAATGTACGTGATAGCACAACCATCGTATCCTGGATGGTGGTCAACGACGAAGAAGCTACAATACCAAGTGAATAAGAACTGGAATGACGCCCAAATGAATCTATTTGGGCGTATTTTGTTTCTTTTGTTTTCCAGAGCCCTGAAATTTATAGCGGAGCTCCAACTATTATTCTAAAAAAATTATATTGTGAGAAGGTCTTTTATCCTATATAATATAAAACTGGCTTTTAAATAACGTGGTTCGTAAACATCCCACGTAAAAAAACTAGGAGAGATGAAAAATGAATACGAGAACGATTGTCCGGAACGGGATTCTGGCTGCCTTATATATAGCCGTTTCTGCTGTCATCCAGCCATTTGGTTTCACAAATGTGCAATTCCGCGTATCGGAAATGTTCAACCACTTAATTGTGTTCAATAAGAAATATTTCTTTGGAATCGTATTAGGTGTATTTTTAACAAATCTGCTCTTTTCGCCAATGGTCGCATACGACCTTGTCTTTGGAGTTGGCCAGTCTGTGATATCCTTGCTGATTACTATTTTCACAGCAAAATATATTAAAAGCATCATCGGGCGCATGATCGTGAATACAGTGGTTTTCACCTTCACGATGTTCCTGATTGCAATTGAATTGAACCTGGCATTCCAATTGCCATTCTGGTTCACATGGCTGACAACGGCTGCGGGTGAATTCACGGTAATGGCAGTAGGCATTCCTGTTATGCTAGCGATTAACAAGCGCGTAAACCTTGAAAAATTGGTTTAGATAGATGAAAACGCATGGAGAGTAATCCATGCGTTTTTTTATACCTTAAACCTGAAGGCTGCCTGTATACTTCAACAGAAACTCCCTATCTTCTTTGAAGCCAAAATCTGATTTACTCATCTCACTCACCTTTTTCCAGGCTATTTCATGGATCAATCCATCAGGGTCCTGAATCCGCATGTCTCCTCCTATTATTTTTATCTCGAAGTACTGAACCTTGACTTCCACTCCAAAAAAGACGCCAGTTTTCACAAAAAGCTGACGGACGATTTCTACTTTATATCCGGTCTCCTCCAGCACTTCCCTGATGCAGCACTGCTCAAAAGTTTCTCCGTTTTCCTTACCGCCTGCAGGCACGGCCCATAGTTTTTCTTCGTCCTCTTTCCCCTGGCGCACCATGAGGACCTCTCCCAGCTCATTTAAACTAACTCCAGCAGACCCCTTCCAAATTTCCATTCTCTTGCCCCCTTTAACATAGCCGTAATTTATCAGTTGTGGGTATATTCCTTTTTACGCCTTTTAGCTCTATACATATTCGCATCTGCTATGGATAACAATTCATCCATTTTCCCAATCGAACAATTGGAATATGCGTATCCAATTGATATTTCAATTTTATAATCTTGTTTTTCCATGTTAAAAAGGGCAATAGATGACTCGATGAAATTGATAAGGTCGGCCACGGATTCCTCCTTCTTATCAGCCAGGATAATGGCGAATTCATCGCCGCCAATTCTTGAAACCGAGATATTTTCCGATGCAAAAGATGATAGTAACTTCGCTGTATCAATTAACAGCCTATCCCCTTGCTTATGTCCAAATGAATCATTCATCATTTTTAAATTATCTAAATCACACAAAATGATTGCAATAGGACTGTTCTTTTTTGTATTAAAGAATGTTGCCTTTTGTTCGAAATATTGACGGTTATAGATTCCCGTTAAGGCATCATGGTAAATCCGATATTCCAAGTCTTTCTGTAGCTGGATTTTTTCATCAATATTTCGAATGATTCCCTGAACAGCAGCTAATTGCCCATCCTCATATACCGGGCTTGCATGTTCTTCAAACCAGAGGTAGCTGCCATCTGGACCCAGCCATCTCTGAAGGATAGGCTTTGAATAATCCATATTTCCTGTTACTTTATTATGTAAATGATCAACATCATCCGGATGAGAACGTTCGAAACAGTCGAATGGATTTTCCATGGCCGCTTTTACGACCCCTGGACCCAAATAAAGGTCTAGAGAAGGACTTATATACTTAAATTTAAATTCCGGTTTTACTTGATAATAGTAAATGATATCCTTTGAGTCTTCGACTAGCCTGACAATCCTCTGTTCCTGTTCATTGGATTCATGACCTTGAAACCTTTTTAGTCTTAATCGATATATCAAGATGGTTAATCCAACCCCAACAGATATCCCAAATATTAACTCCATAACATCCAACCCCTGTATACCAAAGATGTGAAGCTTACCATATACTGGATTCTACCACAAAAGAAATAATAGAAATATATCTATGGAAAATTTTGTTCTCCTATATCTAATCTCATAAGCAGAAATTCTTCCATCTTTAATAAAGGCGCGCTTACGTTAACAACTTCCTATTTTAGACAACTGCCAAGAGTCCTGACACCTGAAAGGAATAAATGTGAAAAGTAACTTTCGATGCAAAAACAGCCTTAATAAAAGACCTTGCATAAACATATATATCTTATCATTGCAGGACTTTTTCCCGGGGAGGTTCATAATGATCATTCATGTTGTCCAAAGAGGTGAATCACTGTGGCAAATCGCAAACAGATATCAAGTGACAATTCCACAGATTACTGATATTAACGGTCTTGAAAACCCAAACCAGCTGGTCGTTGGCCTAGCCTTGCTTATTCCATCTCATGATACTTTCCATTCAGTTCGATCCGGCGAAGCATTATGGTCAATTGCCCAGCGTTACGGGACGACCGTAGATGCCATCATCCGGGCTAATGCCATAACCAACCCTGCCCTAATCTACCCTGGGACCGTACTCCGCATACCAGCTACCCGCCACACGATCCAGCCCGGTGAAACCTTATGGCACATTTCCCAGCGTTATGGAGTAACCATACAGGCGATCATCAAGGCCAATCAAATCCAAAATCCGAATCTGCTGTACCCAGGTACTATTCTAATCATTCCAAAACGGAAACCAACGATTGAATCAAATGCATTCACCTATCATTCTGACGAAATGGCAATTGAGCTGGTTGGCGAAGTAGCCGATCTGATGACCTATATTGCTCCGTTCGCATATGTCATCCAGCCTGACGGTTCGCTTGTTCTTTACATGAAGGATGATACCGAAGCCATCCAGACTGGACTGGCAAAAGGCGCACTGCCAATGATGTCGATCACCAACTTTACAGCGACTGAGGCTGGGGAGAATATCGCCCATGAAGTCCTTGCTAGTGAAGCAAATCGCAACACACTGCTCAACAATATCCTTACTGTTATGCGTGAAAAAGGTTACCGTGGCTTGAACATTGATTTCGAAAATGTCCTGCCTGCTGACCGTGAGCTATATAATACATTTCTGCAAGAAGCTGTTGATGCCCTTCGTAAAGAAGGCTATTTTGTTTCAACCTCTCTGGCGCCAAAAGTAAGGGCCGATCAAAAAGGATTATTATATGAAGCGCATGATTACCCTGCACACGGCAGGATAGCAGATTTTGTTGTTTTGATGACGTACGAATGGGGCTACCGTTTCGGATCGCCTCAGGCTGTTTCACCATTGAACGAAATCCGCAGAGTGCTTGATTACGCCATCACCGCTATCCCACGGAATAAAATCCTGATGGGATTCCAGCTTTATGCAAGAGACTGGATCATCCCCCATGTCCAGGGACAGGAAGCAGAAACATACAGCCCGCAGGAAGCAGTCAGCCGAGCCATCAAATATGGCGCGGCGATCCAATATGATACTGTAGCAGCATCGCCATACTTCCACTACACCGATGAACAGGGCCGCCAGCACGAAGTATGGTTCGAAGACGCCCGCAGTGCCCAAGCAAAGTTTGACCTAATCAAGCAATATAATCTGCTTGGAGTCAGCTACTGGGTGCTTGGCTACCCATTCCCGCAAAACTGGGCACTTCTGGACGATAACTTTAATATTAAAAAGCTGACGTAAGACCGGAACATCCTCATCCTTCAGTGGTTTCTTACCCTGAAGCTTAAAGAAAATGGCTCCTAGTCATCTCTCACCTTCAAAACGAATATGGATTGCTCTTAACTATGGAAGTGCTTGGCTTATGCCAGGCACTTCCTTTTTGCTGCCTATTCCTTCTCAGTCTTCAGCCCTATGTAAAAATCTGTCTCAGGCTCATTATGGATTTCTATATCAAGGGATAAAATGGAAATATCTTAAGGGAAATTAAAAGATTCTTATTTTTAAGCCCAACCACATATTACCAATATAGGTATTTTCATGTGAAAATAATTATATTTTTACAATATTATAGTTATTTTTTCCTATAAAAGTGTGTATAATCTGTCTTTGGGTACATAAAATAGAAATTTTTTACATTCCTATTTTGCGATAATATTGGGGAGGACTTTATGAATTTGTTGAAATTTATTGTTCAGAAAAAAATCTTAGTCAGTTTAATGGTTGTATTAGTTTTATTGATTGGCAGCTTTTCAGTTTTAAAGCTGGATAAAGAGCTCTTTCCATCAATCAAGATGGATGGTGCTTATGTTGAAATCTATGCTGGGGAGATGCCGGCGATTGAAGTCGAAAGAACGATCACAACCCCGCTTGAAAAGAAGATTCTTGGCATTGAAGGCGTAGAGGAAATCCTTTCGAGCAGCAACATCGGGAAAAGCTCCATGCAGCTCACGATTGAACGCGGCCTTGGTGAGGAAGTATTCAAGGAAGTCGAGTCAGTGGTGAATTCCACGACCTCCGATATAAGCGGTGTCAAAGACGTGATGACCGGACAATTTGGCACTAGCCAGGCATATGACTTTTTCATGGATGTTTCTGGCTCTGATATGGAAAAGATGACAGCCTTCGCTAAGAATATCCTGGAACCGAGGCTGGAAGCTCTTCCTGAAGTACATGATGTCTCACTGTCAGGCAGCCTGGAAAAAGAAGTGACGGTGGAACTGAAGCGTGACGAACTTTTGAAAAATGGACTGGATGCAGCACAGGTGATTGGTGCAATCCAGCAGGCAAACAATGAAGCAACCCTGGGCCAGCTCAACAACGAAACAAACTCTCCTTCCCTTAGATGGAATACACAGCTGGAATCTGTTGAGAATATTAAAAACCTGCAGGTCCCGGCAGCGAACGGTTTTATTAAATTATCACAGATTGCGGACGTAAAATTACAGCCACTGGAAAGTTCCTCATTCGTCTGGAAAAATGGATCGAAGGATTTCATTTTTGTCCAGGTAGGCAGAGTAGCCGATGCAACTCAAATCGAGATGGCAGAAGCGGTACGTGAGGAAATCAAACAAATCCGCGAAGAAGGATTGGTCAGCGGCGTAGAATTGAATGAAATGGTCGCCCAGGCGGACTATGTCAAGGACTCAATTGATGGAGTGACGAGCAATATCCTGATTGGAGCTGCTATTGCCGTTGCAATCCTGATGCTGTTCTTGAGAAATATCCGCGCTACAATGATTGTCGGACTTTCGATTCCAACATCCGTGCTGCTCACTTTCGCTTCAATGTGGGTTTTGGGTTACAGCTTCAATATGCTGACACTGATTGGTCTTGGACTTGGAATCGGGATGATGGTCGATTCATCCATCGTGATCCTTGAATCCATTTACCGTAAGAAAGAGCTTGGCATCAAGAATATGGAGGCAGTAATACAGGGAACGAAGGAGGTAGCTACAGCCGTACTGGCTTCGATGCTGACGACGATCGTCGTTTTTGTACCAATCGGCCTGCTTGGCGGTGAAATGGGCTCCTTCATGATCATCCTATCCGTTGTCGTCGCCATTACTCTCATTAGCTCTGTGATAGTTTCTTTCACTCTGATTCCTTCTCTATCCGACAAGTTCCTGAAGCTGAAAAAGAAAGAAAAGAACAACAAGGAAGGCCGGCTTGTACGCGGATACAGCAAAATGATTTCCTGGACCATCAAGAAAAAGCGGCACAGCTTTGCTGTCATCGGTCTGTTCTTCCTAATGCTCGTCGGATCCCTGATGCTGGTGACAAAAATCCCAATGACCATCATGCCAGACATGATGAACCGTTATGCAGAGTTCATGGTGACAGTTGAACCAGGACTGAGCCTGGAAGAAAAACAGGAAATCGTAACCGAAATGAACAAAGCATTAGACGGAATTAAAGATGTTGATTCAAACTATGTAATGGATAATGGCAACATGATGTACACCATCATCAACATGACGAAAGGTGATGACATCACTAGAGAGCAAAAAGAGGTAAATGAAGAAATACTTAAGGCTTTGAGAGCCCTTGAAGAGAAGGTTCCTTTGAAGAGCGTCGCAGCAGCCATGTCTGGTGGCGGTGGTTCCCCTGTTCAAATCAATATCTCTGGCGAAAGCTTTGATGAACTCCAAACAATTGCTGATGGGTTTATAGAAGAGCTTAAATCTATCGAAGGAATTGTTGCGGTCGAAAACTCCATTGAAAGGACATCTGTTGAACAAATCGTCCAACTGAATGAGTCTGAAATTGAAAAAGCGGGTTTGTCTCAGTCGCAGATCAAGCAATTCATTGAGCAGGCCTTTTTACAGATGCATTTGGGTGACCTGAAAATCAATGAGGAAAACGTTCCGTTAAATGTAAAGTGGGATGAAGAGATGACGACTAAATCCGCTTTGCTTGACCTGAAAGTCCCAACTCCTTCAGGTGAGAAAAAACTATCTGAGTTCATCTCATTGAAAAGTGTCGAAAATCCAAACGAAATCTCGCACAAGGATGGCGAACGATATATCTCGATTTCGGCAGATATTGAAGGTAAAGACCTCGGCACCATCAACCGTGAAGTCCAAAAGTTAATGGACAAATATGATGTACCAGAAGGCTACAGCATTGCACCTGCTGGAGACCTCGAGCAGCAACAGGAAATGGTACAGGATATGGTTCTAATCCTGGCGATTTCAATCTTCCTTGTCTACCTGGTCATGGCCGTCCAGTTCAACCACCTGGGCCACCCGCTGATCGTCATGTCGGTCATTCCGATGACCATCGTTGGCGTCATTCTTGGATTATTCCTGACACAGCAGGAATTAAGCATCATGTCCGGAATGGGCATCATCATGCTGATCGGGATTGTTTTGAATAACGCGATTTTACTGATCGACCGCACGAACCAGCTGCGCAACGAAGGCTACACTGTTCAGGAAGCACTTGTTGAAGCAGGCAAAAACCGCATCCGCCCAATTCTGATGACAACACTGACTACTGTTGGCGGTATGCTTCCATTAGCACTGGCTACAGGAGGATCAGGAAACTACCAGGCGCCAATGGCAACAGCCATCATTGCCGGACTGAGCTTTGCGACGCTGATTACCTTGCTGCTGATCCCGGCTGTATACCGCATCTTCACCAAAAGCGCTGTAAAGCGGAGTTGGTTCAACAGGAAAGCAAAGAAAAGCAAGGAATCCATCACACCTGTTCCTGAAGCATTGAGCTAAATAGAAGAGGCAAAACGACTAGTACATCGTTTTGCCTCTTTTTTTTGTCTGTTCTGTCATCTCAGGAATTAAGAACCTTCACTCCTGCGCCACCAGACAGATTTTGGATAATCATCAAGACTAACCGTAAAAGTCTCACCAATTCTTGGCGTGACAATATCAACGCCTGATTCTTCTGCCGCCCGGACTGCCCTCTCAACCGGATCATGCCAGGCATGAAGCGACAGAGTGAACGCTCCCCAATGCACAGGAATAAGCAGCTTCCCCATTACATCTTGATGTGCCTGAACTGTTTCTTCAGGCAGCATGTGGATCGCTGCCCAGCGAGCATCATACTGGCCGCATTCCATCAATGTTAAATCGAATGGGCCATATTTTTCGCCGATTTCTTTAAAGTGCGGCCCATATCCGCCATCACCACTGAAAAAAACTTTTGTCTCCCGACCAATGATCACCCAAGAGCACCAAAGAGTTGCATTCCTGTCGGTGAGACCTCGGCCAGAAAAATGGCGGGCCGGGGTACATGCGAGTTGGAGCCCTTCGAATGAGAGTTCATCCCACCAATCATGCTCCTGGATCATTTCAGGGGAAATTCCCCATCGCTCCAGATGTGCCCCAACTCCCAGTGGGACAATATAGATCTTCACCTTGCCCTTAAGCTTCATGATGGAACCATAATCCAAATGATCATAATGGTCATGGGAAAGCACGACCGCATCAACAACTGGGAGTTCCTCTATTTTGAAAGGCAGTTCCCTGCTGTACCGTTGGTTTCTTATCGGGAACGGAGTGGGCGCTTTTCCGAACATCGGATCGAATAAAATGGTTTTGCCCTCTATCTCAAGCAGGAAGGCTGAGTGCCCAAACCAGGTGACCTTCGTTGCTGAACCTTTTTGTAATGGCTGTTCGAAAGTTGCCATCGGAAGTGGGGCTCCCGGCCTTCTCTCTGAATTTCCTTTTAAAAAGTCCTTTATCATGGAAACCATCGAGCTAAGGCTTGTATCCCATGAAGTATGTACATGATTAACAAACTTACCGTTTCGATATTGCGGAGACTTCGCGTATAAGGATCTTCTTTTTTCGGAATGCTTACCGCCAAAAGCCGGATAGTAATTCAGGATTGCATAACCTGCAACGACAATCCCAGCTAATATTATCAATAGATTGATCATCATCATTACCTCTCTCGCGTTGCTCGATCATCCGCCAATTTCTTGAATTTTTTCAGAAGCATATATGGTCAGTCCCGCTGTATCCTTCTGGGCAACTTGATACATGGCCGAGGCTACTGTCCTGCCTTCAATTGCTTTGTATTTCTTGAATGGCCCTCCAAAGAGAAAAGGCATTTTAGTAAAAATTTCTGCAGCTGCCCTTTCGCCAAGCCTGAATTCATCTCGCTCCCCCAATAACAATGATGGGCGGAAGATGGCTGTTGTTTCATATGGAATCCGCTTGATTTCTTGCTCGAGCTTCCCTTTCATTTTGGAATAAAAGATTGGGGAGTCAGGATCCGCATTCATCGAGCTGACAAGCAAAAACTTCCTGGCTCCTTTAGAACTTGCCAATTTGGCAATTGCCACAGGGTAGTCTACATCTATCTTCCACATTGCTTCCTTAGTCTTTGCTTTCTTGATTGTTGTTCCAAGGCAGCAGAACACATCATCGACGTCAAATAATTCATGGTACTCATTCAGTCGGTCGAAATCAACGACCTTCTCCACCAGCTTAGAATGTTTGACTTCAAGAGGTCTTCTGACAATCGCCACTACCTGTTCATATTCCTCCCCGTTCAATAAAAGCTGTAACAATTCATTGCCGATCAAACCTGTAGAACCCGCAATCAAAGCTGTTTTCGCCATAATCCTAAAGACCTCCCTGTATTATACCTGCTTTCATTATTCCATAATTCGCTGCTGATAGAAAAACGCAAACAAAAAATTTTTACCTTTATTTAAAAAAAGTTTTACAAATATCTAAACTTTGTATAATATATGTATAAGTTATGTATAACTTTAATGGAGGCTAACATTATAATGCTTGATCATAAATTGTTATTAAACATGCTTTTTTCTGGCTCGAGAAAAGTAATTGCACATCAGGACGAATTGAATGCCATCAATGTCTTCCCTGTACCTGATGGGGATACCGGCAGCAATTTATCCCATCTGATGAGGACGATTTTACAAGATGCTTATATTACCGAGGATGCCTCAGAATCTCTCACTTCGCTGAAAAAAGCTGCCTTGAGAGGCTCTCGAGGAAATTCAGGCATGATTTTTTCGCAGTTCCTGATTCATCTTGCAAACGGAATAAAGGATCGACACATTGATAGCACAAATGACTTTATTTCCATTTGTGAATTGGCAGCAGGGAGAACGTATGAATCCGTCATGTCACCTGAGGAAGGTACGGTTTTGACTGTAATGAAAGAGTGGGTGCTGGCAATGAAGCAGTCAGCTGCAACTCACTCGAATGTGCTTTCTCTAATTGGGGACTCTCTTCCTCATGTCTATCAATCTCTCGAAAAAACGAAGCTGAAAATGGAAAGTATTAGCGGAAGAAAAGTAGTGGATTCAGGGGCGAAAGGGTTTGTCTATTTTCTTGAAGGGCTCATCCAACCAGAAGAGAACCCCGAGAAAACCATGAAAGATCAGCACATCCAACCTCCTGAGGACCATATCCTTTCTAAGGAAGAATTGCTCACTTACCGTTATTGCACAGAATTTATGATTCAGGGAATCTCTGAACCTTCAAAAATAAAAGAAGCCATAAGAAAGCTTGGAGATTCGATTGTGATAGCTGGGGATGACCAGCAACTGAAGGTGCACTTCCATACAAATCAACCCCATTCCGCTGTCGAGCTTTTGTCTCGATTGGGTACGGTCAGCTTCCAGAAAGTCGAAGATATGAGACGCCAATACGAGAGCACCCATGCGAGAAAATCAAAAATCGCGCTTGTCGTCGACTCAGCCTGTGACCTGCCTGAAGAATTCATGGACCATCACCAGATCCACTTGCTCCCGGCCACAATCGAAATGGATGGGTCGCCCTATCTGGATAAGGTAACGATGAAGCCGGATAACTTCTACAATCGATTGGAAGTCGCTGAGAACGCACCTAAAACATCCCAGCCAGGCCTTGAACAAATCTTTCGTTTATATGAACAGCTGACAAAACATTATGATCATATTTTATCCATACATGTTTCCAAGGAGTTGAGCGGAACGTATGATTCCTGCAGGCTCGCAGCCACTCAGGTGAATGATGAAAAAATCACCGTACTGAATACCAAAACGCTTTCGGGTGCCTATGGACTGCTCATTCATCGAGTCGCTGAAAAGCTTGAACAAGGAGCATCCGTTGCAGAATTAATTGAATTTGTCGAGGAAACGACCGCTAAAACGGAAATCCTTGTGAGCGTCCCCACGTTAAAGCATATGATCCGGGGCGGCAGAGTCACTCCTCTGCAAGGAAAAATTGCAACGATGTTAAAAATGAAGCCAATCGTTTCGGTGGACGAACAGGGAAAATCCAAGCTATATGGCAAAACCTTTTTCCGGAAATCCAATCTAAAAAAGATGTTCAGCATGATCAATGAATTAGATAAAGCACATCAAATTGGCCATTACGTGGTGCTTCACGCAAATGATCCTGAAAAAGCTGCCCTGTGTGCAGATGAAATGACAATGCTGACAGGAAGAACACCTTTATATACCGCCAATGTTTCCCCTGTCATCGGGGCGCATGCAGGCAAAGGGTCTGTCAGCGTAGCCATGCTGTTCAATAAACCTAAATATGAAAGGAGATTATAAAAATGTGGGATTTATATTTACTTAATATCGGTGCTATTTTTATATTCATGGTGTCGATGTTCATCATTGCGCAATTGATAAAAGATAACTCGATTGTCGATATTGGCTGGGGGCTTGGATTTGTCATCATTGCTTTTGTCAGCTATTTCGCATCCGAAGGAGAAAATTCGATCAGGCAGACGATCGTTTTAACACTAGTTTCTTTATGGGGCATCCGTCTCTTCCTTCACCTTCTGATCCGTTCGATTGGCAGAGGCGAGGATTTCCGATATGCCAATTTTAGGAAACAGTGGGGCAAAAACGTAAGAGTGATCGCTTTCTTCCGAGTGTTCATGATGCAGGGAGCGATCATGCTGCTACTAGCCTATCCAATTGTACTAGTGAATGTCACCGACTCAAGTGGCTTAGATCTTTTCGCAGGAATTGGAATTCTTTTATGGCTGATCGGATTCCTATTCCAGAGTATTGGAGATTATCAGCTAGAACGCTTTAAGAAGCGGAAAAAGCATAAAGAGGAAGTTTTAAAATCCGGTTTATGGCGCTACAGCAGGCATCCGAACTATTTTGGCGAAGCTGCAATGTGGTGGGGGATCTTCTTGATTGTCCTTGGCGTCCAGAATGGCTGGACCGCATTCTTCAGTGCAGCATTCATTAATTTATTGCTGCTGAAAGTATCGGGCGTCCCATTCCTGGATAAGAGGTATGCTGGAAACGCAGAGTATCAGCTCTACAAACAGGAAACCAATTTGTTCATCCCTTGGTTCCCTAAAAAGCTCAGCTCATAATTGGAACAGCATAAGCACCTGTGCTGTCATGATTATAGCTGCCCGCGTAGCAAACAAAGCCTGCCCAGAAATGACTGGGCAGGCTTTGCGTATTACTTCACTAATTTTCGGCCGATGAAAAAGCTTACCAAAGATGAAATCCCACAGATGAAAGTTCCCCACATCAAGTCAATCGCTGTAATCAACAGCGGCCAATCCCGCATTGTTGCCTGGTTGGTCAAGTCATAAGTGGCGTAGCACACAAGTCCAAAGAAAGCTCCATTCCTCAGAGCTGCTTTCCAGCTATTTTGCTGAATCGAAGGATTTACAGCAAAAAATACGAGACCTGCGATGAATAGGATATAAAACATAACAGCAGCAGTCCAGTTCACCTCTGGTGCAAGTAGATGGCCAATCTGCTCCTTATAGAGAGCTGGAGAAATAACCCCAAGCCACACACTATCAAGCATCAAAAAGACAACAAATGTAACAGAATAGATTCTCATCATCATCAAAGCCCCCTTCTAGTTGACTATTATTATATTAAATATGGGGGGCATTTTAGAAATTTGGATATGTGCTACTCTTTAAATTTATTTCTTATAAAAACGGGGGCAAGAAGTGTTGTTTGACAATGCGGAAGTGAGCGAAGTTACATTGGCACTGCAAACAGATAATGCCTGACCTTAGAACAAGGTCAGGCATCGCGATCATGCTTTCTTTTGCAATTGTGTCCTTCTTGCAGCAATGATCAAATCTTCTACCGGAGACACACGTCCGAGTTCATCTTTATGGACAATGTGCTTCCGTTCAAATTGCGTGGGGCTATCGATACCCGCTGCGGCTGCCAGATTGTAAAGTCCTTCACGCAGGGAAATAATATAGTTGGCGACCCGATACATTTTTTCGTCTACAACCAGGCCATCCTGAAGCTTCTTATCAGTGGTCGCTACACCTGCAGGGCATGTATTCGTGTGGCATACCTGGGCCATGATGCATCCGACGCTGATCATCATCCCGCGGGCGATATTCACTAGGTCCGCTCCCATCGCCAGGGCGATCGCGATTTTATCAGGAGTGATCAATTTTCCAGAGGCAATCAGCTTCACTCTGTCTCTGATTCCGTACTGGCGGAGCATTTCATCCACTACCGGAAGCGCTGAGTTGATGGGAAGTCCAACTGAGTCAGCCAGCTCCTGATAGGTTGCTCCAGTGCCGCCTTCCCCGCCGTCTACCGTAATGAAATCAGGCCCTTTCCCGCTTTCCTTCATGTAAGAAATCATATTTTCAAGCGCGTCCATATCACCGACAACAATTTTGATGCCTACTGGCTTGCCGCCAACCGATCGTAATTCCTCAATCCAGTCAAACATCGAAGGGACATCGCTGAATTCATAAAATCGGTTTGGACTGTTAATTGTCTTCCCGACTTCCACCAGCCTGATTTTGGCGATTTCCTCAGTGACCTTCTCCCCTTCAACATGGCCGCCACGTGTCTTCGCTCCCTGGGCAAGCTTGATTTCAAAAGCTTTCACCTGGGGCATTTCACTTTTCTTCTTGAACTCTTCCCATGAAAACTCGCCGTTTGGTTTACGCACACCAAACAAGTCCGGTCCGATTTGCATCATGATATCCGGATTTCCAGCAAGGTGGTGATCAGATAATCCACCTTCACCCGAATTCATCCACGTTCCTCCCGCAAGCCCCAGGCCTTTGGACATCGCCTGGATTGCTTTTTCCCCAAGTGCCCCATAGCTCATTGCCGACTGCCCGACCTGACCCTTCACACGGAATGGGAATCGGCAGGTACTCTCACCTAGCACCACCGCATCATCATCCTTCAAATAATACGGATCGGCCAATCTCTCCTCACTATGTTCCTTTCTTGTAAAAAGGCCCTCACCATCAATCTTGTAAACTCTTGTTTTAATTTTATCGGCATTATCGACTTTCATCTCATCAGTCAACCTCGGAAACAGCGTATTTCTGATGTAAAATCCTTCTGCCTCGAAATCCTTAAGTGACCCAAAACCAATTAATCTTCCCTTATACTTTCCAGCCTTGACGACATCCTGAAATTCCTTGCGCGAAAAAGGCTTTCCCTCATTGTCGGCATTGAATAAATACTGCCTTAGCTCAGGACCAATATGCTCGGTGAAATACCGAACCTTCCCGACTACAGGGAAATTCCTTAAAATTGAATGCTGCTTCTGCTTGTCGTCTTTCATATATAAATAGATAAATAGCAGGACCGGCACCAGGATAATCAAGGCTATGAAGATAAACAGGCCGACCACTAGATAATCCGTCAATCCCATTAAAATCCTCCTTTCCTATAATGAAGATAATGCTTTTGTTATGACTGTATCTCCTTCTGCCACTTCGAAAGTCTTGTTAAAAGTTGCCTCGTTTTCGAGCGACATGACCATTACCTCCGCAATGTCCTCGTGTGAAATTTCAAGCTCATTCGAATCCAGTGTTTCACCTGCAAATATTTTTCCATTACCAGGTTTGTCTGTAAATGCTCCCGGCTGCACGATGGTATATGTTAAATTTGATTGCCGCAGCAACTCATCAGGCATCTCTTTCGCGCCAATTTCCCGGCTGTCATCTCCTGCCGCTTCATTAGCCATGATGGCGCTCATCATCACAAAACGCTTGACCCCCTGCTTCTCTGCTTCCTTCACTGTCTCGATGACCGATTCATGGTCAACCATTACAGTTCTGCCTGTTTTGGCCTTTGGATTGATGCCAGTTAGATAAATGGCAGCATCATACCCATGGAATAAAGTCGGCAGGATGCTTTCTTCATATAGAACTACTTCGGTAGCTCCTCTCTTTTTCAGCATGTCGATTTGATTCTCATCGCTGACGACTGCGCAGGATGTATACCCGTTTTCCATCAACTTGCTGACAACAAACTCCCCGACGCTGCTATGTGCACCAACCACGATTACTTTCATTTCGGTTCCCTCCTTTGTAAAAAAGAGAAACAGATGGACTCCGTTTCTCTTTTTTCAATCATTCTATGATTAAACCATTCGATTCCAGTGGCGGTGTTCGGCGATTGCATCAATGAACTTCTGGCTGTCGGCTGTCACTTCTTCGTTGTTCGCAAAGACGACGACACCTGATGCGTTTTCATGGCCAATTCCTGCAGCAGCCAAGAGATCTGTTGCTTCTTTTCCAGCACCAACTGCTTTCAGATGACTGAAAGCCTCATCGACAAAGTAGACTGCTTCCTTTTTCTGCTTCAAGCTGTCCACGCTTTGCTGTCCGCCGGCAATATATAATGCGTCAAACAAGACAGAGCTGCCAGTCAGCAGCGTATGCTGCACTTCAAGCTCCGTGCCATCATCGCCCTTGATTATCCCGAGCTGCTTGCTGATGATTTCTGCCGTGATGCCGCCTTTTTTCAGCATTTCCATCAATCCGGAAACTTCAGCTCCGTTAAAACCATGATCTGCAAGGATTGCAACCTTCCTTGTATTTGGCAGCTTCGCTGTATTCATCTGGCTCAATGCCGGCGAAGTCATCGTCACTTCTGCTGGTTTGCTTGTCGGCTTTTTAGCGCCTAAGCTTTCGGCTACTTGCTCAGCAAGGAAAGTATCAATATTGCCAAGCATCTCAACAACCTGCTGCTGCACATCCTTGCTCTTCACTTTTCCAAGCTCGAAACTGAAGGCCTCAATCATATGCTGCTTTTCCACGTCAGACATACTGTACCAGAAGAGAGTTGCCTGAGAATAGTGGTCCTTGAAGCTGTCACTGCGTGCCTGGACTTTTCTTCCCTCGACTTTTTCCTGGTGATGTTCATATCCTCCTTCGCTCACAGGTGAAGGCTTAGGATCATTGCTTTGCAGTGAATTTTTGTGATAAGCGACCTGCCCGCGGTCAACCGTCATCCGGTGCATGCCATCACGCTGGTTGTTATGGAACGGGCAAACCGGCCTGTTGATTGGGATCTCGTGGAAGTTCGGGCCGCCGAGACGGGATAGCTGCGTGTCAGTATAAGAGAACAAACGCCCTTGAAGGAGCGGGTCGTTTGAAAAATCAATTCCCGGAACGACATGTCCCGGATGAAATGCCACTTGCTCTGTTTCCGCAAAATAATTGGTCACATTTTGGTTGAGCGTCATTTTTCCGATAATCTTGACTGGTACCAATTCCTCAGGCCAGATCTTGGTAGGGTCAAGTACATCGAAATCGAACGTGAATTCATCTTCCTCGTCAATCATCTGGACGCCCAGCTCATACTCTGGATAATTCCCCATCTCGATCGCGTCGAATAGATCGCGGCGGTGGAAATCCGGATCCTTGCCGGCAAGTTTCTGGGCTTCGTCCCAGACCAATGAATGAACCCCCAGTACCGGTTTCCAGTGGAATTTTATAAAACGTGCATTGCCCTGTTCATTCACGAACCTGAAGGTGTGCACGCCAAAGCCTTCCATCATCCTGAAGCTGCGCGGGATTGCACGATCTGAAATATGCCACATGATCATATGGGCTGACTCCGTATTATTCGCAATAAAATCCCAGAATGTATCATGGGCCGACTGCGCCTGTGGTATTTCATTATGCGGCTCCGGTTTGACCGCATGAATCAAATCAGGGAACTTGATTGCATCCTGGATGAAGAAAACAGGGATATTGTTACCAACAAGGTCGTAATTGCCTTCTTCTGTATAAAATTTAGTTGAAAAACCACGTACATCACGAACGGTATCACCTGACCCCCGAGAACCGGCTACCGTTGAAAAGCGCACAAACACTGGAGTCTTTTTGGCCGGATCCTGTAGGAATCCTGCTTTCGTATATTCAGCCATTGGCTCGTACACCTGGAAATAACCATGAGCCGCAAATCCCCTCGCATGGACTACACGCTCCGGAATGCGCTCATGATCGAAATGAGTCATCTTTTCACGGAAATGGAAATCCTCCATCAATGTCGGACCGCGGGTTCCCGCTTTCAAGGAATGTTCATCTTCAGAAACACGCAGCCCCTGGTTAGTCGTCATTGCTTCACCATTATGTCCAGACCTGAATTGCTCAAGCTGCTGATCCTTTGAATTCTCGTTCACAGATTGATTGTTCTCATCCTTCTTCACTGATTCATTCCTCCCAATCTTGATGTAGGAGCATGTGAACTGATATGTAATCACTCTCAAGTTGTTTTTTAATTCACCATGATTGACCATGCTCCTATATGGACGTATACCACAAGCGAAAGCCCGCTAAACGATTAGTTAGCGGGCTTTCTTTTTATAAGTTTTCATTCAAGTATTCCTTCGCATCCTCAGGAGAGGCGAATGGCTTCACCAGAGTAATCTGCTTGCTGTCATTCGCGACCGCAAGGAACCCATCCGCAACCTGGATAATATCTGCAGATACATTCTCTTGTCCTTCAATCTTAACAGTGTCGGCAATTGTTGCCTGACCCTTATCTACCCATGTTTGGATTTCAACCGCGTAAGCATCATAATCCATTCCTTCATCGAACCTTTCTTGCAGGTAATCCGTAGTAACCGGATCCTCCTCCGTCTTGACTTCCGTTTCCGGCGGACCTTCCTGGCCGACTTCACTATCATCAGCGCTGCATCCAGCAAGAATTCCAGCCGCTGCTAAAGATATAAGTAGTTTTTTCATGAGATCCTCCTTGTCTTAAGATTCTCTTACAATACTCATACCCCATTAAGCTAGCGTAAAAAGTTTTTCAAAGGATTTGGATGGAATTGGCAGACTTGCAGTTGTCACCTCTAACTCGTATTAAATCTCCTTCAACTGGTATTAAATCTCTTTCAACCGGTAATAAATTCATCCCAACCGGGAATAAAACTCCTGCAACCGGTATTATAATCCCCTCAGCCAGGAATACACTCTCAAGCGACGGTAAGATATCCTATAAAAAGATGATAACCCCTCGTTGCGTCCATAAATCGTTTATTTTCTTGTAAAAAACCTGTTGTTTGATAAATAAAAAACAGGATTCCAATCTAGGAATCCTGCTTTACCTGTTTATGTTCACACTGGTGCTGTGAAAGAGCGCTGTGCGAGTTCGTTTTCGAGCATGAAGAATGCGTTGCTGTCCTTGTCAATGCGGCGCAGCTTTTGAATCAGGCTATCAAACAGGGCTTCTTCTTCGACCTGTTCTTCAATGAACCATTTTAAGAATGTCATTGTTGCGTGTTCGCGCTCATCAAGTGCGATATCCGCAAGATTATAGATGCGGCGAGTTACTTCCTTCTCGTGGCCAAGTCCTTTTTCAAAAACATCAAGAACAGACTCGAAATTGTTTGATGGAGCGTGGAATCCATCGAATGTCACGCGCTCACCCATATCATTAATGAAATTGTAAAATTTCATCGCATGGAATCGTTCTTCTTCAGCTTGTACCAAAAAGAAGTTTGCAAAACCATCCAAATTCTCCGCTGAGCAATACGCAGCCATTGCCATGTACGCGTGCGCAGAATAAAACTCATAATTCATTTGTTCGACCAAACCATTTACCAACTTATCGCTGATCATTGTATTCCTCCTCACTCCATGCAGCTTTTGTCTTTTTACGCTAACATATTTATTTTGCCTTCCTTATCGAATTTTACCCTTTTACACTCCTTAAAACCATTGTTTCACACTAACCCTTCTTAAAAAGGCTGTTTTTGTAAAGATTGTTGTTAAAATCCTAAATCCGATTTTAACGTGATAAAAAGCCATTTTGTATGTCTGTATTAAGTTTGCAAGCTCTTTTCTCCTAATAAGCTTTAATTTTGTGAAGAAACATAGGTCATTCAATCCTATTTTGAAGTCAATAGCACAAAGTTTGAGAAAAGAGCCTTAAAAAAACAAAAGAGACAGTCCTGAAGCCCATCATTAGACCTCCTGAACTGTCCCTAACTCATTAAAATAACTCTAATAAAAGATCCCAAAAGCCTTTCTTTTTCTCAGGCTTTGCTTTCTTTGTCTCTTGCTCTTCTTTTTCAATGGCTTCTGTTTTGATCACGAACTGTACGGAAGTCACCTTCTCATTTTTTGCGGAAACAAAGGATACTGGTTCATAGTCTGATTTATCATATTCCTTAATCATCTCATTGATTTCCTGCTGCATTTGCTCAGGCAGGTCCTTCGTTTCCTGATGCAATTCACTTGTACCGCTGTGGAGTTCGCCGACTCCTTTATTTAAGTCGCTCGTTCCGCCTGTCAATCCGGAAATTCCTGAATGCAGCTGCGAATATGAAGAAGATAACTCACTTACTCCTTTTGTATAGCTTACCAATCCGGAATGGAACTGTCCGTAATTGGAGGACAATGTCGAGAGACCTTTCTGCAGTTCGCCAAGTGCACCCATATCCATTTCCTCGAGGGAAGCGGACAGTTTGTTAGCGATTGTTGTAAGGTTCCCACTCATTACTTTTACAGATCCACTGACCTGGTTCAAAGTAGGGTCCACAGCCGCAAAAGCTTCCTGTACATTGGCATATGTCCCTTTCACTTTTTGAGCAGCCTTATAGGTCTCAACCAGTTTATTGACAACATTTACGTCAGCACCGCTGCTAAGTAATCCAGCTATCTCTTCCTCTGAAAGCTGATGCGCAGGGATTCCTTTAATCGCGCCATCTAATGCACTATATGCCATTGAGTAATTTTCACGCAAAGTGATTAGCCCATCAGCTGCTTGATTCAAGCCATTTGCAAGCTGTGTCAGGCCGGCTGGCAATTCACTCAGGCTCGACATATCCATCTCAGCAGAGCCCTCAGATAGGGATGAATTGATTTTTTTCAATGCGTTGCCAATGGAACTCGATGCACCGACGATTTGTGAGGATGAACCATTTAGCTCGCTCATACCATTTTTATACTGTCCGGAACCATCACGAAGGCTTACTGCACCATTGTTCAACTGGGACACACCTTTTTTCAAGTCAGCCACACCATTATTCAATTCACTGATTGCATCAGACAATGCCGACATGTCATCCGTCATGTTCTCCATTCCTGAAGTATCAATCGGAAGAGTGGAAGGAACCGCTGCGATATCAATGCCGCTGAATTCAAAATCCACGACGTCTACTTTCGCACTAAGGCTTTCCTCTTGCCCAGGCATGACCGTAAAAGTGATCTGTTTGTTTTTCCCGGCATTCGCAACCATGCCGCCAGTTGCTTCTATATTTTGATAGCTATTAGAGAGCATAAATGAAATTTGCAATAAGTAATTTTCAAAATAAACAGCATCTGCCTTTTCATTGGCAGCAGTATTAATTTTGATTTCTAGATGTCCTTCTTTTCCCGCAAGCTCAGACGCTTCAACCTCACGTCCATCAAGCAGATAGGAAATCCCTATATCCCATGGCAATTCCGTATTGTCTCCCATGTTTCCCTGATAATAAAACTTTCCTTCTGGGGCATGTATTTGAACAGTCTGCCCGTTCTGATCAAGTTCGGACAGATCAGTCAGGTTCTTGACGCTGCTGTACTTCCCATAATCAAGAATTTCTCCTGCCTTCGCTACCTCCAAAGTATTGACGACGTAAATGTCATCGAGTTCTCCATTGGATTTTAATGTAGCGTATACGACTTCATCCTTAGAAGTGAGTTTCCCTTCAGCTTCTGCGGCAGCTCCATAACTAAGAAATGAAGGCAAGAAGATCATCAATCCGAGCACAGCAAATAGTATTTGTTTTGTTCTCATCATCATTTCTCCTCGTAAAAATTTGCTTTATAGGTCGTCTTTTTAATGAATTTATCGAATACGAGCAGCATAGCCGGTAATAAGAACACGACCATCACAAAGGCAAGCAATGCACCCCTGCCTAATAATAAGCCGATGGATCCAACTATCGGGTTGGAAGACGTCATCCATAAAATAAACCCAACACTCGATAAGATCGCTGCAGATATTGAGATGGAGAACGTTTTTTCATCCAATGTTTTCACGATTGCTTTTTTAGCGGACATTTCCCTGCGGTTATGCTGATAAGCTTCCGTCAGCAAGATGGCATAGTCAACTGTTGCCGCCAGCTGTACCGTACTGATGATTAAGTATCCGACAAACACAAGTGATGAACTTGTAAAATACGGAATCGAAAGATTGATCCAGACTGCTGATTGAATCGTGATCAGCAATACCAGCGGAATTGAAATCGATTTAAAGGTTGCCAGCAGGACAATCGCAATCGTCACGACTGTCAACACGTTCACTACGACATTATCCTTATTCACGACATTCTTGATATCATACAATGTTACGCTTTCTCCTAAACTAAGCGCCTGGTCTCCATAATATTTCGTAGCTTCCTCTTCTACCTTTTGAACAATTGAAAAAGGAAGATCCCCTTCTGTGCCCTGGTTCGTATTGATGATAATACGGCTGTAATTTTCCGAATAAAACTCGCTCGTAATTGATTCATCTAGGTACTCAGGCGGGATGACCGAGCCTACCATATTCACATAGGCAATCACACTTGTGACGTAATCCAGGTTCTCAAGCTCCTGGACAAGCTCCGCTTCTTTCGCCCGATCTCCTGTCGGAACCAAAAGGACAATTGGAGTCGTTTCTCCAAAAGCTTCCTTAATCTCTGTAAAATCACTGCCGGCACGTGTCGTTTCCGGTTGTTCGCCAAGCCCATACGTAAATGCCGTATTGCTTTGGGCCAAAAAGCTCGGAACAAGGATAGCAAAAACGAGCAGCAGGCTTGGGATTTTAAGTTTTACGACAAAGTCACCAATCCCGGTGAAGCTCGGAATAAAGCTTCTGTGCTGTGTTTTGTCCATCCATTTGTAGAATAGTAAAGTAAGCGCCGGTAAAAACACCATGACACTGATGAAGCTCAAAACGATTCCTTTTACCAGGTTGATTCCAAGGTCTGAGCCGATTTCGAATTTCATGAATGTTAGTGCGATGAATCCAAAAAATGTTGTAGCCGCACTGGCGGTAATCGCCGGGAATGACTTTTTCATCGCAAGCTGCATGGCTTCTTCTGGATTATTCGTTTTCTTTCGGTAATCAGAGAAACTGTGTAGCAGGAATACGGCATAATCGAGCGAAACCGCCAGCTGCAGAATCGGGGCTACTGACTGGGTAACGAAGGAAACTTCACCGATAAAAATATTCGTTCCGAGGTTGATCAGGACCGAAACGCCAATTGCCGTCAGGAAAAATAAAGGCTCCACCCATGATGTAGTTGAGACGACCAGGATGAAAATAATGATTGGAACGAGCAAAATGGCCGCATACATGGATTCAGTTCCAGCCATTTTTTGCGAAGATGCGGTATTGATCGCTTCGCCAGCAATCGCTCCTTCATCACCAATCAATTCGTAAATAGCATCGGTAATCGCAACCTCATCACCTGAGCGGACACTGATCGAGAACAATGCGTTCCCATCCTTGTAATAGTTTTCTACTGTCTCCGCATCTGCCATTTCGAGGGGAGTTTTCAAATCCGCCACATCATCCAGCCAAATGACTTCTCCTACACCATCAATGGCTGACAATTTCTCTTTTAAGCTGAGTGCTTCCTGCAAGGATACATCCCTTACCATGACCCTCGTATCCGGTACCTCAGCAGTAAATTCCTTCTCCATAATTTCCATAGCCCTTGTGGACTGGGCATCCTCTGGCAGATAATCCACCATATTATAATTGACCGACACAAAAAATTGCGCCACCGTCGATACTAACGCAAATATAACAAACGCTATCACAACAGCTTTCTTATGTTTTATGATTTTTTCTGCAATGCTTATCATTCTTTAACCTCACTTGAGTCTTTTGCCATTACACTTTATCATTATATAAACACGGTGTTGTCTATTCAACAAACAGTTGTGAACATAACGTTTGATTCACAACAGAAAACTACTATCTGTTGGTTAACTCGCTGTTTTACAGATAAAGGAAGTGTGTTAGGAAATGGACAGACGAAAAAAGTATACAAGGATGGTTTTAAAGGAAAGTCTGATGGAGTTATTGAAGAATAAGCCCATTTCAAACATCACGATCAAAGAAATTTGTGAGTTGGCAGACATTAATCGTTCCACTTTTTATTCTCATTATTCCAGTCAATTTGACCTGTTGAATGCAATTGAGGAAGAATTCATTGAAGACATGGTTTTGACACTTAACCATTACAATTTTTCCAAAGAAGAAGAAGCTTTAATGATGACAGAGAAGATCCTTGAGTATATTGCAAAAAAACCCGACGTATGCCAAATGCTTCTAAGCGAAAATAGTGATGTCCACTTTCAGAAAAAAGGGATGATGATCACCCAGGAGTATATTTTTAAAAACTGGCTTTCTGACAGCCAGTTTGACACTGAAACATTTGAATATATAAATATTTTTGTTGTCAGTGGTAGTATTTATGTCATTAAGAATTGGGTAGAAAACGGGATGGATAAAACACCAAAGGAAATGGCCGAAATTATTAACAACTTCATAAATAAAGGTCTATCAAATATACGATAAAGCGCCAGCCTTAATGAACTGTGCCCCCGTTTACGGACAGTTTAAAAAAAGCGCCTATGCAGCTAATAAGTGGCCCCGGTATTGTACCGGGGTCATTTTGTTTAAGCCCCATTGATAACGATGATGATTATATTCTTCGATTACACGATCTACTTCCTTCTTTACATCCCTTATACTATCCAGTGATTTATACTCTGCTAAGTCTTTAAAATGTCCAAAGAAACTTTCCATAGGTGCGTTATCCCAACAGTTTCCCTTTCGGGACATTGATTGTTTTAAGCCAATCTTTTTCACGTTGCTCTGGAATAGAGGGTGCGTGTAGTGCATTCCTTGGTCAGAATGCAACATGGCTTCTGGATGAAAATGATTGCCA
>NZ_JAGGQL010000002.1 GCF_018613315.1 Bacillus sp. ISL-37 | reverse complement strand
CCATTGAAGTCGTTCTTTGACTTCATTGGGCGGACCGAAATCGAAAAGTATCGCCGACTGTCCAGAAACGGAGAAACTGGAGACTCCGACAAAGAAGCGCTTTTTGCTTCTGCCGACGGAGTTGAAGTTTCGGAGTTTCTAGGAGGCAACACTAGACAAGCGACTCGAGGGGCTAGGCGCTGTAGCTGGACAATTATCAAAGTAAATTTTACATTTTATTCTAAAACAAAACCCTTTATATACAATAATTATTCTTATAAAGGATTGTTACTATTATCAAAGAAAAAATCGAAGATGTAAAGAGAAAGGAAGATATTTTACAGCAGAATTTAAAAAAATTGTCGAAATATATTTTATTCCATTCAATTATAGGGTTATTTTTGCAAATCTGGATGCCTTTGAATGCATTTTCTTGATTATAAGAAAAGGGCACTTCACAATGAAGCGCCCGGTCAATTTAATATTGCATCAAGGTTAAAATATCATAGCCATCCAGCTTTTTGCGGCCATCGAGATACGTAAGTTCAATCAGGAAGGCGATACCTGCCACGATTCCTCCTAGTTCTTCAACTAGCTTGATCGTTGCTTCGATCGTTCCACCAGTTGCCAGCAAGTCATCGGTGATTAATACTCTTTGTCCTGGCTTGATTGCGTCTTTGTGGATTGTTAAAACGTCACTTCCATATTCGAGTCCGTAATTGACCTTGATTGTTTCGCGCGGAAGCTTTCCTTCCTTCCTTACAGGAGCGAAACCTACACCGTGAGCATAGGCAACCGGACAACCGATGATGAAGCCGCGTGCTTCAGGACCCACTACAAGGTCAATTTGCTTTTCACGGGCATAGATCACGATTTGGTCTGTTGCATATCTATAAGCCTCGCCATTGTCCATTAAGGTTGTAATGTCCTTAAATTTAATGCCAGGCTTTGGCCAATCGGGAACGATTGTTATAAATTGTTTCAAATCCATTGAATAATTGCCTCCTCATTTTTCACCGACTCTTGAATGAATTGGTCAAACCAATTCTTCAATTGCTCATACGATGAGTAGAGCAATTCATTTTCAAGAGTGAATGCTTGCACCTTGTGCTGATATGTTTTGGATTCAGTTAGATCCCTTTTCGGGACATCTTTTTCAAGTGAAATAAACCCATTGTTTATTTTAACAAAATCTAGTTCAAAAAACACCTGCGACATGAATTCTACCGTTTCTTTTGTCCACCCTCTATGCTTGGCCAATTCGCCGCCATAACGTTTAAGATCAAATGGCCCTTTCTTTGCGAGGAAAGCGTAAAACCACTTGAAATGCTCCCTGGTTGGCATAGTCGTGAAGAAATCGCTGTTTTCTTTGTAAAAGTGGGCATAGACTCTTCCTGGATTTTTCCCGGCAAATAATTTCTCCAGGATATCTTTGGAAGGCGGCAGGTCCAACAGCACGACATTGGATTGGTCTAACTCGATTCCCTCAGCTTTCTCATCTGTGGATACCAGTTCCAATGACTCTCCGATAATAGGAGAAAACTTATTTTTTAAATCGGAGTTAAAGAGAATCCACTTTATATTACTCCCTGGAATCATGTCTGGAAGCTTTTCCAATCTTTTAAGCCCGCGGAAATCGAATAGCTGCCAGGACTTGACGGCTACGTCCCTGAGAAAAATCTGCGGCTTCTTGATATTGTTCCATTCGTTGATCGATAATTCGCCTATGACCGACAACTTCGAACTCGGCGAGATATGGTCATGGAGATGTCCAAAGCCAAATCCTATTCCATCAATCACAGTACCTTCCTCTTCAAGTGCCAGCTTAAGATGTGACTGATCTGCCCCTATCTTTCTCAGGGTTGAAATATTAGCTCCATCAATCAGCACTTTCGGTTTAGGGTTGCTTACGCCGTATGGAGAAAGCATTCCAAGTTCATTTATCGTTTCAATCGTAATCTCTTTAACATCAATCCTGGCGTCGATATGAGATACCGGAATTAAATCTTCTTCTTTCAGCTGCTCTATTGCTAGTGCATTCAACCTTGACCTCAATGCGTCAACATCATTAAGATTCAATGTCATCCCCGCAGCCATTGGATGGCCGCCAAAATGCGGAAGGATATCTCTGCAGGTTGATAGATTCTTAAAAAGATCAAAACCTGCGATACTTCGTGCAGAACCCTTCGCAAGCCCCTTCTCTTTATCGAAACTAAGTACGATTGTTGGGCGGTAATATTTTTCAACGAGCTTGGAGGCTACAATGCCAATAACTCCTGCGTTCCAGCCTTCCTTGCCGACGACAAGGACTGAATTTTCTTCTATTGGATAATACATTTCCACTTCAGCAACTGCTTCTTCGGCAATTTGTGAAACAATGTTCTGCCGTTCTTTATTGATTGAATCAATCTCTTCCGCAAGCATCATCGCCTCTTCCGGATCATGAGTCATCATCAATTGAACGGCAGGGTCAGCGCTGCCGAGTCGTCCGGCTGCATTAACCCTCGGGCCAATCATAAAACCGATTGTTTCTTCATCAATGGCAGCCCTGTCTGTTTTGGCCAGCTTAAGCAGTGCATTTAAACCAGGTGTCTGGCTCGACTTCAATTTCTCTATTCCCCTCAGAGCAATCAGCCTGTTCTCTCCCAGCAGGGGTACAAGGTCGGCAATTGTCCCAATAGCGGCAAACTCCAACAAATGCTCCGGTACTCTCCCAAGCAAAGCGTGTGCAACCTTAAAAGCGACACCTACACCAGCTAAATCCTTGAAAGGGTATACACTGTCGTCCAACTTTGGATGGATGATCGCAAACGCATCCGGCAGGAGTGGGCCTGGTTCATGGTGATCCGTTATGATCAAGTCGACACCTAAGTCTTTGGCAACAGTTGCTTCATGAAGAGCTGAAATGCCCGTATCGACAGTAATGATCAAGCCAACTCCGCTGTCTGCGGCACTGCGGAATGCTTTCTCATTAGGACCGTACCCTTCTGTAAAACGGTTCGGTATGTAAAAGTCGGCATTTGCTCCGAGTTCAGCCAGGGCTTTCATCAGGACCGTCGTACTGCTTACACCATCAGCATCATAATCACCAAATACCAAAATAGGCTCCTGCGTTTCTATTGCCTTATTGATCCGCTCAACTGCCTTATCCATATCTTTCAGCAAAAATGGGTCGTGAAATTCGCTTTTTTGCCCAAATAAAAAATACCGGGCATCTTCCACGGTATCCAGTCCGCGATTGACTAACAGAGAAGCAGTCAGATGATTTATGTTCAGGTCTTTAGCGAGTGAATCTATTATTGTCTGGTCAGATTTTTTAACAATCCACCTTGATTTTGGCTTTAACATACGTTCACCTCTCAGCTTTTTCATTATACAAAAGCGAAGAGTCGGTTTCAATGACAATGAATGCTAATAAGGGCTTTTAATTTATGAACAGTAAATGATTTATATTAAAACAGTGGCGAATATATTAAAATGGCAGCATAATTGTATGCTGCCATTTGCTGGATTAATGAATATCTTCTATTTCGTGCTGGGGTACTGTTTCCTCCGGCAGAGTTTCCTTTTGGGCCAGCTGAGCTTCTAGTGAATTGTTTTTCTTCTTTAATATCTTTACTTCCCTTTGTAACACAAACATCCTGAATAGACCGACAGAGCCAACAATGATTCCGCCCATCAATACAGAGCCTAAGATGACCAAAATTAACGGCCATTTTGATTCCCCAAATAAATAGTTCACTGTTACTGGATCGACATTGATGACTGCAAAAACTGCGACAATCAATGCAAATGCAAGTCCCAGCAGCAATGTCCATTGAAACTTCATGCTATCTCCTCCCCTGAGACTTATTGAATATCTACGCCATCTTCAGAACTTCCACTCTCACTGTATGGGTTAATATGGACCAGAACATTTTGGACGTTTTTGTTTTCCATCAGTTCCTTTTTCACATTTTTACCAATCCGGTGGCCCTGTTCTACGGTAATATGTGGATCGACAGATATTTTCAAATCAATGATAACATAATGGCCGTGCTCTCTGGCATGCAATTCATCCAAGTGTTTCACTTCTGGTATGGATTGTACAACATTCCTGAATTCTTCTGTATCCTCATCATGAAGAACATGGTCAAGCGCGTTATGGATTGATTCCTTGCCAAGCTTCCATGCCATCCTGATGACCAGCAAGGCTACAAGCAGTCCGGTCACCGGGTCGGCATACTCCAGCCAGCCTATTCCAAAGATGCCCCCAAGCACGGCAGCGCTGATCCCTATAAGTGCTGCTATGGAAGAGTAGACATCCGATCTATGCTCATACGCATTGACAATCAGTGCATCACTTTTCAATTGCTTACCCAATTTGTATTTGTATCTGAACATTCCCTCTTTAACAATAATTGAAACGACAACAGCCACTATCGCGATTGATTTGGGAGGTTCAATAGGATGAAAAAATGCTTCGAACGATGATCTGCCGATTTCGACTCCTACAAGCATCAATAATACTGCAACAATGATGGCAGCAATTGATTCGGCCTTTCCATGGCCGTAAGGATGGTCTTCATCCGGCGGAGCTTTCGCTGCCTTGAGACCTATGTATACAGCTAATGAACCAACTACATCAGATGCAGAATGGACAGCATCCGCTACAAGTGCTTTACTGTTCGCATAAATGCCTACTCCCCACTTTAATCCCGCAAGTAAAATATTTCCGACAACACCAACCATTGCCGCAAATTCAGCTTTCTTAAATCGAACATCTTTTTCCAATAGCAAAATCCCTCCTTGTTCAGAGCTTTTTATCCTCGTTCTTCTTTTTCCACCATATTTAGTCTCTCGGCATTCCTTTTATTTTATCCTGAAAAACAGCTTTTCTAACCATGGAGAACAAAAAGCGCAAGCGCCTCGTTCAGCCCCGACAAGCGCTGGAGGGCCGACCAGTGAAGTCGTTCTTTGACTTCATTGGGCGGACCGAAGCGACTCGAGGGGCTAGGCGCTGGAGCTGGATTAAGAAAACCCGTATAGTTATCCACATTGAAATTTTTTTAATTTCCTAGTAAACAAAAAAATACCACGGGGTAACCCCATGGTATTTTGGATTTGCTTTTATGAAATTAAACTTGCGGCTCATCTGAGTAAACTTTCTTTTCCTTGTAAGTCTTAATTGTGCCTTTTTTCTTAAGCTCTTTATTTTTCCATACATACCACAGCTGTGCTGCGATGAATATGGAAGAATAAGTACCGGCAATCAGACCAATAAGAAGGGCGAAAGAGAAGTTCCAGATGGATGTACTTCCGAATATCAACAGAGCCACGACTGTTATGACAACTGTCAAGATTGTGTTGACCGAACGGCCAAGAGTCTGGCGAAGAGATGAATTCACTACATCCGCAATATCTTCCGGTGTCTTCAATCGTTTCTTCTTCACCATATTCTCACGCATCCTGTCAAAAGTAACAATCGTATCATTGATTGAATAACCGACAATTGTCAGGACCGCCGCGATGAATGTGATATCTACCTCAAGCCTTGTCAGACTGAATAGAACAACAATAAAGAAGGCATCATGAAGCAGTGCCACAATGGCAGCTAACGCCATATAGATTTCAAAGCGGATCGTTACATAAATAATGATCCCAATTGATGCAATCGCAACAGCAATCATGGCGTTCTTAGCCAGTTCTTTACCGATTGTTGGTGAAACTGTACCGACGTTTGGTTCAGCTCCGAACTCTTCCTTAAAGTGGGATTTCAGTTCAGAAATTTTGTCCTTTGTTAAAACCGTTTTAAATCTTGCGACGCCAATTTCACCATTATCACCAGAAATAACAATATCGTTTGTTTCCAGTTCAACTTGCTTAAGCTCTTCCTTCAACTGTTCCGCTGTAAGTTTGCTGTCAGACATGACCTCTACCCTTGTCCCAGCCGCAAAATCAATTCCAAGATTCAGGCGGAACACGAGGAGTGCAATCAGTCCAACACCGATAAGAATGGCTGATGCAGTAAAGAACTTGTTTCGGCTCTTGATGAAATCGAAACGATCGAATTTGGTTTTTAAATCTAGTGAATCTAAGCCTTCAGAGATATCATGAACTTCACTAGGTTTTACGCCGAACAAGCCCGGCTTGTTTTTAAACAATCCGCTGTTCACAAGTAACCCTAGGAACAATCGTGCACCAAAAACTGCTGTGATGAAGCTTGCCAGGATACTGATGATCAGCATGGTCGCAAAGCCTTTTACAGAGCTTGTACCATATGCGAATAATACGATAGCAGCAAGCAATGTCGTTAAGTTGGCATCAAAGATAGTAGACAGGGAGCCTTTACTGCCCGCATCGAATGCAGCTTTGATATTCCGCCCAACCTTTAATTCTTCTTTGATCCGTTCATACGTGATGATATTTGCATCTACCGCCATACCGACACCTAGGATCAATGCCGCGATACCAGGGAGTGTGAGTACCCCGTTCATCCAATCAAATACAAGCAGGATGAGGTACACGTAAATAGATAAAGTGATAACTGCGACTATACCTGGGATACGGTATAGGGCCAGCATGAATGCAAAAACAGCAAGAATACCGATGATCCCAGCAAATACAGTTTCATTTAAAGCCTGTTCACCGAACTTGGCTCCAACTGAAGTAGAGTACGTCTCCTCCAGGTTAACCGGTAATGATCCGGCATTAAGAAGAGAAGCAAGCTGCTGCGCTTCTTCAATTGTAAAATTACCTGTAATTTCAACATTTTTTTGATTTAAGATCTTATCAACGTTAGGATTGGAAAGGAATTTAGGTTCAGGCTTCATCCTTTCTTCCTTATAGGAATCCTTCCCTTCCTCGAAATCAAGCCAGATAATCAGCTGATTTTCCGGATACATATCACGGATTTCCTTTGTGATCTCACCAAATTGGTCCCCATCTTTAAGAGTAATCGAAATGCTTGGCTTGTTTTGCTGGTCGAAGCTTTGCTTCGCGCCGTTTTCTTCCAAGTCACTTCCATCCATCATGACGCGGTCGTTCACGTCACGGAAGGTAAGATTCGCTTCGGTAGAAAGGATTTCACGCGCTTTATTCTG
The DNA here is from genome assembly GCF_018613315.1 of Bacillus sp. ISL-37. Lineage (GTDB taxonomy): Bacteria > Bacillota > Bacilli > Bacillales > Cytobacillaceae > Mesobacillus. The sequence goes on along the minus strand of NZ_JAGGQL010000002.1, from coordinate 11,823 downwards.
GTCTTTTACGCCAGCGAGCTGAACGCGAATCCGGTCATCTCCTTCAATTTGGATATTCGGTTCACTGACACCAAGGACGTTGACCCTTCGCTCAAGCGCTTCAGCTGTGCTCTTCAAGGTTTCACGGTCAACAGCCTCGCCTTCTTTGCCATTTAGAGGCGTGACTTCATAAAGAACCTCAAAACCACCCTGCAGGTCAAGACCAAGCTTGATATCTTTCAATATATTCTGGGTTGTTGCACCCATGGCACTTCCAATTAAGATCACCAGCAAAAAGAAGGCCAAGATGCGGCTGCGTTTTACCATTATGTATAAATCCTCCTTATTCTTCGCACACAACATGCTTCCAGACAAATAAAACATAAGACTATGAAAATAAACAGTAGCCAATTTATAGCATTCTAATTATGTAACAGTTTAAAAAAACTGTCAATTAAGCATTTCCGTTAACTAAATAAAGAAAGTCTCTCTCTAGAAAAAATCGGCATTAGGATTTTTTCGGGTTTTATTACAAAATAGGGTAAGAAAAATAAGATGTAGTATCAAGAGGAAATGCTACTATTTACCATTTCATACCCACCTTTAAAAGCAGAAAAAAATCGGCACCTGGATTTTTTTAGGTAAATCAACAGAAAGAGCTATTGCCCCTGCTACTTCATCAGTTCCTTTCGCTCCTCTTCGTCATCGAGCGTAAAATCCCCCAGTTTGAAGGCTTCAACGGTGGTGAAATTCATTACCTCTCCGATTTTGGCTGATAAAATGTCAGCGACGATTTCATACATTTGAATCTCTTCTTTCGGTTTCTTCCACTTTTTCTTTGTGAGATAATCCCATAATTCTTTTTCTTTAACCTGTTCATAACCAAATATTTTGAATTCTTCGATTTTACTTTCCAACGCCGGCTTTACCTGCTTGTAAAACCGTCCGTATTGATGGCTTGGATTCATCCCCTGGCCCCCTCGTCCAATTTTCTAGTCTTAATGTTTTAACCTTGTCATGCTTTGTCCACTTTCTTGCATATAGTTAATTGTATATGAAATATGCATTTTTGAGAAGGCAGGGAGCGGAATGTCGAAGTTTTTAAAAGGAACATTTATTTTGTTAATGGCCGGGCTCGTCACGAGGGTGCTTGGTTTCATAAATCGGATCGTCATTGCCCGTTCCATCGGAGAAGAAGGTGTTGGTCTTTACATGATGGCCTTCCCCACTTTGGTGCTTGTCGTGACGATTACACAACTGGGTCTTCCAGTTGCGATTTCTAAAAATGTGGCTGAAGCCGAGGCAAGAGGCGACTTTCGAAAAATCAAGAAAATCCTTGTCGTTTCACTGGCAACCACTATTTCCCTATCTATTGTCTTTACACCCGCGCTGATTTTCCTTGCTCCTTACTTATCTGAGACATTGTTTACTGATCCGAGGACACAATGGCCGCTGCTTGCCATCGCACCAATCGTTCCAATCGTTGCGGTATCCTCGGTTCTCCGTGGCTACTTCCAGGGAAGGCAGAACATGAAGCCGTCTGCCATTTCACAGGTTATTGAACAGCTTGTGCGGATTACCTTGATTGCCGTCCTGACAAAAGCCTTCATGCCGTATGGCATCGAATATGCTGCTGCCGGCGCTATGATTGCGTCAGTAATAGGGGAACTCATTTCATTAATTTATTTAATGACCACCTTTAAGCTTAAAAAGAAATTCCCACTGCGGAAAAACTTTTTTCAATTCGTCAATTCTGGAAAATCGACATTTAATGATCTGATGAAAATCGCATTGCCAACAACTGGTTCGAGAATGATTGGCTCGGTTTCCTGGTTCTTTGAACCGATTGTTGTTGCGCACAGCCTGGCAATCGCCGGTGTTGCGGCGGTGGCGGCAACAAAACAGTATGGAGCATTGACTGGTTTCGCTATGCCCTTATTGTTACTGCCATCGTTTATCACCTATTCGCTGTCGACCTCCCTTGTCCCGGCGATTAGCGAAGCAAACTCAAAGAAAAATACAAAAGTAATACAACATCTTTTACAGCAATCTTTGCGTTTTTCTCTTTTAACAGGCGGCCTTGCTGTCGTCGTCCTTTACGTTCTAGCTGAGCCGTTAATGACGTTAATGTATGGAACAGCTAATGGGGCACAGTTCATAAAGCTAATGGCACCATTCTTCCTCTTCTATTATTTCCAGGGCCCATTGCAGGCAGCCTTGCAGGCTCTTGATTTAGCAAGAGCTGCAATGATTAACAGTCTGATTGGGAACCTTGCCAAGACTGCTGTCATTTTCCTGCTGGCAAGTCAGCCTGCCTTTGGCATCAATGGTGTAGCCCTTGGGATGGTAATGGGAATTGTTCTGATTACCCTTCTGCACTTCGCCACAATGCTCAAGGCAGTTTCCTTCACCTTCTATATAAAGGATTATATTAAGATGTTTGCGCTGATCATACTTTCAGGAACGCTGGGATTCCTGCTTTGGGACTGGTTGGATGAAAGCATTGGACTAACTATTAAAGTTTTATCCAGCGCAGTATTAATGAGCGTCCTCTACATTGTTCTCGCTATTGCTCTAGGCTTAATCAGGAAGAATGAACTTCTCCGCATTCGGTCTGTCATATCTTCTTTTTTCAAGAAAACTCATATGTAAAAGGCTGAAACTGCTAATTTAAAAAACACACATAAAAAACGTGGATTTCCGTCCACGTTTTTATGTGTCTTTCACATCGATATAGAATTCACCATTTTGAAAACTGCAAAATGAGATATCCTTAGTTTCTTTATATCCCTTTTCCTCTAACTCCTGAAGCAGCCAAGCTCTTGATTTGTCTATCAAAGAAAGGTTATCTTCCTGGATTTCTCCGTCCACGATTAATGGCAGGGCAAGACTTCCATTGTCCTCTTGTCCATCCTGGTTTCCCTGACCCTTTTGGAAAATGGAAAGTGTCCCAGATGGCTCTAAAATTGCATATTCAACATCAGCGATATTGCCTACATCCTTTTCACGCAGTTGAAGAAGCAAATCATCAAAGTTATACCTTTGTGATCTCATCGCCTTTTCATCTATTTTTCCTTTATTAATGATAATTGTCGGCTTTCCATCCACAATATCCCTGAATTTTTTGCTTTTAAGCGAAAGCATTGCCAGTGTAATTTGAATGATAACAAATATACTGATTGGAAGAAGAGTGTTGACCAAGGGATCTTTCGTATTTTCTATCGCCAAGGATGCCATCTCAGCAATCATGATATAGACAACCAGATCCAGGATACTCAACTCACCAATTTCCCTTTTTCCCATTAAACGAAAAATCAACAGAATCACTAAATAAAGGAGAATTGTCCTAAAAAGGATGATGAAATACTGTTCCACTTTTCCCCCGCCCTTCACGCAGCATTCCTCTTTAGTCTTTAACGCAGCGGTAAAATAATACTTATTGTTTCAGTATTTTTTTCAGTGAGTTCCTGAATAAAAACTGATTCTATTTGTCCTTTTCCGTGAATATGCTTGTACTAGGCAATTCCCGCTTAGAGGGATTAGATCAGAGAGGAGAGGGGTTAATGGAATCCAAAAGTTTAGGCAGGGCAGTCCTGTACGGGGTGATTGCAATATTCCTGTTGGCAATCGTAAGCAGCTTTATATTTTCTCTTCTTTTAAAGTTCACCTCCGTACAAGAATCTTCGCTTCAATACGTTATGACATCTATTTCTTTTTTATCGATTTTCATCGGCGGCTTTATTACTGGCGGAAACGGCAAAGAGAAAGGCTGGATGATCGGGGGAGCTACCGGGCTGGCATATTCTTTGATTATTTTCTTGTTCCAATACCTGGGTTATGACAGTTTATTCTCGCTTGAACAAGTTATCTACCATATTTGCTATATACTTACGGCAATGATGGGCGGTATTCTCGGGGTAAACATCGTTGGCGGTCCATCAAAGGCATAAAAAAGAAGCGAACAGAGTTCGCTTCTTTTTTATCATTTAACTTATAGCCCTGCTGATTCTTTGACATCGCGAATCGCCGCGCGGTCATATGTAAGACGGCTTCCGTCTCCACATTTGATGACAACAGTGCCTTCATCAAGTGCATCAACAATTCCATGCAAACCGCCGATTGTTACTACCTTATCACCTTTTTGCAAGTCACTTTGCATTTGCTGAACCGCTTTTTGCCTCTTTTGCTGAGGGCGGATCAGTAAAAAGTAGAACAATACAAACATCAGCAATAGCGGGAATACTGTACCTAATAATCCTTCCATTCATTTCCCCTCCTTTCATGGTCAGGCTTATCCGCATAGCGAACAGCCTTGTTAAAAGCAGTTTATTTAGAAGTTTTTGGCATTCGGCTTATTGTAGCCATATTGCTCAAAGAACTCTTCTCTAAAGTCCCCCAGACGGTCTTCACGGATTGCCTGTCTGACCTGCTCCATTAATTTTAGCAGAAAATAGAGATTATGGTAAGAAGTAAGTCGAATTCCAAACGATTCATCCGTTTTAATCAAGTGGCGGATGTACGCCCTGCTGTAATTTTTGCATGTATAGCAATCGCAGTTCGGATCCAATGGTCCAAAGTCACGCGCAAATTTCGCGTTCTTGACCACCAATCTTCCCTCGCTCGTCATCAATGTGCCATTCCTGGCAATACGAGTTGGCAGCACACAATCGAACATGTCAATTCCGCGGATGGCACCATCAATCAATGAATCTGGTGAACCTACACCCATTAGATAGCGCGGCTTGTCCGTTGGCAGCCATGGTGTGGTGAATTCCAGCACTCTGTCCATGACATCCTTCGGTTCGCCGACTGAAAGGCCCCCGACAGCATAACCCGGGAAGTCCATGGAAACAAGGTCCTTCGCGCTCTGCTTTCTCAATTCCTCATATTCTCCGCCCTGGACGATTCCGAATAATCCCTGGTCCTGTGGACGCTGATGCGCTGTCAGGCAGCGTTCTGCCCAGCGGGAGGTCCGTTCTACCGACTTTTTCATGTAATCATATTCAGCAGGGTATGGCGGACATTCATCGAATGCCATCATGATATCAGAGCCAAGAGCGTTCTGGATTTCCATTGCCTTTTCCGGTGAAAGAAAAAGCTTGTCCCCATTCAAATGGTTGCGGAAATGGACGCCTTCCTCTTCGATTTTTCTGAACTCGCTCAAAGAGAACACCTGGAATCCACCTGAGTCTGTAAGGATTGCACGGTCCCAGTTCATGAATTTATGCAGGCCGCCTGCCTCCTTGATTATTTCATGACCTGGCCTTAACCATAGATGGTAAGTGTTGCTCAGGATAATCCCTGCACCCATCTGAACCAATTCTTCAGGTGACATTGTTTTTACAGTAGCCAGTGTACCGACCGGCATGAAGACAGGAGTTTCAAAGGACCCATGAGGCGTATGTACACGACCAAGCCTTGCTCCTGTTTGCTTACAGGTCTTAATTAATTCGTAACGGATTGCTGACAATGTTTAAGCTCCTTCCAGAAGTACAAATTCATTATTATTTTTCAAAGCATGAAAACTATAGGATCAACATTGCATCGCCGAAGCTGAAAAAGCGATACCTTTCCTCTACTGCATGATTATAGGCATTAAGGACATTATCGCGTCCAGCCAAAGCACTCACAAGCATGATGAGCGTCGACTTTGGCAAATGGAAATTGGTAATCATCCCATCGATGGCTTTGAACTCATATCCAGGATAAATGAAGATATTGGTCCAGCCATTTTCAGCAACAAATTTACCTTCATTGGCTGTGGCAATGGTTTCGAGCGTCCGCGTTGAGGTTGTTCCCACGGAAATGATACGTCCGCCCTGCTCGCGTACAGAGTTCAACAGCAATGCTGTTCCTTCAGTCACCTGGTAAAACTCAGAATGCATGTCATGCTCTTCGATCGAATCAACACTGACAGGCCTGAATGTTCCCAAACCCACGTGAAGAGTGATAAAAGCAATATGGATGCCCATTTCCTTTATTTCATCGAGCAATTCTTCTGTAAAATGCAAGCCAGCTGTCGGGGCCGCTGCAGAACCTCTTTCCCTTGCGAAAACGGTCTGGTATCTGTCCTTATCTTCCAGCTGCTCCTTGATATAAGGAGGCAGAGGCATTTCACCAAGCTGTTCCAGCACTTCATAGAAAATACCGTCATATGAAAACTTAAGGTTCCTGCCGCCATGTTCGGCTTCCCCTGTGCATTCTGCGGTCAATAATCCATCGCCAAAGACGATTTTTGTGCCTTCCTTCACTCTTTTCGCTGGTTTGACAAGCGTTTCCCACTCTTCACCCTCGAGCTGTTTCAGGAGTAGGACCTCAATTTTTGCTCCCGTGTCTTCTTTCATGCCAAAAAGCCTTGCCGGAAGAACTTTTGTGTCATTCAGGACGAGGCAATCACCCGGATTCAGATAGTTTTTGATGTTCTTGAAAACATCATGTTCTAATTTGCCCGATTCTTTATTTAAGACCATCAGCCTGCTTTCCGCTCTTTGTTCAAGCGGAGTCTGGGCAATTAGTTCCTCTGGCAAATGGAAATCAAACAAGTCTACTTTCATGTTGTCACCCTTACTAAGTTTTCTTTATATTTTGTCGATAGGCCGCTCATCTGAACCGGCCGATAAAATAAAAAATGGCTGATAGAATGATGCTTACCAGGATGGATGTCACGATTGGGAAGTAAAAGGTCGTGTTGCCTTTTTTAATGACGATGTCTCCTGGCAGTCTTCCTAAATTGACAAACTGCATGATAAAGCCAATGATGAAAATGACTGCCCCCGCGATCATCACGAACTTAGCTGCACCTGTCATCGTTCAGGCACCTCCATTTCAAAATGTCGGTATACTGCCTCCGTTACAATTCTTCCCCTTGGTGTCCTCTGCAAAAACCCGATCTGCAATAAATATGGTTCATACACATCTTCAATCGTCTGTGATTCTTCGCCAATGGTTGCGGAAATAGTCTCTAAACCAACCGGTCCGCCGCGATATTTTTCAATGATGCCCTTGAGCAATTTATGGTCTATATGGTCAAGTCCCAAGCGGTCTACCTGCATCAGTTCCAATGCCTCCTGGGCAAGAGTTTGCTCTACGGCGCCATTGCCACGTACCTGTGCAAAGTCGCGTACTCGCTTCAATAAGCGGTTGGCGATCCTCGGTGTCCCTCTCGATCTTCTCGCAAGCTCCTGAGCGGCAGACCAGTCAATGTCGGTTTCCAATAGCTCAGCTGTCCTGACGACAATATCAGTAAGCTGTTTCTCATTATAGTATTCCAAACGGCTCAAAACTCCAAACCTGTCTCTTAATGGAGCTGACAACGAACCAGCTCGGGTTGTCGCACCAACAAGCGTGAACGGCGGGAGGTCGAGCCTGACAGATCGGGCACTTGGTCCTTTGCCAATGACAATATCCAGGCAAAAGTCTTCCATAGCAGGATAGAGTACTTCCTCAATCGTCCTTGGGAGTCTGTGAATTTCATCAATGAACAGGACATCGCCAGGCTCCAATGCCGTCAGGATGGCTGCCAGGTCACCAGGCCTTTCAATCGCTGGTCCGGATGTGGTCCTGAGGTTGACGCCCATTTCATTGGCGATGATTGCCGCCAGCGTTGTCTTACCCAAACCAGGCGGTCCATAGAGCAATACATGGTCCAGCGTTTCACGCCTCATTTTGGCCGCTTCAATAAACACTTCAAGATTTGCTTTTACTTTATCCTGGCCGATATATTGCCTGAGTGTCTGCGGACGCAGGCTCTGCTCAAATGAAACATCCTGGTCGCCCGCTTCACTGGAGATGATTCGTTCTTCCATCTGTTTCTCACCCTTCTAATAAGCTGGTTAACAGATCATTTTTAACACAGCGTTACTTTAATAGCTTCTGTAATGCTTTCTTGATATATTGGTCTGTCGTCAAATTTTCTTTCTTCAACTCTGGAGTGATCTTGCGAATTTCCTTTTCTGAGTAGCCCAGTGCCTTCAGAGCCAATACTGCTTCATCAAACTCAGTTGACTGGCTTATGGTTGCTGCAACCTCGTCCGAATTGAAAAGGTTAGGGAAGTAATCTGGCACAAGGTCATGCAGCTTTCCCTTTAAATCAAGGATCATTTGTCTCGCAGTCTTCTTGCCGACTCCAGGGAATTTGACCAAGAACGATTCATCTTCATTTTCAATTGCCTGAACCACTTGACCCGGTTCTCCGGACGCAAGGATGGCCAGAGCCCCTTTCGGACCGATTCCCGAGACATTCAAAAGTCTTGTGAAAAGTGCTTTTTCCTCACGATTCTTAAAACCATAGAGGGCCATCAGATCTTCTCTGACATAATGATATGTAAAAATACAAATCTCTTTACCTGCTTCTTTCGTGAATACAAATGGATTCGGTGTCATGATTTGATATCCAATCCCTCTGTTTTCAATGACTATATATTCAGGACCCACGAAATCGACGGTACCTTTTATGAATTCATACAATACTCTCGCCCCTCTGCTTTGCTGTAACTCATTTTAACATACTCTTTTAAAAGGTATGAATAAAAATATGCGAAAAGGCGAACGTATGATCATTTTTATAAGAAAAGCGCCAGCGCCTTGGTCAGCCCCGACAAGCGTTGCCCGCCTAATAACGCCACATCGTTTGGCTGGCGGGTCTAGCACATCGTGTGCACCGGAGGGCCTGACAGTGAAGTCGCTCTTTGACTTCATTGGCAGGACCGAAGCGTCTCGAGCGGCTAGGCGCTGGAGCTAGACACTAATCTAAGTGGATAAATCTTTACTTTCTTATCCAGTAATAAAATCTCTCCGAAACCTTGGGAAACACAAATAAGAGCCAGTCAGCCCGGCTCTTCACTGTTTTCCCTAACCGTATATGGTTTAAAAGTCTCTAATACCTCTTCATAGCATTGTTTATTTCGGATTGGAATCCCTTTTTTCAATTGATCTCGTTTAATACTTTCAAGTCTGCCAAGATCGATTTGAAAAAACGATTGAATGATATTCGAACCATCAGGCCTTCCATTAAAAATAGTAAGTACCCCTTCATCTGACAACCCGAAATACCCATTTGTCTTCAATAGCGGCGATATATCATCATGTTCCTGTCTGAACACAGCCTTATTCGCTTCGATATTTACTAGCTGCCATTCATCATATTTGGCCCAAAAGTCTTCCATTGACCAAATCGTTTCCTCAATACGTTCCTCACTCATTTCACCATCAACATAAACTCTTTGCAGAATGATTGTGACCTTAAGAGGTTCATTGATTTCATGGACTGCATCTTCAGGCTTCTCAGCAAAAACCGGCTCTGTCTGAAGTACTAAACTGTATCCCGATAGACCCATTAGGAGCATAACAGCTGTACTGAACGCTTTTAATAATTGGATTGAAGCCATTGCTGTCCACCTCTCTTATTTGCTAAAATTTGTTCAATTTCTTTTCCATTAATAGTTTAGCCAAAATTATCTTATTTATCCTTTCTAGAAAAGAGCAGAAAAATAGAAGGCAAGATGTCACTCTGCCTTCTACTTGTGATTATGGGTTGAAGTTGATGCTTTCTCTCGGATTCCCATTCTTCCGGTCATAATCAATATTCCTTGATCTGCTGAAGGTTCCCTCATCCTCGATGATACGCAGCTCTCTGCCTTCAATATATGGAAGGACTGCCTTCCTGATTTTTTTGTTTGTATGTTTTTTCAATGACTTATCTTTATAAGTCACGGCAACTTCAACTTTCCTGCCAAACAAAACAGATCTCACTTTATCAACATTGTCGACAGACTCTGCAGCAATACCTACTTTCCGAGCCAATTTGTTATCTTGTTCGGTATTATTGTAGATCCTTGCCTGGCCGCTTCCCCTGTGCTCACTTAGATGTCCATGGTAATTCAAATCACCGCGGCTATATTTATTATCTCTTTGGAAAAAGTTATGGTCATGATCGGAACGAGGGACGGTTGGATTCGGAGGGTTGCCATTTTCATCACGCGACTGGAGCATCCTCCGCTTCCGGTTTTCTCCAGCTGTTCCCTCTTTCCCAAAATTATGGTCAAAAATTTCCGTGATTGCACCCTCTCGATCATCCATCACGTCAATTTCATTCCCTTTTTCATTCGAGTAATAGCCAAGTGGCTGCCCACCATCGGCATTCTGGCTTTGAACAGCGGCATCATCATTTCCGTTACAAGCCGTCAATCCTATTGTGAGCAAGGAAGCTAAAGGTACGAGCAACTTTTTGTTCAATCGAAAAACCCCCATCTAGCTAAAATGAGCACTTTTTTCATGCTCATTATTAGAGTGCGGATGGGGCTGGTTTTTCATTCTGACAGATACGTCCAAAAACCTAATCATTCAATCTTGATTTAACTTCTTCCTGGAATTGTTTCCTTTGCTGAAACTGACCGACAGTCATTTCAACGATTGGTGCCAGGCTATACGGATGTGTCTGGTTTCTGTCCCGTAACAAGCGATTCCACTCCCTTAAAATATCTGCAGGATACAATAGCCCATATAAAAAGGCGTCAGAATCCAACCATTTATTCAAATGGCTTATTTTTTCCAGTGATTCAAACTGCCAATCCAAAAAAGGCAGGATACGGTTTGCATACTGCAGCATATCATATGCTCTTGATCCAGAGCTGATTAAATCAAAATCAATTAAGTATAGCTTGCCTTCCTTTGATCGAAGAAAATTGTGATGAGCTACATCTCCATGGAGGATTGCTGGTGGCCCTGTTTCAAGCTCACTTTTCAATTTCACAAAATTCCTCAGTGAAAAATCAGCCCATTCCAGCAGCTCTTCGATTACGGCTTTTTTCACATAGAAATTAACTCCTGTGAGGTTTTTTGTAAATTCAGTCTTTCGATGTCGCCATTTTCTCGCTAAATCAGTTTTCGGCAGCATACCAGCATACGAAGGAACTAGAACAGAAGTATGGTCATGGAAGCTATTCAGAAGTTCAACGCCTTTCTCTCTGTCAGCTTTGACCCCGTAATCAAAGCGCTTTTCATGGTGGTCAATATATTCAATACAACCATAGTATGACCCATGGAAATGAAGAGGATCTTTATTCTGATTATAAAATCGGTAGGAATGGTGAAAACCGGACTTTCGTAGAGATGAAGTAAACGCTTCTTGAATTTTTAACTTCCGCAGATCTTTATAACCTTTTAAGATAAAACGCGTTTTCACCGTTTCAACGAGATAGACATTTCCTCTTAATTGAGTCATCTCTTTGATTTCAACGTCGAGTTCGCTTGTTAAATAAGAGAAGAGACGATTGAAAAAATAATCGTCTCCACCTCTCTTGATGTTAATATTCATTGCTCTCTTCATCTTCGAAACGCGGCATCGGCATACCATAGCCTCCACCCATCGGACCTGCTCCATAAGGATTCATAAATCCCTGCGGACCCATGCCCATCTGGTATCCTTGATGAGGGTTCATATGCATTCCTGGAGCTCCTGGATAGCCTTGGTGCATCATCATATGGTGAGGGTGGTGCATGCCTGCTCCCATCAAGCCATAAGGATTACCCATTTGTCCCCCGCAGCCACAATCATAGCCGGCACCTTGCACTGCCTGCTTAGGCATCATTGGCTGCTTCATCATTCCGCCTACCTGTGGCATTTGATTATCCATCATTCCGCCTACCTGTGGCATCATCGGCATTTGATCCTGCATCATCCCGCCTGCCTGCGGCATCATCGGCATTTGATTATCCATCATTCCGCCTACCTGCGGCATCATCGGCATTTGATTATCCATCATTCCACCGACCTGTGGCATCATCGGCATTTGATTATCCATCATTCCACCGACCTGTGGCATCATCGGCATTTGATTATCCATC
>NZ_JAGGQL010000028.1 GCF_018613315.1 Bacillus sp. ISL-37 | reverse complement strand
TGTAGAACGTCATTAACAATAAACATGTAACCTCAGACACAAATCAATTAAGGAAGTTTTTTATTTCCAATTCTTACACCTCTATAAAGAGTTTTATCCTCCATCTATTTTTGGAACGGCTTGGATTCAAACAAGAAAAATCTGAGCTCTTCTCTTAACTATTTCGATTTCCGCAAGACGCACGAACCGTCCCTCTGTCTCTCTTAATTTAACATGGAAATTTGCGTTTGCTCCTTCACATCCGCCTGATTATCTAAAATGAGAAGACGTAAATTGATTAAAGAGTTTTTCGATTCGGATTGTTCAATGGAATTGAGGATTAAGTCTACTAGTGCGTCCCGATCAATCAATTTTATATTCACTGATTGTGCTAATTTTATGGCCTGGCTTGTATAAAAGTTGTTCGTTATTACCCATGATTCTTGTACCTTATATTAGGGAGTTAATCTCTTGAACCGCTTTAATTCCAACTTTTATCTTGTATCTTTTAGCTTGTATCACAATCCGTAATGGGCTCTCAATTATAAGGTCTGCTCCAAAGTTATTACTAGCCGGCGTGGGTTTGACTTTGTACCCCAGCCGATTAAACAGCAATTCTCAGGGACTCAGGGACGGTTCTCTTGTCCCATTCGGGAGTCGAAATAAAAGCTGGATGGTGTTTAAATAACCAAAGAGAAGCTAGATGATGTTTCGCTTTAAATTTAATTAGAGACATACAGGTGGGATATTTATATGATTTAATATCAAAGAAAGGGGTTTTTTTGGAACAAAAGAACTGTCCCACATATCCCACCACATGTCCCATGCTATAAAATTTTTAACTCCGACCAAACTAAAAAGCTAACTATTCACAGCTCCATAAACTTCATCCATCATATCTTCCATAATCACAGTTTTAAATTCATCATTCTCTAGTATCTTCATAAAGAATCCTTGATTGCTGCTCATGCGGTCAATAACGAAGTCCATAAAGGATTTTTCAAATGCGAATTTAAAGTTTTCCTTTGTGTTATTTTTGGCTTTTTGGCGAATGTCTTCATCATTTAACATGTCTTCTTTCACTTGCTCACGAGAAAGGAAATCTGTTTCTGTAAATTGCGTGCCAAAGCGTTCATTTAACTTATCTAACACGCTCGATAAACTAACCTTCTCATCTTCAGCTCCACCACCAGCACCATGTTTCTGAGGGTCTAAGTCATAGCGGCCTGTTTTCTCAAGCTCAATGCTACCTTCAAATACTTTTTGATTGCGGTAGTATTCAAGTGCTACATCATCCGCCAAATAAACGTCCTTATCTCCTCGGCCACGTGGTAATTTACGTAACAAGTACGTCAGGTAAATATATTGCTTGTGTAGATCTAAATCGATAAATGTTACAACTTGTAGTACAAAGCCATACGTACGTGTAAATTTAGTAGCCACTTGTTTAAAAGCGAATTGTTCTTCTCCCGAAAGCTTTTTAAAACGCTCCACACCTTTATCGAGAACCGCATTTAACTCGGCTTGAGCCTTCGTAGACTTCTTCACACCACCCCTTACTTCAAGCTCATTTACCTTTTGCACCTCTTCTTCAGTAAATACTTGATATGGCTCTAGCTCGGCCTGCATATCATAAAGGACATTCGGATCAGAAATTTCCGATAGACTTGTGGATTCATAATAAGGCTGGAAAGACGCTTTTATGTCTTCTGGATCATTTACAAAATCCAAAACGAATGTATCATCTTTACCAGGGCATGTGCGATTTAAACGAGAAAGTGTTTGCACCGCCTTAATACCGCTTAATGGCTTGTCTACATACATGGTGTGCAACAGCGGTTCATCAAATCCTGTTTGGTATTTCTCCGCTACAAGTAGCACTTTGTATTCGTCAGAGTTAAATTTTTCAGGCAACTCTTTTTCAGAGAACTGATTCATTTCTGGCTCGGTATAATTAATCTCGCCATCTTTCACAGTACCTGAGAAAGCAACTACTGTTTTTAAATCATCGTAGCGCATTTCATTAATATACTTATCGAAAGCCATTTTGTAGCGTACTGCATGTAAACGGCTAGCTGTTACAACCATTGCCTTTGCACGACCACCAATTTTGCGCTGTACGAAATGGCGATAATGCTCGATAATAATTTCTGTTTTTTGTGCGATGCTATGTGGATGAAGTGACACGTATTGTGCTAGCTTTTTCGTTGCTTGTTTTTGTGATACCTCTGGATCATCGTCTACTGTCTTTGCAATTTTCCAGAACGTTTTATATGTCGTATAGTTTTCAAGTACATCTAAAATAAAACCTTCTTCAATTGCTTGTCGCATTGTATACTGATGGAATGCTACTGGCTTACCATCTACACCAACTGTACCGAATTTCTCTAATGTCTTCGGCTTTGGTGTCGCCGTAAACGCAAAGAAAGATACGTTATCTTGCTTACCACTTTTCATGATTGCTTCAACGATTTTTTCGTCCACATCATTTAAGTTTTCTTCCGCAATACGGTCTTCCTCATAAGCTGCTTCTAACGTTTTATCCGATAACACATTGGTTAATGCAGTTGAAGCTTTACCGCCTTGGGATGAGTGCGCTTCATCAATAATGACCGCATACTTTTTACGCTCTAAGCCCGCTACTTTTTCTAAGATGAACGGGAACTTTTGAAGTGTCGTAATTATAATACGTGTCTCATTATTAATGGCGCGTGCTAATTGCTCTGAATCTTTATCAATCGGCTCTACCATCCCTGCTTTATGCTCCAGTTGATAAACCGCATCTTGCAATTGCTTATCTAACACTCGGCGATCGGTAATAACGATCACACTACTAAAAATTGATTCATTGTCCTCGTTATGTAGCTTCGCTAAACGGTGTGCAAGCCACGAAATCGAGTTCGTCTTGCCCGATCCTGCAGAGTGCTGAATTAAATAATTATGACCAACAAGCTTTTGTGCAACAGCAGCTTCTAACTTACGTACAACATCAAGCTGATGAAAACGGGGGAAAATAAGCATTTTACGCTCACCGATCGTTTCACCGTTTGAATCTTTAATGTCGTCTTTCTTAATAACGATGAATCGGTATAAAATGTCAAGCAAGCTATCTGGGGCTAAAATTTCTTCCCATAAATAATGAGTGCGATAATTGTCACCGTAAGTTAACGGATTACCTTTCCCACCATTATTGCCTTTGTTAAATGGCAGGAAGTAGGTTTTAGCTTTATCAAGCTTTGTTGTCATAAATACTTCATCTGGGTCAACTGCAAAGTAGACAGCAACACGCTCATTAAATATAAACAGCTGCTCACGTGGATCACGGTCCGTCTTTAACTGCTTCATCGCATGTTCCACTGTTTGATTGGTTAATGGGTTTTTCAGCTCCATCACAACAAGCGGCAAACCGTTTAAGAATAGCGCCATATCTAAGCTATTGTTATGCTTATCACTGTAATACACTTGGCGAGCAACGTTAAAGCGGTTTTTCCCATACTGCTCATTTAATGTTTTATTCATATCCGTAGGTGGCTTATTGTACGCAAGCTGTATTGTCACGCCACGGTCTTTTATACCTCTACGTAAACATTCGACCAAACCTTGACGATGCAGCTGGTCTTTAATACGTTTCAATACTTCTTCTTTATAAGAAGGACCATACGATTTCTCTAGCGCACGCATACGTTTTTCCTGTGTATCCTCTAAAAAAGCAAATAGCTCTTCTACATCGATAGCATGCTGCTTGAAAGTAGCACTTTCCCTTCCTTCTAGCACACGCTTTTTATAGCCATTCGCAATTAAGGCCATTTCGATATTCGCTTCAAAACCTTTTTCTGAAGTATCCACTGCCATAATAACTCACCTCACTTAATCAAGTTCCATGTCACTTACATCAATTTTTCCTGTTACAGCTTCGTAGATAAGGGACTGGCGGTATTCTTTTAGTTTTGCGATTTGATTGTTAATACTATTTTTTAATCTATGGAAATTATCATCAATCAAAGTTAAATGATTTGCTATTTCAATTTGTTCTTTTAACGGAGGGATACCGCAAATTGTATTTGCCACATCTGTACCTACTACACTCGGCAATGCAGTTTGAGTCAATATTAAATTCCATGGATAAATTAACAATAAATAGTAGAACCATTTTGGGCATGTGTCCTTATAAAACTTTGTATAATACATGGTATCTACTGTCCAAAAGGCATCATTAACATATAAAGGTTTACCTATAGTTCCCTTGCGACCAAATAAGACAGATTCACCTACAAAAAGAATTTTATCAGTCTTTTTAAAAATCCCGCCTGAACCATAAACATTTACCCCTGATTCATCTTCTTTATCTATCTCAAGTTCTATTTCCTTCCCATTCCCTACTTTAAAGCAATACTTTAAAGCTTTAACTTCCCAATGCTCAGGAATCTCACCAATCCACTCAACACCAGAATCTTTCATTTTTACATTCGAATTTAAACCTTTTGTAACAGCTTCTGTGATGATTGATTGGCGTTGCTGTTCTAATAAATTTATTAGTTTTACTTTACTATCTATAAGTGCATCAATTTTCTTAGTTTTATCGTCTAAGTAGCTAATTACTGATTTCAATTCTTTGGGCATTAATATGATTAGGTTTTCCAACACAGTTAAGGAAACAAATGACTGGACTCCCCCCCGACTATTCAAGCTAAACTGTTCCTTTATATAAGAACTATCTAAGATATACTTCAAATATTTTGCTTTCAACCAATCTGGTGATGTCTTAAATAATGCTACATTTTTTATAGAGAAAGGTTCATCAGTCAAAACAATTGCTGGATTACCTACAGTCCCTATCATTGGCATTATTACATCATATTTCTCCACATTAGATCTTTTGTTAATAGCGAGATAATCCTCATAAGAAATATGTTTGGCATTATCAAAACTTAAAATACCATTCGTAATATCTTTTGATGTTACTAGTGGAAATGTATTATCTGATACATCTACATATTGTGGTGTATCATGTGTACCATCTTTAACCTCACAATAATACTTTAGCTTCAATTCTTGTAAACTCATCCCAACACCTTCTTCAACTGCTCAGAAATCTCCCTATCTAACTCACGAATCTCATCCATTATTTCAACTGAACTGCGTAATGCTGTGTATTTGTAAAACTGGCGAGTGAATGGAATTTCATAGCCAATCTTTGTTTTTGTCTCGTCAATCCATGCATCAGGTACATGAGGTAATACTTCACGTGCAAAGTAATTATGAATATTTTCTTTCAATGGAACGTTTTCTGTATCACGTAAATCTGTATCTGGTTCAATATCTGTCTTATTTTTCATACATACATCAGCTGTTTCATCTTTTTCAGATAGACCAGCTAAAATCGCTTTTAATAGAGGTGAACCAATCGAAATGCCCGCTTTTTTCAAGGAATCTTTTAATACTTTCGTGAAATCATCACGATTTTTGTATACTGTTTCACTTTCTAACGTGCGTAAAATATATAAAATCTGTGTTTGTAGCTTTTTACCTTCTTCAATTTCATAATGACCTGCATCACCTTTTTTCTTCGATGTTGCTAAGTTCGCAAAACCTTTTTCTTCTACAACACTCGCAAGACGTTCTTCATTAACTTGGAAGTTTAAGCGTAATGGACGTTCAACCGTAATTTTTGCATAGCCGAAGTCTTCATTATCGAAAATCTTCACATACTCGTTTGGCTGTGCATCACCGTATAAACGAACTATCTCGTTAATTTGCTCTTCTGTAATTTCGTTACGTTTGCTACCCATCGACTTTTTCATTTTTTTCGAGAAGTCTACGGCATTGACTAAACGTACTTTCCCTTTATGAAGAGGTGCTTTATTATTCGTTAAAATCCAAATGTACGTTGCAATACCTGTGTTGTAGAATAGGTCGTTCGGCAGTGCCACGATGCCTTCTACTAAGTCGTTCTCCAGCACATACTTACGAATTTCGCTTTCACCAGAGCCTGCATCACCCGTAAATAACGGCGAACCATTCATAATGATTGCCAAACGGGAGCCTTGTGGATTTTCTGCTGTGACTGGCTTCATTTTTGACAGTAAGTGCATTAAGAATAGTAGCTGTCCATCACTCGTTCTTGGTGTTCCTGGACCAAAGCGACCGTCAAAACCCCGTTTCTCATATTCTTCTTTAATTGGCTTCTCATATGATTTCCAGTCCACTCCGTATGGTGGATTTGAAATTAAGTAATCGAATTTATCACGCGGGAATTGGTCGGTTGATAACGTATTCCCTAAACGAATATTACGAGCGTCTTCCCCCTTAATAAGCAAGTCTGCTTTACAAATTGCATATGATTCAGGGTTAATCTCTTGGCCGAAGAACTCCAAGTGTGCTGTTGGGTTTTGACTTAGTAAATACTCTTGTGCTACAGAACCCATACCACCTGTACCAGCAGCACTGTCATACAATGTTTGAGTTAAACCTGGCTTTGTTAAAATGCTCGCATCGTCATGTAGGAATAATAAATGCGTCATAAGGCGAATTACTTCGCGTGGAGTATAGTGATCACCTGCTTCTGCATTTTCATTGAAACGGCGGATTAATTCTTCGAATACATAACCCATCTCAACGTTAGACACTGTTTCTGGATGTAAATCGATTTCACTAAAGCGTTTAATCGTTAAGTACAATAAGTTGTTTTGATCAAGCTTATCGATTTGGCGGTCAAAGTCGAAGTGATCCATAATATCACGAGCCGCTTTTGAGAAACCATTTATATAATCACGTAAGTTATCAGCAATGTTATCAGAATCTGTTAATAGCTTGTTGAAGTCATATTTACTTGTGTTATGGAAGTTTTGTTTTGAAACACGATTTAAAATCGGCTCACGAGCATCTTCTTTCATCGCAGCAAACTGCTCTGCCTTTGCCAATACTTCCTCTTTTGTGCTCTCTAATACACAGTCAAATCGACGTAATACTGCTAATGGTAAAACGATTTTACCGTAGTCCTCCGGTTTATATGGTCCACGTAAAATCTCTGCGATCGACCAGATGAAGCTTACTTTGTCTTGGAAGTTAAACATCTTATGTACCTCATTCATTAATTTTTATTTTTGAATCTACCTCTCATGCAGCTAGCTGGAGATAATTTGATCAATTTATATATGCTTACTCATTTTATAGCTCATATCACTTATGGATACGTAAAAATAGCTAACATTAACTACAATTATAAGTGTTCGTACATTAAAAAGTAATAGGAGTTACAGCAATTTTACCAAGAGGATCAGATGAAGTAGATACAAAAGGAAGGTTCCAGCGTCTCATTCGGAATTCGAAATAAAATGTTGAACTGTCAAAACGGGCCTGAGGTTAACTAGCCTGTAGAATGCTTGCGAAGATTGAAATAAATACTCAGAAATACAACTATTTTCCCAAATTCTATATATGTTCACAAAACCGCCACAATACCCATCTCCCCACCCTGTCCTTTCCACTCTTTCATCCATATATAAACGATGAAAGGGTGGTGCATTAGCATGATAATTAAATCGGCGGTTATTGAGAGTTTTGCGGAGTATTCAAAGTTTGGTTCGTTGAAGGAGTTTAACAATTATTTTGAGATGTGGATGGCGGATAAGAAGCGTTTTTTCAGTAAGGGTGAGTTGATTGGGTTGAAGAGGCTGGCTCGTTTTGCTGTTCCTGGGGTGGCGAATGCCAAGATCGGGACGGTTCTGAAGGCGATTTATGAGGAGTATGGGGAGATGGGGATTTCCCGTTCTACTTTTAAAAGGATGATTCTGAAGGCTAGTGAAATTGGTATTTTTACTGTATATGAAACTGCTCGCAAGAACGGCTCACAGTCTAGCAACCTGTATGTATTCAATCGTTTCCCGATGAATGAACTACCGGATGGATGATTACAGTTCATTTTTATACATCTTACTATATTAGTTTTGGAGTTTGGTATAATGTTACAAAAAGAGAAAAAAGAGGGGAAGCGTTTGAAAAATGTTTTACTTGGATTAGTAACTTTGCTAGTAGCACTTATAGTTATTCCAATGATGTTTAATTATTGGTTTTTGTGGGATAGCGGTGAAGCTAAAGGTGTAACAAGCGATTGGTTTACCTTGTATGGCAATATATTTGGTGGATTAATCGGGGGTTTTTTTACATACTTGGCCTTGTTATTAACTTTCAAAGAGCAAAAAGAAAATAAAAAAGAAGATATGAGACCCCGAATCGACATTCCATATCAAAGAATAACATTTAGTGAAGATAAATTTGAACCCATTATTATAGAGTTAAATAATATCGGTGGGTCAGTTGCAAAAAATATTCAATGCAAACTTTCCTTGCCGAATTATGAAGAAGTCATTAGTATTCTTAAAACAAATCAGTCTAAGTTTGAAATAGAATTTGAAGAGTTTGTAACAAAAAAAATTGCTAATCACGACGTCCCAGAAATACGAAGTATCGCTATGTATAATAAAAATAAGGAAGGCAAAAGGAAATCATTAGGCGCTGTATATAAAGATGGACATAGGCATTTTGTCGGCTCTTGTATACCGATGATATTGAATCATGATGCGAAAATACAATACCGTATCAACGATAATGTAAGTAAATGGATAACTCAAATTGTAAGTAAAAGGTCTGATAAATTTAATGAAATGAATGAAAAGGAGATGTTTTTATTAAATTTAGAAGTTACTTACTCATCTATTAAATATGGGACCTTTGTAGAAAATTTTATATTAGAATGGAAATATACAGGGATAGAAATAGTGGAACCAGGTTTTAAGTTTGTTTTTGTTCTAAAAAGTACATTATCAGATGAAAAGACTGACAAAACCAATAGTGGTAAAAAGTTTAGCGTGATTCGAGGATTTTTCCATCGTCTCATGATATTTTCAAATAATAATTAAAGGTTAGACAATCGTCCCTCTGTCGCTAGTGACAGAGGTATGGTACTAGTTGTTCACAATAGTTAGAGATCACTTGTGAATAGTTATACTCAGAAATCCCAAATGAACGATAAGCAGTCACGCTGCTTATCGTATTTTTTTTCGTGCATTCAGCCAACATAAATCTGAAATTCCAATCTAACTGTTCACAAAACCGCCACAATCCTCTGCTTACCACCCTGTCCTTTCCATCCTTCCATCCATATATAAAGGGTGAAAGGGTGGTGCATTAGCATGACAATTAAATCGGCGGTTGTTGAGAGTTTTGCGGAGTATTCACAGTTTGGTTCGTTGAAGGAGTTTAATAATCATTTTGAGATGTGGATGGCGGATAAGAAGCGTTTTTTCAGTAAGGGGGAGTTGATTGGTTTGAAGCGGCTGGCTCGCTTTGCGGCGAAGGTTCCTGGGGTGGCTAATGCCAAAATCGGGACGGTCCTTAAGGCGATTTATCAGGAGTATGGGGAGATGGGGATTTCCCGTTCTACTTTTAAAAGAATGATCCTGAAGGCTAGTGAGATTGGTATTTTCACTGTATATGAGACGGCTCGCAAGAACGGCTCACAGTCTAGCAATCTGTATGTATTCAATCGTTTCCCAATGAATGAACTACCGGATGGCGATCAATTGAGCCACCAATATAAAACTATCATTCCTTCTGAAACTAATATTAAAAAGAATAATAAACGTGAAGAAAAGGCTGCTGAAGAACAATTATCCAAAATCCAGGAGTTAAAACCCGTTGCTGAAAAAGCGCCAGAAGAGCATCTATTTGTCAGTGATCGGATTCCAACTGATTTCGTCAATCTTGTAAAATACTATTACCCTAACGCAAAATCAATCGAAGAATTCTGGCGGATGAGCAAGGTCGCTGCCTACCGTAACAACTATGAACAAGAAACAGATCTTCTGTTATCACTATCCTTTGACTCCTTCAGACAGCTGGTCCGGAAGCTGAAATCGAAGGTGGAAGTAAAGAATCCGATTGCTTATTTTACCGGGGTTCTGAATAAGAAGTTCCAGGAGCGTTATTTTAAAGAGCTTTATGATATGCAGGTTGCTTGAAACCCGCCAAAGTGTCCGGAATCATTTCACTAGGCATTCAACAATAATCTACAATGTATCAAGCAGGCGATTTAGGAAGAGCTATGGCACAATGCCAGCGCTCCCTGAAAAGTGCATATGGCGTATAGTGGAACCGTGGCACCTTCCCTGAAGCCCTTTTTATTTTCTTTTCCGCAGTTTCTCTAAGTACAGGGCCATACCGATGTATATGATTAAGAGTAAAAATATGAATAATGGAGTAGATAGTGAGTCCATCGCTTCACCTTCTATTTCAATTCGTGTAACGCTGGGTGAAAAATTACTAGGAGAACCGCGATAATGGGTGCCGACACCAGGAATGCTGCTAATGCATTCTTAAAGTGGATTTTAATGATGGTAAAAGTGATGAGGTTAAATAATAAAGACCACCAGGCGTTCCAGCCATTTTCATAAACAAATAGACCCTTTGCCTCAAAGAGATATTCTAAGGCAGAGAAATAGGCTACCCAGATTAATAAATATAAAAACCCTCTTACTTTGCCTTTTGGAAAATATTCAAGATAAAGCATCAATACAACAGGGACAATGAAAAATGTGAAGGCAATCTCGATCAGCGTGTGATTTAGCCAAGCTACCGTAACAGCTTTATACTTCCATAAAGTATGCTGATAAAACAGGAAGTTATACAATAAATTACATATGATATAGAACTGGATTGTAGGGTAATAATCTTTCCACTTTTTCCACTTAACGAATTTTTTTGCGAAAAAAATATAAACAACTATGACGAGTAATAAATACATGTCCAAAATCCTCATTTGTTTTTAGTAGAATTTTCTCCAAAAAGAGGCTTTCTTAGACTCGAATAAGCATATCGTGGGTTCAGTTCTATCGAGGACTTACAAAGTGTGGCGCGGCGTTTGGGTTTGCGGATAGGGAACTAGATGAAATAGATGCAGGAGAAAAATAACGAAATGTATAGAAGAGGGATATGGAGATGACTTTTATTAACTGAAAACGTGAAAAACGCTTGCTGTTAACCGACATTAAATCGGACAAGCACATTGTATCTTAGTCTTTATGTTGAGAAAATTATCCAATAGGGGTTGGAGCTGGGGTTTAAACCATGAAGTCATGATTTGGTTTTTTTGTTCCATTTCTAAGCAATAAAAAAAGACCAATAAATTGGTCTTGAAAAAAGCCCTACTCACTTTTCATGTCCGCAGTATGACCAATTTTTTTATCTAAGAAACGAATAAGTTTAATGGTTCTATTGACTAGGAAAAACGTAAACGAAAGGACGGCAAATGTGATATAGCTGTTCCAGCCTTTGTGATACTCGACTAAATTCGTATTCTTTTCTAGCCAGCTCTCCATCAATGTCATTGGCGCACTAAAGAGAAAAACGCTTAAAACCGTTTTTACTATCTGCATTTTATAAGTAAATTGATTGTACATAACACATGATAAAGGAAACAGTATGTATAGAAACACTATATTGGAGTCAAAAAACTTAGGGAAATAACGGTGCGGATATTTCACATATTTTCTTTTTATTATAGGCCCATCGATGATCGTGGATACTAAAGTTTTAATGAAAAAGATGAGAAACCAGTCTTTTGTATCACCTTTTCTTCGCAATAAAAAAAATAAACTTCCGCCAACACCAGCTAAAGTAAAAAGATTTAATAATGTCCGGTCCTTCATAGAATACCCCCTTTAAAAAAAGACACCGATGATAAAATATTATTAGAAGAAAGTACATGTGTTATACAAAAAATAATAAAAACAGCCTGAACGGGTAGAGTGATCCCTGTCAGGCATGGATATTATTTAAAGAAACAAGGGGGAGGCTCCAGTGTCTCGTGGAAATGCAATTTTGTGCGACAGCAGAACCGTCCCTGTGTCTCAAGATAAAACTTTTAGGGAAGATGGTTCACTTTTTTACCCGCCTGCTCCCATCGTTCGTGCCTTTATTGGGAACACCATGGTGGTGAATGGAAAGGTATGGCCATATCTTAACGTTGAGCCAAGAAAGTACCGCTTCAGAATGTTAAATGCTTCAAATACAAACGGTTTTGATTTCTTGCTCTGGGACGAAAACATGAACCAGCACCCTTTCTGGCAAATTGGCACTGATGGCGGATTGATAGAAAGACCAAAGCGAATTGAAAAATTTCCGCTGGATCCTGCTGAACGATTAGATGTGATCATTGATTTTTCGGAATTAGCAGGTCAGACGATTACGCTTCGGACAGAAGAATTGAATCTGGCAGGACAAGAAGAACCTTTTAAAAGAGATGTTATGCAGTTTAGAGTAGGGCTTGAATGTGAAGGTGAGGAGGAAAATGAAATTCCAAAAAAGCTTCGTGGTTTTAAAGAATTAAAAGCTTCTCCAAAACTAAAAACAAGAAGATTTGTGATGACTCAGGATGGAAACAGGTTAACGATCAATCACCTCGGATTTATGGATGCTGCTACAGAAACCCCTGAAATAGATAGTATGGAAATTTGGGAACTTGCAAGTCCGACGTTCAATCCTAATAGTCCTCTTGGCATTCCGTCCAACATTACTCATCCGATTCATTTGCATCTTGTTCAATTCCAGATACTAAATCGTCAGGATTTTGATGTGAACAATTTCAATGAAGAGGAATGGATTAACACTGGTGAAGGGATCATACTTGGCGAAAAACATGATCCACATCCAAGTGAAAACGGATGGAAAGATACCGTAAGAGTTGAACCAGGTAATGTAACGAGGATCATTGTCCCCTTTAGAAACTACACAGGAGAATATGTATGGCACTGCCACATTCTTGAGCATGAAGATAACGACATGATGCGGCCATTAATCATTACTGAAAAGAATAGTGGGGAAAATTGTGATTAACGCGGGAAGCATGGGGACATACCCCGTGCTTTTTTGCATGGGGAAAAGGAGGAGGGCCAGGGAGTAGGTTCAGATTGAAAAAGATGGAGAACAGTTAATGTGTCTCTGTTAGATGAAGTCATGCAATGGTATGTCTAAGCCGGAGTGGAATTGATTTTTTTCTGATGAAGTGGGCTTTTGTTAATAAATCAGGTTTAGTTACCGAAACTATTGGGTAAAAAGACCTTGACTTTAAAATGGTTAAATCATCCTTTTAACCTATATTTAGGTAATAATATTTAATTAAAAAACATTCTCAACTATAATAAAATGTATGGAAAACTTCACCAAATCATTGGTGTTGTTTGTAAATTTTTTTAACAGGAAGTGAAGGTCCTTGTCTTCAAAAATTGTATTCAACATCAATGATATCAATAATTCCGCTTCAGGCTTGAGTCAAACGATTAGCAGGCTGCAAAGCATCCAGAATAATGTTGCCAGTGTAAGGAGCAGTGTTGATCCACGAATACTCGGACGCAATGGAATAAGCGGCCAGTTTCGGCGTGCTTCGGCTTCCTCAGACCGAATCGAAATGCATATGAAGCAGTTGAAGTCTTTTACCATTCAATCCGCCGATCGTTACGCGAATTCGGAAAACCGGGTTAATCGCCAGGCAGACGCTGTCAATAAGGCGATTGAAGCGGCAAGGAAACAGATTGATGGTCGTTTCGCCAGTGATTTATATGAAACGTACAATAATACCTATGGCAGGTGGGTGGATTTTCTTCATGGTGCACAATACTCTGCTGGTGCAGGACTCATGCACCTGCTAGGATTCAGGTTCGCGGATATCGATGGAGTATTGCGCAAGTTCCAGGTAGTAGATGATGTTTTACTGGGTAAGATTCGCTTGCCTATGGCTAGCATAGTTCATAAGGTTGAGAGCTCAAGATTGAATATGCTTGCCAGATTGATGGTGAGTCCAACAAGAGCTTTTGGCAAAAAAACATTGTCCGAATTAATATACAAAAGAACAGCTAATTATTTTCCAAAGGATATTGTAGGCCTAAGCAACAGCGTTTCGAAACTTATTGCTGAAGCCAAAACCGGTACGATGCTCAATGCAGCTAAAAATAATGCAGGAAATGTATTGAAAAACGGGCTGAGGCTAGGAAAATCAAATGCCGCACTGGCCGTACTGATAACAGCGGGAGCCGAGACAATTGGCGCAGGGATTAAAATTACCGAAAATTATAACATGTATAGCGGCGAGAAATTGAAAGAGGAAAATGCGAAAGTGGTAGGCAGTGCCGTATATAAAACTGCAGTTGTATCTGCGACCTCTGTCGCTGGAGCAGTAGCAGGCGGGGCTCTCCTAAGCGTATTCGGCCCTGTAGGCACAGTTGTCGGCGCTTCTGTCGGCGGTTTTATAGGCAGCTGGGTTGGCGACAAGATTACTAAAAGAACCCCTGCATGGGTTGATAAAACAGCCCTGCACTTTAAAGATGGGATTCATCAAGGAACAGAGGCTATTGCTTCTGGTGTCAGCAAGGTAAAGGATGGTTTCAATAATGTAAAAGAACATGCTTCAAACCTTTTGAGCGGAGCAAAATCAATCCTTGGATTTGGGGGCTAGGAGGGGAATATGAATAAAATTTCACTTTCTATTGAGGAATTAATTTATTGTTTTTACAGCGAAGGATATTTTGAGCAGGGGAATGCATTGAAGCAGGTTTATTTCGGAGAGCTGGACGATGAAAAAATGGATCTTTTGCTTCAAATTACGACCCGTTCGCTTCTGTCTAAAAGCCTGTTGGAATACAAAAATCATAAGTTTACTCTAGTAGAAGAGCTGGCAGATGTTATCTCTATGTTAAATTACTCAGAACAGTCAATTAAAGCTTCACGTCATGTGGGAGACGGCGGGGAGGAATCTATTTCCTTCCACTTCAACGGAAAGACGGTCTTGCAACATTCATTGCTTTATGATGAGCAGGTGCATGTTTTTGAAAAAGGATCCGCAGAATCCTCTGCTGAGATTGTTTCAAAATTTTACAGAATAAGTAATTATAGTAGTGGGAGCGGATTTGAACTAACCCAGGCTGAATTTGAACAAATGCTAGACTCACTAGAGGATAATCAAAAGCTCTTCGGACTCCCTGTGATGGATGGAGAAAAACAGCAATTCTATCA
Source organism: Bacillus sp. ISL-37 (assembly GCF_018613315.1). Taxonomy (GTDB): domain Bacteria; phylum Bacillota; class Bacilli; order Bacillales; family Cytobacillaceae; genus Mesobacillus. Next base: position 95,489 of record NZ_JAGGQL010000028.1, on the reverse strand, counting down.
AACTCTGAAAACAACAAATGGTCGGTTAAATACTCTGCTATTTATGGAGTTCACTGAGCAAAAGGAACCAGTAGCAAAGAATGTCGTATTATTTACAAACGATAGCAAGAATAACTGGATCATTGAAAAAAATGAGGATGTTTTTTATATGAATCAGTGCGATAGCAGTAAAGTCGACCAATTAATTAAAGAAAATGTCATAGAGTCATTGGAAAAGGTGCAATATGGAAAATGAAATTCAAGAGAATAATATAAAAGTTTACGATGATCGAGTTGAAGTAGTCTATACCAGCGGAGGAGCAGGTTGTCTGTTGACTGCTGGTGGTATCATGTTCTTGGCATCCCTCTTCATCTTATTTTACATAGTTCCTACATCAGGGGTAGTGAGAGCATTTATAGGAGTTATAATTGGAGGCATTGGCTTTTTGTTTGTCAGCACAATGTTGATAAAAGTTTTAAGAGCTATACTCACCGGAAAGGCAGTATATACAGTTCAAGATGGGTATTTTAAAGGAAAAAACAAGGCAGTCCCGATTAGGGACATCACAGATATGAAATGGGCTGGCAGTTCATTGAAGTATCTGGCAATCAAAACGATAAACAAAAAGACCATCAAGATATCTTCTTATAACCTCGTTCCAGAAGAAAAAGTGAACCAGGTGATTAATGATTATGTTATTCCATATGCGAACCCAGAATTTAAGCAGAACTGGAATAAGCGTATGAGCAATAGAGGTGCATAGATTTATAGAAGCTTGCAGGCTAAAGCGATTAGCTCTGTAAGCTTTTCTAATATATGGATGTGAAAGGTGACCTAACAATGGAAGAACATAATATAAAAATTTCAGAAGAAAAGGTCGAGATCCTCTACACGAATCCAGGTGCCGGTTGCATGGTATCGTCTTCGTTATTTGGCACTTTGCTTTCCGCCTTTGTTCTGTTTGTTGTAGCGCCTGATTCAGGTTTCGTAAGAGGCTTTTTAAGTATCGTCATCGGGATGATCGGACTGATTTTTTCAGGCTCCATCTTACTTAAGCTCATAAGTGTCATCCTTTCAGGCAAGACATTATTAACGATTGAGTCTGGATTGTTAAAAGGTCGTAAAGATAGTGTTCCAATTAATGAAATCAAAGATATCAAATGGGGCGGATCCAGCTTAAAGTACCTTGTTGTCCAAACCACAAACAAAAAGAAAATCAAACTTCCTACTTATAACCTGGTAGGTGAAGAAATGGTGAACCAGGTTATAGAGGAATATCTAGTCCCACATGCGACACCTGAACTAAAGTTGAATTGGGAAAAGCGCATGGGGCAATAAAGGAGCCTGATTGTGAGACTCAGGGACAATTTTTAAGTGGTCTCGGACTGTCCTGCATCCCATGAAACTTACGAGACAGCGGAATCATTCCGCTGTCTCACTATCTTCTTTAATAATTGTCGAAGGAAATTATATTTTTTTTACGCCTACCAGCTTCATTTTACTCTCAGGCAGACTTGGAATATCGTTCATGCTGTAGCTTAGGTCCTGCTTCGGGACTGTATACCTTAAATGATTGACTAAGTAATCAACCGCCACCCTGAGAAGATCCACCGTCATCCACTCTCCAGCACAGCGGTGGCCAATATCATATTCTCCCCCGCCTTGAGGAATGAAATCAAACGGACTGCCGGACCATGACAGGAAACGGTCAGGAGCAAATACCTCTGGTTGCTCCCATTCTTCCGGATGATGGTTGGTACCGTATAAATCCAGAAGAGTAAGGGTGTTTTTTTTAAACAAATAGCCCTTCCATTCGAAATCCTTTTTTACTCGAGCAGCCGTAAAAGGGAAAAACGGATAAAAACGACGCACTTCCTGGATGAAGCGCTGTTGTTCTTCCTTGCCTCCATTTTTTACTTTCGCGGCTTCTTCTGGATATTGATAAACAGCCAAGGCAGTGAAATCTACATAGACAGAGATCGCTACAATTGGCCGCAGTAAATTTAATAGTTCAACAGCCACAATAGATGGATCTAGTAATTCTCCATTTAGATCTTTATGAAAAGAAAACTGATAAAGAGCTCGCTGCTCATTCGGATAAATTTCTTTGGCACGGACCTTCTCCACTAATGCTTCTAGCCATTCTTCTGCTTTTGAGCGGGACCGACGTGCCTGCCAGTGTTTCCAGCCAATACTCGCCGCGCCTTCAAACATGTCGCTTAGATCGTCTGTCCACTCCTTCAATTCATCGTTTTGAAGCGGAACTCCCGTCCATTCGAAGGCGGTTTCCGTCAACATTTTTTTCACTTCATGATAAAGGACGATTTCCTCTTCCGCTTCCCAACTCTTGCTATAACGCTCCCACTTTTCTGCAAAAATTGCCTGGACTTCATTAAGCGACTCTTTAGACATCAAGGACATGAACATGGCTTTTCTGTTCAGGTGATGCTCGCCATCCAGACCTTGGACGCCACCTTCACCGAATAAAGTTTTCTGCGCGAGTTTAGGGGCGGCATTTTCCCGTTTGAAACGGTCATTGTCATAAAAAATCTCCGCCGCTTCTTTTCCGATCAGACAAATGCCGGTTTCCCCTAAAAGGTTTGTTTCGAAAACGGGAGTGCCGTACTTATCACTCCGGTTCATTATGTATTGATAGCCTTCCCTGAGGAGGCGGAAGTTCTCAACCAATCCTGTCTCTTTCGGCATTTCCTTGTGCTCTGTCATTTTCCTTCCCCCTTTATGATAAAGTCCCCTTTTCTATATACCACTTCTTGAAGCAGCCAAACGGTTCCCCACCCTCCCTGGGGGCATGTGGACGTACCCTATTCTTCTCTTTTTATCAGAGAAGTGGGAAAAGGGGGAAGACCATGAAGAAGATTCATCGGTTCACAAATAAATTAAGATATATGTAATTTGTTCATAGATCTGAATCTTAATTCAAGAAAATAGTTTTCTACAGTGAGAAAATCAACTATATGGCGAAAAGTCCGAGCTTCTTAACGATAGAGGTATCTAGAAATCTCTGGTGTTATATAAATTACGGGGCTGTTTGCGACACATCACCGTCCCTGTGTCTCATGTGCCTCAAGGTTAAATTATCCTTTTGCCAAATTAATTTTGTTTGCTGGAGAGAAAGTGGTAATTTGAATGTATTCAATCAACTGATTTATTTTCCCGGAGGTTTTTATGAAGGAGATAAAGGCAGGGTCGAAGCTGGTTATATTGGAGACAAGTGATCTTCATGGTTCAATTTTTCCCATTAATTATGGGACGAACGAGATTGTGCCACAAGGACTCTCACATGCAGCGACAGTTATTAAGAAGCATAGGAAGCAGGAAGAAAATCTCCTTGTGATTGATAACGGCGATTTAATCCAGGGAACTCCGCTGGCCTATCATTTTGTGAAATTTGGAGGCAATCTCCCCAATCCGATGATCAAGGTCCTAAATGAGCTAGAATATGATGCGGCCGTCATCGGCAATCATGAGTTCAATTATGGAATGGAAATCCTGAATCGGGCAGTGAGCGAGTCGGATTTTCCATGGCTGTCAGCCAATATTGTTGACTCTCAAACTGGCACTCCAAAATTCGGGACTCCCTATATGGTGAAAAAGTTTGACAGCGGTGTGAAAGCAGCGGTTCTTGGGTTGACCACTCACTATATCCCGAATTGGGAAAACCCTAAACATATTAAGGAATTAAAGTTTAAGGATGCACTTGAGACCGCGAAAAAGTGGGCCAATTACATACATGAAAAGGAAAAGCCTGATATATTGATCCTGGCTTACCATGGCGGTTTTGAACGGGACCTTGAAACAGGTGGGGAAACGGAGAACCAAACAGGGGAGAACCAGGCGTATCGGATTTGTCATGAAGTGGAAGGAATCGATCTCCTGCTTACAGGGCATCAGCATAGAAAGATTGTCGGGGAGTTGAATGGTGTGACCGTCCTGCAGCCAGGATTTAACGGCAAACAGATCGGCAAGGCATCTATTTCATTCGTAAAAGATAACGGAAGATGGAAGATTGTCGATAAGATGGCTGAGATAATGGAGCTTGAAAATGAAGAGCCGGATGAAAGCATCCTGGCACTTGTTGAAAAGTATGAACAGGAAACACAGAGCTGGCTTGATCAGACACTTGGAACCATTGTAGGGAACATGGAAGTCACAGACCCGTTCGACTTGCGGACGAATGAACATCCCCTGATTGAGTTCATCAATAAAATTCAGATGGAGGCAAGTGGCACGGCTATTTCAAGTACCGCCCTGTTCCATAATGAGGCACCAGGCTTTAGCAAGCATGTAACAATGCGTGAAATTGTTTCAAATTATGTATATCCCAATACGCTTACTGTGATCAGGATATCAGGGCAGGATATGAAGGATGCTCTTGAGCGGTCGGCCAGCTATTTCATAGTCGATAACGGTGAAATCCATGTAAACCCAAGCTTCTCTGAGCCCAAGCCACAGCATTACAACTATGATATGTGGGAAGGTATTGACTATGTCCTCGATATTAGGAAACCAGTTGGAGAACGAGTGGTGAAGCTCTCTCGTAAAGGTCATGATGTAAAACCGGAAGAAGAGTTTGAGGTAGTGATGAACAATTACCGTGCCGGAGGCGGAGGCGATTATACAATGTTCAAGAACAAAACCATCATCAAAGAAATCCAAACCGACATGACAGAACTCCTCGCAAACTACTTTCTCAAACATAACACCATCAAAGCAACTGTAAATCACAATTGGAAGGTGATTTGGTAAAACACGAGAACCGTCCCTCTGTTTTTCATATTATTAAACTTATTTGGGTTGTCTCTACATTCGATTTTGTAGATGGCAGCCTTTTTTTGTCATTTTGGTTCTGGAAAATTATGCTACAATTAAATCACTAAACAACAGGAGCGGATGCTAGTGCATAAAATTACGGAAGGCACGGTCGTGCAGAGCGATAAATTTGTGAATGGCATTTATAAGGGTGGCCAATTGTATGTGGGTGATTATCGTGAGAATAGTATTTTTGAATTTTCACAGGGGACAAGGGCGAACGACATCTCCCGGGCAGATAAAAAATATGTTGTGATTGGCTGCTGGGAAATGGAAGCTACCAGCATGACCATGTACCAGAATCGGTTTCTTGCTAAGGAACTGAATGAAGATGGCACCTACAATGAAAATGGTGAGGAAATTAACTTTTCTACTGCGGGTGTCTATCGTGGGTCAATCCAGGAATCTGATCTTACTATCATTAAGGTGATGAAAAAGATATTTATCTAGATTCATAAGGAGGAGCCTTGATGCGGAAAGAGCTTTGCCCAGAATGCGGCAGCAAAATGATTGAGGATGCTTTTGAGGAGATTGTTGAGCTCAAGGATGGGTCTATACAGATTGAGACAATTTATCCTGCCTGGGTGTGCAGTGATTTCTGCGGATATTATGTAAAAACAGAGACTAATAGGAGTGAATGAACATGTCGCGTTATTTTAAATTTGTGTCAATCAGGAAAGACCAGGAAGATTGGATGTTAAAAGAGTTGCAGGAGGGGCGGGCGAGGTTTGGCTGGAGCAGTGCTGGATCTGACTTGAGAGTGATTAAGGCAAAACCTTTATCTGCTAGGACGGCGGATGAAAAAATTGTATGGCGGTACACCCAATTTTTGATCAACAGACTGACGAAGGGTGACATGCTGATCATTCAGTTAAGCAGGCCATTGCGTAAGTTCCTCATCGCTGAAGTGATAGGGGAGTATCATTCGACAGAACCACAAGAGAATGATTTTAACCATTATATTGAGTGCAAGCTTTTAACAGAGGCATACATAAACGTGGAGTCGCAGGCGGTTTCACAATCGTTGAGGCACCATCTATCCAAACGAGGTCATTATTATGAGATTTATGAGGATCTTGCCAAAGAGGAACTGGATTGGATCGTGGAAAAATCACTGCAAAGAGATGCTGAGTTTTTGAAGGCCAATGAGATTGAACATACTGCTGAGTTTGAGTCAAAGATCCTCGAAGAAGATGTGATCACACAAACATATAAGCGGATTTCGACAAAATGGCCGAGCGCGTACTTTGAAAAATTTGTTGCTGATCTCATTTCTTCAACGCCTGGGCTGGAAGTCAAGAAACAGGGAGATTCAGGTCAAGGCTGGGATCTCACGATGCGAATCCTCGACCCGATTGATGGGTCTATTTTACATGATGATATCCCGGTCCAGTGTAAGAACTATATTGGGGATGTTAAGACGAAAAGACCAATTGAGGACCTAGAAAGATGTATTAAGAACTCAGGTTCATCGATTGCATACCTCTTTATTATCGGAGACCTGACAAAGGAATTTGAAGATGAGCTTGAAAGAAGACTTGAGATATTGAAGGCTGAAAATGAAGATATCAAATGGAGAGTCATTGGCCAGGAGCAAATAGCGAAAATGTATTTGAATAGGGTTGGGGCTGGGCTTTAAGAGCAAGGTATCCAGGTACGAATCTAATAAAAATACATGGTTTGAAAAGGAAAGATTCCCTTTCCATGCGGAGGCAGTAAAATGGGATATTTATTATTTTGTTGGCTTTGGCCATGATAGGTGGGATTTGGTACGGCTGTCTTATTCTTCAGGTTAGAATCTCTAAATATTCTATCGAGAAAGCTAGATGGAAAACGTTCGGGAACTTTTTGCTGCTGACTTTGGGACCAATTGCAGCAGTGGCATTTTCACTTTTCCTCAGTACGCAGGTCACTAATGAATCCGAATATACTGGCCAGGGAGTAGGTTGGCTTTATGTCATCTTCTTCATGTTTCAAATTATCAGCATTCCAGCAAAAGCCATACTATTGCCAATTATGCATGTTGTGATTAGGAAGAAAGAGTTAAAGAATAATGGAACGGGGAAACCGATTTAAGTTCTGGGATTAGTTGAATACAGGGGCGGTTCTACCGTTTAAAATGAAGAACAAATACAAATGAAAAGGGACAGAGGGACGGTTCTCATGTCCCGGAAACTTGAAATGCGCTTTCTGTTTACCGATATAACATGAGTGAAAAACGTAATTTATTAAAGTAAAAGAGGGAGTAAAAAATGTTTTGGTTCTTTATTGTAATATTTTTTGCTGATTTGTTTTTAGGTTTGATGCAAGCGCCAGTATGGCTGTTTATTTTGGTCAATCTTGTTTTTCTCTTAGTCTTTATGTTGAAGAGTTTTTATCCGGTTCTTTTTGAGAAGGATCCGGATAAGATCATGACCTTTATGAAAAAATCGAAGCAACCGCAATTTCAATTTTATTATTATTTTTTCAATGATGAATTGGAGGAGGCGGAGGACAGGCTGCATAAAATTAAATCTCCTTTTTATCAAAAGCTGAATCATGTGAACCTGCTTGTCAAAAGGGAGCAGTATGATGAAGCAGAAGAGATGGCCAGAGGGTTAAAGGATAATATGTATAAATGGTATTCTCTTGCTGGGATTGCAATTGAGCAGGGGGATCGTGAATCGTATAGAAATTATAAAGAAAAAGTGAGGAATCCATTTTATCGAAGGCTATTGGAATTAGAGGAAATGGTCCATGATGGGAAGAAGGAAATGGTGCTCGCTGAATTGGAAAACATGATCCCGAATCTAAAGGGATTAAAGCTGCTTAGCGTGATTCAGTATAAACAGGACCTCTTGAAGCGGGATGAGTATTAAAAGCAGGTTACCTGAAGAGCGTGGGGACGTACCCTGTGCTTTTTTTGCATATGAGTCCTTTGCTGATGCAGAATGATATAAGGTATATTGAGGAAGATAGATCCAAATGAGTGTGGGACAGGTTCCAGAGTCCCATTTCGTGGTTTCGTCAGGAGATGAGTAATCCACAAGTCTGGAGGACAGATACATGCAAGATACTAGCTTTGCGATTCAACCAGGAATGAAAAGTAAGACCAAAGGAACAGCTTTCCGCAATGTGGGAGCTGTTGTTTCTAGTGAGCTGGAAAGCAACAACCTGAATCTACGTTGTGAAAATGGTTATGTGACGGTTCGTTTTTACCGGGATGATATTGTGCGTGTCGTCATGAATCCTAAGGAACGGCCGTCATTGAAATCGAGTTTCGCGGTCGTAAAAGATCCAGAAGATGTTGAGGTTTCTTTTACCGAAAGTGAGGATGAAATCCAGCTTTCAAGTGGGAAGCTTATAGTGGTTATTGATAAAAGTCCGATAAGGATTACGGTGCTGGATGAACAGGGACGGACAATCGTGCGTGATCATGAGTCTGGGATGGGATTCAATGCGAAAAAAGAGGTTATTTGTTTTAAAGAGATGCATCGGGATGATCATTTCTATGGGTTTGGGGAGAAAACGAGCTTCCTGGACAAGCGGGGAGAAAAGATGACGATGTGGAACACGGATGTGTATGCTCCGCATAACCCTGAGATTGATGCGCTGTATCAGTCGATTCCGTATTTTATGGCGATTCGCAATGGAATGGCCTATGGGCTGTTTTTTGACAATACCTTCAAGAGCGTATTTGATATGAAGACATCGAACGAAACGTATTCTTTCTGGGCAGAAGGCGGTCAGCTGGACTATTATCTTTTTGCAGGTCCGAAGCCAAAAGACGTGGTGGAGCAGTATACGGAAATCACCGGAAGGATGCCGCTTCCTCCTAAGTGGGCGCTCGGCTACCATCAATCGCGTTATAGCTATGAGTCTGAGCAGGAAGTGAGGGAGCTTGTGAAGGAGTTTCAAGAGAGGGACATTCCGCTTGATGCCATTTATCTGGACATTCATTATATGGATGGTTATCGCGTCTTTACTTTTGATGAAGAGAGGTTCCCGAATCCGGAGAGTTTGATTGAGGATTTGAAAAAGGAAGGGATTCACGTGATTCCGATTGTGGATCCTGGTGTGAAGGAGGACCCGGAGTATCCTATTTACCAAGAGGGTGTGAACGGGGATTACTTTTGCAAGTATCTTGAGGGGAATATTTACTTCGGGGATGTCTGGCCGGGCAAGAGTGCTTTTCCTGATTTTACGAGCGAGGATGTGCGTAAATGGTGGGGTGAAAAGCATCATTTCTACTCCAAGATGGGGATTGAAGGCATTTGGAATGATATGAACGAGCCGGCGGTTTTTAACGAAACGAAAACGATGGATTTGAAGGTCATGCACAAAAATGATGGCAACCCTAAGACACATCGTGAACTGCATAATCTGTATGGACTGCTGATGGGTGAGGCGACATATGAGGGAATGAAGGCACAGCTGGATGGTAAACGGCCATTTTTACTGACGAGGGCTGGTTTTGCTGGAGTGCAGCGTTATAGTACGGTTTGGACCGGGGATAACCGCAGCTTCTGGGAACACTTGCAGATGTCGCTTCCAATGTGCATGAATCTCGGGATGTCAGGTGTTCCGTTCTGCGGCCCTGATGTCGGCGGTTTCGCGCATGATACAACAGGGCAGCTGCTTACACGCTGGACACAGGTAGGCATGTTCACTCCATATTTCCGGAATCATAGTGTACTCGAATCGATCCGCCAGGAACCATGGTCATTCGGTGAGGAATATGAAAAAATCATCAGGAAGTACATTCAAGAGCGGTATGTTTGGCTGCCTTATTTGTATACATTATTTCGTGAAGCCAGCCTGACTGGAGCTCCGGTCATGCGCCCGCTGGTGTTTGAATATCCAGAGGATCAACATACCTTTAACCTTTCTGATCAATTCATGATTGGTTCCGATGTGATTGTCGCGCCGATCATGAAGCCCGACACCTACCACAGGGTTGTTTACTTGCCTGAGGGCAGCTGGGTGAACTATTGGACAGATGAAAAACTAAAGGGCGGAAAGCATCACCTAGTTGAAGCCGACATGGCGACGATGCCGATTTTCGTTAAAGAAAGTGCGACGCTGATCCATGGTTCTGTGAAAAGTTCTACTGAGGAAAAGGAGTCTGAAATCAAGGTTCATTTATATCCTTCAGAAAAAGGATTGAGCCAGTTCGTCTATTATGAAGACGACGGCAAAACCTTTGACTATCAGCAGGGAAAATTCCTTCAAGTGCGTATCGACAGCAAAAAAACAGCAGACTCCCTGGAGGTCTCGTTGGATGTTTTACACAATCAGTATGAGCCTGAATGGGAGCAGTTGAGTTTTGTCATACATGGAGCCGATCAAGATTTGAAAGTGCACATTAATGGAGTGCTTCAAAAAGGTGCAGAGTTTGATACGGAGTCTGGATTGATGAAACTTCCGGTTGAGAAAAGTGCCTTATTCTAGATGGAAGCGGGAGCATGGGGACGTACCCTGTGCTCTCTTTTTTATCAAAGAGAAGATTCTTCGGTTGATAGGAAGTTAGGTATGTAGAATCATGAGACGGCAGAATCGTCCCGCTGTACCTTTTAGAAGCAAACAAACCGTAAAGGAAATTTATGTTAAAATTTATATGCAGGAAACTAGCTGGTGTTCCATTAGCTGTTAAATTTGTACAATAAAGCATCAATTTATACATTAATGATTCAAAGTTTTTAGGGAGAGGTGCAATATGAAATTCCGCATTGCCAATGAGGTAAACGAAAGTAATAAAAGCCATGTTAATCACAAACTTTATGAATATAATTTAAGACATTTTCCTGAAGATTTAAGAGGAAGATACCGGGAAGTGAATCTCATTTTACTAGATGAGAATGAGAATGTTCGTGGAGGCATTTTAGGAGAGATATGTTGGAACTGGCTGGAAATACATACGCTTATGATCGATGAAGATCTCCGTGGCTTAGGATATGGAACTAAATTGTTAGTAGAAATGGAACAAATCGCTATAGAGAGCGAATGTGATTTTATAAAGGTGGATACTCTGAGCTTTCAGGCGCTGGATTTTTATCAAAGTAACGGTTATACCGTTTACGGTACATTGGACAATGTGGGAAGAGAATTCAAGCATTTCTATTTAAAGAAGGATCTTTTAAAAGGGGAATTATTGTGAATATAGTAGAGGCACAGATAACGGATTTAAACGCGATTGTACAAGTAGACCGTCAAGTTATAGGGAATATGAGCAGAAAAGATATTATTGAGAAAGCCATTAAGCAAGGACGTTGTATTCTAGTAAATGAAAATGAGGATGTTGCTGGATTTTTAATATATGATACTCAATTTTTTGAATGTACTTTTATATCCTTGATTATTGTGTCTCCCGCAAAGAGACGAAAGGGGTATGCAAGTCAAATGATGAATTATTTGGTTCGTACTGCTCCTACTGATAAAATTTTCTCCTCTACAAATCGTTCTAACGAAAGCATGCAGAAAGTATTTAAAGCGAATGGATTTGTCGAGAGTGGTATAGTCGAAAACTTGGATGAAGGTGACCCTGAAATAATCTACTTTAAATCAAAAAGTCTATCATAGGAGCATGGGGACGTACCCTGTGCTTCTTTTTGCATGGAGGTAAAGCCAGGGAGAAAATTTCTCGGCTCAAAACAAGTTAATATATGTAAATTATTGAAACGTCAAAACCGTCCCTCTGTCCCTTTAACTAATTTGCTTTAGTTCTTGGAGTAGCTGTAATAAACGTCTCTTCATCAATATCATTTTGATTTGGAAGGCTTTGTGTCGTTTTATCGAATAGCCAAAAAATACCCACTCCCAAAACAATTAGACCACTAAAACAAATAACGTAAAAACTACCGATTATGACCCCTAAACTTCCACCTATTAAAGAACCAACCGGCATGGCAATCCCACTAATGCTAAAGGCTGCGGAGAAAACCCTGCCTAAAAGATGTTTGGGAATTCCTTTTTGAATGGCGGTATTGATAAGAATGTTCGTTACTCCTCCTGGGAACCAGGCTAATCCATAAATGATGATCATTAGTGATGTGAAAGGGATAAAGACAGATAAAGCCCAGGTAATCCCACTAAGTAAAAAAGCAACTGAAAACACCTTGCCAATTCCGAATTGATCCAGTTTTAAGTATGGTGCTGATAAAGCACCCGCTAAACTCCCTATTGCTTGCGCCATCAGCAAGAAACCAAAGATTTTAGCGCCACCCATACTTTCGCTAAATTCCGGAAGAACTACAAAAGTCGCACCGCCGACAAGGTTAATAACTATTACTCCAATTAGTAACCGTGAAAACTTATTTCCGAATAAGATTGCAACCCCTTCTTTTAACTCATCATTGTATTTTCCTAAAATGTTCTTAAAAGAGGCTTCTTCATTTTTGAATAACTTTTCCGATTTCTCATAAATGCGGATAAAGGAAAAGAACAAAGCTCCGACCATAAACATAACAGAATCCAGAAGATATATTGAAACAGCACCGATGGAGACAATCAATATTCCCGCAATGGCATTAGAACCAATCTCTATGCCTTGATAGGCAACTGCAAACAGCGAGTTGGCTTTGGAGAGGTCTTTGTCCTCTACAAACTTGGGTAAAGCGGCGACTTGTGCAGGATAGACAAGCATATTCAATGTAGTAAGAATCGGCGAAATCAACAGCACCAGCCCCACACTCAGAACTCCGGTGTAAGAGGCAAAAGGAATGAGCAGCAAAAGGATGGCTTGAACTACCTGAGTAAAAAGCAACAATTTTCGAATGGGTATTTTATCAATGAGCGGGCCAGATAAGAACTGTATAAATCGTGGGAAAATCGTTAGAAAGCCAGCTATTCCGGTATAGAAAGTCGAGCCGCCTAAATCATAGACAAGCCACATTGCAGCGACCGTATACAAACTGTCACCAAAGTTAGTAATAATTCTGCCTAAGAACATAAAAGTGAAATTTCTATTTGAAAATATCCCCACACCATCAACCCCCAGTCCTTTTAGTTGGAACAGTTGAAACAATTTTCACCCCAATACCAAATTCCTGAGTCGAATCATCCACGGTGGTTTTTTCAACCCATTTTTCTATTAACTCTTTAAAGTCTCTTTCTAACTCATGCTTTTGTTGGGGGATAAGTTTAAGCGAATACTTATAGTAGTAGATTGTTTTCCTTCGAAGTTGTCGCTTCATTAATCCATAAAATTAGATTAACACAAGATGATGAAGTTTTGTTAATAAATGTAAATTTTTTAAGAGAGGGAAGAAGAAGGTAAGAGTTATTTTCGTGATTAGTAGAGTGCTGCTCAAGCGTAGACAAAAAGACGGTTCTCGAGCCTTGAGAAATTGTGAAAAACGGAAATGCTAGAGACGTTTGAACTTCCCTCTATCCTCACGTCATTTTGAGTGACAAAAGGACAAGGTCGCTTTTTAGCGGGAGCATGGGGACGTACCCTGTGCTTCCTTTTTGCGTGCGGAAAAGGAGGAGGGCCAGGGAATAATAAGTTAATATATGTAAATTATTGAGACAGCAGAACCGTCCCTATGTCCCGGTCCCCGCGTTTTTACCATAAACCTTGTATTGATAGTGTATAGTATCAAGTGATACACTATTGGGTATGTGGATTTTGATAGAGGCAGGTGATATTTATAATTAGCAAGCGAACTTTCATTAGTAATTTTTTCGTTCTATGTTCTCTTATTTTTATTTTAATGATTCCGCAAGAAGTCTTTGCTCATGCGACGTTAGAGAAGGCTGATCCTGCCCCTGATAGTGAATTGAAAGAATCTCCGAAAGAGGTTGTTCTGATATTCGATGAACGACTTGAAGACGAGCTCTATTCGATTAAGGTTTTTAATGAAAATGGGGAAAGAATCGTCAATGCAAAACCGGAGATGAGCCAGGATCAAACAACCATTAAGCAACCTTTGCCTGACTTGCCTGACGGAAATTATGTTATATCCTATAATGTGATTTCAGCGGATGGCCACCCGATCAGGAGTGCCTATGTCATCTCCGTAGGGGAAGAAACGGTCTTCCAAAGGGATATCAACAAGCAAGTTTTAGAAACGCAAAAGAGCTCAGCTGGTGCAACTGCTATCAAGTCGGTGGTAAGGATGCTCTTTTTTATGGCGCTAGTCCTGACAACTGGCTGGATTGTATGGGGGACCATCTACTCTTTAAAAGAAGAGATGAAGCCAACCTTCAGAAAGCGGGCCTTTCAATTACAAATTGCACTGTTCATCACAGCTGTGGGAGTGGCATCACTCCAACTCTTAGAATTACTTGATCGCAGGACATTAACCGAAGTCGTATCACTTTTAACAGGTACAACAGTAGGTATATCTTTGGTCGCTTCTGTGCTTTTATCTCTATTAGGTTTTTTCATCTTACTACGTTATAAATGGATCGATTTAGTGTGGGTGTTTTTGATCCTGACGGCAAAGAGTTTTAACGGACATGCTGCAGCATTTGAATCGGAAATCCGCTCCATGTCACTTGAACTGGCTTTCATCCATTTACTTTCAGCCGCCGTTTGGGCAGGCGGCCTGTTGTACATCCTAACTTACTGGAAAAAGCAGAAGGAACACATTAGGCAATTCCTTCCCTTCTTTTCGCAATTTGCCTTAATCAGTATGGTCATGCTGTTTTTAACGGGCTCAGCTTACACTTTAATCTTCTTGCCAGAACTCGAGTATCTGCTTCATGCACTATGGGGAAAACTGCTTCTGGTGAAAGTTTTCTTAGTTCTGCTGGTATTCGTGATTGGGGCAATTTTACGCTATAAGTTGAAAAAGAAGAAAGAAGACTCTATCGGCAGATTGGTGAAATTTGACTTCAGTTTGATGATTATCATTTTAGGGATTGTCGGTGTCATCACTTTCTTGAACCCACTCCCGGAAAATGAGCCATTGGAATGGGAAAACCAGGACCAATACCTTGAATTTACAACCTTGATCTCACCAAGGACTCCCGGATACAATCATTTCAAAGTTACAGCAAATTCGCTTAAAGAAGACTTAGAGATTAAACGGATTGAGCTATTTTTAATCTATAAAGATAACCTTGAAATCGAACCGATCCAAGTTCCTTTTTCCGAAATTCAACAGTCCAAGAATGTTCAATTCAAGATCAATGGTTCGTATCTTCCTATTGAAGGAAACTGGACCTTACAACTTCGAATAGTAGATTCAGAGGACAATGAGAAGGTATTTCATAAGGATTTTATTGTTTATTAAAAATTGTTAAAGGACAATGTTGACTTTAAGCACCTGTTGATTGTACTGGAAAGCGAAGCGCCTGGAGCGGAAATCAACAGACCAGTTTAACAGAGCCAAAAATATAGGAGATTTTACAATGAAAAAACTTTTAACATTAACCATATCGATGATTGGTGCTGTCACTCTTTTTGTTGGTGTGGCAAGCGCGCATGTAACCGTTCAGCCACAGGAAACTTCACAGGGGAAATATGAAGTATTCACTGTCCGAGTTCCTTCTGAAAGTCAAGATGTTCAAACAACGAAAGTGGAAGTGAAATTCCCTGAAGAAGTGAATATCACCCGCTTTGAAGCGAAGCCAGGCTGGTCATACGAGGTTCAAAAAGATGACACTGGAAAAATCACGAGTGCTACGTGGACAACCGAAGGAAAAGGGTTAACAGAAAGCGAATTCGTTCAATTTAACATCCAAGGAAAAGTTGACGATGAAGCGACAGAGATTATTTGGAAAGCCTATCAAACCTACAGCGATGGCAGTGTAGTTGAATGGGTTGGCGCACCTGATGCAGACAAGCCGGCTTCTTTTACAGTAGTAAATCCAGCAGATGGATCGGGTCATGGGCATGGAGGAACATCAGCTGAATCTTCCAATGACCACACTGCTGCTGGAGACCTCGAAAATGACGTGGAAGCAAAAACAGCAACGAACAACGTACCGCTTTACCTTTCTATCGCTGCTTTCATTGCAGGATTATTAGCATTGGTTATTTCTTTTAGAAAAAGAGGATAAATGAAATCATTCAGGCAAGGGAATTAGTTTCTCTTGCCTTTTTATATAAACGATCTAATTGTTAAAAGGATTTGAACAAGAAAACGTGACACTCTTCTTAGAACGATATAAAAGTAAAACACCTTAATCTAATTCTTGATCAAGGTGTTTTAGTGTGGGTGTCGTCTCATTGACTTACCTGAATTCGAATAACCATACACCTCCGAGTGAATACTACAAAATAAACTTTGGAGGCAAACGAATGAAAGATAACAAAAAAGCACATAAGGATTTTCAAAATATAAACAATGTCCAAAACGAAGAGTTACTGGAAATCAGTCAAACAGACAATGGACTGGAAGCAGTTGAAAAAGGCATGGATTACATGGAGGGAGATCAAAACAATTCGCCAAACTGTGGTGGGTTGTAGCTCAATTGCAAGGTCTCTTGTTCCTTGAATCAATTTATACCAGGCAAACCAAAATCCATCTTGTATAAGTAGATGGATTTTTCTTTTTAGCTGATGAAACGGTGAACAGCTTGTCATGATTAGATAATATGATTCATAAACTCTATCAAAAGGGGAGGTGTAGAATTGAACCGAGCTCCAAACAGAGTCGATTATTATCTGAAAGACAAGTGTCTCTTAAGTGCCAATGTAAAGCATTGGGAACAGTATGTTGCTGCTTTGAGGGCTAGTAATACTGTCACGATCTACAAGAAAGAATATGTGGTGGATAAAATAAATATGGTTCATGATCCCGCAACCGTAGTCTTAAAGATCAACATTGAACCGCTTAAAATATATAAATAAGTATCCTTAGGAATGCTTTTTTTATTGTTAAGGAAATTATAAAATTATTTAGGTGTGGATAACTGCATGTGGTTTTCTTAATCCAGCTCCAGCGCCTAGCCCCTCGAGTCGCTTCGATCCGCCCATTGAAGTCAAAGAACGACTTCATTGGGCGGCCCTCCAGCGCTTGTCGGGGCTGAACGAGGCGCTTGCGCTTTTTGTTCTGTAATGGCAAGATATTGTGGAATACATTCGAAGGTTGTTCTGCTGATTGAGTGGGACAACAGAACCGTCCCTCTGTCCCGCTTCGTCGCTTTTTTAAAAAGGGTAACGTATAATGAAACTATAGAAAACAATATACGATTCAATAGGAGGCTCAATTTTTCATGAAAAATGAACTAACAATGCCGACAAAAATATCGTTCAAATCTAATAGGGCTATGGTAAATGGAGAAGTTGTGCGGGCAGCGATCTTCGCCAGATTCATGGTCGCAGAGGTCCAAACGGAATTAACCGAAAAATACTATTTGATTTTTTACAAAAATGCCCTTATCTATGGTGATCAACTTGACAAGGTTGAAAAAGGTTCATTTATTGATAAAGTGCTGAATGAAGGAATCGTCTTAGACCAAAAGCACCCGCTTTTGCCTGTACTCATTCCCGCCACAGCTTTAACCATACCAGTTAAAAACAAGCTCTTCCATCATCTCCAGCGCAACTATTCCCTCCTTGAAATACCATGTATTGCCGCAGCACTCGACTCGTTTTTCTCACCAGAACAGCTCGCCAAACCAATCGAAAATATCTTCTTCCACTACAGAAGAAACGGCAGTTTTTCCAAAGCCTATCAATCGGTCCATCTTTTGTCCGACTTATCTCCTTCTTTGGAAAAAATCAGTGATCTCCTCCATTCCCGGGAATACAGCTCATATTCCAGTTTTTACACAACTTCATCTTTACCGGCAATCCAAAAGAAGGACCCCTTATTTGCAGAGTTCCATTGCTTTATGAATCGAAAAAACAGTGAACATTTTCAAATGCTCGAAAAGATATTAAAAAACGAAGAACGGTATGCAGAAGGGCTGCTGCTTTGGATGGATGACAAAGGGAATCTTACTTCTGAGTCCGTTAAGAGCCAAACAGAGTTGGCCTTGAAGTACATCCCGCTCGAGAATTGGATTCTAATCCTATCCTATGCAAAAATAAATCCTTATAAATGGGTACCGGAAGCTCGAACTTTCATTGAAGGATTGATGAGAGAAGGGCAATATGAGAAAGCGGCCGTTTATTTATTCCCCTTCATAGAGGATCTGCCTGCAGAGTTTCATCAGATTCTTAATGAAATTTGGAAGCAGGTTGATGCTGAATTTGTCTCTTCTCACTTGGATGAGTTTTTGCTTCTCCATCAACAAGCTTCCCAGGAAAATGACCCGAAGCAATCTGAACAAAGAATTCTCCAGCTTGCAGCAAAGCTAATGGAGGGGCATGACTTGAAAGTAGTCTGTGAAAAACTGAAGCCTATTCAGAAGCATTTTCCACATTCCCTCACCATGCGCAAAATCAATAAAATGGCCGCTCTTTTGGAGAATCCTGACAGAATGATGGAATTGGGGCAATTTTACGCAGATTTCAATCAATATGATCAAGCAATCGAATGTTTCTTCTGGGAAATGGAGCTCAACCCGGCTGACCCAGCTCCGGTCAGGCAGCTGTGCAAAATGTATCAGCAGAAAGGCATGGTCAACGAGGCGTCAGCCTATCAGCAAATTTATACACAATTAAGGAGCGATCAGGAGACGGGCTAAAGAGACATGGGACGGTACTCTTGTCTCACAAAATGGGATTGGAGCTGCATTTTTCTCCACTATGTTAAGATGAAAGTGAGTCTTGTTTAGGGGGGATAGTATGAAAAAAGCAGGGTATTTGGTTATATTTGTTGCAGTTATGGCGATTGGCTATGGGATCTATTACTCTAATCAATATCCAATCGAAGATAACCCAGCTGCTATTCAAACAGGTTTGCAGGAATGGAGTAATCGGGATTCAGGCAGTATAAACCCAGAGGTCATTAAGTCTGTTCAGTTAGATGATACCAACTCGTACATCGTTCTGTTCCAAACCGATAACGGTGAGATGGGCTATGCTCATCTGATTAAGGGGTTGAATGGAAAATATAAAATTGACCATTCTGGTTATGGAACCAATATCGTATCCTATCAAAAAATTAAAACAAACAAAGGAATGTATGGGATCTTGATTGGAAAAAATCCACAATTGAAAATCGACCATATCGAAGCAGAATTGTATTCAGGGGAGTATAGTTTTGAATCTAATGTAAAAGGCGAAGAGAGATTTATAGCCTTTGAAAAATTTCCCGAAAATACAGAGCAACCATTTCCAGCTGAACTGACTTTTTACGACGAGAATGGTTCCGAAATTGGACTGTCTGAATTCCAGGATTAACTTTGTAGGAACGTGGCATTATAAGTTTTATAAACCGCTATTTCATTTTTAAGTACTTATCGTTCAGTACGAGTACTCTTCCATTCTCAGCCGCAGAAAACTAGTGGTAAACAAAAGAATGCCTTGGAATATAGGCATTCTTCGATATTTATGACCATTTTTCTTCATCATCAACCCATTTATTATTCTTCAAATCATATGATTTATAATCCTCGTGAAAAATGAAATACGATGGTAATTTCAATGAAGTTCCGCCTGCTTTTTCCCAACATTGTCTAAACCATTCTGTAAAAACCTTTTGCTCGTATGGAACTAATGTCTCTTCATTTTGCTCATAAAACTCAAAAAAATCATCTAATTGACTGTCGTTCATCTGATGATATTCGACTGCTGGAAGTGTCTCCTCACTACCACCAAAAAACGTTGGGTCATTTCCTTCATCGAAAACTTCATTGCCTTCTTTATCCATTGAGAACATTGTTATTGATAACTCGAACCTCGTTGGTTCAATGAAAGCAGAGAAATCCAATAAATCTATATCAGATGAAAAATTGTATGAAAAGATGTTTTTGAGATTTCTTACTAACAAATCAGATTGTGTCTCAAGGTTGGCATTAATAGAACCAATATAATGATCGACTGTAAACATAATAAAAAACCTCCACAAAAAAGTAGAAATTAAGCGGTATGCCGTAATGATCTTGCACACCGGGTACAAACGATAATCTTGCCCTTTAAATTCTTCACAGGGCCTTCAAATCCCTCTATTTTTAAAAGATAAATAATGCTCCAAATGCTTTAAAGATATATATGGTGGACAAGAAACCATCGTCTGGAAAATGAACTTAGAACCGCTAAAAGTATTGTCAAGTTTTCCTCAGGTACTATTACCTAAAAATTATTAATTGTTAAAAAAACATTAAAAATAGTTTGACAAATCATTTGCCAGCTGATAATTTTATAATTAATAATTTTCCGAAAATAAAATCGATGACGAGAAGAGTAAGATGAGTGCCCTGTTCTACAGAGAGTCGGTAAATGGTGCAAGCCGATGTTCAGAACTGATCCGAAAATCATCTCCGAGATGCAATGCTGAACTTTTTCAGTAAGTATTGCCGGGTGGTCCGCCGTTAAAAGGAACGCGTATGATTGTACGTTGATTGAGTGCCGTATAAGTGGATTTTTCTATCCATGAACGGAACTAGGGTGGTATCGCGAGCTAAACTCGTCCCTATTTTAGGGGCGAGTTTTTTTATTTTTCAAAAAAATTCATTAACACATATGGAAATGAGGAATGGATGATGAAGGAGCAATTGATCTTTTTGAATGGCCAGTTTGTCAGTAAGAAAGACGCTGTTGTGTCAGTGTATGATCATGGTTTTCTATACGGAGATGGCGTTTTCGAAGGAATTCGGGTGTATGAAGGCAATGTCTTCCGGCTTCAGGAGCATGTTGATCGGCTTTATGATTCGGCGAAGTCCATTATGTTATCCATTCCTTACAGTAAGCAGGAATTAAGCGACCTTGTGGTAGAGACCTTGAGAGTGAATGACCTACTGAATGCTTATATTCGCGTGGTTGTCTCGAGAGGGGTGGGGAACTTGGGACTTGATCCATCATCCTGTGCCCGGCCGCAAGTCATCATTATCGCGGAAGAGCTTGCACTTTTCCCGAAAGAACTATATGAATCGGGGATCGAGATTGTCACGGTAGCGACGAGACGGAATCGCTCGGATGTGCTTTCACCGAAAGTGAAGTCACTGAACTACTTAAATAATATCCTTGTTCGGATCGAGGCTGGTTTATCTGGTGTCAACGAAGCGCTCATGCTGAATGATCAAGGCTATGTGGCGGAAGGCTCTGCGGATAATGTTTTTATCGTGAAAAATGGCGAGATCCTGACGCCTCCCGGGTATGTAGGAGCGCTGGAGGGAATCACCAGAAATGCGATCATGGAAATTGCTCATAATCTTGGATTCTCAATGAGAGAGGAAGTTTTCACAAGGCATGATGTCTATGTGGCCGATGAAGTCTTTTTAACGGGAACGGCGGCAGAGGTCATTGCGGTTGTGAAGGTGGATGGCCGAACAATCGGTGAGGGCAAACCAGGTGCAGTCACCAATCAACTTTTAAAAGAGTTCAGAAAAACCGTCGTTGAAGACGGAGTCAAAGTCTATGAACAGCAGGGTGTATAAAGAATAAAACTGGGGGGATTTCGTATGCGCAGTGACATGATTAAAAAGGGAGTTGACCGGGCTCCGCATAGAAGCTTGCTTTATGCTACTGGGGTGAAATTAGAGGATCTTGAAAAGCCTTTTATTGGCGTTTGTAATTCATATATTGATATTATTCCGGGCCATGTCCATCTGAGGCAGTTCGCGGATGTCGTCAAGGACGCAATCAGAGAGGCGGGCGGGATTCCGTTCGAGTTCAATACAATCGGCGTTGATGATGGGATTGCGATGGGGCATATCGGCATGAGATATTCGCTGCCAAGCCGGGAGCTGATCGCCGATTCGGCTGAAACCGTGATTAATGCGCACTGGTTCGATGGAGTTTTCTACATCCCAAACTGCGACAAGATCACTCCAGGGATGCTGATGGCGGCAGTGCGGACGAATGTTCCTTCTGTATTTGTTTCGGGTGGCCCAATGGAGGCGGGTGTTTCCAGCACTGGACAGCCTTTATCGCTGGTGTCCGTATTTGAAGGCGTCGGCGCCTATCAATCTGGGAGAATGTCTGAAGAGGAATTGCTGGATATCGAAAAGAATGCATGTCCAACCTGCGGCTCTTGTTCGGGCATGTTCACGGCCAATTCGATGAATTCACTTATGGAAATGCTGGGAGTCGCGCTGCCAGGTAACGGCACGCTGGTTGCGACCTCAGAGGAGCGCCATAAATTAATCTATGAAGCAGCTCGTCATTTGGTCGAATTGGTAAAAAAGGATATTAAGCCAAGAGACATTATCACCAAGGAAACGATTGATGATGCTTTTGCGCTCGATATGGCAATGGGCGGGTCGACGAATACGGTGCTCCACACGCTGGCGATCGCAAACGAAGCGGAAATTGACTATGATTTGAGCCGGATTAATGAAGTGGCAAAACGAATTCCTTATTTGTCTAAAATCAGCCCGGCTTCCCATTATTCGATGCAGGATGTCCATAATGCCGGCGGTGTCAGCGCGATTATCAAACAGCTTTGTGAAATGGAAGGAGCTGTTCACCCGGACCGGATCACCATTACTGGTAAATCACTTTACGAAAATGTAAAGGATGCGGAGGTATTAAATGGTGACGTGATTCGCAACAAGGAGACGGCTTATAGCCCTGTCGGCGGATTATCGATTTTGTTCGGAAATATCGCACCAGATGGGGGTGTCATCAAGGTAGGAGCGGTGGACCCTTCAATCAAGACTTTTAAAGGTGAAGCGATCGTCTATGAATCTCAGGATGAGGCTTTGGATGGAATCGAAAGTGGCGATGTACGTGAGGGGCATGTAGTCGTCATCCGCTATGAGGGGCCAAAAGGTGGTCCAGGAATGCCGGAAATGCTTGCACCAACAGCCGCCATTGCCGGAAGAGGACTTGAAAAGAAGGTCGCCCTGATTACGGATGGTAGATTCTCAGGAGCCTCAAGGGGAATTTCCATCGGCCATATTTCACCGGAAGCGGCTGAGGGAGGGCCGATCGCGTTTGTGGAAAATGGAGATACTATTTTCATTGATTTAGAGGAAAGAACCATTACCTTGGAGGTTCCTGAAGCAGAATTAAATGATCGTAAAGCCCAATGGAAACAGCCGGAGCCGAAAATCAAGAAAGGATACTTGGCTCGCTATTCGAAGTTGGTCACCTCAGCGAGCACGGGTGGCATCCTGAAAATTTAATAGATAACTCGATGACGAGGTTAAGGAATTTTAAAAATTTAATAGATAACTCGATGACGAGGTTTTAAGGAATTGGATACCGTATTCACAGAGAGCTGGTCGCGCTGGAAGCCAGCAATACGCCAATTCCTTCATCCCCTCTGAGTGCTGTTCTGAAATATCAGTAGGGACAGCCGGGTATACACGGGTATACTCGTTAGCAAAAACGAGACAGTTCAGAGTCTTTTTTTAAAAAAAGCGACCTGAGATGCCTTAAAAGGCTGTGCTTCGCAAGAGATGCAGCAAACGAGGGTGGTACCGTGGAATGCTATAAGCCTTTCACCCCTGCACAAATTTGATTTTTGTGTGGGGTGGATGGCTTTTTTGTTTGCCCTTTGTTGATGAATCAATAGGAAGAAAAGGAGGAAATTGGGATGACAGTAGAAGAGCCAATGGTAACGGTAGAAACAGAAAAATTGAATATGAATGGGGCGGATCTCTTCATTCAGGCCCTGAAACAGGAGGGTGTTGAGCTGTTGTTTGGCTATCCTGGCGGAGCGGTTTTGGGCATTTACGATGCATTGTACCGGTCGCCAATCAAGCACGTTCTGGCGCGACATGAACAAGGAGCCATCCACGCGGCGGAAGGCTATGCGCGGGTTTCGGGAAAGCCCGGGGTCGTGATCGCTACCTCGGGACCCGGCGCAACCAATGTTGTCACAGGAATCGCCGATGCGATGATGGATTCATTGCCGCTTGTTATTTTTACAGGCCAGGTTGCTTCGCAGGTTATCGGAACAGATGCCTTTCAAGAAGCAGATATCGTTGGGATGACAGCGCCGATCACAAAGCAGAATTACCAGGTGAGAAGGGTAGAGGATCTGCCGAGAATCGTGAAGGAAGCCTTCCATCTGGCGACAACTGGACGGCCTGGACCTGTATTAGTCGATATACCGAAAGACCTTACAGCACTTCAGACTTCTTTTTTACCAGAAGCTGAGGTGAAACTTCCGGGATATCGGCCAACCGTAAATCCTAATCCATTGCAGGTAGACAGCCTGCTTGAGGCACTCCAACACTCCCGAAAGCCTGTCATCTTAGCCGGGGCAGGAGTTTTGCATGCAAGGGCTTCGGAAGAATTGCTTGTCTTTTCAGAACAGTATCAATTGCCTGTTGTTCATACTTTGTTAGGTCTCGGAGGATTTCCCGCAGAGCATCCGCTGTTCTTGGGAATGGCCGGTATGCATGGCTGTTATACCGCCAACATGGCCCTTTATGAATGCGATCTATTGATCAATATCGGTGCCCGTTTCGATGATCGGCTGACAGGGAATCTGAATTCCTTTGCTCCGAATGCCAGGGTTGCTCATGCAGACATTGACCCAGCGGAAATCGGCAAGAATGTCGAGACACATTTCCCGATCGTGGGAGATGCGAAAGCAGTTTTACAGATGCTTTTAAGCCGCACAGTTGTTGGACCGGATTCACGAGATTGGCTGGACCTTTTACAGAAAAACAAGCAAGACTATCCGTACTGGTTTTCGGATGACGGAGAATTACCATCACCGCAGCAATTAATAGAATTAGTGCACAAATATACGGAGGGGGATGCGATTGTCACGACGGATGTCGGCCAGCACCAGATGTGGGCTGCCCAATTCTACTCCTTCTCACAGCCAGATCGCTGGGTCACATCCGGAGGCCTTGGAACAATGGGATTCGGTTTCCCGGCAGCGATTGGTGCACAGCTGGCAGAACCAGATGCCACGGTCGTATCGCTCGTCGGGGACGGCGGCTTTCAAATGACACTGCAGGAATTAATTTTATTAAAAGAATGGAATCTGCCAGTAAAAGTGCTGATCATCAATAATGGATCACTTGGAATGGTTCGCCAGTGGCAGGAAACCTTCTATGAAAAAAGGTTATCGCATTCCGTTTTTTCCTTGCAGCCGGATTTCCTCAAGCTTGCAGAATCTTATGGAATAAAGGCTTATAGGGTGAGCAGTGCTGACGAAGCAGAGAGTGTTTTCAGTGAAGTTTTAACAGACCGAGAGCCAGTCCTGATTGATTGCCGCGTGAATTCTGAGGAAAAGGTCTATCCAATGGTTGCACCGGGGAAGGGGCTGCATGAAATGATTGGGGTGAAACCATGAAAAAGCGGATGGTCACAGCATTAGTGCATAATCAGAATGGAATTTTCACCAGGCTTATGGGGATGTTCCACAAGCATCAATACAGGATTGAGAGCCTTGCAGTTGCGGTCGCATACCCGGAGCTGAAGGATGTTTCCAAAATGTCTGTGATTCTCGAGGTCGAGGATGACCATAAGTTTTTGCAGCTGGTTAAGCAGGTGAATAAACAGGTTGATGTTCTGTTTGTCACGGATGTCACAGACGAACGTGTCATCGAGAGAGAACTCGCGATGATGAAGGAATTGCTGGTTTGAACTAATTTTTTTAAAAAGGGAGAGAGTTGGAATGGTAAAGGTTTATTATCAAGCAGATGTTAATGAAGAAGTTTTAAAAGGGAAAACGGTGGCTGTCATTGGGTATGGCTCACAAGGGCATGCGCATGCGCAAAATTTACGGGATAGCGGACATCAGGTTGTTGTCGGATTGCGGCAGGGCAAATCATGGGCACAGGCTGAGGAGGATGGATTCCGGGTATTGTCTGTCAGGGAAGCTTGCGAAGCGGCGGATGTGGTCATGGTGTTATTGCCAGATGAGAAGCAGCCGGCAGTTTATGAATCAGAAATCAAACCAGCTTTAACTGCTGGCAAAGCACTTGCGTTTGCCCACGGGTTCAATGTTCATTTTCATCAAGTTGAGCCGCCTGAAGATGTGGATGTATTTTTAGTGGCGCCAAAAGGGCCAGGGCACTTGGTACGGAGAACGTATGAAGAAGGAGCAGGAGTCCCGGCGCTAATTGGGGTGCACCAGGATGTGACTGGCCAGGCGAAGGAGCTGGCATTGGCTTATGCAAAAGGTGTGGGAGCTGCGAGGGCCGGAGTGCTGGAAACGAATTTTCAGGAAGAAACGGAAACTGATCTTTTCGGTGAACAGGCCGTCTTATGCGGTGGCTTGACCTCACTTGTCAAAGCCGGCTTTGAGACGCTGGTGGAAGCTGGGTACCAAAAAGAAGTCGCCTATTTCGAGTGCATGCATGAGCTGAAATTGATCGTGGATCTCATGTATGAACAAGGGCTGGAAGGCATGCGGCATTCGATTTCGGATACAGCTCAATGGGGAGATTTTGTATCCGGTCCGCGTGTTATTAATGAAGAAACAAAGGCGCGCATGAAGGAAGTGCTGGAGGATATTCAATCAGGCAGTTTTGCGAAAGGCTGGATGCTGGAAAATCAAAGTGACCGGGCTGAGTTCAACGCGATTAACGAACGGGAAAATCAGCATCCGATCGAAGAGGTTGGCAAAGAGCTGAGAAAGATGATGCCATTCGTCCAGCAAAAGCAAAAGAGGGAATTAGTTAAATAATCATTTTGAGGTGAGCATATTGGGAATTTGTTAAAGAACGTTCAGATCGAGGAAGCGATGGAAAAGCTGAAGGGTAAAGTGCATCAGACTCCTTTGAAGCAAAGTGCGACTTTAAATTACTTAACGAATGCTGACGTCTATTTGAAAATGGAGAATCTGCAAAAGACGGGTTCGTTCAAGCTAAGGGGAGCGATGAATAAGATTTTGTCGCTGTCAGATCAGGAAATGAAAAATGGCATTCTGGCTGCTTCGGCCGGCAATCATGCCCAGGGAGTCGCTCTGGCAGCTTCATTAAGAGGCATCAAGTCGAAAATTTACATGCCGAAGCATACGCCTTTTTCCAAGGCTTCTGCCACAAAGGGATATGGTGCGGAAATCGTATTGACCGGCGAAACATACAATGAATCCTATCAAAAAGCGGTTGAAGAGATGAATCAGAGTGGCAGCACCTTTGTTCATGCATTTGATGATGAAGAGGTGATTGCGGGGCAAGGGACGATTGGATTGGAAATGTTGCAGCAAAATGCTGCATTGGACGTCATTTTTGCGCCTATTGGCGGTGGCGGATTGATCTCTGGGGTGGCACTCGCTATCAAAGCTTTTAAACCATCTGTTAAGGTAATCGGCGTTCAGGCAGTCGGGGCGTCTGCCACGTATCAGAGATTTACCGGGCGAAAATTGAAGTCGCCCCATGCTGTTCACACCATAGCGGATGGGATACTGGTCAAGGAACCAGGGCTCATAACCTACCCAATCATCGAAAAGTATGTAGATGAAATCGTAACCGTAACCGATGAAGAAATCGCTCACGCCATCATGTTCATGCTTGAAAGAGAGAAAATGCTGGTCGAAGGAGCAGGTGCCGCAGGGCTGGCCGCTATTTTATACAAAAAGGTTCCGGTTGACGGTAAGAAAGTAGGTTGCATCATCAGCGGCGGAAATGTCGACCCGGTTAAAATTCCGACCTATAAGGAATTATCCAATAGGTCGATGAGGTTTTATTATACTGGGTGATAAGTGACAAGCAGCTTTCCTTTGGAATAGAGGGAGAGCTGTTTTTTTAGTTTGATTAGGAATACATGGCAAGCGGTTAGATCCGGCCGTCGGAAAAAGGTTGCCTGATTCAGACAGGATTGAGGGATAAGTGGGCAAAGCTGTCAAGAAACCGTCGTTATTGTGACAGGTTTGACGGAGAAGAGGCCAAAGCTGTCAAGAATGCATCGTTATTTTGACAGGTTTGAAGGTTAAGAGGCTAAAGCTGTCAAGAAAACACTGTTATTGTGACAGGTTTCAAGGGTAGGAGGGCAAAGTTGTCAAGAAACCATCGTTATTGTGACAGGTTTGACGGAGAAGGGGGCAAAGTTGTCAAGAAACCGTCGTTATTGTGACAGGATTGAAGGAGAAGAGGGCAAAGCTGTCAAGAATCCTACGTTATTTTGACAGGTTTAAAGGTTAAGAGGGCAAAGCTGTCAAGAAACCACTGTTATTGTGACAGGTTTGAGGGAGAAGAGGGCAAAGCTGTCAAGAAACCGCCGTTATTATGACAGGTTTAAAGGTTAAGAGGCTAAAGCTGTCAAGAAACCATCGTTATTATGACAGGTTAGAGGAAGAAGAGGGTAAAGCTGTCAAGAAACCGCTGTTATTATGACAGGTTTAAAGGTTAAGAGGCTGAAGCTGTCAAGAAACCATCGTTATTGTGACAGGTTTGACGGAGAAGGGGGCAAAGCTGCCAAGAAACCGTCGTTATTGTGACAGGTTTGAGGGAGAAGAGGGCAAAGCTGTCAAGAAACCGCCGTTATTATGACAGGTTTAAAGGTTAAGAGTGTAAAGCTGTCAAGAAACCATCGTTATTGTGACAGGTTTAAGGGAGGAGAGGCCAAAGCTGTCAAGAAAACACTGTTATTGTGACAGGTTTGAAGGTTAAGAGAGCAAAGCTGTCAAGAATCCATCATAAGTCAGATCGCTTTGAACAAGAACTTACGAATGAATTATCCTACGGGATGCTTTTTTGTTTAATCGCAATTTTTATTGTTGAAATGATTACTTCTTCTCAAGCGGGATGTTCTGATTTTAATATTTTCATGGGGCAACATCATATCTTTCTGCCCAATTTGTGATTTTTGTTATTGAATTCTTCTAAAATGTGTGAAAAAAATAATGAGGTCATCTGATGACCAGATATCTGTCGTGCATTGTAAAATGAAATACTTTAAAAACTATGAAACTATCAAGCTTATGAGCAACTAGGGGGAAGGGATCAAATGTTATTGCTGATTGCGTTAAGTGCGATTATCGCTCCGTTTTTATTCCTTGTGATTATGCGGATGCCGGCAGCAAAGGGGATGGCTTTGAGTTCACTTATCGTCATTTTGTTAGCGCTTACTACTTGGGGGATGGAAGGACAAGTGGTGTTGGCATCGATTTTTCAAGGGGTACATAAAACGCTGACTATTCTATGGATTTTATTTGGTGCTTTGGTGTTGTTGAACACGCTTCGAAATACGGGAGCGGTTGTGCGGATTAACCAGGGCTTTCAAAGTATTTCTGGTGACATGCGGGTGCAGGTCATTATCGTTGCCTTTTTATTTGGGTCGCTGATTGAAGGTGCAGCAGGCTTTGGGACACCGGCGATGGTTACCGGACCGTTAATGCTGGCTCTAGGGTTCCAGCCGATCGCGGCTGCGACGATTGCTTTGATTGCTGACAGTACAGCGGTCATGTTTGGAGCGGTGGGAACACCGGTGGCAGTGGGATTAAGCAATATTCCAGGTGCTGACACTCCGTTTTTCCATGATATTGCCGTTACGGTGACGAGTCTTGATTTACTAGCGGGTTCGTTCATTCCATTCATTTTAATGGTGGTTTTAACAGTGTTTTTTGGAAGCGGTATCAAGGATGCGTTGCCGATGCTTCCATGGACACTGATGATTGGATTTATTTACACAGGCAGTGCGTTACTGGTAGCTAGCCTTTTCGGGCATGAGTTTGTTTCGATTCTTGCAGCGCTCATCACCCTGGCGGTGGCGACATTGACCGCGAAAAAAGGCTTCTTGCTTCCAAAAACAGAATGGAAAGCTGCGATGCGAAAAGACTTTGTTGTTTCGACGGAAAAGTCAAAGATGAGCATTGTCACAGCTTGGTCGCCATATGTTGTCGTCGTCCTTTTATTGCTGCTCACACGAATTGTTCCGGCGCTGAAAGAGTTTACGCGGACAGCGATTGACTTCACCTGGCGCAATATTTTAGGAGTAGAGGGCGTGACGTCGGCCTGGGAATTCTTATATTCTCCAGGAACAATCCTTACTGCGGCGGCGGTTTTAGCGTTCTTATTCCAGCGAAAGTCGTACCAGACCTTTACCAATGCGTCGAAAGAGTCGTTGTCGACGATGAAAATGACATCGATTGCCTTGATTGCGACGCTTTCCATGGTTCAAGTATTTGTTAACTCGGGATTGAATCTCAATGAACTGGTCAGTATGCCGCAGTATATTGCCGAATCTTTTGCTGGCTCGCTTGGCTCGGTCTGGATCTTCGTTGCTCCATTCCTTGGTGAGTTAGGAGCGTTCATTACTGGAAGTGCAACGGTTTCGACGCTGACATTTTCGCCAATCCAATTCAATGTCGCGGATGCCGTTGGCCTGGAGTCGAATATCGTGCTGGCAGTCCAGCTCATTGGGGCAGCTGCAGGAAACATGATTTGTGTGCATAATGTCGTCGCGGCGAGTGCAGTTGTTGGGGTGTCCGGTAAAGAAGGGGAAATCATTCGTAAGACATTGGCGCCTGCGATTCTGTATGGAATTCTTGCGGGAGTGTCTGGTTTTATCTTCTTAAACTTGCTTTAAGCTGCCAAAAGGTCCCACTATCTTTCGGAGAGCTAAATTCTCTGTATAATAAAAAGGAATAGATGGGAGATGAAGGATATGCCATATAAACGAGTACAAGCAAAAAAGGTTTATGAACAAGTTGCTGACTCAATCATTGAGTTAATTAAAACTGGTGAATTAAAACCAGGTGATAAATTAGATTCAGTCGAAAAGCTGGCGAAAAGCTTCGACGTTGGGAGTTCCACAATCAGGGAAGCATTAAGTGGGTTGCGGACGATGGGGCTGGTGAAAATGCGCCAGGGTGAAGGGACGTTTGTGAACACCTTTGATCCGTCGAAGTTTCAGTTGCCCGTCACCAGTGCATTTTTAATGAAGCTTGAAGACGTAAAGGAACTATATGAAGTACGTAAGATTTTAGAAATCGGCACCGCTGCTCAGGCAGCTGTTGTGCACGAAGAAGAAGATTTGCTTGATATGGAAAAAGCATTGATCGTGATGGAACATGCCAATGGAAATGAAGATCTCGCTTCGCAAGCGGACCTTGATTTCCACGTCGCGATCGCGAATGCGACACATAACAAATTATTAATCAATTTGATGAGCAGCGTCTCGGCGCTGAATTCGCAAACGATTCAGGAAACCCGGAAGGTGCTCTTGTATTCGGATAACATCGTCGATGACTTGCAGTTCGAGCATCGACGGATTTTTGAAGCAATTAAAAACCGACAGCCAAACGAAGCGCGCCAAGCAATGCTTGAGCATTTGCAAAATGTCCAGGACAGACTTTTTAGATACATTGAGTAATTCGGGCGGTCGTCGGATGACTTTTACATGAGGTGAACAAACATGAAAGTTTCATTATTCAGTACGTGCCTAAGTGATATTCTCTTTGCGGATGTGGCGAAAAACACACTTGAGATCCTTGAGAGAGTTGGCTGTGAAGTGGATTATCCGATGGAGCAGACATGCTGCGGACAGCCTGCTTACAACAGTGGATACTTGCAAGAAGCGAAAGCATCAATGAAACAGATGATGAAGGCTTTCCGTCATTCGGAATATGTGGTTGGACCATCAGGATCCTGCGTGAGCATGTTGAAGGAATATCCGCATATTTTTGCCGGAGACCCAGAGTGGGAGGAAGAAGCGAAAGTGTTTGCCGCTAAGTGTTATGAGATTACGGAGTTCCTTGTCGACGTAATGGGCATAACCGATTTGGGCTCGACTTTTAAAGGAAGAGTGACTTTCCATTCTTCCTGCCATATGAAACGCCTTCTTGGTGTAAAAGAACAGCCGAAAATCTTGTTGCAGAATGTCAGAGGTGTTGAGTTGGTTGACCTGCCGTGGGAAGAGGATTGCTGTGGATTCGGTGGAACGTTTGCCGTGAAAAACCCGGTGATCTCGCAGGAGATGGTAAGTGAAAAGTCTCGCCACGTGGCAGAAACTCAAGCTGAATATTTGGTTGGCGCGGATATGGGCTGCTTGATGAATATTGGCGGCCGCATGGAGCGCGAAGGCAAAAAAGTGAAGATTATTCATATCACGGAAATTTTAAATACTCACTAAGAAACGGAGGGAAAAAAGATGAGCATCAAAATTGGCGAGATTCCTTACAAAGAGCGTATCCAAAAAGGAATAAAAGATGATTTTATGCGGCAGGCTGTTTCCTCCGCGCAAGGGAGATTCCGGACTGGCCGGATCACACAGGCTGAGGAACTGGGTAACTGGGAGGATTGGCGCAATTTGGGTGAAGAAATCCGTACCCATACGCTGGAAAACCTCGATTACTATCTGCAGCAATTAAGTGAGCAAGTGTCCAGACGCGGCGGCCATGTATTTTTTGCCGAGACGGCGGAAGAAGCAAACCAGTACGTAAAAGACATTATTATAAAGAAGCAAGCGAAAAAAGTCGTGAAAGCGAAATCGATGGTAACCGAGGAAATCGGTTTGAATAAGGCGCTGGAGGAAGTCGGCGCTGAAGTGGTGGAATCGGATCTGGGCGAGTGGATTCTACAATTGGATGAAGATCCGCCATCCCATATCGTAACTCCTGCGCTGCATAAAAATAAACAGCAAATCCGTGAGACGTTTGCGAAGAAAAAAGGCTATACCGGATCTGATACGCCTGAAGAACTGGCTGCCTTTGCCCGTGAGCAGCTGCGTCAGGACTTTTTAGCTGCGGATGTTGGTGTGACTGGCTGTAACTTTGCAATTGCAGAATCAGGGTCGATCACGCTGGTCACAAATGAAGGAAACGCTGAAATGGTGACAGCTCTTCCGGATACCGTGATTACGGTCATGGGCATGGAGCGAATCGTGCCGACATGGGAAGAGATGGAGGTCCTTGTCAGCTTATTGACACGTGCGGCAGTTGGCCAGAAGCTAACAAGCTATATTACCGCGCTTACCGGAGCACGCCTTGATGAAGAGGTCGATGGACCGGAGGAATTCCACCTGGTTGTTGTTGACAATGACCGCTCTAAGATTCTCGGTACTGAGTTTCAGTCCGCCTTACATTGCATTCGCTGTGCGGCTTGTATCAATACTTGTCCGGTTTACCGTCATATCGGCGGACATGCGTATAACTCAATTTATCCAGGCCCAATCGGTGCGGTCATCACTCCGCTGCTGGAGGGTTATGAGGATCATAAAGAGCTTCCCTATGCATCGACATTGTGTGCGGCGTGTACCGAAGCTTGTCCGGTTAAAATTCCATTGCATGAGCATCTGATCCGCCATCGCCAAATCATTGTGGAAAAAAATATGGCCCCAACAGCTGAAAAGTTGATGATGAAAGGTTTTGCGGCATGGGGTTCTAATCCTTCAGTATATAATCTCAGTGCAAAAATGGCTAAGCCGGCTCTTAGCCCATGGACAAAAGACGGGATGATTGAAAACGGGCCAGGACCATTAAAAGCCTGGACGGAAGTACGTGATTTTTACGCGCCACAAGGACAATCGTTCCGTTCGTGGTTCAAGCAAAGACAGAAAGACGGTGAATCCAAATGAGCATCCAAAATCGAGAAGCCTTTTTAGATAAGCTGGCGTCCAGACTTGGTCGGGAGCGCCGGACAGCCGGAGTGGAGCGGCCTCAGTGGAGTGTTACCCCGCAGGATGAAGTGTTCAAAGGCATGAGCCAGGATGAATTGGTCGAGGTGCTTGAAAAGCATTGCAAAGTCATCCATACCGATTTTAAACGGACGGACCGGGATGGACTGGCCAAGGTGTTGAACGAAACGCTGGAGGCCTATGAAGGCAAGCTAATCATCACGTCTAAAGATGCCCGTTATCAAGAGTATGGAGTGACTGAGTTTTTTGAAGAGCAGAAAGATCAGCTCGATGTCCATGTGTGGGATTCGGCACTAGGCAAGGAAAATCAAAAGATTGCAGAACGCGCCGATGTGGGGATTGTATTCAGTGACATCACACTTGCTGAGTCTGGCACCGTGACATCATTCAATACGAAAGACAATGGCCGCTCGATCAGCTTGCTTCCGCGGACATTTATCGCGATCATCCCGAAAAGCACCCTGGTACCACGGATGACCCAGGCAGCCAGAAAAATCCATCAAGCCCAGGCCAGCGGCGAGGACGTCCCTTCCTATGTCAGCTTCATCACCGGCCCAAGCAACAGCGCCGACATCGAAATGAACCTGATCGTCGGAGTCCATGGACCTGTTAAAGCCACTTATATTGTCGTGGATTAGGTGGGACATGGGGGACGGTTCTTGTGTCCCGTGAATCGGAAAATTAGTCATCTTGTAAGACAGCGAAACCGTTTCGCTGTCTTTTTTACATTCTTCTGGAACACAGCGAAGTTTTTTGTCCTGTAAATTGTAGGACGGCAGAACCGCGCACCGTCCCTTGTCTCTCGCTTGAAGGAAGAATAGATTTTTGTAGAGAACTATTAAATATTGGGGGTTTTAGTTTTAAACAGTTTAACGCTACTATTGTTTGAATGAATATATGATTAATGGTATTGGAAGGGAGTTTACATGGCCACATATAAAGTCATTTTATTTGATTTAGACGGAACCATTTCAGACCCAAAGGCAGGAATAACCAGATCGGTTCAATACGCATTACAGAAAATGAATATTGAAGTACCTGGAGTAAATCACCTTGAAGGTTTTATTGGACCTCCCCTTCAGGTATCCTTCGCTGAATATTTCAATCTTGATGAAATTCAAACGAAAAAAGCAATTGAATTTTACAGAGAAAGGTTTAAGGAGAAGGGGATGTATGAAAATGAGTTATACTCAAATATTCCATTACTATTACATGCTCTTAAGGAACAGAATTTTATTTTAGTTGTTGCCACATCGAAACCTACCGTATTTTCCGAACAAATACTAAAGCATTTTGAGATTGACCATTATTTTGACCTTGTTGTTGGAAGTAACCTTGATGGAACCAGATCATCAAAAACTGAAATCATTCAATACATACTAGATGCGTTCAAATCACATAGGTTAGAAGATTTTATTATGATCGGCGACAGGAAGCATGATATAGAGGGTGCCAATAACAACGGGATTGACTCAATTGGAGTAACGTATGGATATGGGTCTTTTGAGGAACTAAGTAACTCCAAACCTACTTATATTGTAGGAAGCGTTGAACAGTTGAAAGGTATATTGATGGGAAATCAGGTCAAATAGAATGCAACTCAATATGGAATGACAAACCAAACTTAGTTCTAGGCCTTCTATAATATTTGAAGCAAGTCATAATCAAGCTTACTAAATTAGGTGCTAGGTTTATTGAAATATAGTAGGCTTCTCTTCAAAAAGGAGCGTGTCCAGATGCACAAAATGATAAAAATAGGTGAGAAATCTGATACCCTAATCCTTGTCATACACGAAATTTATGGAATTAACCGACATATTCACACTTTTTGTGAATTACTTTCTAGTCAGAGTTTCGATGTGATCTGTCCGAATTTATTGAATCAAGACTTAGCTTATGATTATTCACAAGAGGAACTAGCTTATCGCAATTTTATGGAGAACGTAGGATTCGTTGCCGCTGCAAAGAACATAAAGAGTATTTTGTCTGAAGTCAAAAATGATTACGAAAAAATATATATTGTTGGATTTAGTGTAGGGGCTACTGTTGCCTGGCTGTGTGGTAAGGAAAATTATGTGGATGGAATAGTTGGATACTATGGTTCACGGATTAGGAATTATGCAGAGTTAACGCCACAATGTCCTACCATATTATTTTTTCCACGAGAAGAAAGATCCTTTAATGTAGACGAGTTAATTTCATCTTTAAATCACAAGAATGTTGAAATACATAAATTATATGGAAAACACGGATTCAGTGACCCATACTCCCCAAACTATTATGCCGAATCAGCACAGAAAGCTTTTAGCAGAATGCAGAACTTCTTACGCAACCTTCCTTAATTATGAGGTGATCCCAATGATATTAGTTAGTTCATGTTTAGCTGGATTAGAAGTTAGATATAATGCTACTCATTCTTTAAACAATAAGATAAGTCAACTGGTAGATCAGAAAAAGGCAATTGCTGTTTGCCCTGAATTACTTGGAGGATTTTCTACTCCTCGAGAACCTGCAGAAATCATTGGCGGGGACGGAAATGATGTCCTCGATGGTAATGCCAGGGTATTCGAAAAATCAGGCAGGGATGTAACGGATTTATACATAAAGGGAGCTTATCTTACTCTTGAAAAAGCACAAGAATATCATGCTGCCGTAGTGGTGCTTAAGGAATTCAGTCCCTCGTGCGGAAGTTCGATGATTTATAACGGTGAGTTTCAGGGTAAGAAAATACCCGGAAATGGTGTCACGGCTGCTTTACTAAGAAGGAATGGTATACGGGTTGTCTCAGAGGAAGGAATTAGTGATTTACTCAGGCATTGGGACACGGACACGGTTCCGGCGTTCCATGAATAGCTGAAATAGTTTATGACACAGGAGAACGTCCTGTGTTTTTTTGCGATTGCCTGGAAACGCTATAGACAAAATAGCTATTCTGAGGCAGGGGATGGTTGGAGTGAAGGTGTTGTCAATGACCCTGGGCGAGTCTGTTTGTCTTGGGCGAGGCTCAATATGAAACGAGGTCATGGAGTACGAAGTATCGAGGCCCTCTTGCGATTCATACCAGCAAAAAAGTCGATAAGGGAGTCTGCAGTCATGTGGCCATCAAGTCGCTGCTTCTAAAACATGGGTACAAGACAGAGGATCTTCCGACTGGCGTGATCATTGCAGTCTGCCAGCTTGTTAATTGTTTGAGAGTGATGGAAAACAACGAGACATGGGCAGTGTTGGAGGATGGAAGGGCGGTATCTGGCAATGACTTTTTCCTTGGTGATTATAAAGTGGGAGGGTATGTCTGGGAAGTCCAGGATATGAAGATGCTGGGCCGCTTTATTCCGGCAAAAGGAAGGCTGGGCTTATGGGAGTATGAGGTGTAAAGTGCCTGTTCATCGGGGAACAGGCACTTTTTTCGTTTTGTTATCTTCGCCTGCTAAAATACGGGCAGAAACCGGAATCCTGAACCTGACAGGCTTGTTTTTCAGAAGGGTAAATAAAAAGCAGCCTGCAATAACAATGACGCTGCCAGCGGCCTGGATCCAGGTCATGTTCTCTCCTAAAAAAGCAAAGGCCAAGACGGCGGTAAAGATGGGGTTGAAATTCAGGAACAACCCGGAAGTGCTTGGCCCCAGTTTATTGACTCCGATATTCCAGAGAACCATACAAAGCACGGTCGAGACAAGGCCTGTGTATAAAATGCCTTGCATAAAGGAGGAATTCAAGTTGATTACCGTGAAATCCCTGATGGAAAAAGGCAGCAAAACGAGCAGGCCGAAAATACCGGAGTAGAGGATGGACATCATCGGTGTAACGGTCGCCATCGACCACTTGCTGCTGACCGAATAAATCCCCCACATTCCCACAGCTGCCATCATATAAAGGTCTCCTTTATTGAAATGCAAGGAAAATAATACATTCATATTCCCCTTTGAAAGGACGAGCAGAACCCCAAATAGGGAGAGGATCATTGTAAGGATTTGAAGGTTATTAATCTTTTCTTTTAGGAAAAGGAAAGAGAATGCCGCAATCGAAAACATATTCAATGTCGAGATCAAGCCAACGTTTGTTGCCGAAGTCTTTTCGAGTGCCATGAATTGCAATGCCTGAAATAAGGCGACCCCGGTGACTCCCATTATAAACAGAGGCAGAATGGATTCTTTTGGCGGGATCAGCTTTTTTTCTTTCCACCAGACAATCGGAATCAGACAGATGATCGCGATGGCCCATCTTAAAATGGTCAAGGTGATCGGAGAAGCATGGTCTACAAGCGTCTTCCCCACGATAAAATTTCCGCCCCAAAGAAAACTCGTTAAAAGTAATAGTAAATAATATTTCACGTCATTTGGCCCCCTGATCAGAGCCATTGTGCACAATGACTTACGCTATATGAATTATTTTAACATTTTCCCTGAATGACAAAAGAAAATTTTGTATAATTAATTTAATTCAAAATAAATAAAAGTATAATGAAAATATAGTTTAATAAATTCAAATACAGGTCGTTATTTCGCTGGTATTTGGAATTTTTAAAAAGGGGGTTGAATCGTGGAATCAGTTGTAAGCAAGGTTTTGGATAATGTGGATATTAAAATCCTGGATTTATTGCAAAAGGATGCTCAGTTAAGCAATCTGGAACTCTCGAAGCGAGTGAATTTATCTGCGCCGGCCGTTCACGCCAGAATCAAGCGACTGGAAGGTGAAGGATATATAAAAAAGCAGGTCGCAATTTTGAATCATGAGAAACTCGGGTTTGATTTGTTGTGCTTTGTTTTTATGAGCACCAATATGCATCAGTTAGAAAAGCTGGAATCATTAGAAGAGACCCTGGAAGCAATGGAAGAGGTCTTGGAGTGCCATTGCCTCACCGGGGAGTACGATTATCTGTTAAAGGTGGCCTGCAAAGATCGCAAGGGGCTGGAGATGTTCATCAGAGGGCTGAATGAACTGGGGATTACCAAAATCCAGACAAGTCTAGCATTAAGGGAAATCAAAGACTCGACCGTGCTGCCAATCAGTGGGGAAGTGTGAGCAGCAGCGGTTAGGAGGGACATGGGGGCTTGACACATAAAAATAAAAAATACACCCAAAAGGCTCGAATTTTTCTATCCCCGCAAGTTCGATTGACTTGCGGGGCCTTTTTATGACTTAAGTGACAAGGCTTCATACATACCTTTTTCAAATACTTTTAATATGCTCGCATTCTATTTAAAAATATGTAAACCTAATTAATTATTGGTTGACATAAAATATTATGACAGCGTATTCTTTACTTATATAACAGTAAAGGAGAGCTATTGTATGAAGTTTAAAGCATTAGATTTAACTTTGGCATCCATGTTCGTTGGTCTCATGGCGATCGGGGCGAACATCACCTCCTTTGTGCCGTTTATGGTCGTCGGCGGTGTACCCATCACCCTGCAAACCTTCTTCGCTATTTTAGCAGGGATCATCCTCGGCAGCCGTTTAGGGGCCATTTCCATGACGGTCTATGCATTGGTGGGATTGGTAGGTGTCCCAGTCTTCGCAAAATTTGGGGCAGGGTTGTCTACTTTTATAAGCCCAACATTCGGTTTTATCCTATCATTCATTTTTACAGCTTATGTGGCAGGGAAAATGGTAGAAAAGAACCGTACTTTATCCGTCTTTATCATTGCTTCATTAACCGGGCTTGTCATTAATTATGTCTTCGGGACAAATTGGATGTATTTTGCTTATAAATTTTGGGCTGCTGCACCGGAAGGCTTTACGTATCAAATGGCATGGCTATGGATGGCTGTCCCACTTCCAAAAGACATCATCCTTGCTGTTTTTGCTGGCATGATGGGGCATAGACTGGAAAAAACGGTCCTGCAAAAAGGCAGCTTCAAGCACTTAAGGAAAGCAGCTTAATATTAAAGGGGGAATGAATAGCATGGGATACTGGAAGGAATTAGCGCTAGGGGTGCTTAATGGAGACGAGCTTTCGGATGCAGAGGCTTTAAGAATACTGGATTGTCCCGATCAGGAACTGCTCGAATTGCTTCAGGCAGCTTACATTATACGCCATCACTATTATGGAAACAGCGTAAAACTAAATATGATCATCAATACAAAATCAGGATTATGCCCGGAAAACTGCGGTTACTGTGCACAATCCAGCGTATCAGAAGCACCTATCCAAAAGTATAAAATGATGGATAAGGATACAATTCTTAAAGGAGCCGAACAAGCTTTTAACCTGAATGCAGGCACCTATTGCATTGTTGCCAGCGGCAGAGGGCCAAGTGAAAAGGAGATTGAAACAGTCACCTCGGCTGTAGAGGAAATTAAAGATAAATACGGCCTTAAGGTTTGTGCCTGCCTCGGAATCCTTAAACCCTCACAAGCAGAAAGACTCAAAGCAGCTGGTGTCGATCGATACAACCATAACCTCAATACTTCAGCGAGTCATCATGCTGCCATCACGACATCGCATACATACGAAGATCGCGTCAATACTGTAGAACTTATTAAAAGTTCCGGGATATCACCATGCTCCGGGGTGATAGTTGGAATGAAGGAAACGAAGCAAGATGTGGTTGACATGGCACGCAGCCTGAAAGCACTGGACGCTGATTCCATACCGGTCAATTTCCTTCATGCGATCGATGGTACCCCGCTGGAAGGAACACATGAATTGAATCCGCGTTACTGCCTGAAAGTCCTGTG
Organism: Bacillus sp. ISL-37; assembly: GCF_018613315.1. GTDB lineage: Bacteria > Bacillota > Bacilli > Bacillales > Cytobacillaceae > Mesobacillus. The sequence goes on along the minus strand of NZ_JAGGQL010000028.1, from coordinate 55,530 downwards.
TCTGATGCGATTCATTAACCCAACAAAAGAAATCAGGATTTCCGGTGGCAGAGAAGTGAACCTGCGCAGCCTACAGCCTTTAGGGCTCTACCCTGCCAACTCAATCTTTGTCGGAGATTATTTAACAACAGAAGGACAAGAAACGACCGCCGACCATAAAATGCTCGAGGATCTTGGATTTGAAATTGAATTTGCAAAGGAAGAAATTCCGTCATAACTCTTTAACAGAACCCAGTGTAGTAGACACGTTTACTGCACTGGGTCTTTTTTTAGAAGAAGGCTATTATGTATTTCTGTAAATCTATCTTTACCATTCTTATACTGAATTTTTACACAACTCGGATAATACCTTAATATTTTCCATTTAATCTATTAATAGATTCAAAAATACATAGATGAGGAGAGATGAGGTATGTCTGAACAAAATACTAATAATGGCTTGAACAGAAGGGACTTTTTAAAAGCAGGTGGGATGAGCGCGCTTGCCCTTACTCTTGGCAGTACTGGAGTTATGGGATTGAGTTCAACAGCACTTGCGGATTCTGCTGATAATCCAACCAGCGGATTTGGCGGGTATGGAGATTTGGTTCCAGATCCTAATGGTATTCTCGATCTTCCAAAAGGCTTCCATTACAAAATCATCTCCAGAGAAGGCGACTTGATGACAGACGGAACCAAGATTCCTGGTGCTTTTGATGGAATGGCGGCTTTTGAAGGACCGAACAACACGACGATTCTTGTTCGCAATCATGAATTATCGTCAGGTCCAGCTTTCGGCAGAAATCCTTATAATCCAAATGCTCAAGGTGGTACAACCGCTCTAGTTGTAGGAGCGAATCGTAAATTGATCAAAGAATATGTAACATCTTCGGGTACAATCCGAAATTGTGCAGGTGGCGCGACACCTTGGGGCACATGGCTAACTTGCGAAGAAAACCGCTCAGAGGGCCACGGATATGTATTTGAAGTGGATCCGACTCAGCCTGAAAACGATATGTCCAAAACGCCAATTAAGGAAATGGGCCGTTTTTCACACGAAGCATGTGCAATTGACCCAGCGACGGGATATGTCTACTTAACTGAAGATGCAAGCCCAAGCTTCCTGTATCGTTTTATTCCGAACGACTTGAGTCAAAAACCGGGTGCACTGCAAAAGGGCGGAAAACTGTATGCAGCTGCGATTGAAGCGGTCGCTGATCCATCAGCCAGCACATTTAAAACGGGACAAACCTTTAAAATTGTTTGGAAGGAAGTAAATCCTCACTGGTGCCGTGAAGAAGCTGCTGCTCAAAACTGCATTGTCTTCTCCAGGCTTGAGGGAGCCTTCTTTCAAGAAGGAGTCTTCTGGTTCGATGATACCTCTGCCGGTGATAAAAAACTTGGCCGTGTATATCGTTATGTTCCTCACACGAATACGTTGGAACTTTTCTATGAGGGAAATGATGCAAAGCAAATGGAGTACCCAGACAATATCTGCTGTACACCTTGGGGCGACCTTTGGTATGCAGAAGATGGTTCTGGCCAGGATCGCATTATGGGAATTACTCCAGAAGGCAAGGTGTACCCTTTTGCTGCCAATCGTTTAAGTGGTGCAGAATTGGCTGGTCCAACCTTCTCACCAGATGGAAATACCCTTTTCGTCAATATTCAGAGCCCTGGCAAAACATTTGCGATTTGGGGACCATTCCAGCGCCGTAATGCTGCTCGCGCAAGGGAAATGTCCTTTGCTGCACCTGCGAATCTTGCGCCGCAGGTTTCTGAAAAAGTGGCTAAGGCTGCCGAAGTGCAAGGTATGTCCATTCTGGAAGCCGCCGCATTTGAGCGCCACGGGATAAAAATGGCTTAGATTGTTTCACTGGATACTAAAAAAAGATGTAAGCTAATCACTTGTATGGTTTACATCTTTTTTAACATCCCGCTTATGTTTTGGTGAGCAAGTGACCAGGAGAGAAACGTTAAGAAATGGAGGTTAGTAGATGTTACAGAATATAGGAATACCTGGTTTGATTCTAGTTCTTGTCATTGCCTTGATTATTTTTGGTCCATCCAAGCTGCCTGAAATTGGCCGGGCGTTTGGATCGACTTTAAAAGAGTTCAAAAAGTCAACACGTGAGTTGGTTTCAGATGACGAGTCGAAGAAAGACGAAAATAAAAGCAGTGCAACTCAATAAGGAATAGAAGAAGATGCGGGTATATACTTTCATCTTCTTTTTTTAGAGGTGATTTTATGGATGGAAAACAGATGAATCTGGTGGACCACTTGGGTGAATTGCGAAAACGACTGATGATCATCGTTGGAAGCTTTATGTTCATTGTCATGTTGGCTTTGATTTATGTAAAGAATATTTACCATTGGTTAGTCCAGGATTTATCAATAAAATTAGCCGTTCTCGGTCCAAGTGATATTTTGTGGGTTTATTTGATGCTTTCAGCTGTGATTGCCTTAGCAGGTACGATTCCTATTGCAGCCCATCAGATTTGGCTCTTTGTACGGCCTGCTTTATCTGAAAAAGAGAAGAAAGTAACAATAGCCTACATACCAGCACTATTCCTGCTTTTTATAGCGGGCATTTGTTTTGGTTATTTTGTCATTTTTCCGCTCGTGTTTCAATTCCTGCTATCGCTATCCCAGGACATGTTCATGGAATTTTTCACAACAGAGAAATACTTCCGTTTTTTAATTCATATGGTCCTGCCCTTTGGTTTTCTATTTGAACTTCCTGTCATTATTATGTTTTTGACAAGTCTGGGTGTGTTAAATCCATACCGGTTGCAAAAAGCCAGAAAGTACTCCTATTTTATGTTGATTGTAACGGCTGTCCTAATAACGCCGCCGGATTTTCTATCAGACATACTGGTCATTATCCCGCTGCTATTTTTATACGAATGCAGTGTTCTATTATCGAAGCTAGTTTACCGGCGGAAACAGAAATCGGAATTATCGGCAGCATAACAGGGGACTTACTGTGCGGTAAAATACGTCATATTTTAAGACAGCGAAACCGTCTCGCTGTCTTTTTAGTCTTAATCTTCTCTGGACATGGCATTGTAGTGTTTTAAGTTTTTAAACCGCTTTTTCTTTTTCAAGTACTTTTCGTTTAGTACTAGTACTTTCCCGTCCTCGGCGGCTGAAAATTTGCGGTAGACGGATTTGTATTTTTCAAAGGCTAAGTGACCGGAAATGTAAACAGGTAAAATGATGGCGATGAGGATCAGTACATCTCTGATGATATGAAATGGCTGCTCGAAAACATATCTCGTCATAACCGCCTGGGTTGCAAAAGCCACCATTAAGATGATCAGCACATTGCAGATGTGAAAAGCGAAAAACTCCTTTCCGCTAAGAAACATCCGCTCAAGTTCATTTTTAAAAATGAGGGAAATGAATACCGAAATCACAATGAATATAAAGGAAATGAAAAACGCCATTTTACCCGTCCTCCTTCGTGGATGAACCCTTTTCAGCATTGTAACATAATGCTTGCGGGGAGTAATTGAGGATGGGATTCTAATCTAAAGTATATGTGGATTTGAGAGACAGTAGGTGATCCTACGATTCCCCTTTTACATACTTTTCCTCTCCCTGAGCAACATAAAAAGAAATTGAATGGGAATCTGGGGGATTGGAAATGAGCTTGGATGATGTGATTTTAGCGCGGGAAAAAATGAAGGGAATTGTGCATACGACACCTCTTGATTATTCTAAAACGTTCAGCAATCTCTCAAATAATGAAGTCTATTTGAAGCTTGAAAACCTGCAAAAGACAGGATCCTTCAAGGTTAGGGGTTCTTATAATAAACTAATATCTTTGCCACCAGAACAGCTTCAAAACGGTGTTGTCGCAGCTTCAGCCGGGAACCATGCTCAGGGCGTGGCGTATTCCTGCCAGATGCTCGGCATTCGGTGCACGATTGTCATGCCCAAAGGTGCGCCTCTCAGCAAGGTGCTGGCAACACGGCAATACGGAGCCGAAGTCATACTCGAAGGTGCAGTGTTCGATGAAGCTCTCGCCTTTGCATTGGAGCTGAAAGACAAGGTTGGCGCCACTTTTATCCATGCCTTTGATGATGAAGCAGTCATTGCCGGACAAGGGACAGTCGGTCTGGAAATTCTTGATCAACTGCCGGATGTCGAGGCGATTGTCTGCCCTGTTGGCGGGGGAGGGCTTATTGCAGGTGTTGCTTTGGCGGTGAAAGAGAAGAATTCGAACATTAAGGTATATGGAGTCCAGACGCTTGCATGTCCAAGCATGAAACAGTCATTAACAGAGAACAGACCTGTCGCTGTTGAAGCAGCCCCAACGATGGCAGATGGAATTGCTGTTCAGAAGCCTGGGCAAAAGACTTTTGAAATCATTAGAAATTATGTCGATGACATTTTCTGTGTCGACGAAATGGAAATAGCCCGAACCATGCTTCTTGTCCTGGAACGAAATAAGCTGCTGGTTGAGGGATCAGGTGCAAGCCCGCTTGCAGCACTGCTTTACGATAAAGTGAAGCTTAGCGGTAAGAAGGTTGCCGTTGTTTTAAGCGGAGGAAATGTAGATGTCAATTTTATCTCCCGAATCATTGAGCGAGGACTCGTTGAATCCGGCAGGTTTGCCCATTTTACGATCACTTTAAAAGATAAGCCAGGGGAGCTGCAAAGAGTGTTGAGCTCTGTAACTGAACTGAACGCAAACATCCAATCCGTCAACCTTAATCGGATCGGCAAGCATATCTATCCAGGCTTTGCTCAGCTGGAGTTATCAGTGGAAACGAAGGACCATGAACATATAGAGCAGCTAGAGAAGAAGTTAAGAGGTCAGGGATTTCAGCTGCAGATGGAAGAATAGCCATGGGATAGGAAACAGGAAGCACGGGGACGTACCCGTGCTTTTTGGTGAGGCAGATCCATCGAACGACCTTCTAGTACCAATATTAATAGTATAATGGACTAACAAGGTTTGTTCTGACTAGTGCTTATTAAGGAGAGGATTAATTGATGGACGAAAAAATTATCAAATGGGGAATTCTAGGGACAGGTGGAATAGCAAGTGCTTTTGCGAGAGATTTAGAGTTTGCTAAAAATACCGAAAAACTTGCTGTCGGTTCACGTACAAAAGAGAGTGCTTCAAAGTTTGCGGAAGAGCATGGTGTTTCTCGTGCATATGGGAGCTACGAGGAACTGGTGCAGGATTCGGATGTGGATGCCATTTATGTTGCTACCCCGCACCCTTTTCATAAGGAAAATGTATTGGCGTGTCTTCGTGCTGGAAAGGCTGTGCTTTGCGAGAAGCCTTTTACCATAAATAGTGGGGAACTAGAAGAAATCATTCAATTTGCCAGAGATCAAAAGCTTTTCTTGATGGAGGCGATGTGGACACGTTTCCTGCCTCCGATTATTAAAGTTAGAGAATGGATTGACAGTGGCGAAATTGGCGACGTCCTTTTAGTAAAAGCAGATTTTGGTTTCCGTGCACCATGGAATCCTGAGTGGAGATTGCTTAATCCAGCCCTTGGAGGAGGAGCGTTACTGGATGTAGGGATTTATCCGGTAACATTTGCATCCATGATTTTCGGAACAAAACCAGAGAAGATTCTAAGCTCAGCTCATATTGGTGAAACGGGTGTGGATGAACAGTTTTCCATTCTAATGTCCTATCCTTCCGGAAAGACCGCCACCCTTAACGGAGCCTTTCGAATTGGTTTAACGAACGAAGCTTACATACATGGAACAGAAGGATATATTCGGATTCCATCATTCCATAGTGCAAAATCAGCAACCTTATATAAGGATGGTCAGGAAGTAGAGACATTCAATGATGACAGAAGATCGGCTGGTTATGCGTTTGAAATAGAAGAGGTAGGAAAATGCCTGAGTCAAGGGCTTTTAGAAAGTCCTGTCGTTCCATTGGATGAATCCTTAGAAATTATGAAACTGATGGATGAAATTCGTGGACAATGGGGATTAAAATATCCGTTTGAGTGATTTTTATGAGAAGCACGGGGAGGTACCCTGTGCTTTTCTTATGGGATAAGGGATATTAAGACATTGAGTGCTGATTCAATTCAATCATACTTCTACTTTGTATTAAAACCCTCACTCCTTGATAAGTATTTTTTTTGATAAATACGATATACCAATGAAGATTAAAATAGTAGCCAAGAACCCAATCAATAATTGCGAACCGGATATCGGTAACGCTGCTGCTAGTTGTACTGAGTATGCCAGTAAGGTTGCGGTGATCAACTTTGAGACTGAGGCAATCATCAAAAACCTTTTTGGTGATACTTGCCCTATGCCTGCTCCTACACAAATGATCTCATCTGGAAGAATTGGCACAATGAATAATAGGAACATGATCAATGTTTCATTTTTCGAAACATAATTATAGTATTTTTGCAGTTGCTCTTCCATGATCAGTTTTGAAATAAATTTCCTTCCTCCGTATCTGGCTGCAAAAAACATGGCTGTTATCCCCAATATTGTTCCAAGAAAAGAAATTGCCGCAGCAGTAGCTGGCCCGAATACAGCACTCGCACCTGGAACGGTAACAGCTTCAGGAATCGGAAGGAGGATTGGTTGGGCAAAGCTGATGAAAAAGAATATATACTTGGCTGTTTCAAGGTGTTCTTTTAACAACCCTTCAATACCGTACGTATCAGTAAGCACAATGATTTTTGTCATATAAAAAATTACCAGTACAAGAAGCAAAAGAGCTGCCAAATAAAATAAGGCCATCCTGTTGAACTTCAGAAGGTTTCCCTGTTTCGTAGTCAGGAAATAACCATCTATTAACAAAACAGTAATAACAGCGCTTATGTAAAGCCATTTATATATTGGCAGAACAGTAGGCAATAACACAATCAATAAAAATAATGACAGGATACTGAGGGCTAAGTGTAGAATGAATTCCATTTTTTCATTGTGGGTTTCTTTATGTGATAACAAGTTGGTATTCCCCTTCATTACAATGTAAGTCTGCTTTTTTGCTTGTGGTTACATTATAGTGAAGGAGGTGATTTGATTCGACGCGCTTAGGGTTGAAATTATGCTAAGACCTGAGGCTTATGGAGCGGGGAGGCACCTTGTAGGAAAAGGTGACGGTTCCGACGAATCTTGCATCGTAAAAATTGACACTCTATGAGACAGCGGATCAACCCGCTGTCTCGCTTAATAACATTACCTTTCCTCTGTTTCAGGTATGATCAAGACATCCTCTATATTTGGATAATTTTTCTCAATATGCTGCTCTCCCCAGGTGCAAAGAGAATCCAAAAATCCCTTTTAATGACCATCCATATTCGGTCAATGAATATTCGACTTTAGGAGGGACCTGGTTATAGACTTCTCGTAAAATGACATTATCTTCTTCTAGTTCACGCAATTGCTGTGTCAGCATTTTTTGCGTAATTCCAGGCATGAGTTTTTTTAACTCGCTTGTCCGCTTTTTACCTTCGATTAAATAGCAAAGAATCACTACTTTCCATTTACCGCCGATTACTTCCAGGGCGGCTTCTACTGGTATATTATATTTCTTCAAAATCATCCCTCCTTTTCTTTTTCACTATCTAGGTTGGTTCTGGAATTATAGGATCATTATAACTTTACATTCCGATAAGTGGTATAAGGCACTTTTTGGTGCCTATATAACTTGCAGGTGCCTACGGAACTTTAAAGTGCGTACTTCCCAACTTTTTCAGTATCCTTCATAATTGCATTCATGTTGGCCGTGTGTGAAAGGCGCCTTCACTGGCCAGCTTATCAATCTATTGTTCATCTTAGGAGGATACTTTTATGAGTTCACATATACAAAGCAATAATCGTAAGGGAACATTATCCCTTTTGGCATTGGCCATCAGTGCTTTTGGCATCGGTACGACTGAATTTGTCCCTGTTGGTTTATTATCTACGATCTCAGAAGATCTCAATATCTCTATTACTTTAGCTGGTTTGTTAATATCCGGATATGCGATGGGTGTCGCCTTTGGGGCACCGATATTAACAGCTTTGACAAATAAAATGAGCCGTAAAACGTTACTTATGGTTTTAATGGTCATTTTTATCATCGGGAATTCAATCGCTGCGGTGTCAACCAGCTTCGGATTGTTGCTGGCGGCAAGGATTATCACGGCATTTTCTCATGGTGTATTCTTTTCGATTGGATCAACAATTGCAGCAGATCTTGTCCCTGAGGATAGAAGAGCAAGTGCGATTGCCTTTATGTTCACGGGATTGACCGTCGCCACCGTAACGGGCGTGCCTCTTGGAACCTTTATTGGCCAGATATTTGGATGGAGAACCACTTTTTGGGGAGTTGCGTTGTTAGGAGTAGTGGGGATTTTGGCGAGTGCTGTCCTTATACCTAATACGATTAAAGATGCACCACCTTCAAAATTCAGTGATCAAGTGAAAATATTGGGGAACGGGCCATTGCTGTTGGCTTTTGCGATTACAGCTCTTGGATATGGCGGAACCTTTGTCGCATTCACTTATCTGACTCCAATCCTTCAGGAGATAACCGGCTTTACCCCGAAAGTAGTGAGCATAATCCTGTTGGTATATGGGATTGCTGTTGCGATTGGGAATGCAATTGGAGGGAAAGCCGCTGATAGGAATCCATTAAAGGCATTATTATGGATGTTCATTGTCCAGGCCATCATTCTCGTCATTTTATCTTTTACAGCACCCTTCAAGGTGGCAGGAGTCATTACTATTTTCTTGCTGGGAATGTTTGCGTTTATGAATGTACCAGGCTTGCAGGTACTGGTTGTTAGATTAGCAGAACGCTATGTTCCAGCAGCTGTTAACGTAGCATCAGCAATGAATATAGCAGCATTCAATCTCGGAATCGCAATCGGTGCGTTTGTGGGCGGAGTAATTGTTGACTCAATCGGATTGATCCACACTCCATGGATTGGGGCAGTAATGGTATTTGGAGCTATCCTGTTAACGATATGGAGTATTTCTATTGAAAAAAAGGAAAATGAGTAACTATTGATGATGCCTTGAAGCACGGACTGATCCGTGCTTCTTAACTTTTAGGGCAATAGATGAGATGGAGGTTCATTGCACCAGTATAAGGCATAATTGCACGCTCAGACACATTAATTGCACGATCACCCAATTTTTACCACACGAGAGGTCGGCATAGTTATCTAGTACGCTTCCATTCCTGTATAAGCCCCCCGTGAAACTTTATATCAGTTGATTCGTATATGTAGAGGACAAAAATAAAAGGGGATTTTTCTATGGGAAATATCATTCTATTTGCTCTTTTGGTTGGATTGGCTTCTGCTCTGATTCTTACTCCTTTTTCTAAAGGGGTAGAGAAGGACAGGAAAATGACATCTGCCTTTTTGATTGCTGCGATTGTCCTTTTTACGGTTGGGACTTTTGCGTTTTATTATGCGTTTAATTTGGATCGCAACCTTTCTTCTTTGTGGCCGTTTGCGATTGTGATCACGCTTGCCGGAACTTTTTTTGCGGCTGGTAAGGAAAGAATGATTAAAGGGAGCTTGTTTTTGCTAACCCTGCTTCTAGGTGCGTATTTTATCATCGCTTTTCTTTTTAACGCAGAGGAAAAATATGAGTCTGCGAAAATGGCGGAGAAGATGGAAATCTCGACATTTGATGAAAGAGAAACACCGGCGAGTGTTCCTCCTCAATTTGCGCGCAATAAGATGAAGAAGGCATTTGGCCAGGTTCCGAATACGAGTTATTATGAGCTTGGGAATCTGCAAATCCAGAAGGTCAATGGAGAGTATGTCTATATTGCTCCGGTTGAATTCTCAGGCTTTTTCAAGTGGTGGAATGGAAAGTCAACACCGGGTTATTTTACAATCAGCGCTACGGATTCATCTGCAAATCCAAAATTTAAGAAATCAGACATGGTTTATACACCTTCTTCGTTCTTCAATAAAAATGTTGAACGCCATATCCGATTGCAGTATCCTGAGTCTATTTTTTACGGAAACACGCAGCTGGAGATTGATGATGAAGGAAAGCCCTATTATATCAGGACCTTTGGTGAGTTCATCTCAGCCAGGAATGGTTTTGATGTTAAAGGGGTTGTCGTAGTAAATCCTGATTCTGGGAAGACGGAATCCTATGCGCTGGCCGATGTTCCAGAATTCATTGATGGCGCCGTTTCACCGGAAGCGGTCAGTCTGCAAAACAGCTATTATGGTAATTACATTCATGGTTATTGGAACAGCGTGTTTGGCAAGACGGATATAAAACTGCCTTCAGATGAAGGAACCGAAGCGCAGGTCAGCCCAATTTTTGATGAAAATGGCGATATGTATTATTTCACCGATTTTACCAGCCCGAAAGAAGGGGTGGACTCCATGCTTGGGTATTCCCTGACGAACTCTAGGACAGGGAAGGCCACCTTCTATACTGGCAATCTGGAAGAGTCCTATATGGATTCCGAGGGAGCACTGCAAATTATTGAAAAGAAGTTCATTGAGAAAAAGTGGCATGGCGAAATGCCGATTCTCTACAATTTCTATGGAGAAGCAAGCTGGCTGACACCTGTTCTTGATTCGAATGGCTTCCTGCAAAATTACTTTATCGTGTCGGCAGCAAACCCGGAAATATCAGTATTTGGCAATACGCCTAATGAAGCATTGAAAAAGTATAAAACGGCACTGCAGCATGGCGGAGGAACGGTGGATGGAAGTTCGAAGGCAGAAGAAAAGCAAACGAGCGGAACCGTGTTGCGCGTCTACAAAGAAAAAACAGGCGACTTCACGATTGTTTCGATCCTGCTGGACAATAAAAAGAACTATATCATCTCATCAGAAACCAGCCCACTGGCGATTTATGTAAAAGAAGGAGATCAAGTCAATATCAAATACAGTGATACCGGCGAAACCTTCCTGCCAGTGAAAGAGTTAGTGATACAAGGATTAGAGTAAACACAAAAGTGCCTGTCCCCGGCGTGATGTTGCACCGTGGGAACAGGCACTTTTTGGTTTTGGATAAATTAAGGAAAGTTAATGTATTCTCGAGGAATCTTAAGAAGTATTATGAGAGGGATATTAAAGAGAGTGTTAAAAAATCTTACTGCTGTTTTTCATTCAGTATCTCTAAAACATCCTGATGCTGCTTCTGAACATTGGAAACATGCTTGATTTCACTGGATAGTTCTGATTTCGTTTCATCAAGCTTTTTCATTAAGCTGCCATAGTAAAAAGCCACTTCTTTCCGCATCTCACTCTGTTCTGATAATAAAGATTCCTGGCCCTTTTCTAAGTTGACTAAGCGATTCTCCATGGATTCAAAGCGATTATCCACAGCATCAAAACGCGCATCCACAGCATCAAAACGCGCATCCACAGCATCAAAACGCGCATCCACAGCATCAAATCGTGCATCCACAGCATCAAATCGTGCATCAACAGAATCAAAGCGCTTGTCCATTGAATCTAAGCGATCTAAAATCTTATTCAATATTTTCTCCATCGTATTTCACCTCCTTCTCTATGGATTTATTATACCCAGTCCAGTAAAACAAGTCACCACGAAGTGACAAGTATTTTTGCTTTTTTCACAACTGCTTCTCTAATTGCATTAGATTAAATAAGTAGTCTACTAGATGGAAGTAATCACCTTTTAAATTGGCAGTGAACAAGACCACATTCGCAAGAAATTGTTTCGTGTAAAATAGAACATATTGTATACAACATCAACGTACCTCTGTTGTATCCTTGGCTTTGCAATACTCTAAGTGGCGTAGGGAAGATAGCTAGGAATTTTATAGCAAAATTGTCCTTAATCTCGTATTCTATAAAAGGAAGTTGAAATTCGCGTTTTAGGTGGTATTACCTTGCTGAAAGATTTTTTTATACATTCTAGTTTTGTTATCACATTTTTGTTTATAGGCGGAAGTTTATTTAAAAGCAATCCGGAGATAGATACAACTCTTCAAAAGTTGAAACTTGGAGCATTGGCGGGAATACTTGGTTCAGTGTTAATGGCTTTTAGTATCCAGATTACTCCTGTGATCATAATGGACTTGCGTCATATCGCGATCTTGTTGTCGGCTTTTTATGGAGGGTTCGTGTCGGCTTTCGTGGCCGCCACCATAATCAATATCAGCAGATTAGTATTTTTTGATGGAAGTTTGGAAACATTTCTGGTCACTGTAATCATAATGTTTATTATTGCGACGTTTGCTGCACTGGTCCAAAAAAAGGTGAAGGGTTCGGACTTTTTTAAGTGGACGGTTATGGGATTGGTTAGTTTAATTGCGATTTCATGCGGCTTTTTGTATCTAATGGGATTATCAAATCAAGTGTACCAAATTTTGGTTAACTATTGGGTTATTACAATAATATCGGGAGTTTTGGTGTTTTTTTTGGCAGGATATATCGTTCAATCCAACCAAATGTTTATGCAACTGAAAACCCAGTCGGCAACAGACTTCCTTACGGGGTTAAATAATGTCAGACAGTTCGATTCTTCACTAAATGAAAGTATAGAAAGTGCCCAGGAGCTTAATGAAAAATTATCGTTGCTTATGATTGATATCGATCACTTCAAAAAGGTGAATGATACGTATGGTCATCAAGCTGGAGACGAAGTATTAAGGCAATTGGGAGGACTGTTAATCAGCTGCTCACGCCCAAGTGATATTGTCTCAAGAAATGGCGGTGAAGAATTTTCACTGTTATTAAAGAATTGTTCCTATTCTCAAGCGCTGGAAATCGCAGAACGACTCCGGGGAATAGTGGAAAATCATCGATTCTACTTACCAAATGGCAAGGAAATCAAGATCACCATCTCCCTTGGTGCTTCAACCTATCTAGAGACAACCCAAAGTTTAGAAGATTTTATAAAACAAGCGGATGATACCTTATACAAAGCAAAACGGACAGGAAGAAATAAAGTATCCTCACTATAAAGATATGAAAGCACGGGGACGTACCCTGTGCTTTTTTTGGTTGAATAGGGAATTACAAGCAGAAAGATACCCTTATGCAAGCAACTTCCCCTTTATTAGGGTACCAATCACTCCAAAAGGCAAAAGACATCTAGCATAACAGGAAATTAAAGGTAAAATAGAATTAGAGATAGACGTGTTAAAGGGGGAACAATTATGGTCCCAGAAATGGAACCCATTACGATTGCCACTATACAGGAAAAAGGGATCGATTCTGTCGTTGACTGGTTCGATCGGCATAAGCAACCCTTTTATGCAATGGGCTGGTTTTATCTTCGCAACCAAAAGCAAATGGAGGAGTTATTTTACCGGTCAATTTTAAAGGTGCATAAGGAAATGCCACGGTATAAAAATGCTGCATCATTCGAATTGTGGGTTACCTCGATTTTCATCGATAACTGCCGGGAGCTTTCTCAGGATAAAGTTATACAAGCGTCGGAGGAAATTACAGCACGTCATGATTTATTTAAAGCACTCGATCGGCTTGAGGATGATGAAAAGGAAGCAATGATCCTTACATATGGAGCAGGTTTTTCACAAGAGGAAACTGCGCAAATTCTACGGGTTTCTGTGGGGAAACTGAAGGAGCTTATGTTTTCCGGAGTAAAGTCGGTAAGAAAACAACTCGACGGGTCAACTTATAATGGCTGTAAGGAACATCAGAATAACTACATTGATTATCTGGAAAAAAAGATGGAACGTCCGGAAAAAATAGAGTTCGAGATGCATATCTATAATTGCCGGGAATGTCAGGAGGATTTGGCTGCCTTCCAGGATGTCACGATTATGTTGAATCATGCTGAGTGGATGAATGACTTGCCAGTGCCGGATAATTTTATCCAAAACATTCAAGAGAAGCTGACAGAAAAAGAGAAAGCCAGGCAGCAGAAGAGTAAAAAGCGTAAGAAAGTAGCATTAATTTTTGCGAGTGTATTTGCATTATTTATCGGCATTGGTTTCTTTACTGGCGTTTTTGCCAATGTCTATTATGGTTGGACAGAAGAGAATGAGCAATTACGTACCTTCCTGCAAAATGACCTGGGCCAAAGGCTCAACCTGGAAGCGGAAAGAGACGGCGTGAAAATCAAAATCAAGGGTGTCGTTGCTGATGATTATCAGACACTTGTTTTTTATGAAATTGAAGATACGAATGAGGATAAACAATATGTTATGTTTTCGGAAGACGGGCTTATTATAGAAAACGAGAATGAACTCATGAAACACGATACATATCCACGTCATTATCCTCCGGACCTAAAAGCGGAGATGAATAAAAAGGAAAAGAATGTGTTTTATGGAGTGGTTGGACTGCGGCCGCTCGAGGAAAATAGCGGTGTTCTTAAACTAAATATTGCAAGGATTCAGGAGCTGGCTCTTGACGATCAAGAGGCGAGGTGGGGATTTGGTTATAGGAGCAATGGCTTTAAGACAGGTGATTGGAAATTCGAAGTCCCGGTAACTAAGCAGCCTTCCGTCGTATATGAATTGAATGAACAAGCTAAAATCGAAGGGGTCCTGGTTCGTCTGGATAAATTGATCATCGCCCCAACAGCAACGCTTTTGGAATATGGCCTTCCCATGGGGGAGATGGAAAAGAGAATCGATAGGATTCAATTTGGTAATTTAGAAGTGAACGATGTAAAAATGAAACCGGACCAGTTTAATGGATATAACTATTTGCAGCCTGAGGCCAATTGGCATAAATACCAAATGTATTATGATCCGTTTTATGGGGGAACACCGAAAGACATAACAGTTCAATTCGAATCAGCCTATTTTTCATTAGAGGACCATAAAAGCGTAGAACTGGATGCGAATCAACAATATCCTCAGACGTTTGAATATGCGGGAAGTACCATCAGCATTGATAAAGTTGAAATTGGCCAGCCCACAATCATTGTCATCAGCAATCATGAAGTTGAAAATCGGAAATTTGAAAGACTGCACCTTAATGTTGTAGGTGAAGATGAACATGAACCAATTTCAATGGGGATGGACAATGAGGGAGTGATCGTGGATAAGAATGGTGTTCAGTACGATATGAATTCACCCACATTCGATTATGAAAAAGTTGAACAGCCACGCCATTTTGTTACCGTCGATACCTTGATGTTAGATGGAGACAACGTCATCCCTAAACGACTGGACATCTACGGGTACAGCTCGATGACATATTTGGATGATGTGGTAGAGATTTCGCTGGATTGATACGCGGGAAAGGGCAGTTAGCTTTTATCAATAAAACTGTCCTTTTTTAACAGGGAGGCCAAAATATGAAGCTATTCATGCAAGCAGCCATGGGCTCGATTGCCATTCATGTGATCTATTTTTTGGGCATACTGCTGATTGGCTACATTAAAACGATGAATTATACACCGGATATCGAAGGTACATGGGAAAGTGTTGGTACGCTTCAGAATGAGGTGGCATTCGGTATGACGGGTTCTCCGTTTTTCTTTCTTTTTACCTTTATCGGAGTAACATTATTTTGCGAAATGGTGATCGTTTTCTATAGAAAAGTTAAAAGAGCACAGGGATAAAATGCCCTGTGCTCCTTAAATCTATCTTTAGTTCTTTCCAATATGTTTCAAGGCTTCTCTTCGGCTTAAGTTTGAAAGAGGAAGGCTGTTCGTAATCTCGATGACTTTCTCAGGATTTTGCTTGGCATATTCCCTTAATGCCCAGCCGATTGCTTTGTTGATGAAAAATTCGTTTGTATGGCAGGTTCTTGAAATTATATCCTCGAGCATAGCCACATCAGTTCTTTCTTTATAGCCTAACTGGAATAAAATACAGGAGCGGATCAGCCAGATGTTATCCGTGGCGATCCACCTGTCGATAATTTGCTGCCGTTGCTGCGGGAATTTTTCAAGATAATACCCGAAATGCTTTTTCGCAATATGGTCGATGGTGTCCCACCAAGGCTTGGTCGTAATGATGTGTTCGAGCAGCTGGAGGTCATCCTCTGTGAACTGTTTTTTCATTAAATCTAACAGGTATAGCGCGCTGCTTTGCATCTCACGTTCTTCCAGTTCCCAGAGGGAAGTAATGACATCGTGTAAGTCTTCCTTTGCAGGCAGGCCATGGGCCTTCACATGCTGTTTGAAAACATCCTGTATCTGCGGGGCTCTCAAACCAATATATTCAAATTGATTCCGCATGTATTTAGACAGCCTTATTGCTTCCTCGCGATTTCGGTGTTTTAGAGCTTCCTCATATAATGCTTCAACATAATTGTTCGTCATACATTCCTCACCAGTTCATTTTCATGAATTAATCGATTTTGATTACTAACTATATTGTATAGGTATATTCAAACAGTTAAAACCGGTATTGTAGGGGAGAAGCTGCCTTGTTCCCACAAATACTAAAAAGAAGGTTTTTAATCAATAGAGTCGAAATTAATGTTATATATATTAGCCGTTTGCAGGAGGCACAGCGGCTTGAGGGGATAGAGGTTGTTGAAGAAGGTAGATAAAGCTATTTTAGGCTGGGGCATTTCTTTGGTTATTTTTCTGGTAATTACGGTTGTTGATCAAATGGTGTATATTGGTGTTTGGCCATCGACGCTGCCAATTATACTCCTCGTCACACATGCCCTTTATTTTAAAGCGGATGTAAAGGGAAAAAGGAGAGTGCCATATTGGGTCTTTGTCATGCTGTTTCTAACGATTCTCTATTTCTCTATTCCTCGGTTCACCTATAATCAGGCGAAGGAAAAGGTCATAGATAAATATGAAGTCATAAACGAAAAAGAGCAGATCATACCTGTGATGGATTCCGGATTTCATCCCTTCGCATTCACACACTTTTATTCTTTTAAGGTTAGATCAAAGGAAACAGAGCAGCGGATCATGGTAAACCCAGACACAGGAGAGATCATCGTCTTACGATAATTTAGTTGCCTAGCCTTAAAGGGAAAAAACCACCTCATAGTGGTTTTTAGTCGTGCATTGCTCCTGCCTCTCGGGAAGTCATGGCACCTTGCCCAGCAGCCACATCTTTTTGGATTTCCTGTTTTACTTTTTCTGCATCTGTCCCCGAATATCCAGGTTGCATAGCAGAACCTGAATTTCCTTTAAATTTAGAATCCTTCTGCATATAAATCCTCCTTTGGTTTTGTTTTTATTATTTACAAGAAGATTTTAAGTAACCATAAGTGATTAAGACTTTCATGGCCATCTGCTGTTACTGACCTACACCTCAGCTGAGTTTTTAGTAAAAATAACAATTTTATCTATTATTTGTAAACAACTTCTATATAATGTATTTAGATATAAGCACTGCAAATCCGTAGTGCTTTATATATTCGTTAAAGTTGGGGGAGAGAGATGATGTCTAATGAGCATGAGGTATCATTGAATAAAGAATTAGAAAGAAAGCCAAAGGTGAAAGTTGAAAGGAAAGAAGGGGAACCTACTGCAGCATTTAAAGGTGCTTCCTGGGGAGCTCTGTTAGTGGGTGTTTCCGCTTATCTGATTGGTTTGTTCAACGCAGCGATGCAACTGAACGAAAAGGGCTATTATTTTGCCGTATTGGTATTCGGTCTGTATGCAGCGGTATCTTTACAAAAGGCAGTGAGAGATCGGGAGGAAGACATACCAGTTACGAGTATATATTATGGAATTAGCTGGTTTGCACTTATCGTATCTATTTCCTTAATGGCGATCGGTCTATACAATGCCGGAAGTATTGTTTTAAGTGAGAAGGGCTTCTATGGTATGTCCTTTGTCCTTAGTATCTTTGCAGCCATAACCGTTCAGAAGAATATTAGAGATACACAGAGAGCAAAAGAAAGAGATTGAGACGTGTGACATAGTAGGATTTACGCACTTAAAGCCAAAAGTCACATATAGTGAATGACACAGGGACGGTTCCATCACAGGAATCGTCCCTGTTGTTTATCATAAACTATTTTCAATTGTCTCCATGATATCGTACGCACCACTTGATTTATTGGAGCAAACTACGGCAATGGTTCGTGAAGTTGGATAGTAGGCAGAATGGAAGCTGACTCCTGGGTCATAGCCCATCACGTGGTATTTCAGAATTTGATTGTCCTGCTTCTTGATCCAGACACCGTATCCGTAATAGCCTGTTTCATTGACTTGAGCATGAGGAATGAGTAGTTTGTGCAAGGTCTCTTCACTTAGTAAAAGTTGACCAAAAAGCGCCTTCCACAGTTTGCTCATGTCTTTTACGGTGACGTACGCGCCTCCGTCAGAGCCGCCTTTTACCGGCAGTGAGTAGATATTGGTTTTCCAGCTCCCGTCAGGCAGGTCGATATAGCCTAAAGCTGTGTTTGATGGAAGAGCATCAAATGAGAAGTAGCCCGAATCATTCATTCCTGCTTTTTCAAAGATTTTTTCCTGTACATACTCAGTGAATTCCATCCTGGAGACTTGCTCCACAATTAGTCCAAGCACAATGTAGCCTGCGTTATTGTAGTGAAAGGATTCCCCTGGAGAGAATTTCATTTGCTCATTCTGAAACATTGGCAGGAAATCCTTAAGGCTCCTGATATGATACATTGGTCTCTTAATCCATAACTCTTCAAAATCATCCATGACGTCCTCATCAAAGTAATCTGGAATACCGGATGTATGCGTCAGCAAATGATGGATTGTAATCTCATTACTGAAACTAGGAAACTCTATATCAAGACAATCCTTCAGCCTCATATCAAAGTTGAGCTTGCCTTCCTCTACAAGCTGGCAAATGGCGATCGCCGTGAAAAGCTTACAGCCAGAAGCGATTCCAAAACGAGTTTCCATGTTGTTTTTTAATAAGTCAGTCCGATTGGCATATCCAAAGCTTGCAGTTTCGGCATGGCCGTCTCCACTCTGAAGCATGACTGCTCCTGAAAAATCAACCTTAGTCTGGAGTTCTTGAATTGCTAATTCTAAGTTATTCATTTTTATCCTCCTAACCATATCTATTATAAGGTTAACATTGGAAATTTTTAAAATATAGTAAAATATTACAATTAATGAAATGGAAGGACTAACTTTATTGCTGGAATTAAGGGGGGAATCACCTTTCTGTTAAAATAAAGAAAAAGAACGAACAGTAGGAAGCCGGGGACATCCCAATAAAAATTGAGGACCGAAGCATGGGTCGCCTCCTATTGTTTTGTCCCAACCTACCCTGCAAAAGCGGTGCATGAATTGTCGGGTGGAATGGTTTTGGTCCTGTTATTGTTAACGTAGAAGGAGGTCGTCGTATGGATTTGCTGCAGAGCATGAATGAGGCCATGAAGTATATTGAAGAAAACCTGGCTGATGAGATTGATTTCCGGGAAGTGGCAAAGTGTGCTTATTGTTCGGAATACCATTTCACAAGGATGTTCTCTTTTCTAGCTGGTGTTACACTCTCGGAATATATCCGCAGAAGGAAGCTTACTTTAGCGGCGTTTGACCTGAAGGACAGCAATGTGAAGGTGATCGATGTTGCTTTGAAGTATGGCTACACTTCTCCTGATTCTTTTGCCAGAGCCTTTCATGCCATGCATGGAATCACTCCGTCAGAAGCCAGAAATCATGGTCAATCCTTGAAGGCCTATCCGCCGATGACCTTCCAGTTATCAATAAAGGGAGGAACTGAAATGAATTATCGAATCGTCGAGAAGGAAGCATTCCGCATTGTCGGCATCACAAAAAGAGTGCCGTTGATTTATCATGGCGTGAACCCGGAGATTGCCGAGATGTGGAACAGCTTGAATATGGAAAAAATACAGGAACTGAAGGACCTTTCGAATATTGAGCCCAACGGATTAATCAGTGCGTCTACAAATTTTTCCGAGGGCCGGATGGAGGGGAAAGGAGACCTGGATCATTATATTGGTGCTGCGACAACGAAGGAATGTCCGGAGCATCTAGCTTCACTTGATGTTTCACAATCGACATGGGCGGTGTTTGAAGCAGTCGGCCCATTCCCTGAGACTCTCCAAAATGTCTGGGGGCGGATTTATTCCGAATGGTTCCCGTCCTCGAGTTATGAACAAGTAGAAGGTCCGGAAATCCTGTGGAATGAAAATAAAGATATGACCTCACCGAAGTACCGGAGTGAAATATGGATTCCGGTTAGACGCAAATAAGGAACTGAATCAAAATGAAGCATAGGGTACGTCCCTATGCTTCGTTTTCATCCTCTTGTTTTTCTTCGTGTTTTTTTCTCCAATTTTTAGGGTTAAAGTACTTTCTGATTTTACCTGCGACTTCTTTTCCGACCAAAATCGCTCCAAGCCAGAAGGTAACTTCAGCAAGTACCAGGCTGGTTGTGATACTGATGACCTTCATTTTACTGGATATAGGTAGAAAAGGAATGCCAAGTGGAGTCACCCATATAATGAAGGATGAAATAATAAGGAACATTCCAATTTTATATCGTAAAGGTTTTTTATTTGTTGATTCGGTTTGCATTCTAAACCCCCGAAAAAGTTAATTTGATTTTAACACAATCGGCATGGACGCACACGAATGCTAATGATAAATGCATACGGCCAAATTCCCAGACTCTAACTTACTTATTGACACACTGCTTGTACATGAATTATATTGTATTTACATTAATTGAATAGTTCTCCTAAAGGGGAGTAGCTTTTACAGCAGAGTCGTCATTTCGGAAGTTTCGCACTTCCCGGCTTTGTTGGCAACGTTGTCGTTGTTAGCAAGACCTTTGCCTATTTTGGTAAAGGTCTTTTTATGTTTTGAAGACCTTTACCATGTCTGGTAAGGGTCTTTTTCTATTGATAGGAAAGTGCAAACTTAACTTCACTTCGAGAATTGTCCAGCTTCAGCGCCTAGCCCCTCGAGTCGCTTCGGTCCGCCCAATGAAGTCAAAGAACGACTTCATGGGTCGGCCCTCCAGCGCTTGTCGGGGCTGACCGAGGCGCTTGCGCTTTTCTATTATCAGACCGCAGACGAAGGAACTTTCGATATATGAAACTACTGAAAAGGAGATGGAGCAGGATGAAAAAGAAAAAAGTCACTTTTGAGGAATTGCTGAAGACGAACAGGATGGAGCTTTTGGAGGATCAGAAACAACTTGAAAAAATTGAAGAGCGGATTGAAGCGAGACGCTTGGCTCAAAAAACCGGGAATGCATCTTAATTTTAAAAGGGGGAAAAGTGATTGGAACTGTCGATTTTATTTGAATACGGTTGGGTATTGCTGCTATTAATCGCTCTTGAAGGATTGCTCGCAGCCGATAATGCTTTGGTATTGGCAATTATGGTAAAGCATCTTCCGGAAGAGGAGCGGAAAAAGGCATTATTTTATGGTTTGGCAGGAGCTTTTGTTTTTCGATTTGCTTCACTATTCATCATTTCTTTCCTGGTCGATGTCTGGCAGGTACAGGCGATCGGTGCTCTATACTTGTTATTCATTGCCATCAACCACATCGTCAGAAAGCTTTATTTTAAAAAATTGGAAGACGAAAACAAAGCTGCAGAGAAAAAGAAATCAGGCTTCTGGGCAACTGTATTTAAAGTAGAGCTAGCGGATATCGCGTTTGCGGTCGATTCGATTCTGGCAGCTGTGGCACTCGCGATGACTCTGCCAAACACAAATCTGCCAGCGATTGGCGGAATGGATGGCGGCAAGTTCCTGGTCATTTTTGCCGGCGGATTAATCGGTTTGATCATCATGCGTTTCGCTGCCAATCTGTTTGTAAAACTGCTCCAATCAAGACCGGGCCTTGAGATTGCCGCGTTTGCCATTGTTGGCTGGGTAGGAGTAAAACTGGCTGTACTGACACTGGGGCATAAGGATATCGGAGTCATCTCATACGAATTTGCCCATTCCGTTGAATGGAAGCTGTTCTTCTACACGGTACTCCTTGGTATTGCAGCCACTGGCTGGTTCATGTCGAAGGAAAAAGCAGTAAAGCAGGCGGCGTAAATTTTAAGGTCAATATATTTGATGTATAAAATGAACAGAAGCATAGGGTCCCCCTATGCTTCAATTTATTCGAGAAGCGCAGGAACGTGCACCATGCGCTTCTAATCCTATTCATAAATATAACTGATGACATCCAACGCCTGTTCAACGGTTTCTACCGTAACGTTCGCTTTATTGGATAGTTCTTTCAATGGATGAATCAAGGATTCTGGTCTGACGATGATGGTTGGTTTGTTCATCGTGATGGCAGCGCTGGCGTCCATCGCTGTGTTCCATTGCTTGTACTTTTCGCCAAACAGCGCGATGACGATATCCGATTTTTGCATTAAAACCTGTGTCCTGAAGTTGTTGATATCAGATGCAGCGTCGTCTTTATACACATTGCCTGGCTGCTCTCCAAGGATGTCCTCGCCAATATTGTCAGAGCGATCATGGTTAGTCTGCGGGCCGACGAAGACCAAAGGCAAGTTCTTTTCCTTCGCCTTTTGTGCCACCTGATCGCGCCAATCATCGTGAATCTGGCCAGCCAAATAAACCGTTAATTCCATCGTAACACCCTCCAATTGAATCTATTGTAATTCAATCATATAAGACTTTACTGATAATTCAAAGGAATTAGGATGGAGTGATTTTTCGATGGAAGATTTGGTGAAAGTTAATCCTCTATTAGGTAGTAATGCCGTTTACGTGCCCCAACTTGGTGGATTTTCAAGGGTATGGGCACATAATCAAGTTAAATATGGCCTAATCTTGGTGGATTTGCGTGCAGATGGTTTCTGGCCTTACATTATCGTCTTTCCTTTTCCTATGATAGAATGTCTTGCAAAGAGTTTTAAGGAGGAAGGAAGAATTGAAAAAGTTGCCTATTAATGAAAATGGATTGAATGCTTCACAGCTTGTGTTTGGCTGCATGGGCCTTGGCGGGAGCTGGGACAGCAGTCCGATCGAACCGGAACATGTCAAGCAGGCACATATAGCGGTGGAAGCGGCGTTAGAGTCTGGGATTAATATGTTTGATCATGCCGATATTTATACTTTGGGAAAAGCAGAGAGAGTTTTTGGGCAGGTTTTAAAAGAAAAGCCCGGACTTCGTGAGGATATCATCATCCAGTCGAAATGCGGCATTCGTTTCGCTGACCAGGAATCTGGCCTGCCAGGCAGGTACGATTTTTCCAAATCATACATACTCGACAGTGTGGATGGCATCCTTTCAAGGCTTGGCATCGAGTATCTGGATATCCTATTATTGCATCGTCCTGATCCTCTAATGGAACCGGCTGAAGTTGGCGAAGCCTTTCATCAGCTAAAAGCTTCCGGCAAGGTGCGTTCATTCGGTGTTTCTAACATGAGTGCTGGTCAAATCCGTTTTCTTCAGAAGCATACCGATGAAAAAATCATCGTCAATCAGCTGGAAATGAGCTTGAATAAAATCGGCTGGCTTGAGACGGGTGTCCATATCAACCAGGACGCCGCACGCCAAAACACCTTCCCTGAAGGGACTCTGGAGTTTATGCAGATGGAAGGAATCCAGATTCAATCTTGGGGTTCGCTTGCCAAAGGGCTCTATTCTGGTAAAAATATCGAGAATGAAAGCGAAAGTGTCAAGCAGACTGCGGCCATGGTACAAAAGCTTGCAGAAGAAAAACAAACAACACCAGAAGCCATCGTGCTCGCGTGGCTGATGAGACACCCAGCCGCCATCCAGCCTGTCATCGGCACGGTGAACCCAGCACGGATAAAGGCAAGTGGTAATGCAGTCAATATCAGCCTCAGCCGTGAGGAATGGTATTCATTGTATGTAAGCTCACGCGGTGTCAGACTGCCTTAGGAAATTAATGGAGTCAGCAGAACCATTCTGCTGCTCTTTTTTTGTTGGTCTATAACTAATTCTTATCGATATTTATTGATTTTATTAAATTTTCTTATTACATATTTACAAATATAATGAATGAAGGAGGTGTTAAATTATGGATTATATCATTCTCTTTTTCATTGGAATTTTAGCAACGACGATTGGAACTCTGGCTGGTGGCGGAGGATTAATCAGCTTGCCTTCCATGCTGGTGTTAGGCATCCCAGTGCATTCCGCGATTGCCGCGAATAAAGTTTCAAATACAATCAGCTCCTTCTCGAGCTTTTATCATCTTTATAGGGAAAAGAAAATTACTTTCAAGGAATCATTCTGGATCATCCCTGTCAGCCTGATTGGAGGAGTCAGCGGCGGTTTCATTGCTACAAAAATCTCAAGTGAAGACATGTATGTAGTGGCGATTGGCTTGCTAATTTTTGCTTTCTTCGCCTCATTCTTGGGGAAAGGGAGCATGTCTGGAGATCAGCCATTAAAGCCTTCTGGTAAAAGTGTTCCAGGTTTATATGCAATCGGAATCTATGATGGTCTTTTTGGGCCGGGACAAGGGACGCTTATGCTTTATTTGTTTGGTTATTTGAACATCGCCTACATTCGGGCAGTCGGGTATGTCCGGCTTGCCACGTTTTCGAGCTGTTTAGGTGCAGCGATTACCTATATTTCTACCGGGGCTGTTATCTGGCCGCTGACCATTGCCTTGATGCTGGGTTCGGTGACAGGAGCGCAAATTGGCGTCAGGATTGCCAGCAAGCTGAACCCCAGCTATGTCAAACCAATATTGCGGTTGATGACAGTGGCGCTTGTCGTACAGATTTTTTTTGAAAAAGTGGTGTAGCAGGATGCCCCCTTATTTAATTGATAAGGGGGTTGTTTACGTAATACCCCAGATGCCATTCCAGTATTTTACTACTATGTTAGAATGATAATATGGTATTTTGAACCATTTTTAAAAGGGGGAGAGTCATGTCTTCGGAAGTATTATCAATTACCGGCTTGACTAAATCATACGGAAGCAAAGAAGTGCTGAAAGGGATAGATTTAAAGGTTAATAGAGGGGAAATCATCGGATACATAGGTCCAAACGGCGCGGGTAAAAGTACGACGGTAAAACTGATGCTCGGCCTTGAAGAAGGATATTCCGGGCAGATTGAGATTTTTGGAGAGGATATTGCGAAGCAGGGTGAAAGCTACAAACGGAGGATCGGTTATATTCCCGAGACTTCTGAAATGTATGATTCGCTTACGGCTCAGGAGTATTTGACGTTCGTTGCCGAGCTGTATGGGATGGATTATGACGATGCGGACAGGAAGGCAAAGCAGCTTTTCGATGTGTTCGGGCTGGCTGAGGTCTATCAATCCCGGATTTCTTCTTTTTCGAAAGGGATGAGGCAGAAGACGCTGATTGTATCTAGTTTTTTACATAATCCTGACTTGCTGTTCCTTGATGAACCGCTGACGGGTCTGGACGCCAATAGTGTGATGGTCTTTAAAGAGATTCTTGCCATGTTTGCTGCTGAAGGGAAGACGATTTTTTATTCGTCTCATATCATGGACGTCGTCGAGAAGATCAGCAACCGGATTGTCCTGTTGCATGGTGGCTATATCGTGGCGAATGGCAGTTTTGAAGAATTGAAGAGTCAGAGCAAAGAGGGGTCACTTGAGAATATCTTCAATCAGATGACCGGCTTCCATGAGCACCAGGATCGTGCCTCTGAATTTGTATCCATCGTTAAGGAGGGGTGACGATGGACAATTTTTTCGTTTTAAGGCTGCTGGATGTTTTTAAGCCATTCTTTTTAAAAATGGGTGTAGATTACAGGACGATGCGGCGAATCCTCCAGGTCAAGCTGACAATGGACCAGCGCCGGAAGCCGACGGTGTTCAACCAGTCAAGGAAAAAGAAGGATAAACCAGAGAAGAATGAATTCTTCAAATCATTGTGGATGTACGGCTTTTTTGGGTTGATGCTGATTCCGTTTTTATTTTTAAAAGATAATTATCTGTTTCAAGTGTCGATCTTGTTCAGCATCTTCATGTTCATCATCATGACGACGCTGATTTCCGATTTTTCATCGGTCTTGCTCGACTTGCGTGACAAAAGCGTCCTTGCTACGAAACCAGTCAACTCGAAGACTGTAAGCATGGCAAAGCTGCTGCATGTAACGATTTACATGCTGTACATTACCCTGGCAACAACGTTGATTCCGTTGTTGGTCAGCCTGTTTTTCAAGGGCATCCTGTTCACTTTATTGTTCCTTGTCTCATTCGCGCTGGCCGACATTTTTATCATTGCATTCACAGCGTTGTTGTACCTGTTTATTTTGCGGTATTTTGACGGTGAAAAGCTTAAGGATATTATCAACTATGTCCAGATTGCCCTCACTGTTGGCATGATGATTGGCTACCAGGTGGTGGCGCGTTCTTTTGAACTGGTGAATCTTGATTATACAATCGATTTTGCCTGGTGGCAGCTATTGCTTCCGCCGATGTGGTTTGGCGGCTTGTTCGATGTGCTGCTTGGGGGAGGCAGAAGCATCGGGAGTATGATATTGACGATACTGGCCGTGCTTGGACCGGTTGTATCCATCATCGTATATTTGAAGATGATTCCAGACTTCGAGCGCAATCTGCAAAAACTTTCGAGCCAGACTGGCAAGAAAAAAGCCAGCAACAAATGGAAGCTATTCCGTTCCATGCCGATGCTGGTTTCCAAAGATGAGCTGCCATTTTTCCGGTTCGCCAGGATCATGATGAAAAATGAGCGTGATTTCAAGCTGAAGGTCTATCCTTCACTTGGGTTTGCCGTGGTGGTTCCGTTCGTGTTCATGTTCAACAGCTTTTCCATAATGAGTTTTGAGGAATTCGCTGCCAGTCGGTCCTATTTAAGTATGTATTCAATCATGCTGGTCATCCCGACGTCGGTCATCATGCTCGCGCATTCCGGTTCCTATAAAGGTAGCTGGATTTATCAGGTCGCACCAGTAAAAAAGCTTGGTCTGATCAATAAAGCGGCATTGAAGGCATTCTTGTTCCAGCTGTTTTTGCCATTGTTCCTGCTCGTGTCGGTTATGTTCAGCTTTTTGTTTGGTCTGAGGATTTTGGATGACCTGGCTGCGGTATTATTCGCCGCATTGATTTATACAGCGGTGTGCTTTCTGGCAGGAGGAAAGGAGCTCGCCTTTTCACAGCCGTTCGACGCTGTCCAGCAGAGTGGCGACATCAAGATATTTCTTCTTTTCCTGATCATCCCTGTCTTTGTAGGACTTCACTTTTTAGCATTGAAATTGCCATTTGGCGTGGCTGGATACGCGATTTTGATGTTTGCAGTGAATTGGGGTTTGTGGAAAGTATTGAAGTGAGTTCGTTTTAGGTTAAAAGCTATTAATCATGCGAAGAATGGGGAGTGACTGCACATGTCACTCTCTTTTTTTGCGTATGTTTTCGTCCGTATTAATAATTTATTAATAATTTTATAAGGGTATTTTAGGGTTTCGCTGACAGAATAGAGTTTGTGAAAGGGAGGCAATGATCTATGAAAAAACCGATTGTTGAGATAAAGAATTTAAAGAAAGTGATTGGAGATAAAACGATTATCCATGGAATCAGCATGGATGTCTTTCCGGGTGAGGTGTTTGGGTTTCTTGGGCCGAATGGTGCGGGGAAGACGACGACAATCAGGATGATGGTTGGGTTGATGGGCATTACGGAAGGTGAAGTGCTGATCAATGGTTTTAGCATCGAGAAGAACTTTGAAAAGGCGATTTCGCATGTTGGAGGCATTATTGAAAATCCGGAAATGTACAAGTTCCTTTCCGGTTACGATAATTTGCTTCAATATGCACGGATGCTGCCGGATCCTGTGAAAAAGGAAAGAATCGATGAAATCGTGAATCTGGTCGGACTAGAAAAAAGGATTCATGAGAAGGTTAAGGGCTATTCACTGGGAATGAGGCAGAGGCTTGGACTAGCGCAGGCATTATTGCATTCACCAGCGTTATTAATCCTCGATGAGCCGACAAATGGCCTGGACCCTGCCGGTATCAGGGAAATCCGCACTTATATCCGAAAGATCGCTCATGAAGAAGGGATCGCCGTCTTTGTATCCAGCCATATGCTTTCGGAAATGCAGCTCATGTGTGACCGGATTGGCATTATCCAGGATGGACATCTGGTGAGCGTGGAAACGGTGGGAGACTTTGTCGGAGAAAAAGTGAATACGGTACTTGAAATTGAGCCGATTGAAAAAGCCAGGGAGTTTGTTGAACAGACGTTTCCTGAGCTCAATCCAAAGGTGAATGGAGCTAAGTTGTTTGTTTCAGCCAGTCGTGAGAAGGTTCCATCCCTGGTTAAGGCGCTTGCGGAAAATGAATTTGAGATTTATCAGGTTTCTTCTGAAAATAGTACGTTGGAGGAAAAATTCCTGGAAATGACGGAGGGGAAATAAGTGAGCCATTTTTTCAGACTGATTCATAATGAAAACATAAAAATTTATAAACGTATGGGAACATGGGTGATGATTGGAATACTGGTGCTTGTCGTGGCCCTCGTTGGTATTTTTACAAAGTTTGTATTAGACCCTGTCAGCAATGCTGACTGGAAATCCCAGCTGACCGCTGAAAATGTTCAATTGACAGAAAGCCTTGAATCAGCGCCGATGCTTGATGCCCAAAAGCGACTGTTGCAGGATAGGATCGCCTTAAATGAATACCGGATCGAACATAATCTTGCGCCAATTGAACGGGATTCGCTTTGGGGCTATATGGTGGATGCGACAACATTCACCGGGATTGCGGCCTTGTTTACCATTGTGATTGCTGCGGGGATGGTAGCAAGTGAATTTTCCTGGGGGACAGTCAAGCTGCTGCTGATTCGCCCTGTGAGCAGAACCAAAGTACTCTTGGCGAAATATGCTTCGACCTTGTTGTTCGCACTTTTGATGCTCGGTTTATTATTCAGCACTTCTTTCCTGTTTGGAATGATCTTTTTCGGCTTCAGCGGGGCGGAAACTCCGTATCTTTCTTATAGCAATGGCAGGGTTGTCGAGCAGAATATGGTCACCCATATTATTGAGCTGTTTGGATTCAGGAGCATTGATTTGATTATGATGGTCACTCTAGCTTTCATGATTTCGACTGTATTCCGCAGCAGCTCGCTCGCCATCGGGATCTCTTTGTTCCTGATGTTCACGGGCCCGCAGATTGTCCAGCTTTTAAGCCAGTACGACTGGGTAAAATACATCCTATTTGCCAACACGGATCTTCAACAGTACACAACGGGGACACCGCTGGTTGAAGGAATGACAATGACATTCTCGATCGTGATGCTGCTGATTTATTTCGGGCTGTTTGCTTTTCTATCACTGTTCATTTTTAACAAGCGTGACGTTGCAGCTTAAGCTTGACTATGTTATGAAAGAGGAAACCGCATTTGTGGTTTCCTTTATTTTTAAAATAGGACGGTACCAATATGGATGAAGATTTGATTTTAATTGTGGAAGACGAACGTGAAATTGCCGAGCTTGTCCGTGATTATCTGGAAGCGGAGGGATATCGCAGTGTTCTTGCTTTTGACGGGCATGACGGCTTGAGTCAATTTATTGAACATCGGCCCACGGTGGCAGTGCTCGATGTCATGCTGCCAAGAATGGACGGAATAGAGCTTTGCCGCAGAATCAGGGCGGAGTCGAACATTCCGATCATCATCATGAGCGCGAAGAAGAGTGATACCGACAAGATTATTGGTCTCGGGATTGGCGCGGATGATTATGTGACCAAACCGTTCAGTCCGGGGGAGCTTGTTGCCCGGATCAAGGCGCAGCTGAGAAGGTTTAAGCATCTGTCAGTCCCGAAGGAAACTGAAAATACGATTAGATATCCTGGACTTGAAATTAATTTGAAGGAATATACCGTACATGCGGAAGGAAGGCCGATCGATCTTTCCGCAAAAGAGTTCCAGCTGCTCGCCTTCATGGCGGCCAATAAAGGCCAGGTGTTTACAAAGGAACAGCTGCTCGAAAACGTCTGGGGCTACCAGCATGTCGGCGATACGAACACGATCACTGTTTATGTGAGAAAGCTTCGCGAGAAAATGGAAGTTAACCCGTCAGAACCACGGTTTATCAAAACTGTCTGGGGAATTGGCTATAAGTTCGATGGTGGCAGCCAATGAGGTGGGGGCTCAAACCGCGGTTGATTCTCGCTTTTATCAGTATTATCATTGTGCCGATTGCGGCAGCGATTTTGTTCATGACGTTTTATTCGGCTGGTATGGAAGAGCGGACAGGCAGGAGCGAAGATGAACTCGATGTGCTTTTAACAGAGACAAAGGAAATCATTAACGAGAATGCTGAACATCTTGAGGATCCAGATCTTTTTTACGAAAAAGTGAGGCCGTTGATGCAAAAATACCAGATTGGATTGACTGTTTATTCCTCAGAGGGGGAGACTTTATTCAACTCTTCGGGGTATCAAAAAAGGCAGGAAGAATCCATATGGCTGGACCGGTTCGGAAAGCTTAATGTTGACGTGCTGACACAGGAGCAAGGCGAGTTGTCTGCAGAAATCCAGGCTCATTCTCTCACCGTTCCTCCATTTAGTCAGTTCAAAGAAATGACTTATGCCATCCTGGGAGCGATTGGGATTGGCCTAGCGGTACTGCTTGCGCTGATTTTACTATGGACATGGTATATTTCCAAGACGATTCTCCAGCCTCTGAAGGAAATATATCATGCGACAGAGGAAGTGATTGAAGGGAACCTTGATTATAAGATCAGATATGGAAAGCAGGATGAGATCGGCAGGTTCATCCATGGCTTTGACCTGATGCGTGAACACTTGAAAAAATCGGTTGAGCAGCAGCAGCAATATGAACGGGCGCGTAAGCAATTGATCGCAAGCATCTCCCATGACTTAAGGACACCGCTTGCATCGATCAAGGGCTATGTGGAAGGATTGGAAGACGGCATTGCCAAGAATGAAGAGATGCAGAAGAAATATTATTCAGTCATCAAATCAAAGACAAACCAGCTGGACAGGCTGATCGAAGACTTGTTTGAGTTCTCGAAGTTTGAGCTCGAGCAGCTTTCAATTGATAAGAATCTTGTGAACAGTCGCGAGTTTTTCCAGGAGACCTTTCATAGTGCGCAATTGGACTATCAGGGGGTAGAATTAGTGCTTGCTGATCCACTGCCGTCTATCAGTCTGCAAATAGACAGCGACAGAATCAAGCAAGTCATGGCGAATTTAGTTGATAATGCAGTCAAGTACGGCGGGACGAATATCCTGTTGAAAGTAGAGACCCAGGGCGGATATCTTCAAATCATCATTAAGGATAATGGACAAGGAATTGCAGAAGAAGATTTGCCATTGATCTTCAATCCATTTTTCCGTGGTGAAAAATCTCGATCAAGGGAATCAGGCGGTACAGGACTTGGCCTTGCGATCGTCAAATATATCGTTAACGCGCATGGCGGAGAAATCCGGGCTGTAAGCGAGAAGGGAAAAGGGAGTGAGTTTATTTTTACCCTGCCTTTATATTTGAAGCATGGTAAATAAGAGAAGCAGGCAGCAAATTTACTTTTACATTGCCTTTGTATCTGAGACAGAAGTGAAGCATGGGGACGTAGCCTGTGCTTTTTTTGTATACTGCCTCTCGTGTTTTTGGACGAAAACCTGTGTTCAACCAATGTTCTCACGCATACATTTATAGTTAACAGCATTTTAAATGTACAGCGAGGTGATGACATCATGTTTTCTGTTACGGGGATGCAGGGGTTTGAATTGTTTTCTGCTGAGCACCTGGTTACCCTGGGGATTTTCTTTGGTGTTTGTCTTGGATTGGTACTATTCCGAAACCAAATCAGGCCGCACAAAAATGTTTTGAAATGGATCATATTTTGGACTCTGGTGGCGTGCCAGGTTTCTCATCAGTTATGGCTCATCGTGACCGGGCAATGGCAAATCGGTGACCTTCCTTTACACATGTGTTCGCTCAGCTCCTTTCTGGCGATGTACTTGTTTTTAAGAAAGAGTGTGAAAGGATTTTATGTACTCTACTTCATTGGCACCTTGCCGGCAGTTTTAGCCATGGTTACACCTGAAATGTCTTACACCTTTCCTCATTTCGACTATATTGAATACTTCCTCAACCACTCAGCCATTCCGATTGCCGCCTTGTATTTCATCCTTTTTGAAGGCTACAGAGTTCCCCGAAAAGCCATTCTTTTCACTTATCTTGTCGTGAACATAATTGCCGTTCCCATCTTCATTTTCAATTTCCTGTTTGATACGAACTTCTTCTATTTGGCGAGTCCGACAGAAGCAAAAACAATCCTATCCTTCTTTGGCAGCGGCATCATGTATTATCTGAATCTTGAAGTTGCGGCACTGATCGTGTTCAGTATTACGTATATCCCGATGTGGCAGCTAATCAAGAGAGAGAACCGAAGACGGCTGGTTGGATTGTATCATAAGTAGTTTTGTTTAAAGGTCAACTTTTTAAAATGTTTAAATGTCAGAATAGTGGTTGATGGGGACTTATTACGGTGCCTTCAGCTTGCTAACGAGCTGCCAGAACGAATCAAAGAAGGCGGATATAACATAATCCGTCTCTTTTTCATGTGTTGCGCAAAGTGGAGACCATGTTCAATCGCCACAGTTCATCGATTTGTTAACTGACAAATAAATCATATTGACTCGTACACTTGAATCCTGTAAAGTACAAAAGTATGTTTTTTGAAATGTAGAAAGTAGGCAACTCACCTTGAGAATTGTCTAGCTCCAGTGCCTGTCGGGGCAGACCAAGGCGCTTGCGCATTTATGTATAGGAGGCAGAAATGGATACTCAGAATCAAACACAGATTAAAATTACAACAGCGGATCCATCAGCGTTAGGTTTGTTTGGACTAGCCATGGTTACATTAGTTGCGTCGTCCCAGAAACTTGGGTTCACAGATGGCGTATCACTCATCATTCCTTGGGCAATTTTCCTTGGTGGACTAGCACAGCTTTATGCTGCGATTCTTGATGGCAAGCATAATAATATATTTGGAATGACAGCTTTCGGTGCGTTCGGACTCTTCTGGTTCGGTGTCGGAACTTCCTGGCTGATTCAGCTCGGATTTTTCGGTGAAAGCCTTGCAGCTGATGGCGATGTGAAGCAATTAGGAATGGCCTTCATCGGCTATTTGATTTTCAGTGTCTTCATGACGATTGGAGCCATGGAAACGAATAAAGTCTTATTCTTCATTTTTGTATTGATCGACTTCTTATTTATTGGACTATCCTTAAGTTCATTTGATATCTTCCACGAGGCATCGCATATGCTGGCAGCCGTGGCTGAACTGGGAATTGCGATTCTTTCATTCTACGGCTCAGCAGCAAATGTGCTGAACACCCACTTTGGAAGAGTTGTCCTGCCAATTGGCAAGCCGTTCGGGATTTTTAAGAAATAAGGAAAAGGTGCTAAGCATGACTGCTTAGTGCTTTTTTTTTTGAAAAAAAAGGAAGAGAGGGTTGAAGGGAGAAACTAAATGGTCAGTGGGTGAAAATACTGACAAACATGAGCAAAAAATGACCGGATTGCCGAAATGAAACTTGATAGGATGTTTATAAGGGAGTGAGTTGGATGGAGTGGATTGAATCACTACAGAGGGCAATTGACTATATGGAGGAACACTTGCTGGATGATATGACGGTGGAAGCTATTGCGAAACAGGCAAATTCATCTTCATTTCACTTTCAGCGGACGTTTGCCATTTTAACGGATATTTCTGTTGGCGAGTACATCAGACGGAGGCGGTTGACGCTGGCAGCCGGTGAACTATGCAACACCGAAGCAAAGATCATTGACCTTGCGCTGAAATATGGCTATGACACTCCTGAAGCATTTACGAAGGCTTTTCGCAGACAGCATGGCATTTCTCCAAGTGAAGCAAGGAAGTACACTGGAAAGCTGAAATCTTATAGCCGCCTGGGGATTCAGGTGAGTTTGAAGGGAGCGGAACCGATGCAATATAAAGTGGTGGAGCAGGAGAGTTTTGAAGTGATTGGGATTAAGCAGGGTTTTTCTTATGGTAACGGGGAGAATCTGGCCGGGATCCCAAAAATGTGGGATCAGGTAAACAATGATGGCACCTGTGATGAATTGCTCTGTAAAAACAATGGGCCTGTAAAAGGAGTTCTTGGTGTATGTGTGGATAAAAGCAACCAGGATAAACAGATGGATTATTGGGTAGCTGCGGCATATGACGGCGAAACGCCTGATGGCTTTCTGAAAATGGAGATCCCTCCATCCAAGTGGGCGATCTTCGAAGTTCACGGAGCGATGCCAGACGCCATGCAAAAGGTGTGGAAGCAAATCTTCACGGAATGGTTCCCGTCCAGCGGATTCGTACATGCTGGAACACCAGAGCTGGAGGTTTATCCAGCAGGGAATTCAGCTGATCCCGACTATTATTCTGAGATTTGGATTCCGGTTAAGTAAGGGATGGCACTGCCAAATAGTGTATAAGAGAGCGGTGAAAGGCCGCTCTCTTTGTCTAGCATTTTTACTCCCCAAACTCTACATCAAATAGATAACTAGATGATTCGGCTCCTTCAAAGCTTTCATGTACTATTCTTCCTTGATCATCTTTTTCTTCTTCCATTTTCTTCATTGCAAAGGTTGAAACAATATAACCTTCAACTGGCAATTGCTTATGGTCTAGTAATCGGATTTCTCCATTTGATACAAAGAAATCAGTTCGATTTTCTTCTTCTGCAAAAAGGACTCGCTCCCCAGAACCTTGGATAACATAGAAGGAAAAACTGCCCTTTGACTTCGTAAGTTCCTTAATATCAAGTATATCAAGATTTTCAAAGAATCGGTCAACACCAGTTAATCGATCGTACTGGAGCCATGTATCGGCCCGGCTTTTCGTAACTTGATACCTGCTCTTGCCAGGATCATATTGAATATAATAAAGGGAAAAGCTATTGTCATCTTGCCGGATCAGATGCCAGCTTATGTCTGTAATACTGCCATCTTCAAGATATTCCACTCTAAAGTCTCCAAGCTTCAAAAAGTCGTTCTCCAGACTTAATTCCTGCTTGATCAGCTCAGATTCATCCTGAAAATCTATCGTATAGACGGAGTCAAGATCATGCTCGATAAAAATGGAGCGATTTTCCCATTGGTTGATGCCAAACGGGAAAATCCAATAGACAATGATAAAGGAAAAAACACCAAGAACAGCAGCCATCCGTTTTACATGTGCATTTAACTTGGGACGAAAAAATAGGAGGTACAAGATAAACCCAAGCGGAAGAGAGACTTGATTCAAATTAAAGGCAAACGAACCTAATAAAAAGTATCCAATGATCTTTAACGGAAAATAGGCTTCTGTATCGTCTTTTTTCTGTAATAAAAATATGAAACTAGCAATTAAAATGACATTATAAATAATAGCTGCCATTTTTGCCCCCCTTAAGCCTTCAAGTCAGTCAGCCAATCAAAACAAGTCGAATAAATTATTGATTACATTTTAACATATAATTCCAATAATTCTTTTGTAATTACGCAAATAATTTAATCAAACGTTTGATTAAATGAAAAAACCACCCTCTTTATTAAAAAAGAGTGATGGTTTCAGATGTTTAGTGATTGATTTCCTGGATTGTCTTTTGGGTATAAACCAGCTCTGGCTCTTGCCTTTCCTGCAATCTTACGGGCAGGTTCTGGATCGATTGGACGACAGTATCCAGCTTTGCTTCGATTCGATGAAGCAAGTACAGCGTCACGACAATCGGGAACCCAACATCGCTGATGAACGGAATCAGCTGCTCCATGTGCGTTTCCTCCTCCCTAAAATCTTTAAAACAAGAGCCGGTCTCTAGAAGAAGACCGGCTCACTTTCATTACACTAGTTCGTATTCGGTTACGTTGCGTTCGACGACGCGTGCGCTGTGAACGGAAACAAGGGTTCCATTCGTTGGCAGGAATGCGTTGGAAGCGATGATTTGCTCCATTGCCAGCTTGACCGCTGCTGGATCAACCGGCTCCGTCGGGTTATCAACCGTAAGCTTGGCATACTTGCCAAGATCAGTAGCGAATTGCAACTCAAGTGTCTTAGCCATTTTTTTCACCTCCTATAGAATTAGTAGATTGCCAGATTAGATGATATCGAAGCTGTCGTTACGCTCCACAGAGCTTAACAAGTTCGCGCTAAGGCCACCAAGTGCCACAGCCGCCTGCTGAACCTGGTCAGCAGTAGCTTCCTTTCTCACATAGCGGTAAGTCTTGCCTTTGAAGATTGGCTCGCCTTTTTCATCGACACCTGCTTCAAACATCAGCCGGATATTAGAATCCTTCAACATCGCCATTGCCATTTGCCTCACCTCCTTTCACCTTCTATATACAGGCGGGGAGGGGAAAAGGACATGGTGGGGGGGAATATTTTGAAATTTTATTGGAGAGATTGAATGAACTGGAGCGTAGATATGATCTATCGGACAAATCGGGTGTGTGAGAAGTGACAACTGTCCGATAGGAAGGCTCTATTGGACAAACTGGACGGTAAAGGAGAGGGAACTGTCCGATAGAAAGGCTCTATCGGACAAACAGGTAGGAAAAGGAGGGGAAACTGTCCGATAGAAGGGCTCTATCGGACAAACTGGACGGGAAAGAAGAGGAGAATGTCCGATAGAAGGGCTCTATCGGACAAACTGGACGGGAAAGAAGCAGAGAATGTCCGATAGAAGAGCTCTATTGGACAAAACGGTCGGGAAAGAAGCAGAGAATGTCCGATAGAAGAGCTCTATCGGACAAACTGGACGGGAAAGAAGAGGAGAATGTCCGATAGAACGCTTTATCTGACCAGGAGGTTTTCTCCTGTCGATGGGCATGCACTTAGAAAAAGCATCCCCCTGTCATGACGAGGAATGCTTTAATCAAATTACAATATCGCTTCAGCTATCAGCTTATCAAACTTGCGGATATCTACGCCTTTCTTCAGGTTGACCTTAATGTGGCCGGCCCTGGTCCATAATTCAACCTCGGCGTTGACATCAAACAAGCTGCCGGCATTTTCGGTGGACCACATATTGATCGAGGAGTATGGAAGGGAGTAAATCTCTACTTTTTTGCCGGTGAGGCCTTGTGCGTCCCTGACAATCAATCGTTTATTGGTGAAAATCGCGCTGTCGCGTACGGTTTTATAGGCAGCGATCGCTTTTTCACCGTCTACTAAAAGTTCATTCACGTCATTTGGAATCGGGCATTCAGAGATAAACGTCCACGCTAAAATCGCTTGTGTTGCAACCATCTTCTTAACCTCCCAATATATTATTTCTTATCTGGTATTCTGTATATAATTGGGAATCCCTGCTGTGTTGTTCAAATCTTTTTCTTTTTCCAGGGTCTTATAAAAGAAATGATGAAAATGAAGATAGTGACGACAATTTGAAAGTAAACGGCGTATTGCCTGACGATATGATTTTTTATGAAGTCTGGATTGCTTAAGGCGGCCTCTTTTTGCGTTTCCAATAGCGCCATGTTCTCCATCATCAACTCGTCGACGATAAAAATGCCGACAATCGTTTGAATGATATACAAAATGAATTTGACGCCCACCCATCGGTGTTTGAAGAATCCCCAATTCGTAAAAAACCCATACGTGAACCCGACAAGTAATGTTCCAATTGCACCCCACCTGACAATCTGGTCACTGATGGTAACGATGTTTTTATAACCGAGGTAAGCCTCGTCATATCGAGTAAAATCAATGTGGATATTTAACGCCACTGAACTCAATATCCCGCCAAAGAATAATACCACTAGAAAAACGTGAATCATTTTCAACCATTTCAAACCTTTAGGTCCGATTTTTCTCATGTTGAATCCCCCAATCTATTAATCGTTTCTCATTATAGTGGTTAAAAAATAGAATCATAATGTGCCACAGCCTTAATGTCAGCTACGGCTGTGGTCTTATTTTTTGTATAAAAAAAATAGACAACAGCCTTGTGTGGCTGTTGCCTAGCGTCAATTTAGGACAAAATCCGTTTTTCTCCTTCAAGTGCCTGAATTGGATTGATGTTCTGCGTGAATTCAAGGGTGCCGATATACTGATTGTTCTCATCGCGGACCGCGAAATACCGGATGTACACAAATTTATCGCGGACCTTGATCCAGAAGTCTTCGGTGTCTTTTTTGCCTGCTTTAAAGTCCCGCAGCAAATCTTCGACGACATGGACGCTTCTTGGCGGATGGCAGTTTTGGACGGTGCGGCCGATGACGGCTTTTGTTCTCGCAAAAATTCGTTCTTTACCATGTGAAAAATAACGGACGACATCATCCTGATCAATGAAAGTAATATCGACAGGCAGATGGTTCAGCAGCAGCTCGAGCTGCTTTAATGACAGGATGCCTGTTTCCATTTTGATATAGCCTTCAGAGATTGCGTCTGCATCAAGGTGTTTTCGGGCAGGCTTCCATTCCTGGGAAGGTGCTGTCAGGCAATAGCCTATTTCATCGCTTTCATGAGCAATTTTAACCCATTCATCTTCCGTAAAGTTTTGCAAGGCCATCGGGAAGAGGATGTTTTCCTCCCTATAAATCATTTCACTCACTTCTTTGAGAACAAACTGGACCTCTTCAATGACGCCATTTTTATTGCCATCATAATTGGCCAGCTTTTTCTTAGCTAACTTAATTCCGTCCCGGATGAAATCATCTATTCGCCACATATTCGTCGTCGGACCGTAGATGCCGTACTTTTCAAGGTACGGGAAGATTAAGTTCTCCTTACGGCTGTAGTGCTTGTCAATATCATAAAGCAGATTGCAATCCTCCAGGAGCAGATTGATATTTTCAGCACTGTCTTCCATAGCAAATTGCTCAAGATGAACGCGAAGCCTATTTTGTAAAAGCTGTTCAATCTCACGGTTTTCCAATTCGAATGTATGGACCGGGTGGCCAGGCTGGTTTTCTGGACCATAGGTTGAATCATTTTCTTCGATTGCCCCTTTAAAAAGCTCCGAATGGGCCGCGTATATACGCTGCATTTCCGCTACTGACAGGTCTCCCTTAAGCAACTCGACATGCTCAAGCCCGGCAATTTCATCAATTGTTATCTTCCCGATAAAAGCATCAAAATGTGCTTTGACCTCATTCACATTTTTACCATCATGCAGATCTTTGAAAAGCTGCTTTAAAGTTGCCTTGCGTTTCGCAGGATCCATTGCTTTCAATTCACGATTATTTATCATTTCACTCATGATTATATTTCCTCCTAGAGTGTGTATTTGCTATAACTGATAATGTTTCTCATGATTAAAATAACACTTACTGAAAAAGGAAGTAGTGATTAAAATCATTGATCGCCATTTTTTTCATAGAAATTTAAGAGAAAATAAATATGTTATGATGAAACGAGTAAAAAATAGAGAGGGAGGATGAAATGACCTGGTGGGAATATCTTTTGTCTTATGAAGTGCTGAAAAATTTGGGGATCTCCGTAGGAATCTTCTTCTTATTCCTTTTGTTCAGGAAGCTTTTCACAAAGTATGTGTTCAAGCTGATGTTGAAACTGGGGCAGAAGACACCGACTGAACTTTTCTCCAGTATGACCGTTGCTTTTGAGCAGCCAATTCGATGGTTATTTATCATTATAGGAATCTATGTTGCAGCGGATTATTTTCCGTTCATGGAGCAATCGAATCCGCTATTTTTAAAGATTATCAGAGCCTCGATCATCATGCTGATTGCATGGGGGCTGTATAATCTATCTTCGGGTTCATCGCTATTATTCATGAAAATCAATGATCGTTTTAATATGGAGATCGACCAGATCCTGATTCCATTTTTCTCAAAGGCGATTCGGTTCATTATCGTCGCAATCAGCTTGAGTATTATAGCGCAGGTATTTGAATACGATGTGAATGGTTTCATTGCAGGGCTTGGCCTGGGTGGTCTCGCATTTGCGCTGGCAGCGAAGGATGCCATCGGGAACTTGTTCGGCGGTATTATCATTATTACGGAGAAACCTTTTACGATTGGTGATTGGATTAAGACTCCGAGTGTTGAGGGTACGGTTGAGGATATTTCCTTCAGAAGCACGAGAGTCCGCACCTTTGCGCAAGCCGTCGTCACGGTACCGAACGCCATTTTAGCGAACGAATCCATTACAAACTGGAGCAAAATGGGGAAAAGGCAAATTACCTTCAAACTTGGTGTTACGTATGACACGCCGAGAATGAAGCTGCAAAGGACGATCCTCAGGATTGAAGAAATGTTGAGAGCAAACGACGATATCCATCCAGATACGATTTTTGTAAAGTTTGACGAGTACAATGACAGCAGTCTCGATATCTTCCTTTATTTCTTCACAAAAACAACCGTCTGGGCAGAATACCTGGCAGTGAAGGAAGAAATCAATTTTGCGATAATGGAAATTCTTGAAGAAGAGGGCGTTTCCGTTGCGTTCCCAAGTCGGACACTTTATGTGGAGACGCAGGGTGAGTCTGCTAAGAGGGTTGCAGAGTCTATATAGCAGAAAAAGAGAAGCCGGGGAGCATATCAGCATCCCAGGCTTCTCTTTACTATTACGCTGCTTCAGACTCTTTGGAGTGAACTTGTTTCATAAATTCGTTCACATCAGATGGTACCTTCCGGTCGAGCTTTGAGACGATGTAAACGGACAAGAATCCAATTGGCACAGTGATGATTCCCGGTACGTTGAACTGCAGGAACTCTGGCAGTGTCGTCTTGAAGAAGATCATGTACATGGAAGAGACGAGACCGAGAACCAGGCCGGCGATCGCTCCTTTTTCCGTCATTCCTCTCCACCAGATACCCAGGATAAAGATTGGTGTGAACGTACTTGCCGCAACGGTAAATGCCAGTGCGACCAGGTGGCCGATGGAGGCTTCCTTTACCATCAGGCCAAGAATTCCGTATAAAACACCCAGCACGATGATGGAGGCTTTTCCAGCAATTACGCGCTCTTTTTCAGTAATGTTTTTACGGAAGAAGGTTGCGTATAAATCATGGGCCAGGGCACCGGAGCTTGCGATGAACAGCCCGGAAAGGTTCGAGAACACGGCTGCGAATGCGCCGGCGATGACAAGGCCAAGCAGCCATTCTCCGCCAAGCGCCTGTGCTGTTGACGGGACAACCATGTTATTCCCGCCAGCGATCAGGTCTTTCATGACAGCCGGATCAGCTTCACCAGTCAAGAAAATTGAGCGTCCTACTACTCCAAGGTAAACAGCGAACAGGAAGAACGCGCTCGCGATTCCAATTGCCATCAGGGCGGATCTCCGTGCAGCTTTCGCGCTTGGGTTTGTGTAGAAGCGCAACAGGATATGCGGAAGCCCGATCGTACCAAGTGAAAGCCCGATTGTCATCGAAATGGTTTGCCAGAAGGACGGGAAGTAGTTTCCTGTTCCAGTCCAGACAGAACCGTCGAACGGAATATCCTTTCCATCAGACGTAAAGCTTGCTGTACCTGTGATCGTACCTTTGAACTCATTGATTGATGCTAGTATATCCTGATAATGAAGTCCGCCCCAGATGGCAGCGCCGACCATAAGGAGGAACGCGCCAAGGCGAATCCATAATTCAAGCGCCTGGTTCAGGGTAGTACCCTTCATGCCGCCGATTCCTACATAGAAAATCATGACGGAACATGTAAAAATGATTCCGAATTCATAGCTGGTGCCAAAAAACATGCTTAGAATCTGAGCAGCGCCAAGCAGCTGTGGGGCTGCATAAAAACCGGAAATAGCGAGCACGACAGCGACGGCTGCAAGGCGGGCGCGCCGGCTGTGGAAGCGGTAGGCCAAAAAGTCAGCTACTGTATAGGCGCCGAACTTGCGAAGCGGTCCAGCGACGAAAATCGCCAGAAGTGTCAAGCCGATCGAGAAGCAAAAGGCATAATAGGCACCGTCATAGCCTAGCTGATAGGTCAGGCCGGCAATCCCAAGGAAGGTGGCTGCGCTCAAATAATCGCCGCCGATCGCCGAGCCGTTGGTGAACCAGCCAAAGCTGCGTCCCCCGACGAAGTAATCGGAAGCTGTCGCGTTTCTTTTTGTAAGATAGGTGATATACACAATGGTCCCCATCAGGATCATTGTTAACAGGAATTTCGGCTCCATGAATGTCGACATCAGCCAATCCTCCTTCCATCAGCAGGAGATGTGGATTGTTCTGCTTGGTTTTTCAGGCGTTTCTCATACAAAGTCGTATGGATGAGTGCAATGACAAACGCCATCGCCATCGCGACAATACTTGTGAAGAACCAGCTGTAGGTCATGCCGCCCCACATCCGGGAGAACATGAAATCTCCTGCATACCAATTCAAAATAGGAATGGAAAGAATGAATACATAATAAAAGAGCGTAAGTTTAATGCCTGTACTGAATTCACTTTTCATGATTTGCTTCGTTTCCGGATCAAGTGGCTTTAGCTCGCTGACGTCAATTGTATCAGCCGCTACATAATTATACTCCCGATACTCCCCTGCCAAATATGATTCCCCCTAGTTAAAATTTTGGCCTAACCCGTTATCAAGATTTCCCTCCTTTAGGTTAGCCGTGATATCATTAAATTGATTGTACGATAGAGAATTGTCCAATACCTTACAATAAATTATCAGAAATATACAAATATTTAATATAATTTAAATTTTTATTCACTCATCTGAATAATACAAGGGGGTGGTAAGGTTGCATTCAATTTGGCTTGGTGTTGAAGATGAAGCGGAGTATGGGAAGCTGGCTGCATGGATTCTGGAAGAATGCCAGGAGAATTGTAAGCTAGTAGACGAAGAGAATGATATACATATCGCGATCATTGAAGTGAACAAATGGCATGATTGGGTAAAAATACACCGGTTCCGCAAACGGAATAAAGGCTGCCGGATCATTCCGCTGTTGGATCCGTCACTTTTGCACACCTCTCCGCTGGCAATCGAGTTCAAGCTGACCTACCTGCTGGTAAAATCGGTGAAACAACGAATTTTTATACGTACCTTAAAGCGAGCGGTAGAAGAGATTGAAAGTGAGAATACCAGATACGCAGAAAGCGAGGAAGTATTCCATCATTTCGATGCGACGCAGGGAGTTGGCCGCAATACCTTGCCATTTAGGGAAGCTTTTTTACGAAGACTGTTGTCAGGGGAAGTGAAGACAGAGGAGGAGCTTCTGCAATCCCGTTTTTTCCTGCCAGGGGAAGCTGTTCCGAATGTGGTCTGTTTTATCCAGGGATTCGTACGCTGTCCGGCTAAACGGATGCAAGAGGGCTGGCAGGCGTCTATGGTTATCCAGGAGTTTTTGAAAAAGCAGTTTGAAGGATATCAGCTCACGTTCCTGTCCTACAGGAAACACCTGCTCATGCTGCTCCAGGTGCCGTCCGAGTATGGTTCATTGAAGCATTGGAAAGAGGGGGAAGAGCGAATCCTTGGGACGATTGAGTCTTTGGAAAATGAATACGGGATTCAGCTTTATATAGGTGTAGGCTCGGTATATCGTGAGCCGCTGCTCCTGCATCATTCATATAAAGAAGCTTGTAAAGCAAGGCGGACATCGCCATACGAAAGACTGCAGCTTCGCTATTTCGAGGAAATCACAATGGACATGCAAATTCAAAAGTGTGTCGATTATATTTCCCAGTACTGTACGGAAGACTTGTCAATCAAGCAGGTTGCCGATCAAATCAATCTGAGCGTCCCATATTTCAGCCGCATTTTTAAACAAGAAACAGGAAGAAGCTTCGTCGAGTATGTCACCTTCGTCCGCATGCAGCGTGCTGTCTGGATGCTGCGCCACACCGACCATACAGTAGAAGCCATCGCCGAAGAACTGGGGTATAACACCCCCAACTACTTCAGCGGGACTTTTAAAAAATACGTTGGCCTCTCACCAAGGGACTACAGGGCAACTGAGGAGATTATTTTTGTTTAGGGAGAGCCTGGACAATAAGTGAAAACTAGAGAAGGAGGTCCAACCATGACGGCGGACCTCCTTTTTGTTGTTTATGCCATAAGCTTGGCAGACTCTCTGTGTAAATGATGCCTATGCCAGCTGCTGCTGTGCAAACTCCCTATATAAATCATGTGTTTGAATTAATTCCTGGTGAGTGCCAATCCCAGTCACTCTTCCTTTTTCGATAAACACGATTTTATCCGCATTGACTATGGTGGAGAGCCTGTGCGCAATGACAAATGTCGTTCGGCCCTCCATCAGGCGGGTCAGTGCCTGCTGAACGATGCCTTCTGACTGGCTGTCGAGGCTGGCGGTAGCTTCGTCCATCATCAGGATTTTCGGATCGCGGAGGAAGGCACGAGCGATTGCAATTCGCTGCCTTTGTCCACCAGACAGCTTGACGCCACGTTCGCCGACTTCGGTATCAAGTCCCTTTGGAAAATCTGCGATGAATTGGTCTGCATAGGCCATTTTTGCGACTTCCCATATGCGTTCATCGGGTATCTTATCTCCGTTTTCCAGCCCATAATACAGATTTTCGCGGATGGTTCCGGCCATCATC
Source organism: Bacillus sp. ISL-37 (assembly GCF_018613315.1). Lineage (GTDB taxonomy): Bacteria > Bacillota > Bacilli > Bacillales > Cytobacillaceae > Mesobacillus. The sequence goes on along the minus strand of NZ_JAGGQL010000028.1, from coordinate 11,308 downwards.
GCGCTTTCCTGAGAAACATAGCCGATCTGATTGCGCCAGGAGGTGAGCGATAGTTCCTGGATCGGAGTGTCGCCAATCAGGATTTCTCCTTTTGTCGGTTCGTAAAAACGTTCAATCAAGCCAAACATAGTCGTTTTGCCGCCGCCGCTCGGTCCAACAAAAGCAACCATCTGACCAGGCTGCGCATCCAAAGAAACTCCTTCAATGACAGGCTCTTCCTCGCTGTAGGCAAAGCTGACATTATCGATGGTGATTGGCAGGTTGCTAATATCAGTTTCGATTCCTTCCTGTCCTTCTTCAAGTGGTTGATCGAGGATCTCGATGATCCTTTCTGTAGCGCCCTTTGCTTTTTGCAGCTGGGTAAAGAACATCGCGAACGAAGTGATCGGCATGATGATTTGGAATAAGTAAAGCAGAAAGGCGATGAGCGCACCTGTCGACATGGTTCCTTTCACAACGCGCATTCCGCCGTACGCAATGATGATGACGATGACGACCATGATCATCAGCTGCATGACAGGACCGATCAGCGCGAAGATTCGCGCTTCCTTCAGACCAAAGTTGAAAAGCTTATCAATTCCGTTATATCCATTTTCCTCTTCAAATTTTTCCGCTGTCGAAGCTTTCATTAAGCGGATTTCGCCAAGAGTCTGGGTGATCTGGCCGGTGAAAACAGCCGTCTCATCCTGCAGTCCTCGTGCAATCTTGGCCATCTTCCTGCCAAGAGGGATCATGATCGCCAGCGTTAGCGGCACGGAAATGAGCATGAGCAAGGTCATTTTCCAGTCCATCACGAGCAAAATCACCACAGCACCGATGATGGAGATGATTCCGGTTGCGAAATTCGGAAAATAATTCGTGATCAGGTCTTTGACAATACTTGTGTCATTGACAATCCGGCTGACCGTTTCACCGCTCGACTGCTTGTCGAAATAGCGGACAGGCATGCGGATGAGCTTCGACCACATCCGTTCGCGCAGCCTCGCCACGACCTTTTGGCCGACATAGCTGAGCAGGTAGATCGAAATCCCGCTGATCAATGCCTGAATGATGAAGGCAGCGCCAATCGCGAAGACGAGTGGAACACTGATTGCCTCAACTGAAAAACCGTCGACCAGATTTTTCGTCAGGAGCGGAACTACCAGTCCAGCCAGAGTCGTGATGATACTCGCAGTCAGCCCAGTAAAAAGAGCAGCCTTCGGAATATTCGTCGATAAAATCAAGTTGATGAAAGGCTTTAAGCTTGTTTGCTGTTTTTCCATTACTAGTCTCCTGTTCGTTCTGAATAATTACATCATAAACCACTATCAGCATAGATGGAAATATGGGTGTAAGGCATAAATAGATATGATAATCGCCTCTTTTACTATAAAAAATAAACAAGCAGTCTGGTACATGCATATGATGAAGGTGAACAATAGTTTGGAGGTGAAGAATATGAGTAACGGTGTTCATGCTGCGTGCAGCGTGTTCGAATTGTTTCTTGGAGTCTTGCTGGGGGTAGGGTTGATTCTGTTGTCTTACTTTGGACTGCTCGGTTTTGTCCTTGGCGGAGCTGCATTGGCTGGTACTATAAGCACAATTGTAGGGATTATTGGATTAATCGTCGTCATCCTGTTTGCCTACTGCATCATACGAAGGTTATGGCGTTGTTGTTTTGGAGGCCGATGCTAAACGCTTAAAAAGTACTGAATAGACAGTCTCTATTTGAGGCTGTTTTTTTGATGTTTCGTTTGGCTGCCAGAGTATCTATACCCTGAATTCAGGAAAAGGAAAAAATCGCGGGATCTGATGTTACGTTCAAGCAATTATTTTCAATGAACACACATATCATGATCATCGGTGCGGCGGGCCTGTTATTGAATATGCTTCTTAGGGTAGCTATTGGCGGAAATCCGGAAATTTCCATTACGAGCCTTGCTGGATTGATGAACAGTGACAAGCCTGGTGTGCTTGGATCGATCGAGGTATTTTACATCTGGCAGACGATTTTGACAGCTATTGGTCTCCACCGCCTTGCTGGCCTGTCAAAAGGATGGGCATGGGGCATTGCCATCGTATTCTTCCTGATTGGAATCGGGTTTGCGATTTTGGGAGCCATGTTCTCTAACACAATGGGTGTCTAACCATAAAAAGATTTGGATTGCCATTGGCGTAGCCAGCCTGGTGGTGCTGATGGCAGGAGTGAGCATTTACAGACAGGCCTTTGCAAAGGGGCCCGAAGTGAAGGTAGTAAATCAGGCGAAGGAAGAAATTGCAGATGAAATCATGATTCCGGGAACCGTCGTACTCGAAAAAGAGCAGAAAGTTTACGCTTCACAGGAAAAAGGCAAGCTGGCTGAGATTCTTGTGAGAGAAGGCGAAACGAGCGGGGGCCTGAAAAGGTTCTCGCTGCATTTTTAACTGGAAAAAAACGAGCATAATTTCCAATTCGCTATATAAATCAGAAAGTCGCTATAAAAATGAAAAACTCGCTATATTAATTTGAAAGTCGCTATAATAATGAAAAACTTGCTATATAAATAAAAAATGCGCTAAAATTAATTTTTTTCTCCATAAAATCAGTGTCAGGGTTACATATTTATAGCACTTTACACTAGATGAAGAAAGGATTTCATAAATAGTGACTCAAAAAAGGGGTGAACGCAATGACCTGTCATTATTTTATCGCAACAATGAGGCCGATTGAGGAATTTCATGTGAAGGGACAGGATTATCCTTTTATAAGTGGTGAGGCGTACAAGAAGGAACTGCCGTTTTCTCTTCCATATGTGTATGAATACGGAGGCGAGAACCCTGAGTTTATCTCGTTTCTGGATGATTTCATGGAATTTGGCGATGTTGTTGAGTTTTATATATATGAAGAAGGAAAGCGGGGAAGGCCTTTGTCTATCAATCTTCCTGAAGAAGCCCGGACGATCAATTTTTTGAAAAAGACCTATAAAGATGAAAATGGTGAATACCAGCTGGACGAGACGGAATGGAAGGAAGAGCTCGCCAGAAAAACGATTGCTTCAAAGCGGAGCATCACTACCTTCCTGAAATATTGATGACACTAGAGCCACTTGAAAATTCAGTGGCTTTAGACGGTTACCAATCTATCATTATTGATATGATCCAGTTTTTCTTTTATCAAATCAGCGAATTCATCAGGCTGGTCAATGTAGAATAGCACCTTTTGCACTTCTTTTTCCTGGCCGAAATATCCTCTTGCAATCATCGGTTCTTTGAAAATAATCTCATACTTCGCCTCATCACTCATCCCGAAAATCCTGGTGAGCGCCCGCGGAAAGGCGGTGGCATGGAACACGGACTTTTCATGGATGATTCCGCCGCTGTTGTTATACTTCAATTTTGCCGGCTGGATTCTTTCAATATCGCTCAAGGGAAAATTTAATTCTCTTCTAACGCCAATTTTAATGTGGATCCGATCCTTCTTCACTAAGATCGGCGTATTCCTCAATAAATTGTAATCTCCCATTATGTAAAAAACGCTGTATATGTGAAGCAGCAGCATAGCCAGAGCGATTTCCGGCGCTTCTTTTCTTAAATAAATATGGAAAGCAATCATCTCGATGATCTGCTCATGGACGAGGGCGAGAAACAGCCAGAAGTAGTTCGACTTTTTATGATAGTAAAAAGTACCTTGGGCAGGAGCTGGGAGTTTCCATTTAAAAAAAGCATAGAAAAGGATTTTCATTTCTTTTTTGTAGATCAATAGCAAGGGATTCTCATTGATTTTTCCTTTCCGGTATAAAAGAAACAAATGAACGAGAAAGCCTTCAAGAAGCACAACAAGAATGATTGCCGTAACGATCAGGCGCGTCTCCATACATTTCCCTCCTTTTACGAGTAACGTTTCATTTGGAACCAGAAGATCAGGTACTGAGCAATTCCCATGATGATAAAAATAATGATGGGCAAATACGGGATGTGATTAAAATACGCTGTCAGGGCAATGGCGATCGGGATGGATGTGGCAAAGAAGATGTACACATTCCTGGCCGCTTTAAAAGTTAGCCACTGCAAACCCTCATCCTCTTCTCGCATTTCCATCGGGATCAGGCTGGCCTTTATCGGATCTTCGGGGTTGCGTTTGTTATAGAGAGGGATAATCGCAATCATGATCAGAATCGGAATGCCCAAAACCATCGGATCAATGTTAAGCCAGGCGGGAACATGGTCGGAATAGTGGTTGCCAATCATGATGATACCAAGGCCCAATATTAGAACAATGTTGAATAACGGTGATTGAAAAGTTCTTTTTAACATGGTCATTTCTCTCCTTCTAAGCGAAACACTTCTTCTACTGGTACTTCGAAGGCAGCTGCTATTTTTAATGCGAGGGTGACGGAGGGAGCGTAGTCCCCTTTTTCGATCAGTCCGATTGTCTGCCTCGTCACACCGATCTTGTCCGCTAAATCTTGCTGTGAAAATCTGAATCTTGCTCGGAATTCACGAACAGAGTTTTTTAACATTTACAAGATTACTCCTTTGGTAATATTTGTTTATCTACCCTAAATGTAATATATCCTTTGCATTTTGTAAACTTTTATTTACATTAAGCATGTCTTTATGAACTGTTCTATCGACAACGAAATTTTTCAACGGTACTATGGAATTTCGATTAGAGCATCCCCTATCAAAACTAGTCCAACAGACCTAAATGTTAAAAAATACCTGTATAACCATAGTAAGGGAGTGCCGATATGACATGTATATACTTAAAATGTAGATGGACGGGGTGACTGCAATGCAGCCAGATTTGAATAACAGCTCTCTTTTTGAGGTATATAAATCCTTGTTTGATTATAACCATGATGGGTGCTATGCCCTTGATAGAGAAGGGAATTTTATTGTTTTTAATGAAGAGGCGGTAGCCATAACGGGTTATACCATTGATGAAGCTATGGAAATGAATTTTATATCGATTGTTCATGACGATTATCTTGAGGAAACAATAAAGCATTTTAAACGGGTCACAAGAGGAGAACGTGAGAGGTTTGAAACGGTCATTTTAAAGAAGGGGACAGGTGAGCGTGTCAATCTGATGATCACAGCAGTGCCGATTAAGGTTGGAGATGAAATCCTGGGAGTTGTCGGTTGCGCACAGGATATCACAGAAAAAAAGGAGCTCGAGGCATTGGTGAGAGGCCAAAACCGGATCCTTAAAATGATGGCAAAGGGAGCTGGTTTTCAGGAAGTTCTTGATGAAATAGTATTTTTCATCGAGAGTTTCACGGACGGCGCACACTGTTCCATCCTGATTGCGGATCAAGAGAAAATGAAATTGCATCATGGATCATCTCCACATTTGCCGCCAGTATATAATGCAGCAGTTGATGGTATGCCTATTGGTCCTACGGCTGGTTCCTGTGGCACGGCGGCCTTTTTTAAAAAATCTGTAGTCGTGACAGATATTGAGAACGATCCATTATGGGAACATTACCGTGAGCTGGCTCTTCCCTATGATTTGAAGGCTTGCTGGTCATCACCAGTTTTTGATGATGACCAGAGGGTGATTGGCACATTTGGCATGTATTATTGCAGTACGAGATCTCCACGCGAGAAGGACCGGAAGATCATTGAAAAAGCAACAGACCTCACCAGCCTTGTGATTCAGCACTATCGGGCAAAAGAAAAAATTGATTTTATGGCGTATCATGATGCGTTGACCGGGCTGGCGAACCGCAGACGGTTTGATGAAAGGGTCCAAAATGCCATTGCCGAGACAAATCTGGAACAGGAAGAAAAAATGAGTCTGATGTTCCTCGACCTCGATCGATTTAAGTACGTGAACGACTCTCTAGGCCATTCGATTGGTGACCGGCTTCTTGTGCATGTTTCTGATAAATTAAAAGATTGCCTGGGAGACGGTGACTTGTTCTCGAGACAGGGCGGGGACGAGTTCACTATTTTACTAGAGCATACGACGAAAGAAAAAGCCGAAGCTGTGGCCCGTAACATACTCAAGGCATTAGAGGAGCCTTTTGCAATTGATGGTACAGATATTTTCATCTCAACGAGTATAGGCATGAGCTTTTACCCAGATGATGGTGAGGAAGTTGACATGCTGTTGAGCAAGGCGGATGTCGCGATGTATCAGGCAAAAAAGCAGGGGCGCAATAATTACCAGATGTATGATGTGTTGCTTGATCGAAAAGCTTTTGAAAGGCTTCAGATTGAAAATGAGCTCCGCAAAGCACTCGAGCGTAATGAATTTGCGCTTCATTATCAGCCGATTGTAAACTTATGCAAGAATGAGATTAAAGGAGCGGAGGCGCTTATCCGCTGGCAAAATGAAAGAGTTGGTCATGTATCACCAGATGAGTTCATTCCGATAGCGGAAGAAACGGGATTGATCATTCCGATTGGTGAGTGGGTGCTGAAAACAGCCCTGCTGCAGCTCAAGGACTGGCACAGTAATGGAATGGATGGGTTGACGGTATCAGTGAATTTATCGATTCGCCAATTTTATCAGCCTGATTTGATTCCGATGATTAAAGAAACAATTGAGTTGGCCGGAGTAGAGCCGCGCTTCCTGACGATTGAGATTACTGAAAGCATGACAATGGACGTAGAGAAAGCAAGTGTGATTCTTCATGAGCTGAAGGAGCTTGGAGTGAATATCTCGATTGATGATTTCGGTACAGGCTACAGCTCGCTGAGTTACCTGAAGAGATTCCCGATTGATCATTTGAAAATCGACCGCTGCTTTGTGAAGGACATCGCCGATAATAAAAGCGACGAAAACATTGCCACAACGATTATTTTAATGGCGCATAACCTGGGATTGTCCGTCATTGCGGAAGGCGTGGAAACAGAAGACCAGTTAGGTGTATTGAAGCAGCACCGCTGCAATGAAGCTCAAGGCTATCACTTCAGCAAACCCGTGCCAGGAGAAGAATTTCCTGGAATTAAAGTTCCTTCGTGATGCGGAGGAGCTTTTTTCATACAAGCCAATTGGAAAAAAACGAGCAGAATTTCCAGTTCGCTATAAAAATTAGAAACTCGCTATAAAAACAAAAAAGTCGCTATAAAAAAGATTTTTTCGCTATAAAATTTGATTTTTCGCTATAAAAATTTTTCCGGTAAAGTTGAACTTCGTATCTTAAAGCAAAGTAGCCAGCTCTTTCATGAGATTTCTTCCTGAATTGTAATTTTTAGGTTGGAACCTGAAACAATAGCAAGCAATCCCCGTCTAATTTTACAAGGGGGTTCGAAATATGATGAAAAAATGGTGGTTAATAAGCGGTTTGTTGCTCATTTCAATAGTAGCGGTGGCTTTTTATTCTTTGCCCCAGTTCAAGGTGGTCAATGCGTGGGAAGAGGAGCATGTGGTTCTGCCGAATAAGGTGTGGAAGCTAGAGTTTTCCGAGAAAATCTCTGAAGAAAGTATCAATGCTGATTTGATTTTCGTGATGAATGAAAACGGAGAGAAGCTCGACACGAAGCTGGAGCTGGGTGACGACCGGAAAACCATTTACATCCATCCTCCGAAAAACGGTTATGACCTCAAAGCGAAGGAGTATACCGTTCATTTTAATAAAGGGATTCAATCTGCGCTTGGCAGGGAGCTGAACTCTGAGAACAACTGGACGTTCGTTGTAAAAGAAACCCTTCCGACGGTTGGCTCACAGGAGAATCTGGCGAGCTATTTTGAAGAGATTATCGAGGAAGAGAAAGAGGCCCGGAGCTGGTTTGGCGGTTTAAAGGAATCCTTCTCTGCTGGCGAGGATAAGGCGACGGAGGAGTCAGTGGCTGCCGATAAGTCCGGTGGCGGTGGGGATGTATCCGAAACAAATGTCCAGGTGCAGGGTGTAGATGAAGCGGATATCGTCAAAACAGATGGGCAAAGTATTTTCCAGGCTGAGCATGACAAGGTGCGAATCATCCAGGCAGTGCCAGGCGCACAGATGAAGGTCCTCTCGACAATCCGTTTTGATGGAAATTTTTCACCTAACCAACTGTTCCTGCAAGACGATCAGCTGGTGGTCATTGGCCATCAATACAATGAAATTTACAGGACATATGAAGATGTCGCTAAGGACTCATTGATTGCACCGATGATGCAGTTAACTACAATCATTGTCTATGATGTTAGTAATCCTGCTGAACCCAAACAGGTTCGTGAAGTCAAAGTGGAGGGTCACTATGTCTCGGCAAGGAAGGTGGAGAACCTTGTCTATCTTATCACGCAGCATTACCCGGATTACTGGCTGCTAAAGGAGAACCGGAAGATTGATATCAGGCCGAAGTACTCTGATACCGTATTGGGATCAAAGGAAAAAACAGTCGCTTATGACGATATTAGCTATTTCCCGGAATCACGCCAGCCGAACTATACATTGATTGCTGCGCTTGATCTTGACCAGCCAAAAAAGGAAGTGGCGATGACCACGTATTTGGGCAGCGGCAACCAGCTGTATATGTCGAAGGAAAACCTCTACCTGGCTGTCGAGAATTATGGTGATATGGAGCGGAAGGATCGAGGGGTGGTTGCTCCGGACACCGATGTCCATAAATTTGAGGTTAAGGGACTGGATGTAAAATACCACAGCTCCGCCACCGTACCAGGAACCGTGCTGAACCAGTTCTCGATGGATGAGCATAATGGCTATTTCCGGGTGGTAACGACGAAAGGCTATGCGTGGGATGAACAACGCCCTTCTAGCAACCATCTCTATATTTTGGATAAAAATTTAAAGGAAACCGGGAAGATAGAAGAACTGGCGCGCGGGGAGAGAATCTATTCCGCAAGGTTCATGGGTGACCGAATCTATATGGTTACTTTTAAAGAAACAGATCCGCTGTTTGTGTTTGATGCAAGCGACCCAGCCAATCCTAAGGTGCTCGGCGAATTGAAAATCCCAGGCTTCAGCAATTACCTGCACCCATATGATGAGAACCATATCATCGGCTTCGGCCAGGATACGAAAATCGTCGCTGAAAAAGGAGCGTCGCAGCCGCGTATCCTGACAGATGGAGTTAAAATCTCCTTGTTCGATGTGAGCGACATGTCCAATCCTAAAGAGAAATTCACTGAGGTCATTGGGGGTCGCGGCACTTACTCACCATTGAACCATGACCATAAAGCTTTGCTGTTCAATAAAGACAAAGACATCTTTGCCTTCCCGATCTCGGTTTACCGGAACAGTGAGAAGAATGAATACGAACAAATCTTTGAATATCAGGGGGCTTATGTTTACGATATTGACCCTGAAACTGGTATCCACCTTAAGTCAAAAATAACCCATATAAACGGTGACATGCCGTATTACGAAGAATGGGAGCACCAAATTCAGCGCCTGCTCTATATCGGAGACACAATGTACGCCCTGTCCGCCGAAAAAATTACAAGTCATAAAATGGGCAGCTATGAAAAGGTTGGGGAGTTGAAGTTTTAAAGGAGAAGGCACTTCTCACTTGAGCCCCGCAGAGGTGCTTTTCGTTTTAGTTACTGCCGAGCCCTTCAGTATTCTGCAGCACGATTCTCCAGCCATCCGGATCGGCAATCGTCACCCCGGCATTTTTCCAATACGGATTTTCCGGCTCGACCTCCGGATAGCCCATATCATGCAGCCGCCCGGCGATTGAGTCTCGCGCTTCCTTGTCAGGAATGTAGAAGACCAATAGATTGTCTTCTGTTGGCGCGGGACAGGGACTTCCATTCTCATGCTGGGTAAACTCAAGGTGATAGCTCAAATCAGGCAGACCAAGCATCACGCCGTCATAGCCATCATGTTTTTCAAATGAACCTACTACTTTAAGCCCTACACCATCGCGGTAAAATTCAACGACCTTTTCCAACTGATCCGTTGGCCGTGCAATCCTGAATTGGACAGCAGGCATTTTTTTAGACCAAGATTTCTTCATCTTCAGCACCTCGATTCAATACTTTAGTTTTATTATATAGTGAAGAAACACCTTTGAGGTCGGAGATAGGAATGAGAATTTCTCAGACTTTCGATGTAGTTTGTTATAATTAAGATGATATTAAATTAAGAGGTGTTTACATGACCCTTGGTCTTGTTTTAGTCATCATTATTCTCATTGGAGCACTGCTGTCAACATTGTTACTTTCCGGCAAGGGAGACGAGGAATATAGCAAAGCCACGAAAAAAAACACGACGAATCTTACAATGATTTATGTGGTGGTTATTTTGTTATCATTCATAGCTGTTGGGGTTTATATTAGGTGGTTTGTTTAGGAGTTTTAAAAAAGGTCAGCCCTTCGTGTATGAACTATACCCCGGATAGCGGACACTGATAAAAAAGTGCCCCTATCTGGGGTTTTTTGTGTTTCAATAGATTTAATGAATATGGGCGGAGGATTATCATGAGTAAGAATATTTATAACGAATTCCAAATTAAAGAGCTTGAGAAGAATCCCAATGTTTTGAGTGCTTCTGAAAGGTCTATCTCCTATAGTCCTGAGTTTAAGCTAAAAGCAGTAATGGATTACAAAAGTGGAAAAATACCAACACAAATCTTTATTGAACAGGGCTTTGACCTAGACATGATCGGCAAGGAACAGCCCAAACGCTGTCTAAAGCGTTGGAGGGATTCATATGAAAGGTTTGGAGAGGAAGGTTTCCTTACGGAACGCAGAGGAAAAGGGAGTACTGGACGTCCCTCATCAAAGCAGCTTTCCGTGGAAGAGAAATTAAGGAAAGCTGAAGCGAGAATTAAATTCCTTGAGGCAGAGAATGACTTCCTAAAAAAGCTGGAAGAGTTAGAAAGGCAGGCGTTGAAGAAGAAACGATATTAACGGCAGCTGAGAAGTTTTCATTGATTGAGAAAACGATCAGAATACATCAGTTAAATAAAGCTGTTTCCTATCTGTGTGAACTGGCAGGTGTCAGCCGAAGTGGCTACTATGATTGGTTGAAGGCTGCACCATTACGGGCACAACGTGACGAGCAGGATGAATTGGATATAGAGTTAATCCGAGAAATTTTCATAAGCAAAAGAGAAAAAGTAGGTGCCCTCCAGATTAAAATGATCATGGAGAATGATTATTCAGCTGTCATGAACCACAAGAAGATTAGGCGTTTAATGGCAAAATATAATCTTGTAACAAAGATAAGGAAAGCCAATCCATATCGTAAGATGGCCAAGGCAACCCAGGAACATCGAACCTGCCCTAACCTTCTTAACCGTGAATTCAATCAGGAAGTACCCGGAAAAGTTCTGCTTACTGATATTACTTATCTCTATTTTGGAAAGGGCCAAAAAGCATATTTATCCTGCGTAAAGGACGGCGCTACAACAGAAATATTAGCCTACTACCTTTCCACGTCTTTAG
>NZ_JAGGQL010000027.1 GCF_018613315.1 Bacillus sp. ISL-37 | reverse complement strand
CCAGTGAAGTCGTTCTTTGACTTCATTGGGCGGACCGAAATCGAAATGTATAGCCGACTGTCCAGAAACGCAGAAACTGGAGACGCCGACCCTGCCGGCGGAGTTGAAGTTTCGGAGTTTCTAGGAGGTGACACTAGACAAGCGACTCGAGGGGCTAGGCGCTGGAGCTGGATTAAGAAAACCTGTATAGGTATCCACATTGAAATTTTTTTATAATTTCCTAGTAAATAAAGAAAAGGAAGCCAATAGCGGCTTCCTTGTTTATTTCCGGGTATAGTATCGAGGATCTTCCTGGTTTTTTAATTCCCCTGAGATTAAAGCCGTAGCACTGTGATTCCCTTTAGCATCTAGACCTGCTTCCCATAGCATCATGCCGCCTAGCTGCTCTGAGAGTGCAAGATCGGTTTTCTTTTTCAATGTGGAATGGCCATTATAATGGTATGTTGTCCCATTCATGTCGACCTGGTCCTTTCCGGTATTAGCAGGGTTATGATTGATAATAGCTTCGTATGAGACCTGTTTGACCGAAGGATCCTCAGGCTGTGCATATAGCGGCACACCCAGGACAAGTTTCTCTCTTGAAAATCCATGCTTGTCAAAAAGGTCTGTCCAGTACGCCACTATATTAGCAGAATAAGAGTAAGGTGATAAATTGGCAGCGTTATACTCTCCATCCCATTGGCCATCATAAGCCATCAAATTGACATGATCAAAGTACTTGAACATGGATGGCTCAAACACGACAGAGTGAATTTCAGTCCCTGTCACGCTGTGCACCTTGGCATTTACTGCGATGGACAGTTCCTTACCTTTTGGTTTCAATTGTTCACTTAATTCTTTTGCAAAAACAGCCAGATATTGAGCATCTTCTGTTGAGCGAGGATGCTCAAAGTCGATATCTATGCCATCTAGCTTTTCTTTTTCTGCAAAACTAACAAGCTCGTGAACTAGTTTTTTTCTTGAAGCAGGGTTTGAGATGGCTGCCTTGAAATAATCATAAGATTCCCCGCCATTGATATGGTACCAGCCCCCGATTGCCAGAATAACCTTCGTATCGTGTTTTTGCGCATTAGTAACAATCGCCCTTAAATTTTTGTCAGCATGATCACCATTCATTAACAGGCTGCCATCGGAGTTTGGATGTGCAAAGGAAAAAATCACATGAGTCAGGCTATTGTAATCAATCTCGTCCGGTTTCCTGAAATCCTGGACATAGCCGATTAAAACCTTTGATTCTTGCTCTTTCAATTGTGGTTCTTTTTTAACTCCAGGTATTTTGGTTGAATGTGCTGCTGCAGCACTGTTTGCAATTGTTTTAGTTTTTTGCGTATTCGAATATAATGTTCCAGATATAAAACCGCCTATGAAGGTGAGTAAAACAATCATCAGAGGCAAGTAAAGTTTTTTCATAAGGGTATCCTCCTGTGTTTTATCAACCTCAAAATTGTAACAGAGAATACACCTTTATTGCTGTGGAAATATCAGCCTATCGATTATAGCGATAGATTAATAAACGAGATTGGGGGAATATAATAAATATACTGAACGATAGGAGCGGAAAATATGGACTCAAATAAGGTAATAACTGGGAGTACGGAAGTAAGTTTTTATGATCAAGGCAAAGGAGATCCAATCATCCTCATCCATGGATTTGCCGGGAGCAAGCACTATTGGGATAAAATCCTTCCCGAATTGGCCAACGAGTATAGAGTCATCGCACTCGACCTTCCTGGACACGGAAAGTCAGGCATGGGGAAGGACAGCTATTCCATTGAGGATATGGCCAGTACAATTAAAGAATTATTGGATCAGCTAGGGTTGGATAAGGTAACAATGTTCGGTCATTCACTGGGAGGATATATCACCCTGGCATTTGCCGAGTTATACCCACAGTACTTAAAAGCTTTCTCTTTGGTACACTCAACAGCAAATCCAGATTCAGAAGAAGCAAAGGAAGCCCGGGAAAACAATGCAAAGAAGATTCAGGAAGAGGGAGCTGGAGCATTTATCGAAGGACTATCCAGGAAGCTCTTTTCTCCTGAAAATACAGAAGTGAATGCGAAGGAAATCGAAGAGACAGTCAAAATTGGCAGGATGACTAAGGTGGATGGTCTGGTCAGCGCCTTGATGGCGATGAAAGATCGAACAGAACGGAATAAAGTGTTAGAGGAAACGGATCTTCCTGTAATCTTGATTGCTGGTGAACAGGATCAAATTATTCCTCCTGAAAAAACATTTACTGTATCCAGACCAAATATAGAGAAGAAAGTTATACAAAATGCAGGCCATATGAGCATGTATGAACAGCCTGAAGAACTTGTTAAAGTGATGAAAGACTTTCTTGCAAAAAGATAACGAGCGCAAGCAGCCTGTCCACTCAGGGCAGGTGTTTTTTTCACGCAATTAATTAATGTTAAAATGGTATCGAGCTAGTTAGAAGGAGAGGATATATTGGTTGACAAAATTGTTTTTGATGATCATTCAATCCTGATAAATAAATTTGATATGGACATTTTTAATGGATTAAGGCGGATTTCGATTGAATTTCCCGTAAAAAGTGAAGAGTATCATGATATAACCACATTATTATATAAAGGCGAATTTGATGTACACGTTCCTGCTAAAGAAATATCCTTTAGAGGAAAAATTGTCGAGTACTCGACCTCTGTTACGAATTTATATGAAAGCGAACAGGTCGGCACCTTTCAATTAACCTTATTAGAAGTAAAGGAGTAAGAAATGAAATTAAGTATCCTTGACCAGGCCCCTATCTCAGCGAACCAGACAGCCAAAGAGGCTCTGGAAGAATCTGTTTTGCTTGCACAGACTGCAGAAAATTTGGGCTATACGCGTTTCTGGATTGCTGAGCACCACGATATCCCGGGGCTTGCCTGTCCTGCACCTGAAGTGATGCTTCCGTATATTGGCGCAAGGACAAGCAAAATCCGAATAGGCTCTGGCGCTGTATTGCTTCCACACTACAAGCCTTACAAAGTGGCCGAGCTTTATAATTTGCTTGCAACATTGTTCCCAGGCCGGATTGATATCGGAATCGGCCGGGCTCCAGGCGGCTCTGCAGAAGTCACCAATGCTTTGTCAGACAACTTCCTGCAAAACGTTTGGAAACTTCCAGAATCATTGAAAGAATTGCTTCATTTTGTTAATCATGATCACCCAGAAGGAAGCGAATTAGCAAAAATAAAGGCAGCTCCCTTACCAAATGTCCGTCCAGAACCCTGGCTTCTCGGCACGAGTGAAAAAAGCGCAAGGCTCGCGGCTGATTACGGAATAGCTTATGCGTACGGATTATTTATGAGCGACAAGGACCCTCAAGACATTTTGCAAGTTTACTATGACTCTTTCAAGCAAGGAAGCATAGAATCTCCACAAACCATTTTGACTGTTTCGGCCATTTGTGCTGAAACCACTGAACAGGCGGAAGAAATTGCATTTAGCTCACTTATATGGAGCATCCAGCAGGGAAACGGAGAAGGCTCTTCCGGTGTACCTTCTATTGAAGACGCAAAGGATTACAAGCTTTCGGCAAAAGATTATGAAACTGTAGAAAAAATAAAGCGAAAAATGATCATAGGGAATCCTAAGCAAGTAAAAGATAGATTGCTTCAATTGCACAAGAAGTATAACCCTGATGAAATCATGATCCTGACCATCACGTTTTCACCTGAGGACCGAATAAGGTCATATGAATTGATAGCCGGAGAAACTCTTTAGGACAACCGTTGAACCATTGTATACTAACCTCTTAACAAATCTTCCATTTAAGGTATAATATTATCTGTGAGCAGCTGCCGAATAGCTTTATAAAAATTAAGTGATGCAGCTATCTGATCTAAGTTGAAAGAGAGTGGAATATATGGGTCGTAAATGGAACAACATTAAAGAGAAGAAGGCGTCCAAGGATGCAAATACAAGCAGGGTATATTCAAAATTCGCGCTTGAGATTTATGTTGCAGCCAGACAAGGTGAACCAAATCCAGAATCCAACCAGGCGCTAAAATTCGTTCTCGAAAGAGCAAAGACATATAATGTGCCAAGAGTAATTATTGACCGCGCGATCGAAAAAGCCAAGGGAGGAGCTGAAGAAAATTATCAAGAGCTTCGTTACGAAGGCTTTGGCCCTAATGGCTCCATGGTGATCGTTGATGCACTTACGAACAATGTAAACCGTACTGCATCCAATGTACGCGCTGCTTTCGGAAAGAACGGCGGCAACATGGGAGTAGCTGGATCCGTATCTTATATGTTCGACAAAACTGCGGTAATCGGGTTTGAAGGAAAATCGGCTGATGAAGCACTTGAAATTTTGATGGAAGCGGATGTTGATGCACGCGATATTCTTGAAGAAGACGACTCCATCATTATCTATGGTGAACCTGATCAATTCCACGCTATCCAGGAAGCATTCAGGAATGCCGGTATCACTGACTTTACTGTTGCTGAACTGACAATGCTGCCTCAGAACGAGGTTACTCTTGACGAAGAAACACAGGAACAATTCGAGAAGCTTATTGATGCCCTGGAAGATTTAGAGGATGTCCAGCAGGTATATCATAATGTAGATTTAGTATAATTTAACGCAAAAACAAACCCTTCAAAATTGAATGGGTTTGTTTTTTTTCGAAAAAATTTAACCTGCTAATTTATATTTGGCGAGTTCCTTTTGCAGTTTTCCTAACAAGATTAATCGGTACATACGAAAATCTGCACGGAGTGACCAAATTGGGTGGCCGAATGTGGCTGGCTTGTTACCTTCGATAAAGAAATGGCTGAACCAGGCGAATGCGTAAGCAGTGACTGGAGCCAACAATATTAACCAGAAGTTAAACGTAAAGAGAGCAGCAATCAAAAATACGAAAACGAAACTTGTACCAACAAAATGCCATCCTCTTGTTGAACGTTTACTATGCTGCGATAAATAGAAAGGCCAGAATGCTTCATAATTTTTAAACTCCATTGTCAACCTCCTAATATTATTACTAAATAAAGTTCTATACTCTGCTGAAAATCCCTCTAAATTTTCCGGAATACAGATTTCTTGCAGAAAGAAGGGGTAAATTAATAAAGGCTGTTTTCACAACGTTGTTAGATTACTCACCCAAGTGGATCTACGGTAATGTGACGCTAGATCAAGGTAAAGGAAGAAGAGTGTTCCGACACCCAACAAAATTATGGTCTACACAATGGAGGTGCATCATGGCTTCAAAGGTCAATTTGGTCCAATCTATTAAAAATCACGCAGTAAGATTTGATACATATGACGACCTCGACGCGATTGTAAAAGCTGCAGCAAATAAACAGTATGTGATGCTGGGAGAGGCTTCCCACGGGACATCCGAATTCTATACCATCAGGGCCGAAATCAGTAAAAGATTAATTGCGGAGCATGGGTTTTCCTTTATTGCTGTGGAGGGTGACTGGCCATCGTGTTTCACCGTAAATCAATATATAAAAGGATACAGTCAATCCGATGCTCAAACAGCCTTACGGGATTTTGACCGCTGGCCTTCGTGGATGTGGGCGAATGAAGAAATTCTGGAACTGGTAAAGTGGTTGAAGAAATACAACGAAACAGCGGAAAAACAAGTTGGTTTTTACGGGCTGGATGTTTATAGCTTATGGGAGTCGATGGAAGAAATCATCCGACAGCTTGAAAGAATATCTCCAGAGGACGTAGAATCAGCAAAGCAAGCCTTTTCTTGCTTCGAACCCTTTGAACGCCGTGGGGAGAATTATGCGATTTCTTCGGCGTATTATGGAGAAGACTGTACGGAAGAAGTAATTAAAGTCCTGATTGACCTTCAGAAAAAACGAAAAAATTACCCGAAAGAACAAGAGGGTGACTTGAATTTGAAGGTTAACAGCCTGGTCATGCTTGATGCTGAACGTTATTACCGGGCTATGGCAAAAGGCGGTGCAGAGGACTGGAACATCCGTGATACTCACATGGTAAGCGCTTTGGAAAAAGTAGTGCATGCCCATGGTGAAGGTGCAAAAGCCATCATCTGGGAGCATAATACCCATATTGGGGATGCAAGGGCAACAGATATGGCAGAGGAAGGCATGATAAATGTTGGACAAATTCTAAGAGAAAAATATGGACAGCAGGTTTATGCAGTTGGTTTCGGAACGCACCATGGTACTGTGATCGCGTCTGATCAATGGGGCGGCGCTGTTGAAGTGAAGGAGGTACCGGATGCCCAGGCTGGCAGCTGGGAGGAGGCTTTGCATCAGGCAGGAGCTTTCGATAAATATATTTTATTTCACAAGGAAAACGAAAGAGAGTTTGAATGTGTTCTGGGGCATCGCGCCATAGGAGTTGTTTATGATCCTGAACTAGAACATTTAGGCAACTATGTACCTTCCTTTGTTGCCAGAAGGTATGATAGCTTCATTTTTATCAATGAAACAACAGCCTTGTCACCAATATTCAAATGAATCGAAAAACGTCCCTGACATGGGACGTTTTTTTATGGGAGATTTATGGCTTAAGAACTACCTTGATGCAGCCGTCAGTCCTGGTATCGAAAATCTGATAACCGTGTTTCGCCTGATCGAGCGGTAACACATGAGTGATGACATCACTCAGATCCATTTTGCCAGTGGAAATAATATCATAAAGATAGGACATATAAGGGATTACCGGGGCCTGTCCCATTTTAAGGTCCACGTTTCTCTGGAAGATGTCTCCCAATGGAAAAGCGTTATACCTTCCTCCATAGACCCCGGTGATTTGAATAGTCCCTGCCTTTCGAACAGCTTGAGTAGCTATGACAAGACCGCCCATGGCACCTCCATGCAGCTTCAAGCCAGTAGCCAGGTATTCAAGCGGAGACATTTTCCCGCTCATGCCCGTGCAATCAATGACAATATCCGCGCCGCCCTTAGTAATTTCTTTAAGGTATTCGCCTGTATTCTGGTGTTCCTCAATGTTAACTGTTTCAACTTTATTTGTCTTTTTCGCATGCTCTAAACGGTAATTCAAATGATCAACAGCTATGACCCTCTTTGCTCCTTTTAACCAGGCGAACTTTTGCGCGAGCAGACCAACCGGACCGCAGCCTAAAACCACTACTGTGTCGCCCGATTTCACCCCGGCATGGTCGACACTCCACAATGCCGTGGCGGCAGCATCAGCCAGCAGGACGAGCTTCTCATCCTCTACTTCACAATCCTCAGGTATTTTAAAAGGAGTGAAGTTACCGTAAGGCACCCGCATATATTCTGCCTGCCCGCCAGCGTAACCGCCCGTTGTTTCTGAGTAGCCAAAGAAACCTCCCATTTCTCCATGGGGATTAGAATTATCGCATTGCGAAGTAATGTCATTTTTACAGTACCAGCATTCTCCGCAGCTGACATTGAAAGGGATGATTACTCTATCGCCTTTCTTTAGTTTATTCACACCCGGTCCAACTTCTTCGACTACACCCATTGGTTCATGCCCAATTACATAGTCAGTAGGCAAGTTCGGGATCATTTGATGCAAAAGGTGCAAATCAGAACCGCAAATAGCTGAAGCAGTTACTTTTATGATAATGTCATCTGAATTCTTTATTTCGGGATCTTTTACATTCTTGACCTGTATATTTTTGCTCCCTTGATACGTAACGGCTTTCATAACAGACATTCCTCCTTTATTTATCCGGTGTAGCGAACATTCCAAGCCGATCCGTGTCAATCGGGAAGAGGTTCATCTTCCCGATGCTGACTGCCATGTCTGCCGATTTTAAATCCAGTTCCACTTGTTTGCCCACGTCATGAGGATAAAGCCAGCCCTTTTCCATCATCAAATCAGAAACTTCAGCGTGAAGATCAATCGCTTGTTCCATTTGTTTGTATAAAGTTTTTCGAAGCTCTCCATTGGCTGTTTCAGTCAGGGCGATACCGTAAGTGTGTATACCAGTTTTAATCCAGAGCAAAAAATCCAGCGCAAAAGATGCATCGGCCATCTCTGGCATGTGTTCTGCGCCCTGGGGATCTAGATAATCCATTTCCATCAGATTTCACCCTCCTGCATGGGTTTTGTCCTGGCACCTTGATAAAATACTTTCAATTCTTCAATTGCCGCAATCGACTGTTGGACATCTTTTTCCATCAATGCTTTCAGGTCGTTATCAAAACAGAGACCCTGCATTAATTTTGATTTAAGGACACTAATCGTTTTAAGGTTCAATATTTCATGAGCTTCCATCGTTTCATGGAAGGCAAGTGTTTCTTTTTCCATAAAATCACCTCCAATAAGAACATATCTAATTTTCCAATTATGGAGGCTGATTATACAACGTGTCCGAATAAGCGAATGTTTTAATGGAAATATAACAGGAGAGCTTAAAAATAGGAGAGATTGCTGATGACCAAATATTTAGGTATACATGAGACCCTGGAATTGCTGGAGGTAATGACATTCAAAAGTGTCACATTAACAAAAGCTACTGCTATGGGCTTGCTTGTTAAGGACTTACGGCTAAAAGAAATCTTAAACAATGAAGTGGCGGCATCAACAGCACATATCAATCGGATGAAGGAGCTATTGACCACGAAGGAGGAGACTCGCGCATGACAAACATCCTGCACAATCTGGCTGGCATGGCAGGAATGACAGACCAGGTAATCGCAACGGATTATTTAATCTCCATTAAGTCAGGGATTCGAAACCTTTCATTCGCAATCACGGAAACTGCCACACCCGAATTAAGGGAGGCATTCCGAGAACAGCTGAGGGCGGCTGTAGAAGCTCATGAAAACATTTCAGAGTATATGATCGAAATGGGATTTTACCACCCGCATAACCTTGGGGAACAAATCAGAGTGGATTTGGATACTGCCGATACCGCTTTGAACCTTGCGGATTAACCCCACCATACTTAAAGGCTGCTTAGGCAGTCTCTTTTTATATGGTTTTTCATGAAGAAAGCTTGTTTTGATTTGTTTGTTTCCAGTGCTTTTAAACCTGTTAAGTTTAATCCGCTTGTTTTACAGGAATAGACTGATATATTGGAATTGCAGGTGGTACACATGGTAGATACTTTTATTAGGGACATTTCACGCGAGGATATTATAAGGCTTGCTGTATTTTTAGTGATTATTATTGTAGGAAATTGGCTTATAAAAAGGGTTGCTAAGTTTTCAGCTGCCAAAGATTCGAGGTTTTTCCAAAGATCCCTGCCGATCATCGATTCGCTTGCGGACTGGGTAACTTTTTATGGCATCATCATTTTGCTCTTATTAACCTTCTCAAAGAATGAATGGTTATTTGAACCGTTATATACCCATGGGGAAGTGAAGGTGACAATCTTTCTTATTGTTATTGCCTTCCTGATCGTTTCGCTGGCGCACAGGTTAGGTAAGCTATTCAATAAGTATATTTTATCGTCTGTCTATGATTACTATGGAGTAGACAGGGGCTTAGGATATACTTTCAATCAAATCATCTACTATACCGTTATGTTTGCAGCTCTGGCAATAAGTTTAACCAGTGTCGGAATCAACCTGACTGCGATAGGGGCCGTTTTTGGAGTCCTTGGAATTGGTATTGGTTTTGGAATGAGGAATGTTGCTGGTAACTTTGTATCAGGTATCATCATTTTATTTGAAAGACCGATTGAGGTAGGGGAAATCATTCAGATCAATGATAAGGTCGGGCGTGTTGAAAATATCCGCTTAAGATCTACGATTATCCGTACTGCAAAGGAAGGGACTTTGATTGTTCCTAACCAGTATTTTATCGAACAGATCGTCAAGAACCGAACCAGTGCAAGAATGATGGCTCAGGTAAAGGTGAGTGTCGCTTTTGGGACAGATACTCATATGGTACAAGCTCTGCTTGAACAAGCAGTTAATGAAATTAAGGAAAATGAAGATGGCATCCTTGATTCTCCGGAACCTGATATTCGTTTTATTGATTTTCATAGCAAGGCTATGGAGTTCCTGATTGAAATACCGGTCGTTAACTTTGAAATTAAAGAGAAGATCGAAAGTAAATTAAGACATATGGTAGCAGCGATTTTTGTGGATAAAAATATTCAGCTGCCAGCAGTAACCTTCCAAATGAGTGATCAAAATAACCTTTACACGTCAGAACGAACAGAATAAAGAAAAATCAAAAAAAGAGTTTACCAGCATGGCAAACTCTTTTTTTGATGCTGATTAAATGCTTTTAATCGCATCTGCAATATCAGTTCCTCCAGAAATTAAATCAAAAGATTTCTTGAAAGTATTTTTCGCATTCAAGCATTCCAATATGGTTTTAGCTACATCAACTCTCGGAATCGTGCCTGTTTTCAGGTTCTCAGCAACCTCTATTTTACCCGTTCCAGGTTCGTTCAGTAACCCTCCAGGCCTGATGATTGTATAATTCAGGCTGCTCTGCAATAAAGCGCGATCAGCATAGTGTTTTGCGACATAATAAGGTTTAATGGCTTCAGACCAATTCTCTCTTTTGTGCGCTTGCAGGGCACTGACCATTACGAACCGGTCAATCCCAGCCTGTTCTGCAGCCTCCACCGTTTTCACAGCGCCGTCCAGATCCACTAACAGAGTTTTATCCAAACCTGTATGTCCTCCTGAACCTGCTGCGAACACAATGGCATCGCAGCCTTTTGCGGCAGATGTGATGTCTTCAACGGTACCTTCAAGACTGGCGATTACAGTTTCTACACCTTTTTCTTCAAACTCAGGTGTTTGTTCCTGTTTTCTCAGCATCGCTCTTACATCATGTTCACTACTTTCCTTAAGCAGATCAACAAGTTGTTTGCCAATCTGTCCATTAGCACCTACGACAAGTACTTTCATCAGATTACCTCCTTAAAAATTCTTAGGTCATACAAAATAAAACTTCTTATTCACATTAAGATCTGTATAACGCCACGTGTATATAATCTACCCTTTATACAGGATTGTAAAAGGATTTAACTTCTCTCCCGGGATGTAGGCTAGATAAGTAGGTATCATCACCACTCATTTGGGAATACAAAAAAGGAATACAAAGCAGGAGGGATAAAAGGATGGGAGCCATCGAACGAAGTGGTTATGTATTTGAACCTGAATATAGTTTGATCAATCAGGATGGAGCTATTCATGTATACAATAAAGGGGAATTTATCGAAGAAATCAAATTTTCTTTTGATGCGGAAGGACCCGAACTTGATCAGATCGAAAAGTTGATTGATGAATATTGTGACACACATGAACTGTAACGGAAAGCGTCATAGTTTTCCAGAAGGCCAAATAAAACAGCTGCTCAAAATCAATTGAGCAGCTGTTCATGACAGTTTAGAGATTATGCAGTAACATTCTCGTCTATTTCAACTTCTTCTAAAGTTTCCCCTTCAGAGCGGGCAACATAGACTGCGCAAGCAGCATCCCCGGTAATATTCACAGCGGTTCTGCACATATCAAGGAGACGGTCAACCCCCAGCACTAAAGCTATGGCTTCAACAGGCAAGCCTACTGAAGTTAATACCATCGAAAGCATGATCAATCCCACTCCTGGGACGCCTGCTGTTCCTATACTTGCCAGGGTCGCAGTCAATATGACAGTCAATAATTGACCCAGGCCAAGTTCGGCTCCATAAACCTGAGCAATGAAGATGGTGGCAACCCCTTGCATGATGGCTGTTCCATCCATATTGATCGTTGCTCCCAACGGCTGTACGAAACCACTGACACTTTTGGAAACTTTGAGATTATTTTGCAATGTTTTCATCGAAATAGGCAGGGTGGCTGCACTACTTGAAGTGCTGAAGGCCACAACCATTGCTGGTGAGAATTCTTTGATGAATTTAATTGGATTCAATTTTCCGAGCAAAGATACTGCTGACCCATAGGTAATCACAAGGTGTAGGAGCAGGACGAAAAGGACCACGAACATATATTTACCCATTGCTGCGATTGCCTCAAGTCCCTGGCTGCCGATTGCTGTTGCAATCAAACCGAAAGCGCCGTATGGTGCAAATTTCATGATAGCCTGAACTAAATACATCAGTACATCGTTTGCCTGTTCGACCAATTTGATCAGTCCAGATGCTTTTTCACCAACTCTTGCTATACCAAAGCCAATGATAATTGAAAATGCGATCACCTGGAGCATAGAGCCCTCAACCATAGCACCAAGAGGGTTGGCAGGAATAATATTCAATAATGTTTCAATAACTGGCGGTGCTTCAGCAGCTTCAAAACTTGCGCCATCCAATTGGAAGCTGCCTGAACCTGGTTGAACCAGAAGTGCCATTCCAATCGCCAAAACTAATGCAATTGCGGTGGTCACGAGAAAGAAAGAAATCGTCTTGCCGCCGATCCTGCCGAGCTTCTTAGGATCACTGATGCCCGCAGTTCCTAGTATAAGAGAAACGATGACAATAGGGACAACAAGCATTTTAATCAAATTTACAAAGATTTTCCCAAGAGGGACAAACACATAACTATTGACTGTTTCGAACACACCAGGTAATGCTAAGTTAAAAATAAGTCCAACAATAATACCCAATCCCATACCATAAAGGATCTTACGTGTTAGTGACATCTCATCTCCTCCTAATAAAAAATAATAAAATATGAAAGCGCTTACCAAAATAACTGATAATTATAAATATTTAGTTACAATAAAAGTATGACTACTTTTAAGGGATTTAGCAATATATTTTCAGAATATTTTAAAAACAAAGTGTAAAAATGAAAGAGTAATGCATCTATGGTATATTTTTGTTAACTTTTATTTCAGAAGGCAGTGATATACAGTGGACGCTCAAGATAAATGGAATCGAAAATATATGGACAAGCTGACTAACCAGACTTCTCCAGAACCAAATAAAAGATTGCTAGAGATGGCTACTTACCTGAATGGAGGGACTGCAATCGACTTTGCCTCTGGACTGGGAGGCAATAGCTTCTTCCTGGCAGAGCTAGGCTATGACATGACAGCTATTGATATTTCTGACATTGCTATTATGTATGTTCAAGAGCAGGCAGCCAACCGAGACTTGAATATTACAACTAAAGTAGCCGATCTTACGAAAGAAAGAACCGATTTAACGACCCGTAAATACGATTTAGCGGTAATGACATATTATCTGGAACGTTCTTTATTTCCATTAGTAAAACAAGTAATCAAAGATGATGGATATTTATTCTTCGAAACGTTTTACAAACAAAAAGCAGCAGGGAACGAGCATATTTCAAATCAATACAAGCTGGAGTCGAATGAGTTGCTTAAAGAATTCAGTGAGTGGAAGATTCTCTTTTTTGAGGAAAACGAGCAGGAAGGACGACAGTCAATTTTTTGCCAAAAAATACAGAAATCAATCGAGTAAGAAGGTTGTATCGCTAATACCGGAACATAAATAATGAAGGAGCATCAGAAGGAGATATATGTCATAAGATATGTAAGATGAAAAAAAGGGTGGGTTGCTATGTATAATATCCTGTTGTTTACAGATTCAGGGGTAGATGATTCATTGGCCCTTATGTATGCCTTGCTTCATCCTGAACTAAATGTTGTGGGGGTTGTTACCGGGTACGGAAATATCACAAAAGAACAGGCAATAAATAATACAGCCTATTTATTGCAGCTGGGAGGAAGAGAGGATATACCGATTATCGCCGGTGCATCCGGCCCTTTATCAGGTGAACTGGCTACCTTTTATCCTGAGATACATGGACAAGAGGGGCTTGGTCCGATCAGGCCACCAGAGGATTTTGGGGAAGTAAAGGTCTATGATATTAACAAAATCCTTGATATTGTTAACCAGTACCCTGATAATCTAGTAATCGTCGGAGTCGGAAGACAAACGGAACTGGCGATCCCATTTATCTTATATGGCGAAGAAGCGTTCAAAACAGTCAGTGCTGTTTATATCATGGGAGGAGCGTTCCTCGTACCGGGCAATGTCACAGCCGAAGCTGAGGCAAATTTCTATGCCGATCCTATTGCGGCTAATCAGGTGCTGGAAAAGGCAAGAAACGTATTTCTGCATCCTTTAAATATCACTAATAAAGCCATCATTCCCCCAGCAGTAATAGATTATCTTGCACAAAACAGCCAGTCTCCTTTTAAGGATCTGATTAAACCTGTATATGATTATTACTTTGATGCGTATAAAAAGAATGTCCCGGGCATCCAGGGTGCGCCGCTCCATGATGTGATCACATTAAGTGCCCTTGTGAACAAAAATCTGGTGAAATACCTGCCAAGACGAGTTACCGTTGAATTGTTTGGCGGGGCAAGAGGTAAAAGTATTGCAGACTTCAGGCCAAAGCCTGAGCAGGAACCTGAAGATCAACTGGATTGGATTGGCATGGAAGCAGATATACCAGCTTTTATTGAAGATTTCACTCTTGTCTTCATGGGCGACACACAAGCTAAAAGTTAAACAAAAGGAACTCCCGCAAAATAGGGAGTTCCTTTTTCAGTTATACACTTTGATTAACTTCCTTATACTTTTTCCTATTAGCATTTGAATATAGCATCACTAAAATGCTTGAGGAAATCAAAGTTCCGTGGAAAACCCAGACCATTTTAGCCAATGAAAGAGCTTCTAACAGAATTGGGGCAACGACAAAGCCAAGTGCGAATCCTAATGATTTTAACAGCATGCCAACGCCAAATATTCTCCCCCTGATGTAATTATCCGTTTTCTGAAGGATCGTCGCGTGCAGGGTGGTGAAGCAGGCATCAAAAATCCCGGTAAAGAACGCAAACATAAGGACAATCCAGATATTTAAATTTGACAGAAAGGTTATAAAGCCTGTCGACATCAAGATCGCTGCAAGAAAATATGTACGATACAGGTGGTTACCCTGCAGGAATTTCATTTTCGGCAGCAGAAGGGTGGCTAACACAGATCCGATTCCCCAGACACCCCAGATCAGTCCGTAAATCAAGCTTTGTTTGCTGGAATCAATTGTGTCAGCCAGCAAAGGAATGCCAAGATTATGAGAGGCACCGGCAAATGAACCAACTAGGAAAACAATGTTTACATACAATAACATCGGCACTGAAAGGATGAAAGTATATACTTCTTTTAAATCTCTACCAATCTGGGAAACTTTCTGTTTAAATCCATTGGTGATCAAACCTGAATTTGCCGGTTCAGTTGTTTGCCACTTGATTTTAATCAATACTGCTGCAGATATTAGATAAGTAGCAGCGTCGATGATCAAGGTAACCTGGTAACCGAGAAAATCTGTAATCAACCCAGCACCAATGAACCCAAAAACCAGGCTGATCGATGTAAGTCTGGAGATAAGAGCATTCGTCTCTAAAACCTTGTCCTGACCGAAAATTTGCGGGATTTCAGCACTGTAGCTTACAGCAAAAAAGCTGCTCGTCAAACCAATCAAGAAGCAGACAACCAATATCATTACCGGATTAGGGAAGGGGATCAAGCTCAGTATGATGATTGCCCGAAAGACATCAGTCCATATCATGATTTTCCTGCGGTCAAAACGGTCAGCAAGAACACCTGAAAATAAGCTCGATAAAACTCCGCCAAGTGTCCTGAAAGCCATCGTGGCTGCAAGCCAGGCAGGACTCCCGGTAGCAATATACATCAAGACATTGATTGCAATTAAATCCATAAAGGTTCCAAGATCAGAAAATGCTTTTACATAAAGAAAAACTTTGCGGTTCATAAAATCTCCCTAATCATGAGGTAGTATAGTTATTCTTTTTTATTTTAAAGATTTTGAATTTACTTCGCAATACGAAATTTCAGTTTTTTGCTATAATAGAATAAATTTATTTAATAAAATGAAGAAACTCCCTGAAAAACAGGGAGAGCCTTGTATTATTGCTAACTTACTAACTTACCACCATGGTCTTCCATACCAGGGACGACGACCGAATCCATACCATGGACGTCGGCCAAACCCATACCATGGTCTGCGGCCGTACCAGTATCCAGGACGTCCGTAACCGTACCAGGGACCTCTAAATCCATAACCGCCATAAAATGCAGGTGCGGCAGCAGCAAGGA
The DNA here is from genome assembly GCF_018613315.1 of Bacillus sp. ISL-37. Classification (GTDB taxonomy): domain Bacteria; phylum Bacillota; class Bacilli; order Bacillales; family Cytobacillaceae; genus Mesobacillus. Next base: position 42,922 of record NZ_JAGGQL010000027.1, on the reverse strand, counting down.
ACAATAAAGGTATAATCCTTTCATCATTCTGCTGATCTTGTCTATGAAGATAAGTTTGAGGATAATTCATTGAGCAACCTCCTATAATATATTCAATATAGGATATGTGACTAAAAATATGATGGTATTAAAATAGGAAAAATAGACAGTTGCCCATGCTTCTTAAGAAATACAGCGCTATACATTAAAAGGAGGGACATACATAATGATTCAATTAATCAATCAAACTGTCATGCATAGTTATCCAGGAATGGTCGCACTGGTGACGGTTAGTCATAACGGAGAAAATAATATCATGGCTGCTGGCTGGCATTCCTACATATCTTACGAGCCGCCAATTTACGGAGTTGCCATCGGCCGTGAACGTCATACTTACCAGCTCATAAAATCTGAAGGCAAATTTGCCATTAATTTTGTGCCATTTGAATATTCTGCTCTTATTCAGCAAGCAGGTGTGTATACGGGTTCAAAAGTGAACAAATTTGAAAAAGCGAACATCAGTTTCGACCACGGATCAGCAACGAATTCACCGATACTGCATGATGCATATATAGCATATGAATGTGAAGTCATAGACCGTAATAGTTATGGTGACCACGATTGGTTCGTTGCAAATATCGTACAATTTTACAGGGATCCAGATAAATTCCTTGAAAACGGCATGCCAAATTTCGATGAGCTCACGATTCCGCTTTATTTAGGAAGATCCACATACACAAATGTAAATCAACATAGTGATTTTGTTTCGCATAAGATAGAGGAATAGAAGCACACTAAAAACACGAAGTGTGATCAGCCAAAGGTGCAGATGATTTTTCGTGTTTCTTTTTAGTAAAGTCGGGAGGAGAAGAGTACAGATTAACCTCTCATAAAATATTTAATTTCTAGTTTACATAACATAAATTCTAGGAAGTTGAATAAATAATTTAAATTGGTATCTCATTAGCTAAGTATACTTAAATCAGTGAGACAAAATCAAAATTTTCATAAATTCACTTAATCATGATGTTTTTACAACAATCAACTTAGTTCTAAATACTAGTGAAATTCTTTTACTTATAAAAATTCGTTTTGGATACTAGTTAAATTCAATTGCTTTTTAGTTAGATCCATTTGCTTTGCTATCAAAAAATTCATTTTATCAATCATCAATCAGGCTTCTGGATCATTTGAGTAAAACTTACCGGACACTTTTAAAAACTCTATTATTTCTTATATTTCCAGTTATTCATTTACATTGTCTTTAAAACATTATAATCAAAGTCAATCCAATCTTCCTTTATACTCTTTCAATTCACTTCACTTGTTTACATAACAATATTATGTACCTCTATCTAGTATTTCTATCAACTAATAATTTAAAAAGCACAGGTTCACGCCTGTGCTTCTTGGGTTCTTTCCTTATTCACTTTGTTAAGATACGTTCTTGGCGTACCGTAGTAAGCTACCTGATTAAATTCTGCGTAAATAGATGAAAACTGTACATAAATTGGAGCATCGAGCAGCCAAGGATAATATGTGAAGAAGTTTTTATCTCCATATACCATCGCAGTCAGTGCTAAATCCAGCTCTTTTTTGAAAATCATATAACGGATCCTGGACATATTCAGGTCGTATTCCCCGTTACTGATATACACCTTAGCATACAGCAAGTATTCACCATTGATGGTGATCCAGTCTGCCAATACTTCATCCCGCATTTCATAGTTGATTGCCTGGTAATCATAGACATTCCCGACTGCTAAAAACAGCTCTCCAGTAATATCGGAATGTGTTAAAGTATATTTTCTGCTATCTATTGGTACAAAAGCAGTTGCTGGTGGAATAAAGTTAACGCTCAATCGTTCTGGCTTGAATTTGCTCACGGCAGAAGGCTCCTTCCCGCTAAAAGAATCCTTTTCCGATATCATATGCCACTGAGCGGCGATCCGTGACAATCGCCTATATTATTGAGAATTCAGGCTTTTGACTTCAGCGTTTATTAATTGCCATTTCCCCTTTTCATATAACCATGTCGATTCAATATTAGCAATTCCATCCGCATTATATGCACCATTTATTCGCTGGATGCCTTTTAACCCATAAAGATTTTCTTTTACCTTAATCGGCTTTAATGTGCCAAAAGGAAGAACCATTAGCTCTGTTGGTTCATTTAACTTTCCATCCTGATATAAACCCAGGCGTTCGTACTCCTCTTTTCTGTCGCTTAGGTCAAAACTGTATGATTGCCCTGTTTTCTGAATATTTATGGAAGCCTTGTAACCATCCTCAAATTGGCTGTTGACTGCAAGAGGTTCTGGTACAGTCAGATTGGTAACTTGGAAATCCTTTAAAGTGTATAAATAAAAATTCGACAAACCTCCACTTCCACCGGTAGGAACACTGATAAATATGTCCTTTACGGAATCGTGGTTCAAATCTTTATAACTAGTAGTGGGATCGTATCCACTATCTAGATCAATTTTATATATTTCTCCATTTGATGCTCTGACTTTTAAGAAAATCTTTTTGAGAAACTGTGCACCTTCTTCAAAAGGCACTCCTTTTACATAAATCATATCCTTTTTTCCATCACCCGTTACATCAACTTTTTCTTCAGAAATCGTCACCGTTTTTTCATTAGATTCCCCTGCATATACACCGGTAAGGGCGGTTAACGACATAAAAAAGAACGCGCTGAACGTGATTAATAGTTCCTTTTTCATAATGCATCACCCCGTTATACTTAACATCTCCAAATATGGTAAAAAAATACACAAAAACCCCTCTGATTTGATCAGAGGGGTTAATGATGATTATTTATTCTTAGATACTCCGTGTTTACGGTATTCCCAGGATTCAATTCCTGTTAAACCTTCGATTGAATCAGCATAAAACACTGGATCTTTTCCTTGTTTTCGCTGTTCTCTATAATCCTTTAAGGCAGCCATTGCTATTTTTGCAAGCAAGGTAATGGCTACAAGGTTGATTAATGCCATTATTCCCATGAAAAGGTCTGCCAGATTCCAGACAATGGCTAATTCGGCAACTGAACCGAACAAAACCATTCCCATAACAGCAAGACGATAAATAAATAAAGCTGTAGGACTTTCCTTGATGAAACCGATATTTGTTTCTCCATAATAGTAATTCCCGATAATCGAGGTGAAGGCAAAAAGGAAAATAGCTCCGCCGACGAATGCTGGTGCCCATGAGCCAACATGCGCTGTCAGCGCTGCCTGCGTTAACTGTATACCATCTAAATCAGAATTCGTATATTCGCCTGACATAATGATAATGAATGCTGTTGCCGTACAAATCAACAAAGTATCCGTAAATACTCCTAATGTTTGGATTAGGCCTTGCTTTACCGGATGGGTGACTGCAGCAGTGGCCGCTGCATTTGGCGCACTACCCATACCAGCCTCGTTAGAAAATAGGCCTCTCTTGATTCCCATCATGACCGCTGCACCCATTCCACCGCCAACTACTTCCTGTAAGCCAAAAGCATTCTTAATGATAAGTGAGAGCATAGACGGAATTTCACTGAAATTCATGATCACAATGAATAAGGCAAGAATTAAATATAACACCGCCATTATTGGCACAATTATTTGTGATACAAAAGCAATCCTTTTGATGCCGCCAAAAATGACTGCGGCAGTCATAACAGTTAAAATGATTCCCATCCAAAAGCGATCGAATCCAAATGCCTGATCAAAAGCAAGGGAAATGGTGTTAGATTGAACAGAACTGAAAACGAGGCCGAATGTAAAAACAATAATGACAGCGAATAAAATTCCCAGCCACCTTTTATTTAATCCGCGTTCCATATAGTAAGCTGGTCCGCCACGGAATTCATCCTTATCCTTGACCTTATAAATTTGAGCAAGCGTGCTCTCAATGAAGCTGGATGCTGCGCCTATGAGCGCAATGACCCACATCCAAAAGACAGCTCCCGGACCACCGGCTGAGATAGCTGTCGCTACTCCTGCCAGATTACCTGTACCAACCCTTGAAGCTAAGCTTACCGTAAATGCTTGAAATGAAGACCTTCCCCTTTTCCCTTCGGAAGAAACGGTGGCTGGATCCTTTAGCACCCTGATCATTTCAGGAAAGAATTTGAATTGAACAAACCTGGTTCTGAACGTAAAATATGTACCCAGTACAACTAGAACAGCAATTAAGATATAGCTCCACATATAGTTGTTTAATTCAGATATGATGCTGTTGAAAATCTCCATATAAAACTCCTTTTTTAGTTTTTGACAAAGCTGGTCTTACTTTGAATATTACTTTTCTTTTAATACCTATCTTCTAAAAGTGCCAACAGTACAGGAGTAACTTACTATCTACCCATCACGTATTATGGCTTTAAAAAGGCTAGAAAAAGCAAATAGGACTAAGAAAAGAGCGTTGAACAAAGATATTTTAATATAGTTTTTAATGTACCAAAATTGCAATCGCTTTACAATGGTACTTCACTCCCATTATCAGCTTTGTCCAGACAGAGAGGAAGCTATCTATGTAATACCCTGATTATGGTAAAAAAAACAAAAAACACAGCAATTTTACTGTGTTTTTTGTTGATGCTCTAGCTATTGTGAGTTTTTATCCTTTTCATTCTCACTTTTCCAAATGGCTGTAAGTTTTCCGGTTTCAGTTTCATCCACCAGGAAAGATCCATTTGTATATCGATCACTGAACCTTAATTCTGAAGCTTTCACAGATACAATTTGCTGTTTTTCAGACTGGAAGAATACTTCATCCTCGTTATGAACAGCCTCCACGCCAATAATTCGGTGAGGGTTTGCTTTCAGTTCACGCAACATCACAACACCGCGTTTTGCACGGGAAGTCTTCTCGAACTCTGACAGCTTCATTTTCTTAACGGCACCACGCTGCGTAGCGATGACGATAGAATGGCTTTGGTTGTTATCGATAATTTTCCCGCCGACAACATAATCTCCATCCTTCAGGTTCATCCCCTTAACGCCTGCTGCCCTGATTCCAATTGGACTGATTTCTTCTTCGCTGAACCATAAAGCATAACCGAGATGTGAAGCAAGGAATAAATCCTTCTCCCCATTGGTTACATGTATGTCGATGACTCTGTCGTCACCTTTGACATTGATTGCAGTTAGCGGTTTGGAGTATCGCTGAGCTTTATAAAGATTTAATTCGGATTTTTTTACCATACCATTCTTTGTCACAAATAAGAAGAATAAATTCTGTGCGAAATCGGTGACTGGAACAGCTTTGATGATGTCTTCATCCCGGTCTAACGGCACAAGATTTGCTACATGCTGACCAAGGTCTTTCCAGCGGATGTCCGGTAGTTCATGGACAGGCAAGTATAAGTAGCTGCCTTTATTCGTGAATAACAGCAAGACATCAGTTGTATTCATATTCAACTGTGATAAAAGTCTATCCGTATCCTTCATCGCGAAATCCTGACCATTGGATGCGGCATAAGATCTCTGGCTTGTCCGTTTCACGTATCCATCCTTCGTTACGGTTACAATGACGTCTTCACTTGCGATTAGGACTTCAAGGTTAATCTTGATTTCCTCAATCTCGTCCTCAATTTTTGTCCGGCGATCATCTGAGAAACGCTTTTTGACATCCTTCAGTTCCTTTTTGATGACAGATAATAGCTTCTTCTCACTGCCCAGAATGGCGGTAAGTTCCTCTACCTTCTTGGCAAGCTCTTCCGCCTCGGCTTGAAGGGCAGTAATATCAGTATTTGTCAGACGATATAGCTGTAAGGATACAATCGCTTCAGCCTGAACTTCGGTGAAGGCGAATTTTTTGATCAAGTTATCCTTGGCGTCGCGCTTATCTTTGGAAGCACGAATCGTTGCGATTACCTGGTCAAGTATCGATAAAGCTTTTATGAGGCCTTCAACGATATGTTGGCGGTCCCGCGCTTTTTGAAGGTCATATTGGGTACGCTTAGTTACAACATCCTTCTGGTGTTCAATATAAGCATCTAGCATCTCGGCAAGTCCCATCAATACAGGTCTTTTCTTGTTGATGGCAACCATATTGAAGTTATAGGTAATCTGCAAATCACTGTTCTTGTAAAGATAGTGCAAAACACCGTTTGCGTCTGCTTCCTTCTTCAATTCAATGACAACACGAAGGCCGGTGCGGTCTGTTTCATCACGCACTTCCGAAATGCCTTCCACTTTACGGTCGAGACGGAATTCATCTATCCGCTTGACCAGGTTAGCTTTATTGATTTCATAAGGAACTTCCGTGATGACGATCTGCTGTTTGCCGCCACGGATATCCTCGATTTCAGCTTTGCCGCGAACAATGATCTTCCCTTTACCAGTCTTGTATGCCTTAGCGATCCCTTCGACACCTTGTATGATTCCGCCCGTCGGAAAGTCCGGCCCCTTGATCACTTTCATCAGATCTTCAACAGTGCATGCAGGGTTGTCCATCCTCATGATGACCCCATCAATCACTTCCGCCAGATTATGCGGAGGAATATCAGTCGCATAACCCGCTGATATTCCGGTAGATCCATTAACCAGCAAATTAGGGAACATCGCAGGAAGCACCGTAGGTTCACTTGAGGTGTCATCGAAATTCGGAATGAACTCGACGGTTCTTTTCTCGATATCCCTTAACAGTTCACCTGCGATTGCTGATAATCTTGCTTCTGTATAACGCATCGCTGCTGGCGGATCACCGTCAATGCTTCCGTTATTCCCATGCATTTCGACAAGGTAGTTCCGCACTTTCCAATTCTGGCTCATACGGACCATTGCTTCATATACAGAGGAATCACCATGCGGGTGGTAGTTACCAATTACGTTTCCTACTGTCTTGGCTGATTTCCGGAAGCCCTTTTCATTTGTATTGCCTTCTACGTGCATAGCATATAAAATCCTGCGTTGAACAGGTTTGAGTCCGTCTCTAGCATCAGGAAGTGCACGTTCTTGGATAATATATTTACTATAGCGGCCGAAACGGTCGCCCAGTACGTCTTCTAAAGGAAGGTCACGAAATTTTTCAACTGAACTCATTCGTCAGCAACCTCCTCTGCAACTGAGATATTTTCATTTTCAAGGATGTTTCCATCTTCCTCGAGGCCGAACGCTACATTGGATTCAATCCACTTCCTGCGTGGTTCAACCTTATCTCCCATAAGGGTCGTTACTCTTCGCTCCGCTCTTGCTGCATCGTCAATACGCACGCGGATCAAAGTCCTCGTCTCCGGATCCATCGTCGTTTCCCAAAGCTGGTCGGCATTCATTTCTCCCAGTCCTTTATAACGCTGGATTATATAGCCTTTACCGACTTTCTTCATCGCGTCCTTCAGCTCTTCGTCGCTCCAGGCATATTCGATGATTTCTTTTTTGCCCGTGCCCTTGCTGACCTTATATAACGGCGGCAGGGCAATGAATACCTTACCCGCTTCGATCAGCGGCTTCATATATCGGTAAAAGAACGTCAGCAAGAGTACCTGGATATGGGCACCATCAGTATCAGCATCCGTCATGATGACGATTTTGTCATAATTGATGTCTTCTACGTTGAAGTCTGACCCAACTCCGGCACCAATCGCATGGATGATCGTATTGATTTCTTCATTTTTGAAAATGTCCTGCAGCTTTGCTTTTTCCGTGTTGATGACTTTACCGCGCAATGGGAGCACAGCCTGGAATTTCCTATCGCGGCCCTGCTTGGCAGAACCACCAGCAGAATCACCCTCTACCAGGTAAAGTTCATTCTTCGCAGGATTCTTTGATTGCGCTGGAGTCAGTTTGCCGGATAGTATCGCATCTGATCTCTTTCTCTTCTTCCCGCTTCTTGCATCCTCGCGTGCTTTCCGGGCCGCTTCACGTGCCTGATAAGCCTTGATGGACTTGCGGATCAGTAATGTACTGATATCTGGATTTTCCTCAAGGAAATAAGAAAGGTGCTCTGAAACGACTGAGTCGACGGCAGATCTTGCTTCACTTGTCCCCAACTTTCCCTTTGTCTGGCCTTCAAACTGAAGCAACTCTTCAGGAATTCGCACAGAAATGATGCCTGCAAGACCTTCTCGGATGTCAGCTCCATCAAGGTTCTTATCCTTCTCCTTGAGCAAGCCAACCTTGCGGGCATATTCATTGAATACACGGGTCATCGCTGTTTTGGAACCCGCTTCATGTGTACCGCCATCTTTCGTGCGGACATTGTTGACGAATGACAACACATTCTCTGAGTAGCCATCGTTAAATTGAAATGCAAATTCAACTTCTATTTGGCTGTATTCACCTTCGAAGCTAACAACTGGATGCATCACATCTTTTTCTTCGTTCAAATATTCAACGAAAGCCTGTATCCCAGTCTCAAAATGAAAAGTATCCTTAACATCATTGCGCTCATCGATTAACTCTATTTTTAATCCTTTTAGCAAAAAGGCAGACTCTCTAAGACGTTCTGAGAGTGTGTCATAGTTATATGTTAGGGTAGAGAAAATTTCAGGGTCTGGTTTAAAGTGGATTGTCGTACCTGATTGGTTTGTTTTTCCGATCTTTTCAAGCGTCGTGGCTGGTTTCCCGCCATTTTCAAAACGCTGTTCATAGACGAAGCCATCACGTTTGATGGTTACAACCAGCCATTCTGATAATGCGTTTACAACAGAAGCACCTACACCATGAAGGCCTCCGCTTGTTTTATACCCGCCCTGACCAAACTTTCCGCCTGCGTGCAAGACGGTAAGGATCACTTCAGGTGTCGGTTTGCCAAGCTTATGCATCCCGGTAGGCATACCTCTCCCTTTATCCTGGACGCTTATGGAATTATCTTTATGGATTTTGACGATGATTTGATTACCGTAGCCACCTAGTGCTTCGTCTACCGAGTTATCAACGATTTCGTATACGAGGTGATGAAGTCCCCGTGTATCTGTGCTGCCAATATACATACCGGGTCTTTTGCGAACCGCTTCAAGACCTTCAAGTACCTGTATGGCATCATCATTATAATCAAAAGCTTGCTGATTTCTTGCCACGAACATACCCCTTTCATTTCTTGCAAACAACATTGACGGTTTTTATGTATAGTGTCAATGATTTCGTTAAGTATTCGTCTTTTCTGATTTAAAAGATTACGTGCAACGTATCCTTTTATCAGTATCAGAACAATTGTTCTCTTAGTTATTTTACCATAAGAATGGCGTCTATGCTTAATTGTAGCGATTAATTGGGATTTGGCAAACGGATTTAAAGAATTAATTGGAGTTTTGTCATAAAAATTCGGTTATTTGGGACTTATATGTAGATTTCATGTCAATTTTTATCCTGTTTTTGTATGATTCAAGTCATTTTGTAGAAAATTCTTCTCATCAGCCTCTCTTTTACAATCCCCTAAACTCCCAGCGATTTCCGCCGTTAATTTTTTAAGATGTACTGCAACATAAGAACAAATACATTTATGGAGGACTTTTAATTATGAGAAGAACGAGGGTAATCTTTCTTGGATCGGCATTAATCCTTCTTCTTGCCCTTACTGCCGGTGGAGTATTCAGGAATGATACTGATAAAAAAGAGCCTGAGGCCAGAATCCATTCCTCAGGACAACAAGTTATGATGGCTCGGCCTATGGCAAAGGTTAATAACGTGAAGTTGGGAGAGAAGATCAAGAACCAACTCGATACACAAGAAGAAGTCACTCTAATCTTTCATAACAAGAAGGATACAAGCCACTATTATGATCATGAAGCTACAGTTGATTTTGTAAAAGAACCAAGCGTGGAGGAAATAGACGAAATTACTCGAGATATAAAAGGCTGGGTCATCAAGCATCTAAACTCAATTTATATTTTCAGGTCAACAGTGATGGAAACACCCGAAATGATTGAGTATTTTAATCAGAGAAAGAATATCGAGTATTCTGAGCCTAATTTTATCTTAATGCAAAATGAAGTGAGCGGACCTAATGACCTGCTTTACCAGGAGAATTATCAATGGAACTTGCCAGTCATAGGTACGGAACAAGGGTGGACGGTAACCCGTGGAACGGAAGAAATCGAAATAGCGATTGTTGATACTGGTGTTGATTTGGACCATCCTGATTTAAGGAACCGGATTGTTAAAGGCTATAATGTCATCAATGAGAAAGCTGATCCTGATGATGATAATGGGCATGGTACCCATGTAGCCGGAATTATTGCTTCGGAAACAGATAATAACGAGGGTGTTGCCGGCATGACATGGTTCAGTAGAATCATGCCAATAAAAGCGATGGGAGCAAAAGGCTACGGTACTACTTTCGATATTGCAAAAGGGATTGTCTGGGCTGTTGACCACGGTGCAGATGTCATCAATTTGAGTCTTGGCAATTACCAGCCTTCAAAGGTTCTGGAAGAAGCAGTCCGTTATGCTTATCAGAAAAATGTTGTCATGGTGTCTGCTGCCGGCAATGATGGTTCAGATCAGCCGACCTATCCTTCGGCATACCCAGAAGTATTGAGTGTAGCTGCTGTAGATTATAATGGGAACAGAGCAAGCTTTTCTAACTACGGAGATTATATTGATATTGCTGCGCCAGGTGTTTATATACCTAGCACTTACTTTAATAAGCAATACGCTGCCCTTTCTGGGACCTCGATGGCCGCTCCACACGTTGCTGGCCTTGCTGCTTTAATCAAATCAGCTAATCCTGACTTAAAAAGTTCTCAAGTAATCAGGATCATAAAGAATTCCGCAATTGACCTTGGTGAGCAAGGAAAAGATATTGAATATGGAAATGGCTTAATTGATGTAAATTCAGCACTGCAGGAAGCGACTAAAAAGCAACCCAACATCAGCAATCAAGAGAAGTCTCTGTTCAAGTGGTTCAAATAATTGGTAAAAACCTAAAAACAAGCCGCCATTAATATTTTGGCGGCTTGTTGCTATCATACCAGATTATATAATTGTTCATCCACATCTTTCAGAAGCGGACTAAGCTCTACCTCGGAAAGGATATATAACTCATGCATTGCCCTTGTACATGCTGTATATAACAATTTCCTTTCTTCCGTTCTTGTGTAGGACGATGAATCGTAAATGATCACCGCGTCGAATTCAATACCTTTTGCGAGGTATGTCGGTACAACATTAACACCATTTTCAAACGTCATTGTCCCTTTTTCGATCAATCTCGCATCATGCGCCTTTTTGACTCCCTCGAATGCCGCTTTGCTCTCTTTGGCCGTTTTGCAAATAACCGCGATGTTTTTATGTCCTAATCTCTGCAACTCGGAGATAAGTTCATTTGTCTTCAGAAAATGGTCGCTGCCTTCACGGCTCGTGACGATTACTGGCTTTGGTCCAGTACGGTTGAATGGCTCGATTATATCTCCGCCCTCGATCAGTTGGCGGGTAAATTCAACAATTTGCTTCGTTGACCGATATGTCTTGGTAAGCCTGTATTGTTCCTTTTCTCCAAAGTCAAGAGCTGACTCCGCTAGGATCGTTTGGGCACCTGTTGGTCCTGAGTAAATCGCCTGGTTTATATCGCCAAGCAAAGTCATCTTGCTGTATGGAAACAGCATTTTAATATATGCAAACTGGAAAGGAGTGTAGTCCTGGGCTTCATCAATGAAAACATGGCGAATGGATGTATTCGATTTCCTGCCTTCAATCAAGTCTTGTAGGTACAGAAAAGGAGTTGCGTCCTCATATGCAATATATCTGTTTTCCAAATTACTGATTGACTGTTCACATGTGGCGGCCCAATTTTTAGGAATGGCTTCGATTTCGGAATGAGCTTCTTTAAAGAAATTCATGTATATGGCTCTGATATTAATGAATTTCAATCTTTTTACTGCATTGAACAATGGCTTGAAATGCCTCTTGACTACCATTTCCAAAAGCCACTGTTGCTCACGGTCATAATCATGGAACGTATCATGTGCTCCACCCTGTTTTTTCTGGCTTTGCTTAAATGCCTCCAGATAATCTTCCTTTTCAAGGAATTGAATCTCCTTTTCCACCCATTCCTGTGACATTTCCGCTTTTGCTTTTTTCTTAAGTTCCTTTAACAGCCATTCCTTAACAAGCTGAATTCTATTTGGAATTGAAATACTGTGATCAAGTGAATCATAGTATGCTGCTATGTCTTTCTTTGAGATGATTGCCCGTTTATTTAAGCCTAAGCTCTTAAAAACAAGCGTTTCCCTGGCTAATTTCTCAGCGTATTGATCCAATAATTTTTTAAACTCTAAACCCGCCTTAAAACGTATGCTTTCAATCCTGTCAAAATAAGCATCATTTTTTTCTGCTTCTAGCAGGAATTCCATTTGTTCAAAAGGATCCTCTAGTTCATATTCAGCGCCAAACCTTGTTGAAAGATACTCCTGGAATGTTGCCTGCTGCATATTTTCCTCTCCAAGCTCCGGCAAAACCGTAGCAACATAGCTATTGAAGAGGGGATTGGGTGAAAATAACATGATATTTTCCGACGTGATGATATTCCTGTACTTGTAAAGTAAATATGCGACACGCTGCATGGCAGCTGATGTTTTTCCGCTTCCTGCCACACCCTGGACGACAACAAGGCTGCTTGAGTCGTTGCGGATGATTTGGTTCTGTTCCTTCTGGATTGTTGCCACAATGGTTTTCATCTGGGTATCGGCATTGTTGCCCAGGACTTCCTGAAGCATTTCGTCACCAATGGTAACCCCAGTTTCGAACATTGCTTTGATTTTGCCACCCTTTATGACAAACTGGCGCTTCAGCTCCATCGATCCTTCGATAGAATCTGTTTCTGTCCTATATTGCGCCGGACCGGGTGAATAGTCGTAATAGAGACCGGATATCGGTGCTCTCCAGTCATAGATTAGGAAGTTTTCTTCCTGTTCATCCATTAGAGTCGCAATGCCTAAGTAAATTTTCTCGGCCTTATCTTCACCATCTTCTTTAAAATCGACTCTTCCGAAATAGGGTGAAAACCTGAGGCGCGATAATGTTTGAAGCTGTTTGACCATTTGGGATTGTGTCCGTTCACGCTCGGATAAAAGTGCGGCCTGTTGCTTGATACTCGTGAAGGTTTCCGCTACATCATCCGCTTCGTCAAAGTTGACTGTAACATCCTCCCAAAAGGTTTTTCTGATTTGAAGAGCATCTGAGCCGACATCACTTGAACTTTCATTCCATTTCGCTGCTTTTTTATCAATTTCCTCAATGATGGAATCAACACGTTCCTGTTCCATTTCTAAATCTTTAAGCTGCTTTTCTTCCATGAAAAATCACTCCCAAACTCAATGCTCTTTTACTTGACTGTCACTATTATTTGTGATACTGTTATAATAGAATTAATGTGTGCATTCACTATAGATAAACATTGCCAACTTTCATTTTACTATGTAGCTATTTTTATTACAAATACCTTTTACCGAAAACCACCTTTAAGGTGCTTTTTTATTTTCTACATATATCTTAGATATATTTATTCGAATTCTAACCTTTTTAAACATAGCTCTTTTCTAAAACTCTATTGAATACAAAATTTGATTGAATTACCTAAATTCCTTTGTAAAGTTGACGCCTCTTCTGCAAAATGGGTATATATTCCGTTAAAATCGGCATTATGTTTTAACATCAATCTTTACGAAAACAAGCCTAAACATAAAAACCGCGATGCTGATTTCCAGCACGCGGTTTTTATGTTTAGTTTTTTTACAAATCATTACTTGCCAAGTTTGATTACGGATGCGATGTTTGCGGAAATTCTTTCAACATACGTACTGGCGTTTTCGAAAGCATCTTCTAAAGCAATGACACCTGGTACTATACTGAATACCGCGTCGATTCCATGTTTGTGTACTACCTCACTGTCTGATGCTACATTACCCGCGATCGCGATGACCGGAACATTTTGTCGTTTCGCTGTCCTGGCAACGCCGATTGGGGTTTTACCGAAAATTGTCTGTCCATCAATCTTGCCCTCTCCTGTAATCACAAAATCGGCATCTAGTAAATGGGTTTCAAGCTTGGTTGCTTCCAGAACAATGTCAACGCCTCTTTTTAACTCGGCAGACAGGAATGCCATCAATCCAGCACCAAGTCCTCCTGCAGCGCCAGCGCCTGAAACATGTTCAATATCCTTGCCAAGATCGGTACGAATAATATCAGCAAAATGGTGAAGGTTGTTGTCCAATACTTCAACCATTTCTTGAGTTGCCCCTTTTTGCGGTCCGAAAATATGTGATGCGCCCCTCATACCTGTTAACGGATTATCCACATCGCATGCAACATCAATTTTTACCGATTTCAACCGTTTATCCAATCCAGCTATGTTAACCGCAGCAAGCGAATGTAAAGCTCCACCGCCTTCACCAATTTCTTTTCCATCAGAATCGAGAAGCATGATGCCAAGGGCTCTTGCCATGCCAGCTCCTCCATCATTCGTGGCACTGCCGCCTATCCCGATGATGATCTGTTCAACACCATAGTCCAGCGCCGCGGCAATCAATTCACCTGTTCCCCGAGTTGTAGTAATCAGCGGGTTTCTGTCACCAGGAGGCACGAGATGAAGTCCGGATGCGGCAGCCATCTCTATGACCGCAGTCTTTTCATCCCCGGAAATACCGATAAATGCTTCAACCGGAGTACCAAGCGGTCCTGTTACTGTTTTAGTGATAATTATTCCTCCTGTTGCATCAACGAGGGATTGAACGGTTCCTTCGCCTCCATCTGCCATAGGTACCTTTACGAAGCTTGCCTCAGGAAGTATTTTCTTCATGCCATTCTCGATTGCTGTAGCTGCCTCAAGCGCTGTTAGGCTCTCTTTAAAAGAATCAGGTGCTATTACAATTTTCATGCTCATTTTCTCCTCTCATTGAATACCGGAGTATCAATTACACTGAAATGAAAGGTCCGGACTTTAAACAAAATCCAGACCCCTTTTATTTATCCGAAAAACTTGAAGATGCCAAAGATTAGTGTCGATACGATTGCTAGTGTCAAACCGACAGCTGTTTCGTAAGGAATTAATTTCAAACGTTCTTTGATTTCCATGTTGACACTTCCTCCCGTAGCGTGGAAGAAGCTTCCGTGTGGAAGGTGGTCAAGTACAGTTGCACCAGCGTGAACCATCGCAGCACCGGCTAAAGCAGAGACACCCATTTCCAGGATTGTTGATCCAAATACCTGGGAAGCAACTGCTGTTCCTGCTGTTGTCGAAGCAGTAGCAGCCGACATGAAAATACCGGATACAGGTGCAAGGACGAATGCTGGAAGACCCAATGCATCCAGGCTGTTGATCAGGACATCCTTTAATCCTGAATTAGCGATGATACCCGCAAGTGTACCTGTACCAAGGAGCATAATAGCTACACCTGACATTTTACCGAGACCCGCCACTGCATAGTCATTGATATGTCTGATTCGTCCCATGGCAAGCGCACCTGCAATACCACCTGCTGGAAGGGCGATCATTGGGTCGATGTTTATATCAAATAAAGGTCGAAGTGCAAGCAGGATGATTGTCACTAATGGCGCGACAATCGCTGGGACTATTAATGGAAGTTTCCCTTGAACTGTTGTTTCACTTTCCTGAGCCGTAACGTTAGAGCCTTTATTAACAAGCTTCTTAGCTAAAATATAAGTGACAGTCAATCCGAAAATAGCGGGGATGATTCCGGCAGCCATGACAGAAGTCAATGGAATTTGGAATGCATCTGCTGCAGCTATAGCATTCGGGTTCGGTGACATGATATTGCCCGCTTTACCGCCACCGATCATCGCAAGCAGGATAGCTGTTTTGGAAATACCAGCTCTATTTGCGATTGCAAGTGCAATCGGTGCAACAGTGATAACAGCAACATCAACAAATACCCCAACAGTAGTAAGGATCATTGTTGCGATCGCAAGTGCAAGCAGTGCTCGCGTCTCGCCGACCTTTTTAACAATTGTTTCTGCGATTACTGCAGCAGCACCCGATTCAATCAAGACACCAGCAAGTACACCAGCAGCCAGGATTCTTAAAACTGCGGGTATAATTCCTTTTGCACCTTCCATCATCAAGGCAACAGTATTCGTAACATCCACTCCGCCTACAAGTCCTCCGATCAAGGCTCCAGCGATCATTCCATATGCTGGTGAAACTTTCTTTAAAATAAGGAAAATAGCTACAATAAGTGCAACGATTGCGCCGAAAGCGCTTACTTGAATATCCATCATGATGCCTCCTATAAATCATTTTGTAACTCCATTGTAAGCGCTGTCTTATCTATTTACATTAGTCAAACCATCAAAAAAAGACCTGTAATACAACAGATCTTTTGTGCATTTGCACAATTCATTCTAGTTCATTATTTAGAAATGCTAAATAAAGGTGAAGCAGGTCAGTCGTTTTGCGTGGATCCTTCCCTGTTATTTCTGTAATCTTATCAAGACGGTACCGGAGGGTATTGCGGTGAACAAAAAGCTTTTGCGCTGCTTTGTTCATGTCGCCATTTGTTTCGATTACCGCTTTTAACGATTCAGTGAGCTCTCCTTTTACATCCTTCTCTTTTAAAAATTTATGGAACGGCGGTAAATCTTCCGTCAGGCCAGTTTTTGACGCATTCAACAGAAATACTGGAAGATAATAATCTTCGTACATGAAAATGTCATTTTGGGGATTCAGTTTCAGCCCGGAATTCAGTGTGTGAACCGCCTGCCGGTAGGACTTTGTGAATCCTGACAATCCTTCATGGTAATGACCAGCTCCAATTTTCACGAAGATATTGGCATTCTTTCTCAAACCGTTAAGCCATCCTTCTGTTATCTTTTTAAGATAATGGTCAAAGTCGGCCTCAGGAACCCCTTTTAAAATAACAATCCTTTCATGCTGCATCAGTAACAAGTCTTCTTTTTGCAGTCGGCTTTTTATATATGTAAATGTTCTCTTACGGTCCGAAGTCATGATGACAATAGCCGCCCGGGCCAGTTCAAGATCAATTCCCAGACGCATTGCCCTTTCAAGGAAAAGCGGGTCATGTTTGCCTTCCCAATGAATAATTTGGCTGATAAGCTCCTCTTTAAGCCTCTGATCCCATTGTATTTCATTCATCAATACCGCCTGCTGAAGGCTAAGCTCAGCAGCCATGCGTACAAGTTCTCCGAAGTTTCTAATTTCATCAGGGGAACCAGTAATTCCTATAACGCCCATGATCTTTCCATAAAGATAAATGGGCAGATTGATGCCTGGCTTTACACCATGGAGCCTTTTAGCCTCATTTTCGGTAATTTCAAAACCAGTCCCTTGTTTGATCACAATGACTGCACCATCATGGATATCATCAATGCGCTTTTTGTCGCCTGATCCAATAATTACCCCCTGGTTATCCATTATATTGATATTTTTGCCGATGATCCCCATCGTCCTGTCTACAATTTCTTGAGCTAGCTGTTTGTCTAATAATTCCATGTTAAAATCCCTGCCTTACCAACTTGGATACCTATCATTATGGCTGATTATTTGCGGAAACAAAAGAGAAGCGTGAGAACATAAGTCCTCACGCGCGCAAACATTATTTTGTTAAAGCGTGTTCCACCTTGATGCATCTGTCCATGATTACGGTATAGCCTTTTTCTTTAAGGAAATTGTAGGCCTCCTCATTTTCAAGTCCTAGCTGTGCCCAAAAGACTTCGGCATCAATTTCCGCAAATTCCTTCGCGACCTCCATCAAGTATTCTGAACGGCGGAAAACATTAACGATATCCACGTGGCCTTCGATCTCTTTAAGTGTTTTAACGGCTTTAACTCCAAGTACCTCATCAACAGTTGGATTGACAGGAATGATTTCATATCCCGCTGATTGCATTGCCTCCGATACCATATAGGAAGTCCGCTGTGGATTGTCGCTCAATCCCACAACGGCAATCCTTTTTGCCTTCTTAAGGATTTTGCCGATTTCTTCCCGGCCTGGATTTTTAATTGCCATATTATCTCACTCCTATGGATTATTATGACCCTGATATTATTTTATCTCACAATTATGAAGACTCAAACCAAACTGCCTACCCATAATGTATGAAAACACGTTTTATAAACTACGAGATTCTAGTTTTTCGATACTTCTTTTCTTCATTAATGTGAATTGGTCAGAGATAACGGCAATCAAGGTACCTAGGATTAAACCATTATTAAGGATGGATACAAGGACAGGCGGTACGTTGCGGAAAGCTTCTCCTGGAAGAAACATTGCTCCTACACCGGCCAGCAGCGAAGTTCCAATAACGATCCGAACCCTATTTTTATCGTTCTCACGGTCGAATTCCGAAAAAGCAATCCCAATCATATTAACGAATATAACAAATGTGACTGAATAGCCAACAGGTGCAGGCAGTGACGCGAACAATGACATCACATGCGGCAGCATGCTGGCAACGATGATCAGCAATGAGCTTATGATAAACGGCATAATTCTTATAATTCCAGTTGTTGCGATAAATCCAGCTGCACCAGAAATGGGGACAGAGCCAATCGCCGAGAAAATCCCTCCAAGAAGCTGATTGATACCGGCTGTAAAACCGCTGGCCCGATAGCGGAAATCAGCATTTTCAGATCCCATATCTTTTAAAACTTGTCCAGTAACTCTTATGCTAGCTAGC
Organism: Bacillus sp. ISL-37; assembly: GCF_018613315.1. Classification (GTDB taxonomy): domain Bacteria; phylum Bacillota; class Bacilli; order Bacillales; family Cytobacillaceae; genus Mesobacillus. Next base: position 24,353 of record NZ_JAGGQL010000027.1, on the reverse strand, counting down.
ATATTGGTGATTAACAGGAATGTGATAAAGATAGAAGTCACGATTAACCCTGTATCGAAGATGGGCTGCCCGAAAGCGAAAACCTCCGGAATGGCAACTGCTGCTCCTTTGTACCCTTCGTACGCTTTTCCCAGGTCCAATAAAGAAAAAGCCATCCAGCCAGCGGCCAGGCCAATTAAAATTGCATACTGGCTGACCCATTTAATTTGATGTCGTGTCAGATAGAAAGTAATGCCAACCAAGAAAATGCTGAAAAAAGCGATTGGAAGACTGACCTCGGTTCTTCCGCCACCAAGTCCCACCATTCCATTAAGGAATGAGCCGCTTAATTGAATGACGAGCAAGAGCAAATAAATCCCGCTCACTACAGGTGTAAACAGCTTTGCCAGTTTATCAATAAGCTTGAATAAGCTTAGCAGGAAGAATACAATTCCGCTGATGATCATTGCTCCTTCTAAAGCCTGCAGAGTTTCAATGTTTGATGAAAACAGTGTCGCACTTAACCCTGCATATATTGTAAAAACACCCCACCAAAGACCGGCTGGCCCCTCGTTAATTGGCATGCGATGCCCGATCAGGGCCTGCAATAGACCCGAAATACCCAATACAAACATCGTCCTCTGAACAAGACCTGTCGTCTCCAAATCATTCAATTGGAATAAATCTGCAATCGCAATTGGAGCAACGATTGAACCAGCAATAATAAATGCCATCCACTGTATGGCTGATAATAATGTCTTCATTTAAAATCTCCATTTTCTTGGCGTAATAGTTATAAATATTTGCAGAAATTAAATCATGTTTTATAAGTGAAAGGATATTTATCCTAATTCTTTAGAAGACATCCTTTTTTCCTTCGCCTATAATAATATCGTACTTAAGGATGTTGTAAATAAGAAGTATGATTTGGTTTAACATGCAACCAATTTAAAAAAGGCATCCAATTCAGGATGCCCTTGCCGCTAATAGCTTGTGAACCATAAAATCCTCTGAATCCAGTAAATAATATATTTAAAAGGAGTCAGCTTGTCTTTATTTTCTTCATAATCAAGTGTAAACCTGGCTCCGTCGTTATTCCAGATTCTATTAAAATAATGGTCAACATCTTTAATGACTTGACTGTCAGGTGCAGCTGTTATCTTCATGTTGGTTTCAAGGTTTAAATCATCGAGATTCCTTCTGGTGAAGTTGGCGGACCCTCCGAGTATCACGCTGTTTTTACCACGGTCAAAGAATATCATTTTTGCATGATATTGCTCCTGGCCAGCGTTATACCATTTTATTTCGATATTTTCGCTTCCAAATTCCATAATTTCTTCTGAAACAGGAATGTTGGGTAGGCCCGATTTCTGATTGCCAAACGCATTCGTATTTGGATCTAGTATAATTTTGATTTTCGCTCCCCGATCGGCTGCCTTGTCAATTTCGTCGATGACCTTCCTTTCGGCCAAATAGAACATCCCTATCCAAATTTGATCTCCCTTCCCAGTCTTTTTCAGTTCATTCAGGAGATGCTTGAGTATTTTCCCTTCCGTTAAAACCTGGACCTTAATAGCCCCTTTTTCCTCTACTGATGTGTAATCAGGAAGGCTTCCTCCTCCAGAGAAATCGATTACTGCCTGCTCAGATTCTAGAATGTCCCCGATTATATTTCCGCTTGTTTCAAAGGCTATATTTGAGTGGAAGCCGCTTGCATCATGGGGATTCGCGGATGCAACGATAGCTGTTTTCTCAGTTACGAACACTTTTCTGTGATTAGCCTTAAGGTTCATAAGCTCAAGATAGGAACGAAGCGTCACGTCCGGAGCATTCTTTGCCATCGGATTTGGAATCCAGCCATCTCCTGATTGCCCAAACCACTGGAAAAACACCCTCCAAACACCTGTATATAATGGATTAGAATCCCTCAGCGGATCTAAATTGGTGAAAATCACTTCTATGTCATTTTCACGGAGTTCCTTCAAGATTCCCGATTTGTGGGAACCGTATGTCAAATTAATTTCATCAGTGATGAACACAATTGTGAGATCCTTATGCTTTTTCTTCTGGGCTATAAGCTTTTCACCGATGGATTTACTTATTTCCGGATAACCCATATCTTCTTTGTAATAGCCATTGAATAAAAACATATCCAGGACGATGAAATCCTCCGCTTCCTCAATCCTTTTCATTACCGTATCGAATATTTTATGCTCGTACTTTTTTTCACCATCTGTCCCCTTATAGGTTAAATCATATAAAAAGCGGACATCCTTGACGTTATGAACTTCTCCCTCATACGATAAGCCTTCAGGGATATCCTTATTTGTATGATAGACAGCCGTTATGATTACTATTAATGCAAGCATGATTAAAATCAATAACGGTTTTCTCTTAGACAAACTCTTTCCAATCCTCATTTAGAAGGACTCCTTAAGTTTTATTAATATACCTACTTATTCACTTATTCAACAAGTTATAAACTTAGCAAGCAAGGAAGTAAGAAGATTAATGATTGAAATTGTTATGGATTTAATCTTATTGCAAATAGAAAAGATACTATATAATTAGCTGGCCATAAGTCCGCAATCAGTTTTGTTCAAGATTTGCATGGAGTTTTTAAGAGAACATGGTAAAATAAAAGAACCTTAAAATCTTTAAAGGAGAATATTTCATGGCATTAAACGCAATCATCATTATTCTAGCTTACTTGCTTGGATCAATACCTTCTGGACTCATAATCGGAAAAGCATTTTATGGCAAAGACATCCGTGAACATGGGAGCGGGAATTTAGGCGGTACAAATACATTCCGGACATTGGGGGTAAAAGCTGGTTTAGTAGTAAGTATTGCTGACGTCTTGAAAGGAACTCTTGCAGCTAGTCTGCCTTTGCTTCTGAATGCTGATGAGCTCCATATGCTTTTAGTAGGGGTATTTGCTGTAATTGGACACATGTACCCTGTTTTTGCAGGATTTCGAGGCGGCAAAGCTGTTGCTACTTCCGGTGGTGTTTTACTGGCGTACATACCGGTATTATTCTTACTCATGCTCATTATCTTTTTCATCAGCTTGTACATAACAAAGTATGTTTCTCTTTCATCCATTCTAACTGGTATAGCAGCGTTCATTTACTCTCTGTTTACCCAGGACCTTCCGTTGATCGTGGTTGTCGCTGTCCTGGCTACCTTCGTTATTTACAGGCACAGGGCTAATATTGAGAGAATCCGCAAGAAAACCGAGCCGAAAATCAAGTGGCTTTAATATCTGTTAACAGCAAAAAATTAGCCGTCAAACCTTGATTAGGTTTGACGGCTTTTTTTAGCTAAGGCTCTTTTCTCAAACTTTGTTGCTATTGAATACAAAATTGGAGTGAATCAGTAATTTTCCTTCGTAATGTTGACACTTCTTATGAGAAAAGAGCATGCAAACTTAATACCGACCTGCAAAATGGGTATATATTACGTTAAAATCGGCTTTAGGATTTTAACAACAATCTTTACGAAAACAGAGTTAGCTAAAGGGTCTGTACTATTGGGCTGTTGATTTACCGTTCCAGTCGCTTCGCTTTCATGCTAACCAATATGATTGCGCTTTACTATTTTCGGACGATCCCAAAGGCCTTTAGTGCCTGTCCCAGATTGTTATACATTTTTACGTTATCGAAATTGATGCCAAGAGTAACGACTGAGTGTGCCAATTCAGGCCGCATTCCTGTCAGGTTCACGTCCACTCCAGTAAGTTTAAGGCTGTCTATTATTTTGAAAAGCTCCTGCGCGACCATTGTATCAACTATGAAAACACCAGAAAGATCCATGATCAGGCAGTCAACTTCTTTATTCTTCGTTTCACGCAGAGTATGCTCCATCAAAATTCTTGCTCTATGAGTATCAATATCGCCAATGATCGGCAGAACGGCCACTCCATCAACAATGGAAATGACAGGTGTGCTTAGTTCATCAATGACCTCCTGCTGTGCTCTGAGGCGCTTATTGGCCTGTCCAGTATAGGAATTCGTGAAAGTGAGGATCAGATTGTCAATGAAGTCGTTAATGAGATTGCCAACGCTTAAGCTTTCCCCCGCACTAAGATCACTCATTTTATCTGCCAAGTCAGAGAGTTCTTCCCACAATGCACCGCGGATACTATTAAAATGGTGAACTGATTGACTAAGCGAAAGACCTAATCGCACTTTATCTTCACTCACCCGTTTTCCCCAATCGTTAATTCTCTCGTCATCTGATTCCCCTATTAAAAAACTTTCTAGCAAATGAATTAGTTCTTTTATTTGTTCTTTATATAAATTGACTTTTGTTTGGTGTGTTAATTTGATGTAGGCTTCTGGCTGATTTTTATCAATTGAATTTAATATATTGGTTGTTACATTTTCTTCTCTTTCAATCAAGAAATCTTTAAATAAGTGAATTGCTCTATCCATCTCATAGCTCCTTTTGTCATAAAAAGTTCTTTTTAAAATATTTTTTGTTCTTTATAAAAAAATACACACTTTTGCTGGTATAATTTAAATGAATATGTCATATACATTCGAAAGGAATCGAATTTAGGTTGCCCAGGTTAGAGATTGTGAATTCCTGATGAAATTACCCGAATCTAGATTGCTTCAAACAAACACAGTTCAAAAGTATAATAAAGAGAAGGGATACAGATGGAAGCTATGAAATACTCTCCACGCTCACAATTCAGTGCTGGAATTGAGAAGAAACGGTCATATGCAAGAAGCTCAATCTTACCAGGACCAGAAAATCCTGTTTTATTTCCAACTTTCTTATCAATCGAAAACTCTTTCCCATATCTTAACCTGGCAATTACGAAGGATGAGTTGACAATGGTTGATTTTTATCAAGAAAAAGCAATTCTCGAAAGCAAGAATCTAAAGCTCGAACAGGAAATTTTCGAAAAACAGCAAACCTTAAAGAATCTACAACTGGCCATTCAATCAGCCACAAGTGATCTTCAATCTGTTTCAGCGAGCCATTTGGCGGCTGGCTTAGCCCATGAAATAAGGAATCCGCTGACAACGATCAAGGGTTTTATCCAGTTGCTCCAGCCGGAGCTTCAGGCTGCCGGCAAGCAGGAGTTCGCAGATGTAGCTCTTGATGAACTTAATCGAGCCAATAGCTTACTGACTGAATTTCTTTCCGTATTGAAACCTGCCTCCTCTGCGAAAAAAAAGATCTCTGTTAACAAGTTAGCTGCAAGTATGTTCAAGCTTTTTTCAAGCGAGTCCATTCTAAAGGATATCGAAATAGATATTGAACTTCCTGATGAAGAGGTGTATACACTGGCAGATGAAAATGCGATCAAACAAGTGTTAATCAATTTATTGAAAAATGCCATAGAGGCTGTTGAAGGAAATCGAAGGAATAAAGGTTCTATAAAATTGGTTGTGAATGAAGATGGTGGATTCGTTCAGGTTAGTGTATTAGATAATGGTAATGGAATTGATGAATACTCCCTGAAAAAAATCTTCACTCCATTCTATACAACAAAAACTGACGGAACCGGTATGGGACTGGTAATCAGCAAGCAAATAATAGAAAATCATGGAGGAGAAATGACTGTTACCACTCAACCCTTTAAGACCGTATTCCAATTTTCCCTCCCCGCTATTTAAATTTTAGCTTTTCGATTAGTCGAAAAATTGTCAAATTGAACCACAGTTCTCCTCTTCTTTCACTGGTAAAATGTAGGTAAGAACAGGAGAAAGAAGGCGGATTGAAATGGAAGAAGTTATAAAGCTGGCTGGAAATTATGTGTACACAACCACAACAGCTGATGTAACGTCGCCAGATGATTTTATTGTAGAATTTCTGACTGATATTCATGCCAATGACAAAAATGATCCTTCTACAATAAAAATAAAGAATATGAACGAACTAATGGATTTCCTGGAAAAAATGGAATGGTAGTATAGTTTCCTTCTCTCTTAAACTTACGAGCCCTACAAGTAGCCCCCAGGATGTACTGATACTCAAAAACATTAATAAAGAGGGTGTCCCAAAAGGTATAAACTTTTGGGCACCCTCTTTATTTTTAGGATAGCTTGTAAATTTGGTCCGTTGATTTCCGTTCCAGGCGCTTCGTTTTCCGCGGGAAGAATATGAAGAAGACCACTTGCCGTCTTATCATAAGCAATTCTTCCTTGGGGCCGGCGCTTAGCCTCCTCATCGCTTCGCTCTTGCGGGGTCTCACCTGGCCAGCTGATCCCGCAGGACATTGATTAAGCTTCCTCGGACCTGCCCACGCACGATGGAAATGCGTTAGCATTTTCGGAGGAGTCTTCGCGCCTTCCACTTCAATCAACTCAGGTATCTATAGCTTAGATAGGTGAAGGGATATCCTTCTATCTCTTATGAATCCACCAAACTTTACCCTGATTCTGGATAAAACAATAAATTAGGCGACTCTCAGGTCGAATTTAATCAACCTTTTGAGTAAGTCTCTTTTTACTTTTAACAAGTTACACTTTAAGGAGTTTAAACTTTCCCGAACCAAAAACATCTTTTAGATAATCTAGTTTGGTATTATCGAAGTAAACGGAATCACCCTCATGAATCAGGATTGAAACCTCGTCAAATGTAAAAATCTGATCATTTGTTAACGGCTGCTCCTCCAGAGCAACTCTTAGCTGTGGTCCCCCTCAGCCGATCCCCATCGTCAGTCGGACATAAAGCTTTTCCCCATCTTCCCTTTCCACTTTGATGGCCTTGAGCAATATTTTATAAGCACTGTCAGTAATTTTAAACATATACAATCTCCCTCTCCTTGCTATTATTATCAAAATACTTTTCAAATAATTTATCGAATTATGACAAAAATATGAAAATCACACTGAAATTTATACATTTATCACCATACTTATAATATATTATCCTTAGGGGCTTAAAAATAAAAATGCCTCATTCTAATCTGGGGAGATTAATATGAGAAAAAAGAAGAAAAAACCTTTTGGACTGGCCTTGTTTGCTGGCTTAGGTGTTTTGGCATCTGTATTAACATTTCAGATGTATCATGAAGCCGAGGCCAAGGCACCAAGTATAAAAATGAAATCTCAAAAACCACATCTTGAGAGAAGCTATGATGTTTCTGGAAAGAGCTTTGTGGAAACGGTGAAATTAGGAGCAATTGGTGATATCCTGATCCACGATACAGTTTACGAAGATGCTTTCGTGAACCCTGGGTATGACTTCAAACCGATGCTCAGTAATGTTAAGGAATATTTAATTGAACCTGACCTATTGCTCGCGAACCAGGAAACGCTTCTTGGCGGAGTGGAAATCGGACTGTCAAGCTATCCTATGTTCAATAGTCCTGTTGAGGTTGGTGAGGCGTTTATAGATGCAGGAGTGGATATTGTATCAAATGCAAATAACCATTCGCTTGATAAGTCTGAAAAAGGTGTGATGGCTTCTATTAAAAACATGGAAGCTGCTGGGCTCCCTTATGTAGGTTCATACAAGGATGATGCCGACCAGCAAAAATTGCGCATATTGAATAAAAATGGGATTAATGTTTCCTATCTATCATACACCTATGGAACGAACGGGATTCCTGTCCCTATAGGCAAGGATCATCTCGTGAATCTCATTGACAGAGAAGCAATGAAGGCTGAGATTCATCGCGCTAAAGCAGAGTCTGATGTTGTGGTCATGAGTATCCACTGGGGAAATGAATACCAGCGTTTCCCTACAACTGAACAAGAGGACCTTGCACAATTTCTCGTCGACGAGGGTGTTGATATCATCTTTGGCCATCACCCGCATGTTCTTCAGCCTATGGATTGGCTGACGGCGACAGACGGCAGAAAAGCATTAGTTGTCTACTCTCTTGGCAACTTCCTGTCAGGTCAAATGTGGGATTATAAAGACATTGGCGGTCTTGCCACTGTGGAAATAACTAAAACCATCACACCGGAAGGTAATGAAATTGTATTAAATAACCCTGAATTTATCCCGACCTTTGTTTCTAGCAGCAGGCAAAGGAATTACCAGGTGGTTCCATTGCAGGAAGCCGGTAAATTCGGTCTTGCTGGTGCCGAAAATAAATATAATGAGATCATGCATCATATGACTCAATTTATAAAAGAATAAGGTGTGAGTGCCCGGTCCATGAAGACCGGGCATTGCTTATGTTATAATTGGTTATCTGGTATGAAAGGAGAACAATATGAATATTACAATTAATGATGATGCAGCAGCATGGTATGAAAATGAAATGGACCTTTCATCCGGAAGCTATTTACGATTTTTTGTCCGGTATGGCGGCTTCAGTTCAATTCAGAAAGGTTTTTCATTAGGTGTCTCCAAGGAAGAACCGGATCACATTGGCGTAAAAACAGAAAAAAATGGGATCACCTATTATATTGAAGAGAAAGATATTTGGTATTTTGACGGCCATGATATGACCGTGGAACTCCACCCGGTTGGCCAGGAACCTGATTTCAAATTCGAAAAGAAATAGGCAGACGCATTTAGCGTCTGCCTTATTTCTATCCTTTTAAAAGAGGATTCACAATGCCCTCTTGTTTTAAAATTTCAGCTTGCTTCGTTCCTAAAAGATCGAAATGAGGATAATCCGTCTTCCTTTTGTCGATCCACTCCGGCCTCAAGCCATATTTTCTTCCCCACTCAGCTAACTTTTCAAGATCCCTGCACCCGACCTTCGTAACAGTTAAACAGTCTGGGAAGCGGTCATCAATCCAGTAGTGGGTCAGGAAGGCGAGCTCCCCACTATCGATTTTAGCTTTCCATTCCTCAAGCTCATGGCGCTTTATCCCGAAAGCCAAATCAGACTTTCTCCTTTTCATCTTCTGGTTTCTTCATTGCCTTTAGATAAGCTTCATGCCAGTCAGGGTAGCTTCTTTTTAACGAAATCGGGCGGAAGCTATCCTTTTTAACACAGACATGTTTTGAGCTGCCAGTCAAAGCAAGCTCGCCCTCACCATTGAAGATTTCATATTTATAGACGGAGCGAATGCCATCATATTCCTCCACCCAGGTTTTGATTGTAGCTGTTTCTCCATATCTCAGTGGTTTTTTATAGGAAGCTTGGATATCAAGAACAGGTGAGATGATTCCATCCTTCTCCATTTCTGCATAATTAAAGCCAAGCTCTTTAATCAATTGAGTTCTGCCCAGCTCCATCCACACCAGATAATTAGCGTGATACACGACCCCCATCTGATCTGTTTCCGCATATCTAACCTCGATCTCCCTAGAAGAAATTTTCATTGGTAATCCCCTTTGTTTTTTCTTGTAAGTTTAATCTATCAGTTTTTTTAAAGCCGCTTCAAAATCCTGTTTTTCCAAGTATAAAACATCTTCACCTAAATTCTCAAAATTTTCGCCGTCAATCAATCGATATGCCTGTGATTGAATCGCTTCATCCACTAAGTTAGTAGCGAATCGACCGTTTCCATTGATTTCTGTTTCTGAGAGTTTTGCAGTTAAAAAAGCTTCAGCTTCCACCTTTATCTTATATTGATACTTTCCAGCGTAGTTCTTAATGATGAGCAGCAAATCACTCACATTATAGTCTGGAAAATGGAAAAACTTCTTGAACCTTGATCTGAGGCCAGGATTGCTTTCTAACAACATATCCATTTCAGCAGGATAACCAGCCAGGATTACAACAAGGTTTTCATTATGCCTTGTCATTTCATCGACAAGAGTGTCAATAACTTCCTTGCCAAAATCACCTGAGCTTTGACCCAGTAATGAGTATGCCTCATCTATGAATAGTACTCCTCCGAGTGCCTCTCGGATTTTTTTCTTTGTTTTGATGGCTGTCTGTCCAACATAACCAGCGACAAAATCCGCCCGGCTGCTGACAATTAGATGACCGCGCTTTAGCATACCGCATTCCTTCAGGAGCTCAGCGTAAATCTTTGCGACAGTAGTTTTTCCAGTGCCCGGATTGCCGGTAAACACGGAGTGAAGCTGAATCGGCACAGCAGGCAATCCCTTTTCCTTTCGCAGCTGCTGCATCCTCACGAAGGAGATCAGGGAGGTAACCTCTGATTTCACAGTATCTAATCCGACAAGGGCATTCAACCTGTCTAGTGGTTTTTCCGCAGAAGGATTCGAAGGTGATTCAAAGTCTTCTTTTTCCAATAATGTATAGGTCAAAAAGTCATCTTCTTCAGCAGGCCGGGACCCCTTTTTGAAAATTGCTTCTAACACAAGGTTGCGTACCGTCCTGGCATTTCCGAAGGTATCGTCGACTCTTTCCTTTTCAATACGATCACTAAGCTCGAGTTTCGCTGATTCTGTCATGGCATAATCGTTATCCTGCGCAGCTTGCTCAGCAATTTGCAAGAGTTCATCATCCGAATAATCCGGGAGATGGATTAAATTCGATTGAGGGAAACGTGATCTTAATCCTGGATTCGCATCAAGAAATTGGCGCATTTCTTCTGGATAACCAGCAAGGATTACTGCGAATTTGCCTCCATACTCTTTTCCTGTCATTAAAGACACTAGTGTATCGATTGCAGTTTGACCATAGTCATTTCCAGTCTGGCCTTCTCGCTTAAGACTGTAAGCTTCATCAATAAACAGTACCCCTCCCAATGCTTGCTCGACGACCTTCCTGACATTTTCTTCTGTCTGCCCGACATAAGCACCGACAAGCTGGGACCGGTCAGCCTCGATTATTTCTTCTCGCGGCAATACTCCAAGCTGATGATATATTTTGGCAAGCAATCGGGCTAACGAGGTTTTTCCTGTTCCCGGATTCCCGGTCAGAACCATATTCAAGCTTTGATCATCCTTTGTTTGCAGACCAAGCTCTTTCCGTTTTTGCTGATACTTCAAGAACCGGTAAAAATCATTCACTCTCTCCTTTACCGACTGTAGTCCTACCATTTTATTGAGTTCAGCCAGAGGATCTATTTCAGACTGTGTTTGGCTATCCAAATCCTCCGCAAACTCTTCTTCCCATTGCACCCTGATCTCATCGAGGCTTTGAAGTCTTTTCTGCATTTCTTCATAATGGACAGCTGTGTGGAAAACTCCGGTAACTGACTCTTCATATAGCTCCGTGGCTTTCAGGAGAGCTGCCGTCTCTTCTATAGCCTTTTCCAGCAAATGAGTCAACCTGTTGAACTTCGCCTCAACTTCAGACCCTTTTTCAAGATGCTGGGCAGTTAGGTCATCAAGTTCTTCTTCAGCGTGTGAGAGGAATTGCTGTGAAATATCTATATACTGCTCTGCAGTTCTCTTTTTTAATGCCCGATTATCCGTTTCCCTGATCCGAGGGTAGGCAAGCTGGTCAAAAAGGTTCCCTTTATTTTTCCATTGATTCCTGGCGAGCAAGGATTTTGCCTTCTTGTTTGCCGGGTCGTGTTCAATCGCAGTCTTTAGCCACTCGAGGACTAGAGAATCATAACCGTTTCGTTGGGCCCTCGATTGAGCAGCCAGAGTCAGAGTTTGAGACAGTTTCTTATTCTCTCCACCTTTTGTCAGTAACCTGACGGCGGTGATCAAACTGGCTTCATCCTGAATATATCCTTTTGTATTTATCTCTTCTTCCCATACCAAAATCTGTTCATCTATAGGAATTTGTTTTTTTTGTCGATCCATCCAAATCACTTCTTTATCTAAAGTTAATTACACACGTTATCTTAGTTCACATTCCGTATATTATCACATTTTTAGCGAAACGGAAAAAGACCCGCCTGTTGACGGGTCCTTTCTGATTTACTGCTGGTTGTGCGCTTCATCCTTGATTTCAGCCCTAAAGGCATCAATGCTTTCTCGGCGGCGCTCATTTTTTTCCTTGATTCTTTGCTGGTCTTCAGGATTCGAATTGACCATTGCAGCATCAGCATCCTCCATGTTCTCAATCGTATGATGGATCATGGACTGCAGCTTTTCCACATTATCGCTTCGATCGTCTGGCTTTGGTGTATGATTTGCCATTGTCATGTACCTCCTTTTAAAAAGTACATCAATAGTATGCGACTACTCACTTTGATTATTAGCGGAAAACAGTGGATAACTTTTCTGCGGATAAAATAAAAGCCCGCCAATTGGCAGGCATATTCATTCGGTTATTCACCTTTAGTTTGTATTACCTGGGCATGTTCACCCGACTTATCATTCATCTTCTTTCCTTTATTGCCACTGAATCCACGCGGCTGCGTTCCAAGGTGGCTTGGAACATAGTGCTTGCTGTCCTTTTTAGGATTGCTCATGTATATCCCTCCTCTAAAATAAGTTTTTCCTAAAGAAGAGGTTTTCATAAATGGTAATGTATGATATTTACTCAGCTTTACCCAAGTGTTTTTGCTCTAATTTAGCCTCGATCCTCTCGATTGCATCACGGTCATTCAGAAGTTGGCGTTTGTTTTCCATTACAAGCTCTTGAAAAGAACGCTTTCTAGGTTTTCTCATCGTGTTCACCATCCTTTGTCATCATTGTAACAGTTATTATGTCCGGAAACGGTTGCAATTATTACAACTTTTTGAAAATTTAATCGTATTTTATTCTTACCCGATATTTTCGTGTATCTTCCATGCAACTTTTACCATGAAAAAAACACCATTAGCCAGTACTGGTGTCACTTCATTAATTCCTGTATTTGTTCGTATGTCATGGAACCAATATGCTTTTTTAGAATCAACCCCTGCTCATCAATAATAAATGTGGTAGGTATTGAGATGATTGAGTATGTTTGCTGTGTGGTTCCATCTTGATCAAGTAATATCGGGAAAGTTAATTCATTGTCCTTCACAAACGACTTAACATTATTCTGAGGATCCAAATTGACGGCAAGAATTTCAACTTCCTTTGAATTCTCTTTATAAAATTGCTCCATCGCCGGCATTTCCTCTTTACAAGGCGGACACCAAGTAGCCCAGAAATTCAGCATTACCTTCTTACCTCTGTAATCATTCAGGCTTACCTCTTCACCAGCAAGGTTTTTCAGTGTAAAAGTAGGAGCTACCATCCCCGCACCGATTCCAGTTGTTGCTTTTGAAGCTTCAATAGCTTGTGGCTCCTCCGTTTTATAAAAATGCTGGAATACGGCAAACAGAACCAGACCAGCAAGAATACCAGCAGCGATCGCTTTTTTGACCATAGGAAAACCCCCTTTGGTTTATTTACAAGTAGCATATCCCAAGTATACAAAGATAATGAAAGTGGAAAAGTGAGAAAATTTGAGGATTATGTGAATTTTAATTAAAAAGCATGGCTGGTCGAATACTGTGTAACTCCTTCAGACAAAAAGTAGCGTCACTCCCGATGATTTGTCTGAACATGGATCACCTTCGGACAAAGTTACGTCCCACTCGCTGATTTGTCCGAACTTGGGTCACCTTCGGACAAAAAGCACCGTCACTACGGATGATTTGTCCGAACTTGGGTCACCTTCGGACAAAAAGTGCTGTTACTTCCGATGATTTGTCCGAACTTGGATCACCTTCGGACAAAAAGTGCTGTTACTTCCGATGATTTGTCCGAACTTGGGGTCACCTTCGGACAAAAAGTACCGTCACTCCCGATGATTTGTCCGAACTTGGGTCACCTTCAGACAAAACGTGCCGTCACTACCAATGATTTGTCCGAACATGGGTCACCTTCAGACAAAACGTACCGTCACTCCCGATGATTTGTCCGAACATGGGTCACCTTCAGACAAAACGTGCCGTCACTACCGATGATTTGTCCGAACTTGGGTCACCTTTGAACAAAACATGCTGTTACTCCCGATGATTTGTCCGAACATGGGTCACCTTTGAACAAAACGTACTGTTACTCCCAATGATTTGTCCGAACATGGGTCACCTTCGGACAAATAGGTTACGTCCCACTCGATGATATGGACGAACTTGGTTCTCCCTCGTCCAAACTCTGAGCCAGGAATCTAAATATCAAATACAGATCACTTTTAAAGCAGCCCTACATAAAAAATGCCAGGGAGTCACTGCCCTGGCATTTAAACATGCTTATTTCTCAAACAAACGCGGTAATTCTTCGCTGAAGTTTCCTCGCATGATCCCTTTTTCTGTAATGATTGCGGTAATTAAGTGATGTGGTGTGACATCAAAGGCTGGATTGAAAACTTTAACGCCTTCAGGTGCTGTCGATTTTCCGAAACCAGCAGTGATTTCCTCTGCTGCCCGTTCCTCTATCGGTATTTCATCACCTGTTTTTGTTTCAAGATCAATTGTCGATAGTGGCGCGGCGACATAGAACGGGATGTTGTGTGCTTTTGCTAATAAAGCGACGCCATATGTTCCAATTTTATTGGCTACGTCTCCGTTGGCTGCAACACGGTCACAACCTACAATGACTGCTTGTACCTTTCCCTGTTGCATGACCATGGCCGCCATGCTGTCAGTGATAAGGGTAACATCGATGCCAGCCTGCATTAATTCCCACGCAGTCAGACGCGCTCCTTGTAGCAATGGACGGGTTTCATCAGCAAACACTTTGATATCCATTCCGCGTTCCTTAGCCAAATAGATTGGCGCGAGCGCAGTCCCATACCTTGCTGTGGCAATTCCTCCAGCGTTGCAATGCGTTAAAACGGTCATACCATCTTCGAATAAGGTCAAAGCATTCTCACCAATGGAACTGCAGACATTCTCATCCTCCTGGCGAATCACATGTGCTTCCTGTTCCAACAGCCTTTTAATTTCAACTACAGGCTCACTGCTTGATTGCTTTGCACGAGAATCCATCCTTTTCAATGCCCAGAATAAATTGACTGCCGTTGGGCGAGATGTAGCAAGGTAATCTGCTTTCTCTTTGAAGAATTCATAAAATGTATCGAAATCATCTTCAGGGGCATTCTTGATTCCCAGAACGAGCCCGTAAGCAGCGGAAATGCCAATCGCTGGGGCGCCCCTTACTTTAAGCTGTTTAATCGCATCCCACACATCTTCAATATTGTTGATTTCCAGGAACTCAGTAACCTGGGGAAGTTTAGTTTGATCTAAAATATAAAGTTTTTCACCGTCATATTTTACAGACTGTAAAAATGTTTCTTCCATGGTGATCCTCCTTCTGGCTTTTAAGACAATTCTGAAACTAAATATCATTTTATCAATTATAAGCCGCAGAGCAAGTGAAAAATATAGTTAAGGACATTTTTTACCCTTCAACAAGGAAAAAGACACATTAGAAAAGCAGCGCCATTGACGCTGCTCTTACTGTTTACCGCTATAATAGTATGGCGGCACTCTTAGCCAGCCCTTTTCCTGCATAAGCGTTTTGAAAGTCAAAGAAAAAGTTACTTTCATCATATGGTATTTCGCAAATAGGTAACCAACATCCGATCTAACTGATTCGGTAATGCCCCTTGTTGCTGACGTGATTCCTACTACGAGATTGTATGCGATCAAATTGGCGATTTCCTCATCATTCATCCTGGCCCCTTCAGGAAGTGCTTTGAATTCACCGACGACCTTTTCCGCTCCCACATCAGGCAAAGGAATTCCTTCATCCATGAAAAACTGTGTCAATTCCTTGATCATCGGCCTGTGAACATTTTCAATGATATCCGAAATTTTTTCTTTGAGATCAGGGTCAAGCGCTAAATTGTAAGCGTGCTGATCGTACCTAAGGGTTTGTTCCGTCCCATGGAGATAAAACCATAGATTCATTACTTCTCCGACATGCAAAGGCTTTTTGTCTCCGTCCATAAAAGGACCGAAAGCATCCTTCATCACTTCAAAAAGATTCAAAGCAGGACACCTTCCTTTCTGCAACAGAATTTGGGGTTATTATTAGATTTATAAAGCTTTTCTATTCATAAAAATTATCGGATAAACCGAGACCTTGCTTGACCAAATCAATAAAATTCCTTGCCGGTTTCGAAAGGTGATGCTGCTTTAACCAGATTAACCCGACAGATGATACCAACTCGGCATCTGAAATATTCCGGGTGTAAAGGTTCGAGTGTCCGTATGATTGAAAAACAGATTCAGGAACTATTGTTGAACCAATGCCTGAGGAAACCAATTGCATCAGCACATTCATATCTGAGCATTCACATATGACCTGAAGCGGAAGCTGGGCTTTTGTAAAAGCATCATGGATTATATTGTAGCTTCCAAGTCCCTCTGTAGAAGGTAGAATTAACGGATAATTGCTTATTTCTTCTATTGATATCTCGCCTTTCCCCTTTTGCCTGCAAACGAAAACAAATGATTCATTGTATAAAGGAAGGTAGTTAAGATCTTGATTAGCCAATGGCAGCCTGACCAGTCCCAGTTCAATTGTTCGATTTTTTACAAGTTCAGCCAAGTAGGCAGAGTCATTTTGTACAATCCGCAAGTAGACAAGCGGAAAGGATGTGTGAAATGCTTCCAGCCATTCAGGAAATTCCGGCACAGATAGTGTGTTGATACCAACCGATAAATTTCCCTTCCTCCCTTCATCCGTCTCTTGGAGTTCATTTTTCACTTCCTCAAAGGCATGGACAATATTTAGTGCATGTCTGTATAGCAGCTCACCCTTATCAGTCAATTCAAGCTTTTTCCCATGACGTTCAACCAGCATCACTCCTAGTTCTTCTTCCATTTGTTTTAATTGAAGGCTTAACGGCGGCTGTGACATATGAAGTCTATGTGCTGCAGCTGTTATATTCTTTTCTTCGGCAATCGCGATAAAATATCGCATCTGTCTAATATCCATAAAAACTCCTTCTATTTAAAAAAGATATGATTTTAATACAAATTATATATTTTAAATATACCTAAGGTCTATGGTACGATATTTTCATTCGTTTCAAAACGGAAAAATTTATCTGTATAAGAGAGAGGAGAAAATAATGGATAAATTATTTCAATTACAGGCACATGGTACAACGTTTGGTAGAGAGCTATCTGCAGGTCTTATTTCCTATATAACAGTTGTATACATTATCATTGTCAACGCAACAATATTAGCAGCAGCAGGCATCCCACTCGAAGCAGGAATCATCGCCACGATTCTCACAGTGTTTGCGGGCTGTTTGCTCATGGGATTTTGGAGTAACACTCCGATTCTAGTGATTCCGGGCATGGGATTAAACGCGATGTTTACATATACAATCGTCCAGTCCGGCGGTTTCACATGGCAAGAAGCTCTTGCGATGGTTTTTGTATCGGGAATCCTGTTCATGGTTTTAGCCTTCACCCCGCTGGCTAAGACAATCATTGCTTCCATTCCTGACTCATTGAAAGAAGCCATTACAGTTGGTATTGGAATACTGTTGATTTTAATCGGTTTTGATAATAGCGGCATTATTACAAGCTCGGAGCATACCCTGCTAGAAATCGGGGATCTAAGCAGTTCAACTGCACTTATCACATTGATTGGTCTAATCGTCACAGTTGTGTTATTTATTAAAAATATTCCAGGCAATCTATTGCTGAGCATAGTTTTTACGTCTGTACTATCCCTTCTTTTCGGGGACTTCGGAAGTGGCGGAGTTTCGTGGAGCATGCCGGCTATTGGTGAGTACACATCTGTTTTTGGACAGCTTTCATTTGCCCAGGCAGGTAATTTTGTTTTCTGGCTGACAGCCTTTTCTCTTGCAATGGTCGTCATTTTTGAAAACATCGGTCTAATCCATGGCCATACAAAAATGCTTAACCAGACTCAAAAAAGTAAGAAGGCCCTTCAAGCTAATTCGATTTCGGTTGCCACTGCAGGTATTTTCGGCACGAGCCCAACAGTATCATCTGTAGAAAGTGCTGCTGGGATAGCGGCTGGCGGCAGAACAGGTTTAACGAGTATTACTACAGGTGTCCTGTTCCTGGCTTCAATCGTACTAATTCCTGTCATAAAAGTAGTCCCTGAAAGTGCGGTATCACCAGTATTGATTTTAATAGGTATATTAATGCTTCAAAATATAACGAACATCAAGCTTGATGATTTAATGGAAAGCTTCCCAGCACTTCTGATTATTGTATTGATTCCATTAACCTACAGCATAGCAGATGGCATGGCGATTGGTTTTATCCTTTACCCGCTCTTAAAGCTGCTCATGGGAAAAGGGCGGGAAATCCAGCCCGCACTTTATATGATTGCATTGCTGTTCCTTGGTAATTTCGTACTGCAGTATGCACTATAAGAGCTACGGAAATGACCTTTGGAATTTATAAGTACCTGAATAAATAGAACAAAGAAAAAGGACGGCAGTGTAAATTATCCTGCCGTCCGTTTCTCTTTGGTCGTTGTGTTTTAAAACGAAATTGCCGTTTCACAATAAAATGATCCATTAAAAATTAGTTGAAGATTAATCAGTCGGACTGCTTCACACTAAGTACAGTGATCGTAACCAAGATGACCATCATTCCAATAAGTTGAATGGTGGTCAAATGATCACCGATGATCAGAACGCCAAATAATGAAGCTGTAACCGGCTCTACCATAGCAACCATTGAAGCAGTTGTTGGGGCAGTCCTACGAATGCCAATCACATAAAATATAAATGAAATTCCAGCACCCACGATACCTAATAGAAGGAACCATCCTATGTCGCTTGACGTTAACACAGCAACAGCTTCATCTTTGTCTGCAGAAAGAAAAAGGATGAGAAATAATGAAAAGAATGCGATGGTTAACGTGGTCTGCGGCTTCCCGATAGAAGAGGCATTTTTAAACCCGAAGATAAACAATGCATAGGAAAGACCAGCAGTTAGCCCCGCTGTCACTCCTAGAAAACTCACTGAAACAGATTCGGTGTTGTAGGCACCTGTAAGAAGGGTAATTCCTATAAGTACACCTGCAATGCATCCCCATTTAAACCAAGTTGAACGTTCTATACGCAACAAAAAAGATATTAAGAGGACGAAGACAGGCGCCGTGTACATTAGAGTAGCAGCAACAGCAATGCTTGAGGCTTGGATACTTACAAAATAAAAAGTGAAATTTCCAGCAACGCCAACACCCGCCAATAAGGACCATATGTATAAGCGAGTAGATAAGGTCCAATTTTGTCTAAAGCGAAAGAGAAACCAGGCAAAAAAACATATAAATCCAACAGCCCCTCGGTATAGTGAAATCACAATAGGATCCCAGCCTCTGGTCATTAAAATATCGGCAATTCCTCCACTAATGCCCCAGAATATTGCCGCCAGTATAACTAAGCCTACCCCTGCAAATTTCATGTTGTGCCCCCCTTATGAGAAGTATGGGTTTGAATTTTGTGATCCCGCGCCATTATTCACGAATATTAAAAAATAAATAATTCTCGTTAAGACCTCACCATCAATATATGTTTTAAAAAAGGTATTAACGATAATTCCCTTGTTTTTGTACCTAAAACCTGCTGACATCTTTAAGGCTTGTGAATGAGATAGTTTATATGTGGGTGCAAAAAAAATAAACATAAAATGTCGTGTCAAAACTGATTCCAGTTTACACGTCATTTTTATGTTTATAGATAAGGCACCAAAAAAACAGGCAGGTTTTAATTTGCTTTTTTGAGAATATATGAGGATGGGTTTGTATGAACGTTTGGAATGAACTTTGCCGCTTCCTGCAACAAATGGATTTGGGCAGCCTGTGCCTGGTCAACTGTCCCCATGCCATACATCTTCAAGGACTTCTCAAGTACAAGCATCGATTCTTGACCGTTTACATAGTAGAGACTCTCACCTGTACGAGGGTAATAGGATTCCAGGGGCTTTGTATTGGATATGACATGATACTGTGCTTCCCCTTTTTGAGAGTACCCTGCGACCACTGCTTCAAAGGGCTGTCCATCCTCCATGAGCATGGAACTCTTGATTGATGACTGGATTGATTCTGCCAATTCTTTAAGATTCATTCCTTGATTAACGAGAATTTCAGCAGCACTTGCGGCCATCATGGCATATTCCTCATCACCTGAGAAAGCAATGAAGGCTGTATTTGGTATTAATTCTTTAAACCTGATATCATCGATTATCTGATGAGTTCCCAAATCGGTAACCAATGAAATAAAATCCTCTCTTGCAACTATTGATACTAGGCCCATAGAAAACACTCCTTATGTTCCATCTATCTTAAACATACCTTTTTGCCAGCAAATATCAATAAGAGAAGTTGTCGATACATTGGAAGTTTTCGCGAATTTTGTAAGATCAGTAAGTTAGGAGCACTCCTCACTGTTAAATAATCGAGGAAACTGTATTTAATAGTCATTTCTTAATTAATATTTTCACTAAACAATAGCATAACCTGGCGAAAACAGCTTTCCATATCAAGCTGGAATTTGACAGGTTTGAGCTCCATCAGGTGAAAGCTTACTAGATTAACCCATTATCTTGACAGGTTTGAGCTCTTCAGGCAAAAAGCGGTCAAGATTAACCCATTATCTTGACAGGTTCAGCCACTTCAGGTGAAAAGCGGTCAAGATTAACCC
Source organism: Bacillus sp. ISL-37 (assembly GCF_018613315.1). Lineage (GTDB taxonomy): Bacteria > Bacillota > Bacilli > Bacillales > Cytobacillaceae > Mesobacillus. Next base: position 4,008 of record NZ_JAGGQL010000027.1, on the reverse strand, counting down.
ATTATCTTGACAGGTTTGAGCTCTTCAGGCAAAAAGCGGTCAAGAATAAATCGTTATTTTGACAGGTTTGGACCTTTCAGGCAAAAAGTGGTCAAGATTAACCCATTATCTTGACAGGTTCAGCCACTTCAGGTGAAAAGCGGTCAAGATTAACCCATTATCTTGACAAGTTTAGCCACTTCAGGTGAAAAGCTGTCAAGATTAACCCATTATCTTGACGGGTTTGAGCTCTTCAGGCAAAAAGCTGTCAAGATTCAGTAGTTATCTTGACAGGTTCAACCCTTTCAGGCGAAAAGCTGTCAAGATTCAGTAGTTATCTTGACAGGTTCAACCCTTTCAGGCGAAAAGCTGTCAAGATTCAGTAGTTATCTTGACAGGTTCAACCCTTTCAGGCGAAAAGCTGTCAAGATCGCCCTGCCGATATTCTTAACTGATCTAATGACGAATAAAAGCAGCTCTACAATACATACAAAAAACCCCCTAGTCCGCATAGAGACCAGGGGGTTCTGTGTAACAATTTACGCTTTTAACTTATCACGAAGAACCATTTGCAGGATTCCGCCGTGACGGTAGTAGTCGATTTCGACTTCTGAATCGAAACGTACAAGAGCTTCAAAAGTCTTTTTGTTGCCGTCTTCGTCAGTAGCTGTCACAGTAATGATGTCGCGTGGGCGAACCTTTTCATCAATCTGGACGTCAAATGATTCTCTTCCTGTCAGGCCAAGAGTTTCTGCGTTTTCACCAGCTTTGAATTGAAGTGGCAGTACGCCCATCAATACAAGGTTTGAACGGTGGATACGCTCGAAACTTTCAGCAATAACAGTCTTGATACCTAATAGGTTAGTACCCTTTGCAGCCCAATCACGGGATGATCCCATTCCGTAATCTTTTCCTGCGATAACCATCAGGCCAGTGCCCTGCTCTTTGTACTTCATGCAAGCATCAAAGATGGACATGACTTCGTTCGTTGGCCAGTAAGTTGTGAAGCCACCTTCTGTGCCAGGAGCGATTTGGTTCTTGATACGGATGTTTGCGAATGTACCGCGCATCATGACTTCGTGGTTACCACGGCGTGAACCGTATGAGTTGAAATCACGAGGTTCTACACCTTTTTCACGCAGGTATTTTCCAGCTGGTGTATCTTTGCCGATCGCACCTGCAGGAGAAATATGGTCAGTTGTTACAGAATCACCGAACTTGCCGACAATACGAAGGCTGTTCAATGGAGCAACTTCCCCAGCCTCTGGAGTTAAACCTTCAAAGAATGGTGGGTTTGCGATATAAGTTGAATCTTCATCAAATGTATAAAGTGGATCGCTGTTTGTTTGGATCTCGTTCCACTTTTCATTGTCAGTGAATACTGTTTCGTATTCTCTGCGGAATAGCTCTGGAGTAACTACGCGGTGAACGACTTCGTTCACTTCTGCAGTTGAAGGCCAGATATCCTTGAAGAATACATCGTTGCCGTCTTTATCTTTACCGATTGGGTCATTCTGCAGGTCGATGTCCACTGTTCCTGCAAGTGCATATGCAACAACCAATGGCGGCGAAGCCAGGTAGTTTGCTTTTACAAGCGGGTGGATACGTCCTTCGAAGTTACGGTTACCGGAAAGGACTGAAGTTACCAGAAGGTCGCTTTCAGCAACAGACTTTTCGATTTCCGGCTTTAATGGGCCAGAGTTACCGATACATGTCGTACATCCATAACCTACAAGGTTAAAGCCAAGTGTTTCAAGGTAAGGAAGCAATGCTGAATCGCGAAGGTATCCAGTTACAACCTTTGAACCAGGTGCCAATGAAGTTTTTACGAACTTAGGAACTTCCATTCCTAGTTCAACAGCCTTCTTGGCTACAAGTCCTGCCCCAACAAGTACGTATGGGTTAGATGTATTTGTACAGCTAGTGATCGCGGCGATCGCGATTGCACCAGTCTTCATTGTTGTCTTGTCGCCATTAGCGAACTCGACCACTGCTTCTTTATCGATCTCTTTCTTATCAAGGCCGAATCCCTGGTTTCCTGCAGGAGCAGTCAATGCTTCCTTGAAGGATTTCTGCATTGCAGATAGTGGGATTAAATCCTGCGGACGCTTTGGACCAGAAAGGTTTGGTTCGATGTCTGAAAGGTTGATTTCTACAACATCAGTGTAAACTGGCTCTAATGCAGGATCGAAGAATAGTCCGTTCTCCTTGCAGTATGCCTCAACCACTTTAATGTGATCTTCTGTGCGTCCAGTTAAACGCATGTAATCCAATGCTTCTCCATCAACTGGGAAGAATCCGCAAGTTGCGCCGTATTCAGGCGCCATATTGGCAACTGTCGCACGATCAGCAAGTGGAAGTGTAACTACGCCAGGTCCGAAGAACTCGACGAATTTGCCAACAACGCCTTTGCTGCGAAGAACCTGAGTCACTTTAAGTGCAAGGTCAGTTGCAGTAGCACCGTTCGGCATATCTCCTACTAATTTTACACCTACTACTTCTGGAACTGGGAAGTATGAAGGCTGGCCAAGCATTCCAGCTTCTGCTTCGATACCGCCTACGCCCCATCCAAGAACGCCAATACCATTGATCATTGTAGTATGTGAGTCAGTACCCACCAATGAATCAGGGAAAGTTTCAAATTCGCCATCTGCATTCTCTACAGCATGAACAACATTTGCAAGGTACTCAAGGTTAACCTGGTGCACGATACCTGTTGCTGGTGGAACAGCACGGTAGTTATCGAATGCTTTCTGTGCCCAGCTTAAGAACTGGTAACGTTCAGCATTACGTTCGAATTCGAGTTCCATATTTACATTAAGTGCGTCTGGAGTTCCGTATTTATCAACCTGTACTGAGTGGTCAATAACTAGATCAACCGGCTTTTCAGGATTGATTTTTTGCGGGTCTCCACCCAAGTCAGCCATTGCTTTTCTAAGTGATGCAAGGTCAACGACTGCTGGTACACCAGTGAAGTCCTGGAGAATTACACGTGAAGGCTTGAAAGGCACATCCACTTCTTTTACTTCGCTAGTTCCCCATTTTGCTAGATTTTCAACGTGCTCTTTTGTGATCACAAAGCCATCATGCTGGCGAAGTACGGATTCAAGCAATACCTTCACTGAGTAAGGTAGTTTTGATACATTGCCGATTCCAGCCTTTTCTAATGCTGCCAGGCTATAGTAATGATAGCGTTTCCCGTCAACTTCAAATGAACTGCGGGCGTTAAAAACATCTTGGTTTGACATATGTTTACCCCCTTCTTTTACGTAAACATCATAAACTAAATAAAAGTAATTGTCGAAAAGTTTGAATCTTGTATTCCATCCTAACTTTTCTCACAATTTCATATTAATATAACCTTGTGTATAAGTAAATAACAAGAAAGTTATTGTGGTTGATAAGTTTTACTTATTATAAAAATTGTTAACACGATTAAAACAATCTTAATGGGATTTTATCAAAGAAAAAATCCTTCACCTTTCTACGCCAACTTGAAGAAAAACTATTTCACTAAAATGAAAAAGCTGGATTGTGTAATGTATTGTGGGAAAAAATATGGCAGATGGAGGTGAATTCTGTGGTAAAAAGAAAAGCAAATCATGTCATCCCTGGAGCGAATGCTGCAAAAGCCCAAGGCAATGGAGCCGGATATAACCAGGAAATGGCAAACGAACCATTATCAGAACTGGAAAAGCAAAACAATAAGAAGAGGAAAAAGAATCAATAAGAACAAAAAGCGCAAGCGCCTCGTTCAGCCCCGACAAGCGCTGCCCGACTATAACGCCACATCCTGTGGCAGTCGGGTCTGCACGTCCTGTGCCTAAGAGGGCCGACCAGTGAAGTCGATCTTTGACTTCATTGGGCGGACCGAAATCGAAATGTATAGCCGACTGTCCAGAAACGCAGAAACTGGAGACTCCGACAAAGAAGCGCTTTTTGCTTCTGCCGGCGGAGTTGAAGTTTCGGAGTTTCTAGGAGGCGACACTAGACAAGCGACTCGAGGGGCTAGGCGCTGGAGCTAGATTA
>NZ_JAGGQL010000026.1 GCF_018613315.1 Bacillus sp. ISL-37 | reverse complement strand
ATTTAAATTGTCCTTTTTACTTTGTTCCATTTTTCTCTAAATGATAACTTGAACCGCTTACTAATATTTTGGTGGAGTTTGCATCGAATACTGCATATCTAAAATTAAATTCATCCCCTTGCTTTTTCCATGAAGCATAATAATATATTTCTGCATTTGGGTTTATTTTAGGATCTCCACTGTAGGATGTTTTTGGAACCATTTTTAATATCCCTTTGTTTTTCAGTGTATCTGGAATATCCTTATATCTAATTATTACCCTAAGATTACCCGTCGGTTGGCTAAACTCTTGATAAGTATCAGAATTGATCTTTTCAAAAAATTCCTCTGCACTATCCTTATTACTGGCTAGAACATCTTCAGTAATGAACCATCTTCCAAATAGCAAAATTGACAAAACAGATAACAATATCAATAATTTTCTCACTTTTCACTTCACTCCTTTTACTATAAGATACAGTTTAATTGTTAAAAATATACATTGGTTTTCACAAGATACTAAAATCTATATTTTAGGTTAATTGAAAAAAAACGAACATTCTATTCATATTCCTTTTCTTTATTATCTAAATCTAAAGTTGCATCCTTTACTTTATAAGCTTCATTTTTCAACTTTGGTATAGATAATACTTCCTCATGTTCAGGAATTTCTCTTCTCTTTAATAATTTTTCCATTTATTCATCAAGAAGGCAGAAATCATCCCCATACTTTCAATAGCTGCTTTTGCTTCTGAATCAGTGATCGTTGTTAAAAATGGTCGGCCGTGTCCAGTCCCCTCTTTATTTCTCAAATTATTTATTGAGCAACCTAGCTCATATAAACTTGCTTCAAACCTTTGCTGCGATCGACGACTGGATGGATCGATCTTCGATTTATCGTACACTAAATTTAAGGACGTAAAGGTTTGTCCTAATAAAGTAGGAAAATTAGAAGTTGTGGGATAGTGTCCCCATAATTTTGTTAGGATAAATCCACAAACTGCTTCAAGTAAATCTTTCCCTGTACCAGCTAATAATGCAGCATCTTCAACGCCTTTTTTAGCCCTTGTGATATAGGCTCTTAATGCTTCTTCTTGCTCTAGTTCGCTAAGATTATCGAGAACAATAGGTCTTAAATCACCATCACTACTTAATTCCCAACCTTCGCTTTTAAAAGCAGCCTGAGCATTCATGATTGCTTCTTTCCCTACATAATTTTTAGACGACTCCCTAAAACCACCTAAAGCTCTGAGTAAAGCTATAAAGGAACCTACAAACTTTTCTCCAGCATCTAGATTATTTTCCATTGCCCAATTTAATATAGATCTTACCCTTTTCGCTTTGCCCACTGAATGCTTTTGAAAATGTGGGTCTCCTTGTTCTAATTTAAATCGAGTTATCTGATACTCGATTTCAGAATGACTGGGTTCTCTAGTGGTTTGTTGAGCATCATCTACTAACTTCGCAAGTGCAAATAGAATTTCATCTGTTAAAGGTGCTTTTTTGACCATATAACAACATCCTTACTAATTTATTTTCACTCTCAATTTTATCCTAAATCGGGATATCGAGCGTTACTATTTTAACTTTGTGAAAACCCTTTTAGAACGGACATTTTAAGATGACATAACCCATCAAAAAATGGCTAGGTTATCATCAGATTTTTGTTTCTTCTGTGTAAACTCAAACCTATACAATTTAGAAGAAGCCGGAAGACTTGCACTATTAGAACCAAAGTAACGCTGCCATTAAGGCATCCTTGCAATAGAACCAGAAGAACATAAAACCGATGAATCCATTCAGTTTCAACGGACTCTCCCTATTAAAATACAAATTATCTTACACGTCCGTTCAATATCATTACGAAAAAATATTCCTATCCTTAAAAATTGGAGATTATAGAAAATGTCGACACTTTACTGTAAAACAATAAGTGTGTATTTAAATTAAACACAACGTTCTAATCAATTGACGAAAAGGAGTTTATTTTTTCTAAACACCCATATATGGTGTTTAGAAAAAAGCCAATGAAACTGACTAATTCCGAACAAGCTTTCTGTTATAATAAGTGTACAGTCCAAGGACGGCCATTCCCTAAAATTTCGCAAAGGAGTGGTCGAGTTGAAGGTTTTCAAAAGACTCCTAAACTCTGTTACCACTCATGAAGCCAAAATAAAAAAAGGCCTCGATTGGATCGGTACAATCGGAAACCTTTTTTGGTTGGTTTTCAGAGTGCTAATGGAAAACCAGAAGTAAGATATTTTCCCACAAAGTAACACGGTAGCTTAATGATGGAAGGTGATCCGGCTTGTGTCGCGTCCCACGCATTACACTTGGACTATAAACGGTCGTCTGAGCCGATTCCCACTCACCTTCCTCTAATACCTATTATGACTTTAACCTGAAAATGCTATACATAAACGAAAATAACCCTGGGTTCCCACGCCCAGGGTTATTTCTTTTCCCTAAAGTTTCACAAAAAAAGTGGTTGAGATGTCTCAAGACACCCTAAACGAAGTGATTCATGTAAGTAAAGTCTTTCCGAAAGCTTAGCTTCCCACAGCCTAAGGTTTCGGACCTCCTTGTTTTCCCTATCACAAATAATATTTTTCTTTGATTAAAGGGGTGATAGGTTACTATTATCATAGCATCATTTTGTTCGTTTTTGTACAGAAATGTATAGATATGACACGATATGACATCATCCAGGACATATCTGGGAATTGTGGTCCCCTATATATTTCTCTTTTTCTTAGCACAGCATGCACTGACATTATTCAATATTGTTTCAAGACTATTAAGAATGATAAGCAGCCTTTTCGCCTTCTGGAATGATTAAGCGTTCCTCTTGAACCTCGTAAACTGTCTTGTTGGCTTCCTTAGATTTCTCAACATCGATAGCCAACAGCTTTTCTCTATGTTTTCCTACGGCATCCTTCATTCCGTAAGCTACCTTTTCAGCTTGATCCTCTCCGACAATATCAAAATACTTCTCAAAGATCGCACCCACCTGAATCAACCGACGTGTACGTTCTTTTCTTTCCTTTTGAGCGATTCGGCTTGCAACTTGTTGCTTCCTTACCTTGATCTGTTCAATTTTTTTCTCTAATTCCTGTAAGCGTTCTGTGTCCGTTTTACGTGCCACCACTTCTCAGCCCCTATCCTTCGGTTCTTTGATTTTATCTTATCTAAAGCCTGAGGAAAATACTACCCATAATGCTAGATTCTTCCCTCAGGCTGTGATATGATTCCCTTAGAACAAAGTGATAAGGGCGCACTTATACAAACTTCGTTTGTGTGCGGTTCCTACGGAACGAAAAATCTCCCCTTCCGAAAGTTTCGGAAGGAAAAAACAATTCGCCTAATCGGCGAAGCCAAAACAGATAGGTTTAAATTTTAATCGTGTCGCGGACTTTGAAAGGGGTGAGAAATCATGGCTATCTATCATTTTTCAGCAAAAGTTATTTCCAGGGCTAAAGGTCAATCGGCTATCGCTTCTGCCAGTTACCGTTCTGGAGAACGCCTGGAAGATGAACGAACAGGCGAAGTTAAATTCTATAAAAGAAATGTTCAACCAGAAACTATGATTCTTGCCCCTTCTAATTCTCCTGAATGGGTCCAGGAACGTGAGCGTTTATGGAATGAAGTTGAGAAAGCTGAAAAGAGGGTTAATTCCCAACTGGCCAGAGAAATCAATGTTGCTTTGCCAAAAGAGCTTTCCAACGACCATCAAAAGGAACTTATTCATGACTATGTTCAGAAGGAGTTTGTCAGCAAAGGAATGGTTGCCGATGTGGCCATCCATAGGGATGACAAAGAAAATCCCCATGCCCATATCATGTTGACTACCAGGGAAATTTCAGAACAGGGCTTCACTGTCAAAAACCGTGAGTGGAATGACAAAAAACTTCTGGAACAGTGGAGGGAGCAATGGGCCAGCCATGCAAACAAGGCATTAGAAAAAGAAGGAGTCCAGGAGCGCATTTCCCACCTGTCTAACGAAGCCAGAGGGGTTGAACAGCTTCCGACTGTTCATCTTGGCCATGTAGCCCACCAGATGGAAAAGCGTGGCGTACAGACCGAACGAGGAAATATTAACAGAGAAGTTCAGGACTACAACAAAAACATAGTAGAACTAGATAAATATAAAGCCGAAAAGAAAAATCTTGAACAGCAGCGTGAAAAAGGTAAATACCTAACCCATTCCGAAAAGGCCGACATCAAAGAAGCTACAAAGTCTATAAAAGGTTTTGTGACTCTTGATAAAATCAAGGAACGCAAGGTTCAAATCGACAAATGGGAGCAAAGTATTGCCAAGCAGGCCAGCTTTACCGAATGGAAAGATTCTAAATTCAAAGAAGCAGGCGACCATTTCCACCAGATAGACCAGATTGAAAACCAAGTCAAACGCCTAGAAAATGATATTAAAAATATCAACTGGTTCAATCCGTTGAAGCTGAAAGAAAATCGCCAAATCAAAGAACGAGCAGAACAGGCCATTGAAAAATCCCAAAAAGAACATAGCTATCACGATAAAGAACTAGACTACCACCGAAAAAAACTATCCTTCTCTACCAAAGAAGAATTCATGGATCAGCGCAGAAACTTCCAGGAAGAAAAGGAACAACAGGTCACTACCCATTTCAAGCAAAAAGAGCAGATTCAATCTGAACGCCAGGTATTAGCTAAAGCCGAAAAAGCCTTGAAGCAAGGGGAAATTCGTCAGATTACTTCCCCTTATCCAGAATTGAAAACAGCTTCTTCATTCATGAAATACGAGGACGCTTTGAAGATAAAGTCCATCAATGAAAAAGCAGGCCAGGTTGTTCCATTAAGCCAAATCAAAGCAGAAATCAAAGAGCGTACCGAAGCTATCGAAAAAGCCCAATCTCACTTACAGACGTTGGCCAAAGAAAATCAAAAAAGTGCGACCGCTGCCACACACTTTAAACACCTGGAAGCTGTATCAACCAAAATCGAAAAATACGAGAACAACCCTCTGATGAAAGGGAAAATGCTTTTCTCTAAAGGAGCGAAGGAAGAATATCGCCAAGCCCTTTCCGATCGGGAACGTTTAACAAAGAATTTGGAGAGCCTGGGCTTTTCCGATAAGACAAATTTCGAGAAACACAGGGAAAAGTTAGACCTGGCTATGGATAAAAAGCCACTAATCGAAAATACGATCCAGGAAGCTGAACAAGGCAAAGGCAATGAATTTAACTTAGGATTCTTGCAGGCCGCAGTCCAAGGCATTGAAGAAGCCCAGAAGAAAGAGCAGTTCGAGCGACAACGCCAAGAACGCCAGAAAAACAAGCAAAGGAAGAAATTTCAAGAAAATATTTTAGAAAGATAAAGGGGTGGTTCCGAAAGAGAACCAGAGTAGTACTATCAACCATAATACCTTTTTAACTGATTTTTCTTATTTACCAACTTTTATATTTTTCCAAAAGGAATTTAATGGATTTTGAATAATTTATACAATAAGAATAAGAAAAGGAGGGAAATTTGATGATGAGGATTATGTTATTTGTGTCATTTTTAGTAGTTAGCACAATTTTATATAGCAGGTTATTTAAAAACGATCTAGCAAGCATATCTAATAATTTGCTAATAAACGGAACACTAATTGGAATAGGTATCATTTCAATAATGGGAATTTTATTGATTACTATAAAAAAAAGAAAGCAATTCAAATAAAATAAGAGCCCTTTAGAGGGCTCTTTATTTATAATCTTGAAAGATAAATTAGAGTTGCACTATTATAGCCGTTATAATTAGGATTTGCTTTTACACAGACCCAAACCCCTCTACCCTCGTAAGCTATTGTTCTCAAAGTTGAGACATGACCACTATTTGCAATAATGAAATTTGCAATCGCTGATGGTAAAAAAGCAAAAGAGGTCAAACCAAGATACAAATCATTAGCATTCAAAGCCTTTACTAAATTAGTATGAGAAATTGAATAAGTATTCAAACAACTTTGGCCGCCCGGATCATCGTAAGCTGCGAAAGTCCCTACATTTTCTGCAGCAAATGACTGCATTGGAAAACTAAAAGATAGCCCCAATACGGTTGCTAACAACAAGCTTGAGATTTTTTTCAATCTAACTCCCCCTTAAAATTAAATTCTATAAAGATATTCTGTAAAAAAATTGGAAATCCTCTTTTGATGTGTAAAAAATTTCAAATTGAACTGTAAACTTTACAGCCCCCCTGTTCTAATATAGAACCCCTTACTACGGTTTTTGGTTGCCTTGATGGCAACCTTTTAGCCTTTAAGGCAACAACGAAAAATATATAAATTAGGTATTGCCAAACCGAGGGCGAATTGCTATTTAATATAGAGTGAGAAGAGAGAGAGTTTTAAAAGGGTTAGAAATGTTGTTATATCAAGTGTTTTAACATTTTTTGTGTGTTGTAAATATGCAACACTTGCGTTGTAAATTTGCAACACACAAAATCAATAAAAAAGGTGTGAGGAACACCTCACACCCTAAAATAATTTATCAGGTACATCTTTTAATATTTTCATTTTCATAGCTTTATGAAACATTACTTGTAAGGCTTCATTTACATTATCTTTATCTCCTGCATATAAAACATGAGGATTAATAAAAATTGCAAAAGCTTTAGCATTATTACCTTCTATTCCTGATTCTGCTTTGGCAATAATACCTTTTTTCTTTAAGCTATTAATTACTGTACTTGTGTTTGATCGATTACTTTTAATTAGTTCTGCAATTTCTGATATGTTAGCAGGAACTGGATTTTTAGCTTTTATATCTAAAACTATGCAATTACTTGAAAAGGCAATGTAAGGTACAATATCTGCTAAAAAAATTTTTTCCCTATCGGTTAAATAATCATGTTTATATAAATAACCTAAATTCTCTTGCAAATGTTGTGCAAACCTCACTTTCGATTGTGGGGAACGTTTAGTATATATCCCTATTTCTTTCCCACCAGTAGCCTTACTAAGTATTTCTAAGGCTTCATTAATATTTTCTTGTGGAACTCCAAAGTGTTCTAAAGTCTGTAAAATCTCATCATTTTTAAAATCTCTTTTTCTAGCATTTTTTTCAGCCTGTTCAAAGTCTATAATATTTTTCCCCACTACTTTTTCTCTCCCTTATGTAGCAGGAATTAGTCCCGATATGGTAGAATATAAATATTCAAATGTTAATAAAGGGACTAATCCCTTGCCTGTTGTGAGAAACCGCCTATCCGACCAAAGACAGGGCGGTTTTTCTCTTTTTCTTTATAGTTCGACAATACCAACATTTCCCCTTTATTTCTAGGCTTTTTCGTTTTTTGTCAATTTGGCCTGTAAACGTTCCAAAAGCTTATCATCGACCCTTTCAGGCTTGTACCCCATCCTATCTATCAAAATCCCCTCTAAAACCCTCATACGAGCCGTGTAACGCCTGTATTCCTGTTCAGCAAAGGCTAAGGTGTCAGAATCGACCACAATGCCTTCTGGAGCCTTCTGAACACTTCTCATGAGTTTATAGGTAATTGTCCTTTCTTCCCTAACCAATCGAAGCAGGATCAGCAAATCATAAGTGTGAAACAAAATCAGTTCTTTGAATGGCAGCTCGCATTGTTTCAGGTAAACCGAATCCCTTAATTGTGGCCGGAGCTTTTTCAAGGGTGCTTGGCAAAAGACGCATTCATCGGCATATTGACTGTTTTTCGTCTGACAATATGAACAAATCATTTTTCAAATTCCTTTAAAGCCAAATCCCTGAAAAAGGCGGACTTGTTACCTTCTCCCTCGATTTTCTCCCAAATGTCATCCGGCAGGGTGACGGATACTTTCTTTGTCGTTCCCAGGGATGGCCTGCCTGCCCCTTCCCTACTTCCTCCATGCTTAGGTCTGCAATCCAGGCATGTGTCATACCCCTTGTAAGCTTTCTCAAAAATATTCGGCTGCAATGACAATTCTTTCTCGCACTTGGAACACTTAAAAAGCATTGCTATCATCCTCTCTTGATTTAAGTTACTTTTATCATATCATTAAAGGTAACTTGTTTCAAGTTAAAAGGAAGCACTTTTGCGTTTTTTTTCACTTCTGAAACAAGAAGCTGATAGACCGGCAAGAAAAAAGGTTCTCCTGTTTTTATGACTTGAACATAGCCTGCTATTTCATAGTCACCAGGGTTTTCACCCATCAAAAGAAGATCCTCATAGAAAAGATGACCCTCATATTTTTTATAGTAAATGGGCTTATCCGTTCCTAAAATTTGATGACCTTTCAACAAAAAAATCCCTCCTTCACAAATAGGGTTGCCATGAAGGCAACCCTGAGCGCCCTAAAGGCGCAAGCGTTTAAGATAGCTATCCTTTACTTCTACTTTGCATGTCCTAAACTCTTAGGGCTCTTTCTAATTAGCTAAATAGCTTTTTCCACCAAGAGGCCTTACGTTCTTCTGCAGCAGCTATTTCCAGTCTCTTTTCTTCGAGTGATTGATGCAGCTCTTTTGTAAGATTGTGATCTCTTTGCTCGATCACATTATTTATCTTGTATTCAAAAGCCTGGAACATTGCTTCTCTTTCTTCCTCAACTGCCTGTTTTACAGCTTCACGAATCAATCCCTGTAATTCCTGCCTTGATAAACGGATATCTTCACTCTGAACGCTAGGCGTTAACTTAGCGTTTTTGTTTTCTAAATCCATTGATATAACAGCTTTTACAGCGTCAACAAAGGAAACCGAGTGAGATAGAAGTTTCTTTAATTCTCTAAACGCTTTAAAATCGCGTTCATAATATATCCTTTGATCTTTTTCATTTCTTTCAAATCTATAACCTTCTTTTTCTAACTCGATTGACCATCTGCGCAAACTTGAAGTTGTGATTTCTAAATCAGATGCTACATCTTTAGCAAAATATCCAAACTTTTCACTGCTATTCAATGCGTTCACCACCTATCTTTTATTTCTACAATTAACTTTTAATACCTTTGTGATTTTATCATACCGTTAAAATAACGTTATTTTAATGGTACATTGACGCGTTAAATTCATAAATTTAAATAATTTCGTGGTTTTTACCGTTATTTTACCGGTAAAAATTATAAATGGTTGAATTAACTACTTTTTAAAAGGTAGAAATCTGGAGATACTAAAACGGACGAGTACGTATATTGACACGTATTAAATACGTGTTATAATACGTATATACAGAAATATAATTATATATTGAGGAGAGTGTTTATGAAGTCCTATTCTTCCAAGGAGATCGTCAGCATGCTGCAGGCTGATGGTTGGTACTTGATACATAGTGTAGGAAGCCATCATCAATATAAACACCCAACCAAACTAGAAAAGGTAACAGTCCCTCATCCAAAAAAGGACTTACCTAAAGGTACGGTTAGGAATATATTGAGGCAGGCAGGGATTTAATCCCTGCCCCTGCACTACAAAAACTCTTGGAAGAAAAATAAATAAACTAATGGGGAAACGGGATGCAGCAAACAATTAAAACATACAAAACAATTTCAATTCTTATTCGAAAGGAGAGAATCAATGTCTATGGCGCGCGCGACAGGTAATTTTAAAGGACGTAACCAGAAAGAACGAGATGGGGATTTAAAACGGTCTTATTCATTTCCTGCTATCTTCGAATACGATGAAGATGGTATCTCTGTTTTCTTTCCAGATCTCCCTGGCGTCTTTACGTGCGGAGATACCGAAGAGGAAGCAAACCAAAATGCTAAAGAAGCATTAGGCCTGCACCTATTCGGAATGGAACAAGACCTGGACCCAATTCCTGCGCCTTCAAAAGTATATGAGCTAACCTTGGAATCTCAACAAGCAGTCGTAATTGTTAACGTGTTTATGCCAATTATAAGAGATCGGGTTCAACGAGCAACCATCAAAAAAACGTTAACTGTTCAGAAATGGCTCAATGACTTAGCTGAGGAACATAAAATTAACTTTTCTCATGTTCTGCAGGAAGCTCTAAAAGAACGGTTGGATATTAGAGATCCATATGAGGACAATAATTTATAATAAATAATTAAATATCAATCGTTTAATGGTAATCATCAGAAACTTTGTGATGATTACCATTTTTTTATTTTAAAACGAAACATTCGTTCTCTCTAAACGTAATAATACGTAGTTATCCAATGGAGGGAATAAAACATTATGAACACCTTAAATAAAATCTTAAAACAACATGGACAAGTTTACAGCCCACATAAACAATTGTTCCAATCATTAAATTTAGATTATCGTCTATACTTTATTTTGCCTTTCCTTATTGCTGAAGCTATTGGTGCACAATACTTTCTTCAGACAAATAAAGAATTTCTTTCAATTGTCTTATTTGTTAGCTTTCTCTTCACAACCTTGGGAGCATCTTTCTGGCACTTCAAATATATAGAGAAGATCTATGGAAGTGTAGAAAGTTTAGATAAAAAAAGGCTAAATGATTTCATTAAGTTAGTTAAAGAAAATTATAAAATAGATCTAACAAAGAATGATCAAAATCTATTAATAGAATCCATCGTTAAAGAAAAAATAGAGAGCAATCATAAAAAAGAACAAGCAAAAAATGCAGTGAATTTAGCTATTTTATCTATAACTATCCCATTATTAAGTCAATATATCTTTCCAGGACAAGAACAAACACTAATTATGACTTCTATGATTATGGCAGCTGGCTTCATTCTCTTGTTTTTCTCATTCAAATATTTATTCAAAGAGTACACTATGAATTCAAAACTAAAGCATATTAACGATCTTCTAAAAGAAATTCGATTATTCCAAATGACTGAACAATAAACAGCTAAAGACCTTAAATACTATTACTTGTTGAAATCTATTTTCTTATATAATTGATTACAAAGCTGCCAGTACAGGTAGCTTTTTTTATGCTAATTTATCGACTCTTCTCAAAATGCAACCTTCAAATTTTTTAATAACTAATCATTATCTTATATATTATTGGTTATCTCTTAACTTTCCTCTGATTTTCAAGCTATTTCTCTATTGACAAATTCTTTATAATACGACCTAAACACCATATATAGTACTGTCGAAAATAAAAAATATACAATGTATTGATTTTTGAGGTTTTTGTGTGATAACGTCAGTTAACAGGCTACTCTATTAATAGCTATCAATGAATTAAATAGAGTCCAAGCCCATAATATAAATCGTTACTAAAAGTAGAAAAAGAAAAAGGAGTGTTTTTTATGAAGAAATGAAGGGAGGTGAAATATAGCAATGCTGACGATCATCTCAACATTCATCATGCCATTTATTGTCCTGGTTTTCGATAAGCTCTTCGATTACTATGTAAGTAAAAAACAAAAGAAAAAGGACCATCCCTCTGACGCCGCGAAACGTGAGAAATAAGTCCTCTTATTGTTACCAATATAGGTAACTATGAAACAGCCGAGGCATTGCAGTGCTTTCGGTTGTTTTTTATTGTTCTTATCTTTAACTAAAATCGATAAAAATAAACAACACTAGCTATAATAGCTTTCAATGCATATAAGCAATAATTTATTGACTATATGCAATACCGTGCTGCTTGGTACACATTATAACAGTCCTTTTAAATCGCGTATAGTACCAAATTGTCCGGTATATCGTAAAACTATTTATAAATCGAAAAAATGTTATTTATATTTGACCATTCATATTTTCAAAAAAATCAAGTTAGAAACTACAGTGCAATCAAGAGGAAATTAAAGAAAACAGGAGATTGAAAAAACAAAAATCCCCTGGATTTTTTGATTATTTCCCAAGCCCAAAAACCCGGAATTTGACCAAATATGGCCAAATTCCGGGTTTTGAGTTTTTCGCAACTTCCGATTATGGTGATTATGTTAACATGCTGGGATTTTTACTTTTATCAATACTATTTATTGATCTGATTAAATAGATTTTTTTTACAAATTTAGAAGGTAATTGAAATTATTGGTAGAATGATAATAAAGTGTTGGGAAAAAAATACAAGGAGGAATCGTTGATGAAAAAGGCAATTTTATCTCTCGCATTAGCTTTACCTGTAGCCCTAAGTTTTATGAGTAATGCAGATGCAGCTACGTTAGACTCAGAATCAAAAAAAATCTATGTTAATGGATCTAGTTGGGATTCTGGATTAGGTGAATCTAGAATCTACGACAATAGTTCAGGAACCGTATATGCATTAGGAGCCACGACTTATGTTGGATCAAGTTCTGTCTATGTAAAAATCGAAGCAGGTGTAGGAGGCAATTATTTACCACCCGCTTACCAAAGTACTACTAATGATTCTATTTCAATAGCTAAGTCTCTAGGACCAAAAGATTATACTAACCCTATGCATGTCTATTCAACTCACAAAATTTATAAAAATGGTACTCTTGCAGGTAGCGCTAATACTTCTGCTAGCTGGTAACATTAATAGATATTTAGGAGTTTTCTGGGGAGAACTCCTATTTTTTTAAGGTGATTTAGAATGAAAAAATTTATTACTATTATGATATTTATTTTAGTTACTATTTTACTTACTAGTTGTAATTTTTCAGAAGAGCAATCAGAAGGTAAAAAGATAACATTTAAAAACAAAAAAGTTCTAAATGATGAAATAACGAATTATGGCTTTGAGCTCGGTCTAACTGATGAAACTTCTATTAACGAAAATCAAGTTTTATTTAAAATTAAAGATACATCTTCGGCTTCTTTCACTCCTTCCATTAAAATTAAAAACAATTTCGATAACGCTTATACTTATAGATTATTCTTCTTGATAGATTATATGCACAAAAGTGTAAATCTCAATGATAGAAAACTAAATTATATTGATGTAGATTTAAACAAGCACCAAAGCAAAGAATTTTCCGTTTCATTAGACATGCCTCAAGGTATTAGTGACCTACTAGTTCTTTGTGTTAGAGATCCAGATAATATATTGGATGAGGAACAATATGTATCTTCGGGGAATGTCTACTTAGCTAGAAGAGCAGTTATCATAAATGGTATAGATAATTATAAAAAGAATATAAATTACTCAGCTATTAATGTTTACAATCAACATAGTTCTTCAGACAACTCTGTTAGCTCTCCTGTCATTACATTGCTAAATAAAGAAGATAAAGAATTAAAACAGTACAGAATTTCTAGCAAGTTCACTGGAAATTTGCAATTAAAGATGGGGAATTTAAATAACGATACAAATTATGCTATATTATCTTTTTTTGGAAATGAACAAATGAATTTAGATAACAAATACATTAATGTTAAAGGAGAAGGAGAATTTAAAATAGATTTAATGTCTTTACCAATAAAGAAAGCCCTTAATAAGAATATTATTATCAGTGTTGTTGAAAATCCCTTTACACTCGATGAAAATGAACTTATTCAACAAAAAGTAGAATTTGTTAATATTATTTCCTTAGTAGAGTAAAAAGGACAATTTAAAT
>NZ_JAGGQL010000025.1 GCF_018613315.1 Bacillus sp. ISL-37 | reverse complement strand
GTATTAGGCACGCCGCCAGCGTTCGTCCTGAGCCAGGATCAAACTCTCCAAGAAAGAGTTATGAGTTAGCTCATAAAGTTAAAACGTTGGCTCATGTTCTTCTATAATAGAAGTCATGATTATTTATTGTTTGTTGACGCTTGTTTGTTTAGTTTTCAAAGAGCAATTCTTGCATCGTCGCCCAGAAGCGACTTTAATAATATAACATTTGCTAACTGTATAAGTCAATAACTTTTTTAAAAAACTCTTTATTTGAAGTTGTTGTCTCGTTACTGACTTTGAAGATTATATCAGGCAAATTATTTTAATGCAATACATTTTAACCACTTTCTCAAATCTTTATAGTTTTTACTCATATCCCTTTTTCTGAACTCCAAAAGACAGAGGCCTATTCTTCTATTTAGAATTTAAGAGAGAGAAACAAAAGCCGGCATCGCAGCCGGCTTATTGGATGATTTCCTCGATATGCAAGTACCTGTTCTTTTCCAAAGCAAGAATCTGGTCTGTTTCTAGCAGTTTAACCAACGGCCTTGCCGGATTCTTTTCTTCTACAAAAATAATTTCAGCTGCCTGTCCATCTGAAAGGCGGATTTTTGTACCAACTGAATAATTCATTATTGCAGAACTCAATGCTTTCAGAGCAGTAATGTCGAATTCTCCAAATAGCTCCTCATTGATCATCTCGATCACTTTGAATGGAGAGTGTTTTGGCTTATATATTCTTTCCGATGTCATCGCATGGAAAGAATCTGCTACAGCAAGGATTTTTGCAAAAGGATGAATCCTGTTTGCCTTTTCAGCAAATGGATAGCCGCTGCCATCCATTCTTTCATGATGATGAAGAATCGCAATTTTTGTGGCCTCCTTCAGCAATGAACTATTCTTTACCATCTGATAGCTGTAAGTAGGGTGCTTTTTGATTTCCTCAAATTCATCTACTGTCAGAGTCGTGTTTTTATTAAGAAGTGTTGGACTGATTTTCGCCATGCCGCAGTCCGATAAACATCCAGCCAGTGCAATCTGGGTTATATCCCCTTTGCTGTATTTCAGCTTTTTGGCGATGAAGGCACTGATAATTCCTACAGCCAAAGGATGATCATATATGTATTCAGTCTTGGTTGAATAGTGATGAAGATTGAATATATCCGACGAAGTCATTTCAACCTGCTCAATCAACGGGACAATAATGGACCTCAATTTAGCAACATCTATCTGCATTCCTGATTGCCAGGAGATAAACTCTTTTTTGAAGTTCAGTCTCGCCTGTAAAAACAAATCGATAAAAGTTTCTCCACCCTCATTAGGCTTCAAGCCCGACTTCTTATCGCTGCCTGTTGAAGGTGCAAGGAAAGGCATCCCATTCACTAACGTTTTCTCAACATCCACTTCTTTAACCAAAAAAACTTTCAGTATATCGATTAGATGCTCAGACAATACTGTTTTTTTGTTCATGATAGGTCTATTGGTTTTAATTAGAACATCATCAGTAAGGATACAGCCCTCTTTAAGGTTGTCTACGAGTACTCGCAAGGCTTTCCACCCCAGAATTTTAATTTTCTTACAATTATTTTACTTTATTTTACCAAAAAAGAGGAACACATTTTTGTGTTCCTCTCAAAAAGTTTATTCTTCTCCATCTTCAGCTGGTGTTTCAGTCACTTCTGCTTCTTCACTGCCAACTTCTTCAGGATCAATTATTGTTGTTTCAGCATTTTCATCGAGTTCGAGGTCTTCAGGTTTCTCTTCTTCCTTATCGACTTTAGCCACTGTCGCAACATATTCATTTTCCGCTTTATTAAGGCTGATTAATTTTACCCCTTGCGTATTACGCCCTGTCATTGAGATCGAGCTTACAGGGATCCGGATCAGGACTCCACCTGTTGTGATCAGCATGAGGTCTTCCTCACCAGTCACGACTTTCATCGTCACTAGGTCGCCGTTTTTATCGGTGATGTTACATGTCTTGATTCCTTTACCGCCGCGTCCTTGCCTTCTGTATTCTTCAGAAGGTGTTCTTTTACCGTATCCGTTCTTTGTTACGACGAGAATCTCGGCACTTTCCTCAAGTACTTCCATGCCGACAACTTCATCGTCACCAGATAGGGTGATACCCTTTACTCCGGTGGCAGTACGGCCCATAGAGCGGACATCGGTTTCAGGGAAACGGATCAATAAACCGTTCTTCGTGCCAATGATCATCTCTTTGCTGCCGTCTGTCATACGGACAGAGATCAATTCATCACCCTCACGAAGGTTTAGGGCAATTAAACCATTGTTGCGGATATTCGCAAACGATGAAAGTGGTGAACGTTTTGAGATTCCTTCTTTCGTTGTGAAGAACAGGAACCAGTCATCCACGAATTCTGAAACAGGAATAATGGCGTTGACCCATTCTCCCTTCTCGATTTCCAATAGGTTGATGATTGGGATACCCTTTGCTGTCCTACTGAATTCTGGTATTTCGTAACCCTTCGAACGATACACCTTACCCTTGTTTGTAAAGAAAAGGATGGTATCGTGCGTTGAAGTGGTAATCAGATGTTCTACGAAGTCATCTTCATTCGTTCCCATACCCTGGATTCCGCGGCCGCCGCGGCGCTGTGCTCTATATGTCGATACAGGCAGGCGCTTAACGTAGCCGTTATGTGTAAGGGTGATGACGATATTTTCACGAGGAATCAAGTCTTCATCCTCGATCATTTCAAGACCACCGGACACAATCTCCGTACGGCGCTCATCGTTGAAGCGCTCTTTGATTTCAGTAAGCTCTTCACGGATGATTTCAAGCACTTTTTCATTATCAGCAAGGATCGCTTTTAATTCTGAGATCAGCTGCATAAGATTTTGGAATTCTTCTTCGATCTTTTCGCGCTCCAAGCCTGTAAGCCTCTGTAGACGCATATCAAGGATCGCCTGTGCTTGCTTCTCGGATAACTTGAACTGTGTCATCAATCCTTCTCTAGCGATATCCGTCGTGCGGGAGCTTCTGATCAGGCTGATGACCGCATCAAGATTATCAAGCGCGATTCGCAGCCCTTCAAGAATATGAGCACGTGCTTCTGCCTTCCTAAGTTCAAACTCTGTGCGGCGTCGAATGACAACTACCTGATGGTCAAGATAATATTCAAGGCATTGCTTAAGGTTCAGAACCTTCGGCTGTCCATCGACTAAAGCCAGAAGGTTGATACCAAAGCTTGTCTGCAATGCAGTTTGTTTATAAAGGTTGTTTAAAAGGACATTGGCATTCGCATCCTTGCGAACTTCAATGACAATCCTCATACCCTTGCGGTCAGATTCATCCCGCAGGTCTGTAATGCCGTCAAGTCTCTTGTCACGGACTAATTCAGCGATTTTTTCAATCAGCTTGGCTTTATTGACCTGGTAAGGAAGTTCTCTGACGATGATGACTTCCTTGCCGTTTGATTTCTGTTCGATTTCAACCTTCGCACGCAGGGTAATTGAACCGCGGCCAGTTTCATAAGCTTTACGGATACCACTGCGCCCTAATATCAATCCCGCTGTCGGGAAGTCAGGTCCTGTGATGATCTCCATCAATTCCATGATCGTCATGTCAGGATCCTTACTGATTGCCAATACGCCATCTATTACCTCGCCAAGCTGGTGGGGAGGAATATTTGTCGCCATTCCGACCGCGATACCGGAAGTGCCGTTGACGAGCAGGTTCGGGAACCTTGAAGGCATGACAATCGGTTCTCTTTCAGAACCGTCATAGTTGTCCTGATAGTCAATTGTATCTTTATTGATGTCACGCAAAAGTTCCATCGAGATTTTTGACATACGTGCTTCTGTATAACGCATCGCTGCTGCGGCGTCGCCATCGACAGAACCAAAGTTTCCATGTCCATCGACAAGCATGTAACGGTAGTTAAAATCCTGTGCCATACGGACCATTGTGTCGTATACAGCAGAGTCACCGTGCGGATGATACTTACCGATTACTTCACCGACGATCCTCGCTGATTTTTTGTAGGCCTTATCCGAATGCATACCAAGGTCATGCATCGCGTACAGGATCCTTCTATGTACCGGCTTCAGACCGTCACGGACATCCGGAAGCGCACGTGCCACGATAACACTCATGGCATAATCCAAGAAGGATGAACGCATTTCCGTACTAATATTTATCTCTTTTACACGTGGATTTGGTGTTTCAGACATTTAAGAGAGACCTCCTTTAGGAACTCTGTTCAGCGTGGCCATTTAGGGGCAAAGCGCTCTGCGCGGCCCCTGGCCATTTCAGAAAAAGCAGGATAGAGGCAAAACCTACTATCCTGTGCATATATTATTAAATATCCAAGTTCTTTACGTAAAGTGCATTCTGCTCGATGAAATTGCGTCGCGGCTCTACCTTGTCTCCCATGAGGATTTCAAAAGTTTCATCCGACTCGATTGCATCTTCAAGGCTAACCTGGAGCAATGTTCTTGTTTCAGGATTCATCGTTGTATCCCATAACTGCTCAGGATTCATCTCACCAAGACCCTTATAGCGCTGGATGCCTGGCTTCGGCTGCTGTGGAAGCTCCGCGAGAATCTGCTCAAGCTGCTTGTCATTATAAGCATATTCGATTTTTTTGCCCTGCTGGATTTTGTATAAAGGCGGCTGGGCAATATAAATGTATCCTGCTTCAAGGATTTTTCTCATATATCGGTAGAAGAACGTCAATAATAGAGTTCGGATATGGGCACCGTCGACATCGGCATCTGTCATGATGACGATTTTATGGTAACGAGCTTTTGAAAGATCGAAGTCCTCGCCGATTCCTGTGCCGATCGCTGTAATGATCGCTCTTACCTCATTATTGGATAAAATTTTATCAAGACGTGATTTTTCAACATTCAGGATTTTCCCGCGCAGTGGCAGGATCGCCTGGAAGTGGCGGTCACGGCCCTGCTTGGCTGATCCGCCCGCAGAGTCACCCTCAACGACATATATTTCACTGATGGCCGGGTCTTTTGAAGAGCAGTCAGCCAGTTTGCCAGGCAAGCTTGAAATTTCAAGAGCGCTCTTTCTTCTAGTCAGCTCACGTGCCTTTTTCGCCGCAAGTCTTGCTCTTGCTGCCATGAGTCCTTTGTCGACAATCTTTCTGGCAACATTCGGGTTCTCAAGCATGAATTTTTCAAAGTGGTCGGAAAAGAGTGTGTCAGTTACCGTACGGACCTCTGAATTTCCGAGCTTTGTCTTCGTTTGGCCTTCGAACTGTGGATCAGGGTGCTTGATCGACACGATTGACGTCAAACCTTCACGAACGTCATCTCCCGAAAGATTTGAATCACTTTCCTTGAAGATTCCGTGTTTACGAGCATAATCATTAATTACACGCGTCAAAGCTGTTTTAAAGCCAAACTCATGAGTACCACCTTCATAAGTGTGGATATTGTTCGCGAAAGAGTATATGTTTCCTGTGTAGCTGTCGTTGTATTGGAGAGCTACCTCTACAGTAATGCCTTCTTTTTCACCCTCAATATAAATCGGTTCTTCATGAAGGACTTCTCGAGTACGGTTTAAATGCTCAACATAAGATTTAATTCCGCCCTCGTAATAATACTCATTCTTTTTGCCTTCACCGCGCTTATCCTCAATCGTAATCTTGATCGCTCTGTTCAGGAAAGCAAGCTCGCGCAGACGGTTCGCGAGTGTATCATAGTCATATTCTAATGTCTCGGTGAAAATTTCCGGGTCAGGCTTAAAGTGTACAGTTGTTCCTGTTCGGTCCGTTTCATCAATGATCTTCAGCGGGTCACCAACAGCGCCTCGTTCGAATTTCTGATAATGGACTTTGCCATCACGATGAACAAATACTTCAAGATAAGTAGACAGGGCATTAACAACGGATGCACCTACACCGTGCAGACCTCCGGAAACCTTATAGCCTCCGCCGCCGAACTTACCACCGGCGTGCAGTACTGTCATGATGACCTCAACCGCTGGCCTTCCCATCTTTTCGTGGATACCAACTGGGATTCCACGGCCATTATCCTTAACTGTGATACTGTTATCCTCTTCGATAATGACATTAATCTCGTCACAGTAGCCGGCAAGTGCTTCATCTATACTATTATCAACGATTTCCCATACAAGATGGTGCAAACCTTTTCCACTCGTTGATCCGATATACATCCCTGGACGTTTGCGTACAGCTTCCAGGCCTTCAAGCACTTGTATCTGGCTTTCATCATACGCTTGTCCTTGCATGGATTGTTCCTCCATTGCCATATCGATCACCTACACTTTCATTTTTCAATCAACTTTTTTTGAAAACTTATCTATTGGCTATTTTCGCATATATCGTTGTTTTTCGACATTTTTTGCGAATACGCTGATCTATTAAAATTCCTGTACGGATAATTTTTGGGAGCGTTTCTTTAATGTTCCTGATGCAAGTGGGGAATAATATATATGATTTCCTGTTACCACGATTGACTTGACCGTTCCTTTGGCCAAATGGACAATCTGCTGGTCCTGGCGCGTTATGAACTCTTCCATGAACGGGGAAGAGCTGGCGCTTTCGATATCCAATATAGCTATAATATCTTTTGTCCTTACAAGGACTTCTTCACCAACATGCAAATACATGTAGTCCACCTCATTGGATTCTTGACATTTCGCCGGTTTTCACGTTATAAGTGGCTGCTTCCCTTAATGTCTGATGGTCGATCCCATCCACACTTGTTGTGGTGACGAATGTTTGAACTTTGCCCTGGATGGTATTCAATAAATGGGATTGGCGATAATCATCTAACTCAGACAGGACATCATCAAGCAGCAAGATTGGATATTCTCCAATTTCTGAATTGATCAATTCGATTTCTGCCAATTTTACCGAAAGTGCCGTCGTCCTCTGCTGGCCCTGCGAACCAAATGTCTGGACATCGCGGCCATTCACGAAAAATTGCAAGTCATCCCGGTGCGGCCCGAACATGGTGGTGCCGCGATCAATTTCCCTTGTCTTTATTTTAGCAAATTTTTCTTCATACACTGCTATCATTTTCGACAAATCATCATCTTCTGATACGTCTGCGGAAGGTTTATACACGATTTTCAAGTCCTCAAGCCCTCTGGATATCCCTTGATGGATCGGCAATGCCCATTGTTCAAGCAAATGAAGGAATTCAAAACGCTTCACAATGATCCTCGCAGCTGCCTGGATAAACTGCTCCGTCAGTATATCTAGCATGGTATGGTCACTTGTTTTTTTGATTTGCAGCTGTTTCAAATAATGGTTACGCTGCTGGAGAATTTTGTTGTACTGTCCCATATCATGCAAATAAATCGCCGAAACCTGGCCTATTTCCATATCGACAAATCGTCTTCTTACTTGGGGGCTCCCTTTTACCAGGTTAAGGTCCTCAGGTGCAAACATGACGACATTCATATTGCCGACATACTGGCTTAGCTTCCGCTGTTCGAGATGATTGACTTTGGCCTTCTTGCCTTTTTTCGATATGACAAGCTGCATTGGCAATGATCCGTTGCTTTTTTTTATCCGTCCTTCTATTTTAGCATATTCCTCGTCCCAGCGAATCAAATCTTTATCATTGGAGGTCCGGTGCGATTTTGCCATTGCCAATACATAGATGGACTCCATGACATTGGTTTTCCCCTGGGCATTCTCTCCGAGGATGACATTGACCTTATTTTCAAATGTCGCCTCTAATGCCTGATAATTGCGGTAATTCCTTAACTGCAGTTCCTCTATATACATGAACAGTTCATCCTCTGGATTATTGCGTTATGCTGAACTCGCCAAAACCCGGAATCGATACCTGGTCTCCGGAACGAAGCTTTCTGCCTCTTCGCTGATCTTGTTCACCATTGATAAAAACATCATGTTCACTTAAAAACCACTTTGCCATTCCGCCTGATTGAATTACATCGGCAAGTTTCAGGAATTGGCCAAGCGTGATATATTCCGTATCAATTTTTATTTCCTCATTCACGTTTCTCACCCTTTTCTTCCAAAAGGACTTAATACTTTATTTTACTAAATATTTTCCATAGAAACAAATTTTCTTATTTTTTTGCCTATGGCCTGTTGATTTCCGTTCCAGGCGCTTCGCTTTCCATGGGAAGAATACTTCAGCCCCAAGGAAGAATTGCTTATGAAAAAGACAGCAAGTGGTCAACAGGATGCTAAACATCATTTTGGTCTAAAATAAAGTCTGTTTTTTCCACATATAAGAAAAAACCACCAGCAAAAACTGGTGGCGTTATGGAATTAGTACGTTCTTACCGGCAGGATTAGCTGCAGGATGGAGTCGTCGTGAAGCGGACGGATGACGAATGGTCTCATTGCGCCTGTGAAGCTGATTTGGATTTCTGTTCCTTCCAATGCTTTCAGGGCATCCATCATATACTTCGCGCTGAATGAAATTTTCAGGTCTTCACCATCGATTGATTGGCTTTGAATTTCTTCGACAACAGTACCAATTTCCGGTGTATTTGACGAAACTTCAATTGCACCGCCTTCGATTGTGGAGAACTTGACGACATTGTTTCTTCCCTCTCTTGCAAGCAGGGATGCACGGTCGATCGCATGAAGGAATTCCTTCGTATTAACGACTACACCTGTTTTGCTCTCAGTTGGGATCAATCTTCCTGTATCAGGGTAATTCCCTTCCAGCAGTCTTGAGAAGAATAATAAATGCTTTGCTTTGAACAATACCTGGTTTTCTGTAATGACGATATCCACTGATTCTGAGCTGTCATCAAGAATCTTGCTCAATTCTGTCAAACTTTTACCAGGGATGACCACATTATAGTTGCCAGTGTGCTCCGCTTCGAGTTTCGCTTTTCTCAAAGCAAGCCTGTGGCTATCTGTTGCAATACAGATTAGTTCGTTGTTTTCTACTTTCCAGTTTACACCTGTCAAGATGGGGCGTGTTTCTGAGGTGGACACTGAAAAGACAGTCTGGCGGATCAGGCCTTTCAATAAGTCTGTAGGAATTTTGAATACATGTTCTTCCGAAATTTGCGGAAGATGTGGATATTCTTCAGCATCAAGGCCATTTAAGTTAAATTCTGATCTGCCAGAACGGATAATGGTCTGCAGATTGTTATGGACTTCGATTTCTACTGTATCTGTAGGAAGCTTTTTAACGATTTCACTAAAGAAACGCGCCTGCAAAACAATGGATCCTGGCTGTTTGATTTCGACGATTTCATCCCCAGCTTCTTCTTTAGGGATGAAAGATTCGATTGAAATATCAGAATCGCTGCCTGTAAGAGTTACTCCCTCTTCATTCGCAACAATCTTAATACCTGTCAAAATAGGGATTGTTGTTCTGCTGGTCACTGCCTTCATTACGTCTTGGACGCTTTGAAGCAATGAATCGCGCTGGATAATAAATCTCATTTTTTTGCCTCCAGTTAGGTATATTTTTTTCTTAAATGCATATATTAATATGTTTTAAAAAAAGAGTAGAAGTACTAGTAGGGCCTGTGGATTTGTGGATAAGTGGGTTTATTCAAAGGAAACACAGCCTATCCACATGTGGACAGACTGTGCGTAACCAATGGAGAGTTATTCACACTTTCCTAAACCCTTAATTGTTCATTTATATCTTTCAGCTGCCTTTGCAGGTTCGCATCAACTAAAATCATTTTAGATATTTTTTCATGGGCATGGATGACCGTCGTATGGTCACGGCCCCCGAATTCTTCTCCAATTTTAGGAAGCGAGAAATCAGTCAGCTCTCTGGATAAGTACATAGCGATTTGTCTAGGGTATGCTACGGATTTTGTCCTTTTCTTCGCTTTGAAGTCCTCTAGCTTCACATTGAAGTGCTGTCCGACAACCCTCTGGATGTCGAGAATCGTAATGACCTTCGGCTTTGAGCTCGGGATAATATCCTTTAGCGCTTCAGCTGCCAGGTCTGCATTGATATCCTTATTGATCAGTGAAGAATAAGCGACGACACGAATCAAAGCTCCTTCAAGCTCACGGATGTTAGAGTCGATTTGGTTCGCGATATAAAGCATAACCTCATTCGGAATATCCAGGCCCTCTGCTTTTGCTTTTTTACGGAGGATCGCAATCCTCGTCTCGAGGTCCGGCGGAGTAATATCAGTAATCAAACCCCATTCAAAGCGGGATCTCAGCCTGTCTTCAAGTGTTGGAATTTCTTTAGGCGGACGGTCACTTGAGATGACAATCTGCTTGCTTTCCTCATGCAATGTGTTGAATGTATGGAAAAATTCCTCTTGCGTCTGTTCTTTTCCCGCCAGGAACTGAATATCATCAATGAGCAAGACATCGACATTGCGGTATTTATTGCGAAAATCTCCCGCTTTGTTATCCCTGATCGAGTTGATGAATTCATTCGTGAATTTTTCAGATGACAAATAAACCACTTTGGCATTCGGATTATGATCTTGAACATAGTGACCGATTGCATGCATCAAGTGTGTTTTACCAAGTCCTACGCCCCCATAAATGAATAAAGGGTTATAGGCTTTTGCCGGCGCTTCAGCTACAGCAAGCGATGCCGCGTGGGCGAAACGGTTGCCTGAACCAATAACAAAAGTATCGAATGTATATTTTGGGTTCAGCATGCTGACAGGCAGATCAGGAATATCGTCTTCCTTCTTCACTCGTCTGGGCGGCAATGGCATGTCGAGATCTTCTTCGTTCTGATTCTGGGGAATAATGAATTTTACAGAAAGCTCTTCACCAGTGATTTCATACAATATACCGCTGATTAACTGGGAATAACGTTCCTCCAGCCAGTCACGGGCAAACTCATTCGGGGCTGTAATCGTAAGGACATCACCCTGCAAGGAATGTGCCTTTGTTGATTTAAGCCATGTATCGAAACTAGGCTTGCTGATCTTTTTCTCGATTTTAGCGAGAGCGTTGTTCCAGAGATCTGCAATGTTCTCCAACAATTATCCCTCCTTTTCTCGTCGTTTTTACGCTTTTTCTCTATATCTAGCTGCATTTGCACTCACAATTTCACACAAATCTTCTGGCCTTCAGGAAAAAAGTCTGCTCGAAAAGCATAAAATCAAAGGTTATACATACTGTACAACCCCTGAATTAATAAATATACAAAACTATTAATGTGGAAAAATATATAATAAGGAAGAAAGGAAGCTTTTCGACAATATCCACCTTCTGTGGACAAAGTTTTACAACAGGCCTGAATAACCTATCCACAGCTTATCCACAATTTGTGGATAAATATATTTTCGTTATCGAATTATTAAGAGTGAAAACACAAATATAATATCAGATAATCTAGCATGGCGCAACGCTTTTTAATACATTATCCACAATACACTATCACTGTGGAGATTAATTGTCCACAGGCACTTGAATTGTGTAAAAGCTGTCAGGAAGCCTTGTGGATAATAAAATTCTTGTCGATTTTTGTCCACAGGGCGCTTGGAGACACAAAATAACCAATAAAAATATATCGATTAACATTTCTATTTAAGGCGGAAAATATTCTTCACAAATTTTTAGTGAATGATTTCTTAGTGAACTTTTCTTTATGAAATTTTTATAAGACTGACTTCTGGATTTTATCTTAATGGATCATAAAGTTCCGAAAGGGTTCCGAAATGTTGAAAAATGGTTATGCTCCAGATTAGAGAAAACAAACATATAAAGAGATAGAAAGAAATCCAAGTGGAACTGAATTTTAAATTCTGGTAATGCCGTCGATTTCCGAATAGGCACTTGACAATTTATACTGCGCCTCTTTATAATTACAAAGACTGTCTGTAACAGCTATTCCTCAGGGAGGTGTAACATATATG
Organism: Bacillus sp. ISL-37; assembly: GCF_018613315.1. Taxonomy (GTDB): domain Bacteria; phylum Bacillota; class Bacilli; order Bacillales; family Cytobacillaceae; genus Mesobacillus. The sequence continues at coordinate 44,884 of NZ_JAGGQL010000025.1, read as the reverse complement.
AAACGTACTTATCAACCAAATAAACGTAAACACAGCAAAGTTCACGGATTCCGTGCCCGCATGAGCAGTGCAAATGGCCGTAAGGTTCTTGCTCGTCGTCGTCGCAAAGGAAGAAAAGTATTATCAGCTTAGGCCACTGAAATGTCAGTGGTCTTTTTTCTCTTTGGGCAATACTATTTTGGGAGCTCTGTGTGCTGGCAAAGTGGCATTAGGGGGATTTATTTTTGGCAATACTGAAAGAATAAATTCCTTTGCCCGCCTTTTTAAAAGAACCCCAAAGAAAAATTTAGATCCATAGAGAATTGAAGGTGCTATAGATGAAAAAAGACTTCAGAGTGAAAAAAAATAAAGAATTCCAAGAGGCTTTTAAAAAAGGAAGATCGGTTGCGAACCGGCAATTTGTTGTCTATATTTTAAAAAAACCTGATCAGGATAATTTCCGCATCGGGCTGTCAGTCAGCAAAAAAATTGGCAATGCCGTCATGCGCAACCAGATCAAAAGATATATCCGGCAGTCATTCCATGAACTGCAGGACCGGGTCCATAACGGGAACGACTACATCATCATTGCCAGAAAGCCAACCGCTGAAATGGACATGCATGAAGTGAAGAAAAGCCTGGAGCATGTTTTGAAGGTCGGTAAGGTTTTGAAGAAGCCAAAACGTGGAGATAATGATTGAGGCAAAAATATTTGCCGAATTGCAATTTTTAAAAGCGCTTCCCTATAAAAGATGTTAAAATACTCTTGATTGCATTGCCCTAATAAGGCTAAATGTACATAAATTTTGGGACAAACTTTTGAAAATAAATGAACGTACCGGGAAGTTAGGAGGAAATGAAGCTTGAAAAAAAGAATATTATTGATAATGGGCTTGCTTTTAGTGATGACCGTGCTGACAGGCTGTATGGAGTATGACCAGCCAATCACTGAGGAAAGCAAGGGTTTTTGGAATGAATACATTGTTTATCCATTGTCCTTGTTAATCGTCAAGATGGCTGAATGGCTCGGGGACAACTACGGATTATCGATTATCGCTGTTACGTTACTGATCCGCCTGGTAATTCTGCCGCTTATGATCAAACAAACAAAGAGCTCGAAGGCTATGCAGGCATTGCAGCCGGAAATGGCAAAGTTAAAAGAAAAATACAGCTCCAAGGATCAGAAAACCCAGCAGAAGCTCCAGCAGGAAACAATGGCACTTTTCCAGAAGCATGGTGTCAATCCGCTTGCAGGCTGTTTCCCGCTGATCGTACAGATGCCAATCTTGATTGGTTTCTACCACGCGATTTCAAGAACGAGGGAGATTGCCGAGCATAACTTCTTGTGGTTCGACCTTGGTTCTCCGGATCCATATTATATCCTGCCGTTAGTTGCAGGTGTGACAACCTTCATCCAGCAAAAAATGATGATGGCTGGCCAGGAAGCAAACCCGCAAATGGCAATGATGCTTTGGCTGATGCCAATCATGATCATTGTATTCGCGATCAACTTCCCAGCAGCACTTTCATTGTACTGGGTAGTCGGTAACTTATTCATGATTGTTCAAACTTACTTTATTAAAGGGCCGGACCTTAAAGCAACTGCTGCCGGCAATGCGGGAGGAGCAAAAAAGTGAAACAGGTAACTGCTACAGGACAAAATGTCGACGAAGCAGTAGAATCCGCTTTAGCTCAATTAAAGACAACCAAAGACCGCACAGAGATTGATGTAATTGATGAAGGCAAAAAGGGGATTTTCGGATTTTTCGGCACACGCCCGGCTGTCGTCAAAGTGACAGTGAAAATCGATGCTGTTGAAGAAGCCGTAAATTATTTGAAGTCGGTTGGCTTGCAAATGGGAGCTCCAATTGAAGTTGATGTGAAAAAGGAAGGGAAAACAGTACTCTTTACGATGTCTGGCGAGAAAATCGCTTTGCTGATCGGAAAAAGAGGCCAAACACTGAATTCCTTGCAATTTTTGACCCAGCTCGTGATGAACCGTTATTCTGAACAGTTTGCTACTGTCTTGCTTGATGCTGAGGACTATCGCCAGCGCAGGAATGATACACTCATCCAATTGGCCGAACGTCTTGCACAAAAAGCAGTTAGAACAGGCCAAACCGTCGCGCTTGAACCTATGCCTTCGTATGAACGCAAAGTGATTCATACTGCATTAATGAAAAACAAGAAAATCAAAACCTATTCCGATGGCACAGAACCACATAGACATATAGTGATTGCGCCTGCGAAGTAATAATAAGTAAAAAACCCCGAACCAAGCGCTGGTTCGGGGTTTTTGTTCGATTTTATCACCTGTTTTATAGTAATTGGGAGATTTCTTGGGGTATCGAGCTCCATAATTGCTTCAGAAGGGTTGAATTATAGTGTTTTCTGAACCAGCAATGATGAAATTTAATTCAAGGCTGTATTCGTAAAGATTGTTGTTAAAATCCTAAAGCCGATTTTAACGTAATATAAAACCATTTTGCATGTCGGTATTAAGTTTGCATACTCTGTTCTCATAAAAAGAGTCAACTTTGCGAAGAAACATAGTTCATTCAATCCTTTTTTTATTCAATCGCAACAAAGTTTGAGAAAAGAGCCTAATTCAATAAATAATTTTATTGGCGGTTTTCACAAATTTATTGGCGAAAATACAAATTTATTGGCGATAATACGTAGTTTATTGGCGAAATTCAATTTTTATTGGCGACTTGGAAAATATCATGAATTTTTTCCAGTTCAGCATCCAGCCTTAAGTTCACTCAAATCTCATTTCTTCATCCAATTCTCAATTTACACTTGTAATCCACTTCCTCTATTAGTTCTCTCAAATTCCATTTGAGTTTTCCACATCCTAAATAAAAATCAATTATTATTTCCTCACTTGGTTTTATTGTTATTCACATGTGGATAAGTTAAAATTAAATAAGTTTATTTAATGAGTTGTGGATAAATTCTGAGTTACGAGGATTCCTTTCTTTTTTTCACTAAAGTGATGTGGTATTCTAGTAATTTGTAGAAAACAAAAATTACTCTTTTGATATATATACTTTTTGCAGAAAAAGTGGGGTGAGCAAATGGAATTTGATACGATTGCGGCGATTTCTACGCCGATGGGTGAAGGTGCGATTGCGATTGTCCGTTTAAGCGGGGATCAAGCTTTTGAAATAGCAGATCGTCTGTTCAAAGGGGTTGGCAGCAAGAAGCTAAGTGAGGTGGCTTCGCATACAATCCATTACGGCCATCTGATCGATCCGAAAACTGGACAAGTTGCCGAAGAGGTAATGGTCTCTGTTATGAGAGGGCCGAAAACATTTACGAAAGAGGATGTAGTCGAAATCAACTGCCATGGGGGTCTTGTTTCTGTAAACCGTGTGCTCCAACTTGTTCTGAACCAGGGAGCGAGACTGGCAGAGCCGGGGGAATTTACAAAACGGGCTTTTTTAAATGGGCGGATCGACCTTTCCCAGGCGGAGGCAGTCATCGACTTGATCAGGGCGAAAACGGACCGTGCGATGAATCTGGCGCTTGGTCAAATGGAAGGACGCCTATCCAGGCTTATCCAGAAGCTGCGCCAGGAAATCCTTGAAATACTTGCCCATGTGGAAGTGAACATTGATTATCCGGAGTATGACGATGTAGAGGAAATGACGCATAACATGCTTTTGGAAAAGGCGAAGTATGTAAAAGGGGAGCTGGAAAAGCTTCTGCAAACCTCACAGCAAGGAAAAATCCTTCGTGAAGGACTGTCAACCGTCATTGTTGGCCGTCCGAATGTCGGCAAATCCTCATTGCTGAATAGCCTTGTACATGAAAACAAAGCGATTGTTACCGATATTCCAGGAACAACTCGCGATGTCATTGAAGAATATGTGAACGTCCGCGGCGTTCCTTTAAGACTGCTTGATACAGCGGGAATTCGGGAAACTGAAGATATCGTCGAACGAATAGGCGTCGAACGCTCTCGCCAGGTTTTGAAGGAAGCGGATTTGATTTTGCTCGTTCTGAACTATTCGGATGAGCTTTCGGAAGAGGATCGGAACATTTTCAAAGCGGTTGAGGGGATGGACGTAATTGTCATCGTCAACAAAACCGACCTTCCGCAAAAAATCGATATGGACCAGGTGAAGGAGCTTGCGAATAATTATTCCCTTGTAACAACCTCATTGCTAGAGGACAAGGGAGTGGATGAGCTGGAAGAAGCGATATCTAGCCTGTTCTTCTCAGGTGCGATTGAATCGGGAGACATGACTTATGTTTCGAACAGCCGGCATATCGCACTTCTTAACCAGGCTGTACATTCGATTGAAGAAGCGATCAGCGGTGTCGAAATGGGAACGCCAATCGATATCGTCCAAATAGATTTGACACGTTCCTGGGAGCTGCTTGGCGAAGTAATAGGTGAAAGTGTGCATGAAAGCTTGATTGACCAGTTATTCTCGCAGTTCTGTTTAGGGAAGTAAAAATAAAGATATTATTTTTGAAAAACTTTCTATATATGTTACGGAAAAATTATGATGTAGCACTTTTAGACTATAAAGATTCTTGTAGAGTTTGATTGCAGCATAAAAAGGAGGCAGCAGGATGGGTTATGAAGCCGGAAATTTTGATGTGGTTGTAGTTGGTGCCGGCCATGCGGGAGTTGAGGCGGCACTTGCACCGGCACGCATGGGTGCGAAAACCGCTATGATTACCATCAATCTTGATATGATTGCGTTCATGCCGTGCAACCCGTCAATCGGCGGACCTGCAAAGGGAATTGTTGTACGGGAAATTGACGCTTTGGGCGGCGAAATGGGCCGCAATATCGATAAAACATACATCCAGATGAGGATGCTGAATACAGGAAAGGGTCCTGCAGTACGTGCGTTAAGGGCCCAGGCCGATAAATTCGATTATCAAAATGAAATGAAAAAGACGCTGGAAAATGAAAAGAACCTTACATTGGTACAGGGCATGGTTGAGCGCCTGATTGTTGAGGATGGAGAATGTAAAGGGGTCATTACCCAGACTGGAGCCATTTATCGTGCGAAAACAGTCGTGATCACGACGGGTACCTATATGCGCGGAGAAATCATCCTTGGCGAATTGAAATACTCAAGTGGTCCGAATAACCAGCAGCCATCAATCAAGCTTTCGGAACACCTCGAGGAGCTTGGCTTTGACCTGGTTCGTTTTAAAACGGGAACTCCGCCGCGTGTGCACAGCGATACTATTGATTACTCAAAAACAGAAATCCAGCCTGGTGACGATGTCCACCGTGCATTTTCCTATGAAACGACGAAATACATCACCGACCAGCTTCCTTGCTGGCTGACGTATACGAATGAAAGCACACACCAGCTGATTGATGAAAATCTACACCGTTCACCGATGTATTCCGGAATGATCAAGGGTACTGGCCCGCGTTACTGCCCATCCATCGAGGATAAGGTCGTCCGGTTCAATGACAAACCGCGCCACCAGATCTTCCTGGAGCCTGAAGGAAGGAATACTCAGGAGGTTTATGTGCAGGGATTGTCAACGAGCTTGCCGGAAGAGGTTCAGCATAAAATACTTCAGACCATACCTGGCCTGGAAAAAGTACAAATGATGCGTGCCGGCTATGCGATTGAGTATGATGCTGTCGTGCCGACGCAGCTTTGGCCAACACTTGAAACGAAAATGGTTAAAAATCTTTATACTGCAGGCCAGATCAATGGAACTTCCGGTTATGAAGAGGCTGCCGGCCAGGGAATCATGGCTGGGATCAATGCCGGCAGAAGGGCACTGGACAAAGAAGAAGTCATCCTTAGCCGTGCTGATGCCTATATTGGTGTATTGATCGATGATCTCGTGACAAAAGGAACAAATGAACCGTACCGTCTTTTAACATCAAGAGCGGAATACCGCCTGCTTCTGCGCCACGATAATGCGGACCTTCGTTTAACTGAAAAAGGCCATGAAATTGGCTTGATTACTGAGGAACGCTATCAGAAGTTTTTAGCGAAAAAAGAAGCAATCGAAGGTGAGAAACATCGCCTTCAATCGATCATCATCAAACCGACAGCGGAGGTTCAGGAGTTGATTCGTTCGCTTGGCGGCAGTGAGTTGAAGGATGGCATCCGTGCTTCAGATCTATTAAAGCGTCCTGAGGTTTCTTATGAGCATATCAAGCAGCTAGTTCCTGCAGCTGGTGAACTTGATTTCGAAACAGAGGAACAGACAGAAATTCAAATCAAATATGAGGGATATATCGAGAAATCACTTCAGCAGGTTGAAAGACTGAAAAAGATGGAAGATAAGAAAATCCCGGAAAATATTGATTACAGTGCAATTTCTGGACTGGCAACAGAGGCTCGCCAAAAATTGAAAGAAGTACGTCCGTTGACCTTGGCGCAAGCATCGAGAATCTCAGGGGTGAATCCTGCAGATATCTCAATCCTGCTCGTTTATTTGGAACAAGGGCGTATTGCACGAATCGAATCGTAAATTTTGCAATGAATCCACCAGCAAGGACAGAAAGGGTTGGCTTATGAATACAGATCAATTTAAAGCTTTGCTCGCTGAAAAGGGGATTGAGCTTTCCCAGAAGCAACTGGAGCAATATGAAACGTATTATAAAATGCTCGTCGAGTGGAATGAAAAAATGAATTTGACTGCGATCACAGAAAAACCAGAGGTGTACTTGAAACACTTCTATGACTCCGTTTCTGCCGCATTTTATTTTGATTTTAATAAGCCGCTCAATTTGTGCGACGTTGGTGCCGGTGCCGGTTTCCCAAGCATCCCGATTAAAATTGCATTCCCGGAAATCAAGGTTACAATTGTCGATTCCTTGAATAAGCGAATCACGTTTTTGGAGCAGCTTTCAAAAGAACTGGGGCTTGAAGGAACAACATTCATCCACGATCGTGCGGAGACATTCGGACAGAACCCAGCCCATCGTGAAAAATATGAAGTTGTTATGGCCAGGGCTGTTGCCAGAATGTCAGTATTAAGCGAGCTTTGCCTTCCGCTAGTGAAAGTTGGCGGGACATTTATCGCCATGAAGGGCAACCAGGCAGGAGAGGAATTGCAGGTTGGTGAAAAAGCGATCGGTGTACTTGGCGGCAAGCTGGAATCCGCGCATTCATTCACATTGCCGGTGGAAGAAAGTGAACGAAATATTCTAATCATAAATAAACAAAAGCCAACACCTAAGAAGTACCCTAGAAAACCGGGAACTCCGAATAAAACGCCGATTGAATAGAGGCTTATGATCATTAAGTGGGCCTCTGGTCAACGACCTGGGGTGCGCGTTATTATATGATTCAGGAAACCAGTCATGTACGCTTGCGCTTTTTGTCTAATCTAGCTTCAGCGCATAGCCCCTCGGGTCATAAGCCGCCCTGCTGTGGTGGCTGGAAAACTGCCTCCTCGCAGGTCGTCTTATGCCTGTCGGGGCTGACCAATGCGCTTATGCTTTTTGGTCTATTTTGAATAATGAATTTAGTTTATAATAGAGTCTATAGGCAGGAACTTGTCATTTTTATAGAGAATATGTAATAGGGAGTTCATAAAGGTGGTGTAGGGTGATGAAGCCTTCTCTTTCGCGCTTTTTTGGCCTTGGGGAAAAGGAAAAAGAACAGAACCAGGTGGAAGAACAGAACCAAGTGGAAGAACAGACTGTTGAGGATATTGGCAACATAGAAAACGAAGAAATAAAGAAAATTCCGATTGACCATATTATTCCAAATAGATACCAACCAAGAACTGTTTTTGATGATGAAAAAATTGAAGAATTGGCCCGTACCATTCACATACATGGAGTAATCCAGCCAATCGTTGTCCGGGAATTCGATCAGGATAAGTTTGAAATCATTGCAGGTGAACGCCGCTGGCGCGCGATGAAAAAGCTTGAGTGGGAAGAGGTTCCTGCAATCGTTAAAAACTTATCCGATTCCGAAACGGCATCTGTTGCTTTGATCGAGAACCTCCAGCGTGAGGAGCTTTCACCGATTGAAGAAGCAATGGCTTATGGTAAATTACTGGAAATTCATAACCTGACCCAGGAAGCCTTGGCGCAAAGACTGGGAAAAGGTCAATCAACAGTTGCGAATAAGCTGCGATTGCTAAAGCTTCCACAGGAAGTACAGGATGCGCTTTTGAATAAACTGATCACAGAGCGACATGCCCGTTCGTTAATCCCGTTGAAAAATCCTCAGCTCCAGGTGCAGGTTTTGGCAGAGGTCGTAGAGAGATCCCTTAATGTCAAACAAACGGAAGAACGCGTCGTCAAGCTTCTGAGTCAAAATGAAGAAAAACCAAAGCCAAAACGGAAGGCATTCAGCAAGGACATGAGGATTGCGGTCAATACAATCCGCCAGTCGCTGACAATGGTTTCCGACAGCGGCATCAATCTCGATTCAGAAGAAGAAGAGTTTGAAGAGTTCTATCAATTCACGATTCGCATACCAAAGAAGAAATAATAGATTGCTAGTGGGGGACAAGCTGTCTCCCGCTTTTTTTGTTGGCAAAATCCAACCGAGTCAATCGCCCGGTAATGGTGTTTTTTTTGTTTAATAGACCTGTCATATTACCGGATTATTACTTTTGCATAAAAATTCTATCAACTATCTAGATTCATGATAAAATAGAATACATGATTGCTTTTTTCAGCATCCCATATTCTATATGGATGATGGGAAAGGCCTTGATTTAATGCATTTTATGCTTGATAAAGCTGAATATTTTATTTTACGGGTTTGAAAGAAGGTGACAATGTGGGAAAAATCATTGCGATTGCGAATCAAAAAGGTGGAGTCGGCAAGACGACTACATCTGTGAACCTCGGTGCATGCCTGGCATACATAGGAAAAAAAGTGCTGCTTGTCGATACGGATCCTCAAGGAAACGCAACGAGTGGTGTTGGGATTGAAAAAGCGGATGTTGAGCAATGCATATATGATGTTCTTGTTGACGATGTTGAAGCCAAAAATGTCATTCATCCAACAGCGGTAGAAAATTTATATACAATTCCTGCGACCATCCAGCTTGCTGGAGCGGAAATCGAACTTGTGCCCACGATTTCAAGGGAGGTCCGCCTGAAGCGGGCTCTCGAGGAAGTCAAGGATCAATTTGATTATATTATCATCGACTGTCCGCCATCTCTTGGTTTATTGACACTGAATGCCTTGACGACTTCAGATGCCGTCATAATCCCTGTCCAATGCGAGTATTATGCACTTGAAGGACTAAGTCAGCTGTTGAATACTGTTCGCCTTGTACAGAAGCATTTAAACCAGGATTTGAAGATCGAAGGGGTTCTGCTAACAATGCTGGATGCACGTACGAACCTTGGTCTTCAAGTCATCGAAGAAGTGAAGAAGTACTTTCAGGACAAGGTGTACAAGACAGTCATTCCACGGAATGTACGGCTGAGTGAAGCTCCAAGCCATGGAGAGCCAATTATCATTTATGATCCAAAGTCCCGCGGGGCAGAGGTTTATTTAGATCTTGCAAAGGAAGTGGTTGCAAATGGCTAAAGGCTTAGGTAAAGGATTGAATGCTTTCTTTAACATGGAAGCTGAGAGAGAAGAGAAGGTCCAGGAAATAAGCGTCAAAGAAATAAGGCCAAATCCTTATCAACCACGAAAAGTATTCCAGCCAGAAGCGATAGAAGAATTGAAGTTATCGATCCAGGAACATGGAATTCTTCAGCCAATAATCGTCAGGAAAACGATAAAAGGCTTTGAAATCGTTGTGGGGGAAAGGCGTTACCGGGCAGCAAAAGAAGCAAAGCTGGAAACAGTGCCGGCAGTCGTCCGTGAGCTGAATGAACAGCAAATGATGGAGCTTGCTGTATTGGAAAATCTCCAGCGTGAAGACCTGAATCCAATTGAAGAGGGAATTGCCTATCAAACTTTGATTGAGAAGCTGAAACTTACACAGGAAGAGTTAGCGAAAAGGCTGGGAAAAAGCAGACCGCATCTGGCCAACCATATCCGTTTGCTATCGCTGCCTCCTAAAATCCAGCAACTCATTTCAGATGGCAAGATTTCAATGGGGCACGGGCGTGCGCTTCTAGGGTTAAGGAAGAAAGACAAGCTGCCGATTCTTGTGGATAAAATCCTTAAAGATGGAATGAATGTCCGCCAGCTTGAACAGCTGATCCAGGAGATGAACGAAGTTGTTCCACGTGAAACAAAAAAAGAGAAAGTAACAAAAGATGTTTTCATTCGAGAGCGTGAAACTACACTTCGAGAACGTTTCGGAACCACTGTTAACATCAAACAATCCAAAAATAAAGGGAAAATTGAAATAGAGTTTTTCTCGAAAGATGATTTAGAACGGATTCTGGAACTATTAGATCAGCAAAACTCTTAAGCTATCAAATTGATGGCTTCTTTTTTTACATAGCTCTTTTCTCAAACTTTGTTGCTATTGATTACAAAATAGGATTGAATGACCTATGTTTCTTCACAAAATTAAAGCTTATTATGAAGAAAAGAGCTTGCACTCTTAATACCGATCTACAAAATAGCCTTTTATCCCGTTAAAATCGGCTTTAGGATTTTAACAACAATTTTTACGAAAACAGCCTTTACATACCCGTATTCATACAAAATCCGAAGATAGGTGAACAATATGTTTTTACTTGGCACCATTGTTAATGGGCTATTGATTATCATAGGGACCTTGCTGGGCAGGCTTCTGACGAGAATCCCTGAAAATATGAAAGCCACAGTCATGCATGGCATCGGGCTTGCGGTAATGGTGCTGGGCCTGCAAATGGGCTTTAAAAGTGCCAATTTCCTTATTGTTATTTTGAGTCTTGTGATTGGTGCAGTCCTAGGTGAAGCCTGGAAGCTGGAGGATAAGCTGAATTCTGCTGGAGATTGGCTTGAAAGGAAGCTTGGGTCAAAAGGGGAAGGCAGTATTTCACAAGGGTTTGTGACGGCAACGCTGATCTTTGTCATTGGCGCGATGGCCATTATCGGCGCGCTCGACAGCGGAATTCGCGGAGACCACGACGTCCTCTATACAAAAGCAATCATTGACGGTTTCACGGCATTAATTTTGACCACAACACTGGGTATTGGCGTTCTGTTTTCTGCGATTCCCGTCATGCTGTACCAGGGGATAATTGCTTTGTTTGCGACACAAATCGATAAGTTTATACCGCAGGCATTGATGGACAGTTTTATCCTTGAACTGACTGCAACCGGCGGTGTCATGATTTTTGCCATCGGCTTGAACCTGATTGGATTGACAAAAATCAGGGTTGCGAACCTGCTGCCAGGTATTCTTGTAACCGGTGTTCTTGTCACGATCTCACATTATATGATTGGGATTTAATGTTGGGGTGAGTTCGTTGTGAAAGAGTTTTTCTCCAGTCTATTATTTATACTTAGCATTTTGATTTTTACGATAACGGCTTACTTGCTTTATTGGACGATCGTGATGCCAGGGTGGTTCGTTGTTCCTTTTCTCATTTCGTTAACAATCGGCCTTGTTACACTCTTTGTTTCAAAAAGGATTGATAAGTAGAAAGAATAGAAAAATGCCTGGATAGCCTCCAGGCATTTTAAAATTATTCAGCAACTGTTGGCTGCTCGGTTTCAAGGTCCCAGTTGATCTTAGGCCAATCCTGTTTCTTCGGTAGTTGCTGACTGCTCTCGAAAATACCGTTTGCGATCGTTTTTGCCATTTTTAAAACGAGGTTCAATCTTGTATTTTGCAATACAAAAAATTCCATGAACCCGCTGACATTGACGATGCCGGTAATGTGCATGTTTCCGACTTCAGGCAGCTCCTTATTCACTCCTGCACCTGGCTTGACGGGCCCATTGCCTACCTGGATGGAGCCTACGCTTTTTAAGCGGCCAAGGCAAGCGTCTATGCCGATAATAAAAGGATTGAAGTGTTTTTGTTTGATTTCGGCCAGTTTTGCATCCATATTTACAGCGTGGATTGGATCATCAAGTGTTCCATATACATGGTATGGTGCGATTTCTTTTTCCTGCAGCAGCGTTCCGATTAGCGGACCCAATGAATCACCGGTAGAGCGGTCAGTTCCAATACAGACAAAAACAATTGGGCGTGTGCTGAAATTAGGCAAATGGTCCAGGATTTCAGAAGCCAGCTTTTCGGCAGCCAGTTCATCTTCATGGTTAATTTTTGCCACATTGTTTTTCCGCTCGAAAAAATGGTTTTTGAGATTCATTGGATCAACTCCTTAAAAATTCGTACTATCAGTATACGGACTTTTTTTGTAATCTATACATACCTGTAAACAGAAAGATTTAAACAGGGTCTTTTGGAGTGGTGAATCATTTATAGAGGAATAATGACTTATTTTTTTAAAAGGCTTTATAATGGTTTGGACTCTATCGGAAAATAATAATATTATATTAGAATAATATTATATTAGAATGACAACATGCTTTTGAGTGTAAATATTTCGGTTTGGCATCAACTTACAGAAACAGCCTTCTTTAACTACATTATAAAACTTGATAAAATGATTGTGTTTGTATGAAACTTACTAGTTTGTTACATAACGTTTAATAAAGAGGTTCTGTTATAGCTTAATGTAAGCATGAATTTTGCAGGCGGGTGAGAATATGAGTAAAACAGAAGAAAGTCTAACCAAGACACAAGCATTTTTTAATAAAATGAGTCAAAAGCTGATGGATGAGAATCTCTGGTTTGCGATTGGGGAAAGTGTTTTGAAAATCATTGCGATCCTCATTATCACAGGCTTGTTCATTCGAGTTGGAAAGATTGCGATCCACAATTTCTTCAAGGTCAGGACGAGAGGGCCGCTAAGGATTACGGAGCGGCGTGAAGCAACATTGATGAAATTGCTTGAAAATATGCTAACGTACGTTGTCTATTTTATTGCGATCATGTCCATTCTTGCGGCGATGGCAATCGATGTCAAAGCAATGCTTGCCGGCGCTGGGATTGTCGGTTTGGCAGTAGGCTTTGGTGCGCAAAGTCTTGTGAAGGACATCATTACCGGTTTCTTCATTATTTTCGAAGATCAGTTTTCTGTAGGCGATTATGTGCGAATTGGACAATTTGAGGGAACTGTGGAGGAAATCGGGCTGCGTACGACGAAAATTAAAAGCTTTACGGGAGAAATCAATATTCTCCCTAACGGCAGCATCGTAGAAGTCACCAACTTCTCTCTATACAACAGTGTGGCAGTTCTTGATATCGGGATTGCTTATGAAGGGGATATTGAATACGCTGAAAAAGTACTGCAGGAGTACCTGGAAACAACAACTGAAAAGTACCCAGAACTGGTTAAGACACCTGAGCTTTTAGGCGTTCAGCAATTTGGCGCTTCAGAGGTCGTGTTGCGGATCGTTGCTGAAACCTTGCCAATGAAACACTGGTATATGGGCAGGCAACTTCGCAAGGACATCAAGCTTCTCCTCGACCAGAACGGAATTGAAATTCCATTCCCAAGAATGGTCATGTACTCTCGCCAGGAAGGCGGAGAGCAGAAAGAATTCGGTAAATAAACAAGGAGGTTTTAAAATTGGACCACGAGTTTCAACTAAATGATGTTGTTGAAATGAAAAAACCACATCCTTGCGGCACCAACAAGTGGAAAATCATCCGTCTTGGCATGGATATCCGAATCAAGTGTGAAGGCTGCGAGCACAGTGTCTTGATTCCAAGAAAAGAATTCACAAGAAAAGTAAAGAAGGTTTTATCGAAGCAGGGAGAATAATCCTGCTTCTTTTTTGTTCATTATTGTATTATCCTTATTATTAAAATTACTGAACGATATAGAGAATTAGTGGGGGGAGATGAGGAAATGGCAACAGTACATCATTCAGCATGTCCGCTGAATTGCTGGGACAGCTGCGGATTCCTAGTTACCGTTGAGGATGGGAAGGTAACGAAGGTCGAAGGCAATCCGGAGCACCCGATCACTCAGGGGAAAATTTGCGGCCGCGGCAGGATGCTTGAGAACAGGGCGAATTCTGCAGACCGCTTGCTTTATCCGCTAAAAAAAGTCGAGGGCAATTTCCAGCAGATTTCCTGGGAGCAGGCACTCGATGAGATTGCAGAAAAACTGACTCATTATAAAAAAAGCTATGGAACCACTTCCGTTTTGCATAGCCATGATTACGCAAACAGTGGATTGCTCTCCAATCTTGACAGCCGCTTTTTCAACTTATATGGCGGTGTGACTGAATTGACCGGTTCGATTTGCTGGGGAGCAGGGATTGAAGCACAGAACTGGGATTTTGGCGATGCATACAGCCATGCACCAAAAGATTTGACGAACAGTAAGCATGTCGTCATTTGGGGCAGGAATATCGCACGTACGAATATGCATCTTTTTCAAAACCTGCAGTCTGTGAAAAAGAAAGGCACAAAAATTTATGTGATTGATCCGATCTTTAATGCAACAGCCAAGCTGGCGAATGAATACATTTCCATCAAGCCAGGATTTGACGGACTTTTGGCAGCTGGGATAATGAAGGAACTGCTCAGGATGAAATTGCATGATGAGGAGTTTTTGGCAGCTCATTCAGTGGGCTTCCAGGATTTAAAGGCATTGCTGGATAGCGTAACATTGGAATATATCAGTGAAGTGACCGAAGTTCCGATTGAGATTATCACTCATCTTGCTGAAGTATATGCTGACCGGCCAGTGTCAACGATCATGGGGCTTGGGATGCAGCGGTATGAAAATGGAGGCAATACGATCAGGCTGCTGGACGCTCTGGTTGCTGTCAGCGGCAACATCGGCATTCCTGGCGGCGGAGCCAACTATGCGAACAAGCAGGTAGGGCAGAGTTTTGACTATCAGAACATGACCATGGCTGAGCGGAAAAGTTCTTCACGCACTTTTACAATGATGAGGCAGGCCGAGGGGATCCTATCAGCTATTGATCCTCAGATAAAAATGGGCATTGTCACATGTGGCAATCCGCTGACACAAGTTCCGGATACGAACAAAGTACGAGAGGCTTTTGAATCGCTAGAAACCCTGGTGGTGATTGATCAGTTCATGACGGATACAGCTGAACTGGCTGATTATATTTTGCCAGCTGCCACGGCCTTTGAGGTAGAAGATGTTTACTATTCATCGATGTACCACCATTATGTGAATCACGGTCCGAAGCTGGTTGAGCCACCGGGAGAAGCAAAGCCGGACGTCTGGATTTGGGCGGAACTCGCAAAAAGATTAGGCTTTGGCGAGGAATTCGATTTTACAAGAGAAGAATTCTTGGAAATGGGGCTCGTTTCATTGTTGAAGAAGGGCATTTCGCTCGAAAAAATTCGTGATGATAAATTTGCCGAACTGCCAGTGGATGAGATTCCATGGGCTGATCGAAAATTCAAAACGCCAAGCGGCAAATATGAATTCACTTCATCTGCAGTCACTGACAGCCGGATCAAGCTGTCACTGCCAACCGAAACAAAATGGACAAATCCCGATCTGGCCGAAAAATACCCATATACATTGCTGACGATCCATCCGCTGCGTTCCAACCACTCGCAGCACTTCCACCTGTTCCAGCCAGAGCCGTATGTGAAAGTCGAGATGGCCAGCAGCGTGGCTGCTGAAAAGGGATTGAAAGACCAGGACTATGTCCGAGTGTGGAATGACAGAGGCGAAATTCATGGAACAGTTTCGATCCTCAAGGCTGCCCACCCGGGAACCGTGAACATCGACGAAGGATTGAGCGCGAGGTTTGGTGGCTCCGTCAACCAGCTGACCTCAAGCAGGGAATCTGACAACGGACTCGGAAGCACGCTATACGATTGCTTGGTTAATATTGAAAAAGTGGAAAAAGATTGATGAATCTTTCGCCGCACTTGAATAGAGTGCGGTTTTTCTTTTTGAGTGAATAGGACCAGAAATATATATATGATGGGAATTAATAGAATTATTTTTAATCTTTTTACTCCACACGAAAGTAACTTCCCTTTCATAAGGACACCGTTCAAGCAGAAAGACACCCTTATGCAAGGCATTTCCCCGTCATAAGGGTACGATTCAAGCAGAAAGATACCCTTATGCAAGCAATTTCATCTCCACAATGCTACCAAGAGCTTGCTTCCTTTTACAAGCTTGTCTTTTCCTTTCGTAATCTCTATAATTGTGAGAGGAAAAAATCGTTTAGGTGATTCTTGCTTGAATAGATACATTTTTAAATAGAGGAGTGACATGGATGGCCTTAACAGCAGGTATTGTTGGACTTCCTAACGTTGGGAAATCTACATTGTTTAATGCGATCACACAGGCTGGTGCTGAATCAGCCAACTATCCGTTCTGTACGATTGACCCGAATGTCGGAATCGTTGAGGTTCCTGATTATCGTTTAACTAAATTGACTGAGCTAGTACAGCCGAAAAAGACTGTACCAACAGCTTTCGAATTCACTGACATCGCCGGAATCGTAAAAGGGGCGAGCAAAGGTGAAGGACTCGGAAACAAATTCCTTTCCCATATTCGCCAGGTAGATGCGATCTGCCAGGTAGTCCGCTGTTTTGCAGATGACAATATCACTCACGTTGCCGGTAAAGTAGATCCAATTTCTGATATCGAGGTTATTAACCTGGAATTGATTCTTGCTGACATGGAGTCAGTTGAAAAAAGAATTAGCCGTGTTGAGAAATTGGCTAAGCAAAAAGATAAGGAAGCTTCTATTGAGTTTCCAATCCTGGCTCGCCTGCGCGATGCATTTGAAGCTGAACAACCAGCGCGTGCGGTCGAATTTACTGAAGATGAAATGAAAATTGTTAAACACCTTCATTTGCTTACAATTAAGCCGATGCTTTATGTTGCTAACGTAGGTGAAGAGGATGTCGCAGATCCAAGCGGAAATGAATATGTACAGAAAGTCCGCGAGTTTGCACAAAAAGATAATGCAGAAGTAATCGTCATCAGTGCCAAAATCGAGGAAGAAATCGCTGAGCTTGAAGGCGAAGAAAAGCAAATGTTCCTTGAAGAACTAGGGATTGAAGAATCAGGTTTGGACCAGTTGATCCGTGCGGCTTACAGTCTGCTTGGTCTGGCAACATATTTCACAGCTGGCGTCCAGGAAGTCCGTGCATGGACATTCCGCCATGGCATGAAAGCACCTCAGTGTGCAGGTGTCATTCACTCTGATTTCGAGCGTGGATTCATCCGTGCAGAAACAGTACATTACGATGACCTTCTTGCAGCCGGATCCATGGCAGCAGCCAAAGAAGCTGGAAAAGTTCGCCTTGAAGGAAAAGAATATGAAGTAAAAGACGGAGATATCATCCACTTCCGTTTCAATGTCTAATGAGCTGAACCCTGCGTAATTCGCAGGGTTTTATTTTTTTTTAAAAGGTTTGAATTTCCCAAAGTTAAAATGGACAAAAACACGAACATATGTTAGTATTTCATTAAAGGAATTAATAGTCCAGAATATGAAAAGTAGAATTGCTATACATAGCGTTGCCTTTGAATATATTCTGTGATATAATTTCATCTTGTGAGTAATTAAACAATTACTCCTTGCCCTGTAATGGGGCCGTTTAGACCAAAAGGAGGTGACAGTGATGAGAAAGTACGAAATTATGTACATCATCCGCCCAAGCATTGAAGAGGAAGCTAAAAAGGCTCTTACTGAGCGTTTCAGCACAATCCTTACAGAAAACGGTGCGGAAGTTGCAGAAGCTAAGGAATGGGGCAAACGCCGCCTAGCTTATGAAATCAATGATTTCCGTGATGGCTACTACCAGCTTGTTAAGGTAAACGCTACTCCGGCAGCAGTTGAGGAATTCTCTCGTCTTGCTAAGATCAACGAAGATATCCTTCGCCACATCGTGATTAGAGAAGAAGAATAATTAATGATATAAATATAAACTTTCAGCGGAAAATGTTTCACATGGAACATTCAAGCTGGGGGGAAGGAGTTGATTCTGATGATGAATCGTGTCATTCTTGTTGGCCGTTTGACCAAGGATCCTGAATTACGTTTCACACCGAATGGAGTTGCGGTGGCTACTTTCACTCTTGCGGTAAATCGTTCATTTACCAACCAGCAGGGGGAAAGAGAAGCTGACTTCATCAACTGTGTGGTATGGCGCCGTCCAGCTGAAAACGTTGCTAACTTCTTGAAGAAGGGCAGCCTTGCAGGTGTTGATGGACGCGTTCAAACTCGCAGCTACGAAGGACAAGATGGTAAGCGTGTAT
Organism: Bacillus sp. ISL-37; assembly: GCF_018613315.1. Lineage (GTDB taxonomy): Bacteria > Bacillota > Bacilli > Bacillales > Cytobacillaceae > Mesobacillus. The sequence continues at coordinate 26,736 of NZ_JAGGQL010000025.1, read as the reverse complement.
ACGTTACAGAAGTTCTTGCTGAGAGTGTTCAGTTCCTTGAGCCAAAAGGTCAAGGTCAAGGTCAAACTTCAGACAGAGGGGATAACAACTATTCCCGCCAAAATGATCAAGGTTCCCCATTCGGGAATCAGAATCAACGCCAGAACCAAGGTTATACAAAAGTAGATGAAGATCCATTTGCAGGTGGCGGCCAGATCGACATTTCAGATGATGATCTTCCATTTTGAGAAGTGTAATAGTGAGTAATGTGTAATTTGTTCTGAAACTCATTTATATCAATGGTTTAATAAGATTTCCGGTGAGTAATCTTTAAGAGATATTTAAGCGTTTCAGTAAGATTATTTATACTGACTTATTTTAGTGAGTAATCTATATCTTAGGGGTGCAGTTTAAAGGTTTATTTGTTGCATTCTGAGTAATGTGTAATTTCTTCAAAGAGAGAGGACAGTTCCTTTTCTTTGGTAGAGATGAAACCTATAACTTACCTTTCTAATCAAAGGATATTAACGACTTACAATACAAAACCTTTAGAGGAGGGAAATGACCATGGCAATGGGTGGACGCAGAGGCGGACGTGCAAAACGCCGTAAGGTTTGCTACTTCACAGCAAACGGAATCACTAAGATCGATTACAAAGACACAGATCTTTTGAAAAAATTCATCTCTGAGCGCGGTAAGATTTTACCACGCCGTGTAACTGGAACAAGCGCTAAGTATCAGCGTAAATTGACAGTTGCGATCAAGCGTAGTCGTCAAATGGCATTACTGCCATACGTTTCAGGCGAATAATGATCGGTTTTTAAAAGGCAGCGGGGCATCCCGCTGCCTTTTATATTAGCTATTAGACACTTCGTTTGCTTGTCAGAGTTTTAGAAGATAAAATAGTTCTTATCGGTTATTTTAAAAATGGTTGCTACTTTGGTTCAGTTATAATATCTTGCTTGAACCTTAAGGCCGACCAAGGAGCTTATGCTTTTCTGTGTCTAGCTTCAGCGCCTAGCCTCTCGAGACGCTTGTCTAGCTGCGGCTCCTAACTCCTCGAGACGTTTCGGTCCTGCCAATGAAGTCAAAGAGCGACTTCACCGCCAGGCCCTCCAACGCTTGTCGGAGTTGGACAGTCGCCTTCGCTTTTCGAGTTCGGTCCTGCCAATGAAGTCAAAGAACGACTTCACTGTCAGGCCCTCCAGCGCTTGTCGAGGCTGACCAAGGCACTTACGCATTTCTGTGAGGTGGATTATGAAGAATACATACAAGCTGACGGAAGGAGCCATTCTGTTAGCAATTTTTGCGGTTTTATTGTTGATCACTTTTTACATACCTGGCCTGGGGTTAGTTGTGAACCTCTTTCTTTCTTTGCCATTCTTGTTTTTCGGTGCTAAGTATGACGGCAAAAGTACGGCTGTGTTTACGATCGCAGCTGTATTATTATCGATGATTCTAGGGTCACTTCTGGCAATCCCGCTTGCATTGGCATATGGGACGACTGGTGCTGTGATGGGATACATGGTCAGGAAAGGGAAAAGCAGGTTTACAGCATACATAGCAGGTTCCCTCGTGTTTCTTTTGAATTTGGTGGCACAATATGCATTGTCGGTCATCTTATTTAAAATTAATATTATCGAAGAACTGATGGAGGCTTTTCGTGTCTCTACTGACCAGGCGATCAAAATGCTGGAACAAATGGGGCAGACCCCTGATGAGAAACTCATCAAGCAATTTGAAACAATGATCGATATGATGGAAGTGCTTATGCCAAGCATGTTCGTCATGGCTTCATTTTTGATTGTGTTCCTGCTTCAGCTTGTCTCGTTCCCGTTCTTGAAGCGTTTTGGGATCAAGGTGCCATCCTGGCCTCCATTCAGGGAATTGAATTTGCCAAAAAGTATCTTATGGTACTATCTCATCGCGATGATAGCAGCATTAATCATGCAGCCGGAAAAAGGGACTTACTGGTACTGGGCGATTTCCAATCTTACATTCATATTGCATATGCTGATGGTTCTCCAGGGTTTATCATTAGTTTTTTATGTAACACATGTAAAACGGTATCCTAAAGCTGTTCCAATCATCGTCATTATCCTGACCTTCCTCCTGCCATTTGTTCTTTATATTGTCAGGATATTAGGTATAATTGATTTAGGGTTTGACTTAAGAAAACGTCTTGGGGAGAAGAAGTAATCAGAAACTAACGCTTTAGGAGCTGAGCACATGCCTTCTTATTTAGAGAGGCGGCAAATACGTTATCCATTGTATGGATTGATGGCCGTAACACTGGTGCTAATTGGATTTCTGTCTTACTATAACTGGATTATAGGAGCAGCAGGGTTCATTCTCACTGGCCTGTTGATATATCTCATTTTTCAAGTGAACCATATAATTAGGCAGGAGACGGAAGACTACATTTCCACGCTGTCTTATCGGGTAAAAAAAGTCGGCGAGGAAGCATTGATGGAAATGCCGATTGGAATCATGCTGATCAATGACGACTATTATATTGAGTGGACGAATCCTTTCATTGCTGCTAGTTTCAATGAAGACTCGCTTGTCGGCAAATCGCTTTATGATGTAGCCGATGCGGTCATTCCATTGATTAAGCAAGAGGTAGAAACTGAAATCATTACTCTTCATGACCGGAAGTTTAGGATTATTCACAAACCTGAGGAAAGGCTGCTCTACTTTTTCGATGTGACCGAACAGGCAGAAATTGAAAAAATGTACCATGATGAGCGCACAGTCATTTCGATTATTTATCTTGATAACTATGAGGAACTGACTCAGGGAATGGATGACCAGACGAAAAGTAGCTTGAACAGTCTTGTTACCTCCATTTTAAATAAATGGGCTACCAATAATGGAGTATTCCTTAAGAGGGTTTCTTCAGAACGATTCATCGCTGTTTTTAGTGAACATATTCTCCAGCTGCTCGAAAAAGGAAAATTTACGATTCTCGATGAAGTCAGGGAAACAACATCGAAGCAGAATGTCCCATTAACTTTGAGCATTGGTGTTGGTACGGGTTACTCCTCGCTTCCTGAGCTCGGAAGTCAGGCGCAGTCCAGTCTGGACTTGGCTTTGGGACGTGGCGGCGATCAGGTAGCGATCAAACAGCCTAACGGCAAAGTTAAGTTTTATGGCGGCAAGACGAATCCTGTTGAAAAGCGCACAAGGGTAAGGGCGCGAGTCATTTCTCATGCATTGAAGGAACTCGTTATCGAAAGTGATAAGGTCTTGATCATGGGACACAAGAATCCGGATATGGACGCAATTGGTTCGTCAATAGGTATCCTTAAAGTAGCACAAATGAACAAGCGTGAAGGCTTTATTGTGTATAATAAAAATGAGATTGATACAGGTGTACAGCGCTTGATGGATGAGATTAAGGAAAACGAATCTCTTTACTCAAGATTCATTACACCAGAACAGGCATATGAAATTGCTTCTGACGACACATTGCTTGTCGTTGTCGATACTCATAAACCTTCACTTGTCATCGATGAAAGACTATTGAACCGGATTGAGAACGTAATCGTGATTGATCACCATCGCCGCGGTGAGGAATTTATTAAAAATCCGCTGCTCGTCTATATGGAGCCTTACGCTTCATCGACGGCTGAGCTTGTAACGGAATTGCTAGAATACCAGCCGAAGAATGGAAAAATCCAGATGCTTGAGGCTACTGCTTTATTGGCAGGAATCATCGTCGACACGAAAAGCTTCACCTTAAGGACAGGGGCCCGTACTTTTGACGCTGCATCATACCTGCGAAGCCATGGAGCGGATACTGTTCTTGTACAGAAGTTCTTAAAAGAAGATATTAATACTTATATCAAAAGAGCAAAAATTATAGAGAATGTTTATTTTTACCGGGATGGCATTGTCATTTCAAAAGGAGAAGACGATGTTTACTGTGACCAGGTCCTGATTGCACAGGCAGCAGATACACTCCTGACGATGGACGGCGTGTCAGCGTCCTTCGTGATCTCCAAAAGATCAGAAGACACGGTAGGCATCAGCGCAAGATCGCTTGGGGAAATCAATGTCCAGGTGGTCATGGAAAATCTCCAAGGTGGCGGGCATTTAACCAATGCTGCGACGCAAATGTATGATATCTCTACGGATGAGGCAGAAACACTTTTACAAAATGCGATAGAGGATTATTTAGAAGGGGGACAAAAAGAATGAAAGTAATCTTTTTGAAGGACGTTAAAGGAAAAGGCAAAAAAGGCGAAATCAAAAATGTGGCAGATGGCTACGCACACAATTTCCTGATTAAACAGGGTCTTGCAGTTGAAGCAAATCAAGCGGCTATGAGTTCCCTGAACGCACAGCAGAAGAAAGAAGAGAAAGTGGCTCAGCAGGAGCTTGAAGATGCGAAAGCTTTGAAGGAAAAGCTGGAAAAAGTTACAGTTGAATTATCCGCGAAATCCGGAGAAGATGGCCGTCTTTTCGGCTCAATCACAAGCAAGCAGATTGCTGATGAACTACAAAAAGCTAATGGCATCAAGCTTGATAAGCGGAAAATTGAGCTTCAGGATGCTATTCGCACACTTGGATACACAAAGGTTCCAGTAAAGCTTCATAAGGATGTTCTGGCAACTTTGAATGTCCACATTAAAGAAGGTAAATAATTTACAGTTCCATATAGCCTTAAACATGATAAAATAATATAGTTACAGAAAATAGATGATCGGTTCTTCTGGTCATCTTTTTCATTGAGGAAAGAGAGTCACTTTGTAAGGGGGCAGGCAGATGAGTGAATTATTCGCGGATCGACTTCCGCCGCAAAACATGGAAGCGGAACAAGCCGTAATTGGTGCAATTTTTTTAGAGCCATCAGCTTTAACTCTTGCTTCAGAATTACTTATACCAGAAGACTTTTACCGCGTAGCACACCAGAAAATCTTCAGCGTCATGCTGGATTTGAATGATAAAGGTAAAGCAATCGACCTTGTAACCGTCACAGAAGAGCTTGCTTCATCCAAGCTGATTGAAGACGTTGGCGGGGTCAGTTATTTAAGTGAATTGGCTGCATCCGTCCCGACGGCTGCTAATATAGAGTATTATGCTAGAATCGTAGAAGAAAAGTCATTGCTGAGAAGGCTGATCCGGACAGCATCAGGCATCGCTGAAGATGGCTATATGCGTGAGGATGAAGTCGAAGCATTACTTGCCGAAGCAGAAAAGAACATAATGGAGGTTGCCCAACGCAAAGGCGGAGGAGCCTTCCATAATATAAAAGATGTCCTTGTCAGGACATACGATAATATTGAGGAAATGCATAACCGTCAAGGTGATATCACCGGCCTTGAGACTGGCTTTACCGAGCTTGACCGAATAACAGCTGGCTTTCAGCGAAACGATTTGATCATCGTTGGCGCACGTCCTTCTGTTGGTAAAACAGCATTCGCCTTGAATATCGCCCAGAACGTTGCGAAAAAGACAGGAGAGAATGTCGCGATCTTTAGTTTGGAGATGGGGGCAGAACAGCTTGTCATGCGTGTCCTTTGTGCGGAAGGAAATATCGATGCCCAGAGGCTTCGTACAGGTTCCCTGACTGATGAGGACTGGGGCAAGTTGACGATGGCAATGGGAAGCCTGTCGAATACAGGAATCTTCATTGACGATACTCCGGGTGTCAAAATTACCGATATCAGGTCAAAATGCCGCCGCCTAAAGCAGGAACAAGGACTGGGCATGATCATGATTGACTATTTGCAGTTGATCCTCGGGAGCGGACGTGCCGGCGAAAACCGTCAGCAGGAAGTATCTGAGATATCCCGTTCCCTTAAGCAGTTAGCGCGTGAATTGCAGGTCCCTGTCATCGCACTGTCCCAGCTTTCCCGTGGAGTGGAACAGCGACAGGACAAGCGTCCGATGATGTCTGATATTCGTGAATCCGGTTCAATTGAGCAGGATGCCGATATCGTAGCCTTCCTTTACCGTGATGACTATTATGATAAGGAATCCGAAGACAAGAACATCATTGAGATCATCATTGCCAAGCAGCGTAACGGCCCGGTAGGAACCGTAAAGCTGGCATTCGTAAAAGAATACAATAAATTCGTCAACATTGAAAACAGGTATGACGAATCGTACGCTCCACCTGGGGCATAATGAGAATTGATCCTTATGGATTGATTCTCTTTTTTTTGCTGATATTTTATTTAGTATATATAGGATGTAGGGTTTTACGAACGAAATAATTATAATATAAAATTAATGTTCGTGTTTAATTGACTTTATAGTATTATTACTGGTAAACTTTATATGTTTGAAGCGGAAAAAAATTAACCGTATACCTTTGGAGGTGCTTTTTTTATGTCATCCGTAGTAGTAGTTGGTACACAATGGGGAGACGAAGGAAAAGGGAAGATTACTGACTTCCTTTCAGAAAATGCTGAAGTGATTGCCCGTTACCAGGGAGGGAACAACGCAGGACATACAATAAAGTTTAATGGTGAAACATATAAATTGCATTTGATTCCATCAGGGATTTTCTATAGAGATAAAGTCAGTGTTATCGGAAACGGCATGGTTGTGGATCCAAAAGCGCTCGTGAAGGAACTAGCCTATCTTCACGATAAAAACGTTACGACAGACAACCTGCGAATCAGCAATCGCGCGCACGTCATTCTTCCGTATCACTTGAAACTTGATGAAGTGGAAGAAGCGAGCAAGGGTGCCAATAAAATAGGAACGACCAAGAAGGGGATAGGTCCTGCATACATGGACAAAGCTGCGAGAACTGGTATCAGGATTGCCGACCTTCTTGACAGGGAAGTTTTCGAGGAGAAGCTAAAGCGCAATCTCGAGGAGAAGAACCGCCTGCTCGAGCGCATCTATGAAACTGAAGGATTTAAGCTTGAGGATATTTTAGACGAGTATTACGAGTATGGTCAGCAAGTCAAAGATTATGTGGTCGACACATCTGTCGTTTTGAATGATGCTTTGGATGAAGGACGACGTGTACTATTTGAAGGTGCACAGGGCGTCATGCTCGATATCGACCAGGGAACATATCCATTTGTTACATCATCCAATCCCGTAGCTGGCGGTGTCACCATTGGTTCAGGTGTAGGACCAACGAAAATCACCCATATCGTAGGAGTTTCAAAAGCTTATACGACTCGTGTCGGTGACGGACCATTCCCTACAGAGTTAGATAACGAAATCGGCCACCAGATTCGCGAAGTAGGACGAGAATACGGTACGACAACAGGCCGCCCGCGCCGTGTCGGCTGGTTCGACAGCGTCGTTGTCCGCCATGCCCGCCGTGTCAGCGGCATCACTGATTTATCGTTGAACTCTATCGATGTTTTAACGGGAATTGAAACGCTCAAAATCTGTGTAGCATACCGCTACAAGGGTGAGTTAATTGAAGAATTCCCGGCAAGCCTTAAGACACTCGCTGAATGTGAGCCAGTCTACGAGGAGCTGCCAGGCTGGACAGAAGACATCACAGGTGTGAAATCACTAGACCAACTGCCAGAAAACGCAAGACACTATCTTGAGCGCATCTCACAACTGACAGGCATCCCATTATCCATCTTCTCAGTCGGCCCGGACCGCACCCAGACAAACGTCGTCCGCAGCCCGTGGAGATCATAATAATTATTGATCAAGCCCCCGATGATTAGGATCGGGGGCTTGTTTTTTATAGCGGTAATTCCAGCTGTTTCCAGTTCGCGGGATTCCGGTTTGAATTCGCGGAATTAATGTGGTTTTTCGCGGGAATACCATTCCTTTTCGCGGGAAAACAACCTAACTTCGCGGAATTAACCCGTATTTTAGTAAACCTCTATTATAAAATGGAACAAATTTAAGGAAAGCAGAGTGAACTACGAAGAAAAACATGAAAAAGCAAAAAATATTTTAAAAAGATATATACAAACAATAAAATGCTATGGTAATATAAACAACGTTGTCACTGATTCGACAAAAAGTGATAAAGTTTGTATATATTACGAGCCATTAGCTCAGTCAGTTGCTTGCATCCAGGAGTTCGCTTCAGCGGCAACTTGCGAGAAAGGCCGAAGGTCTTTTGAGCACTGTATCAAACAAAACTTCGTTTAGGGTTGAAACATATTACGAGCCATTAGCTCAGTCGGTAGAGCATCTGACTTTTAATCAGAGGGTCGAAGGTTCGAGTCCTTCATGGCTCACCAAGTTTTTTTCGCGACAGCGAAAATAAACTTCCTTAGATTTTTGTCAGCAAAAATAATCTTCCTTAGATTCGCGACAGCGAAAATAAACTTCCTTAACTCAGAGAAAAAGGATCAACTTAATATCTGGCCCCTTGGTCAAGCGGTTAAGACACCGCCCTTTCACGGCGGTAACACGGGTTCGAATCCCGTAGGGGTCACTTAGTTTTTTTCGCGCAGCGAAAATAAACATCCTTAAAAGGCTTAGCGAAAAATTAAATAATATCTTGGCTCAGTAGCTCAGTCGGTAGAGCAGGTTGCTCACATCATCGATTAAGCATCTGCGGCAACCTGCGAGAAAGACCGCAAGGTCATTCGAGCAAAGGACCTAAACCAATCAAAGTTTAGGGAACAACATTTTATCTTGGCTCAGTAGCTCAGTCGGTAGAGCAAAGGACTGAAAATCCTTGTGTCGGCGGTTCGATTCCGTCCTGAGCCATTAAAAAAGGGAGCGTGTCATATGACATGCTCTCTTTTTTTTGTAACATTTATGTAACATAAAGATAAACTTCCTATTTTTAACATGTTTGTGTTGCTATTAACAACATTGTTCATTAATTATGCTCCTAAAGTAGGAGAATACGCTGATATTACTAGGTTTTCTGCTCATTTTTAATAAAAGAGATAGGAAAATATGCTGACACCGAATTCCATTTAACTGACAAATATCGTAATAAAATGTCAGCTATTATACATTTTTGTTACATAATGAAGACTAGTCTTCCTAACGATACATTATATGGTAAAGTATAAAGGTACAATTATCAGATAATAGTTATTTAGAACTAGACTAATAGTGTTTGACCGTTGTAGGAGGATCAGGATGAATAATTTAAAACATAGGCTGTCCAATCTTGCCGGCAAAACATCTAAAGAGATGAAGCCAGCAATAAAAAAGTCAATCATGGCAGCGGTAACTGTAGCTGCATTGTCTTTTGGTGCAGGGAATTCTGCACTTGCGGCGGATTCAGACTTAACAACAATGTATCATGTTTATGTAAATAATAAATTTGTAGGAACTGTTACAGATAAGGCGCAAGTAGAACAGCTGGTAGAAGATAAGTTGACATCCGTTGAGAAGGAATACGCAGATCTTGATGTCGAGCTTGGGTTAGATGTGTCTTTTGTTCCTGAGCAGGTGTTCAGCTCAGCTGACAATACAAATACAAATGAAGTACTAGATGTTCTTAAAGACGAGTTGAATGTCCAGGCTGAAGCATCCGCTATTGTGATCGGTGAACAGTCTGTTGCTTATGTAAAAGATCAAGAAGCAGCAAATGAAGTCCTTAGGACATTAATGCTAGAACACGTTACTGAAGAAGAATTAGCCGAGGTGGAGAGTAGAAAAGAAACTCCTAATCTACCAGTACCCGAAGTAAAAGCAAATGAAACTCGTATAATAGACGTTTATTTAACTCGTGAAGTTTCACATGCTGATGAAAAAGTTGATCCTGGAAAAGTACTTTCTATAGCGGAAGCGGTCGAGCTCCTTAAAAAGGGTACTTTAGAGGAACAGAAGTACCAGGTTAAAGAAGGGGATGTGTTAGGAAACATTGCGAATTCACATAACCTGAAGCTTGCTGAATTACTTTCTTTAAATGAAGGTCTTACTGAAGACGCTGTACTAAAACCAGGACAGGAATTGAATGTGACTGTCTTGAAGCCATTCGTCGAAGTCGTGGTCGATCGCCAGGTTTACGAACAAAAAGAAGTGCCTTTCGAAAGAGAAATTAAAGAAGACTCTTCCATGTTCAAGGGAGATACGAAAAAGCAGCAGGAAGGCCAAGTTGGATTGAAAGGCACTACCTACTCCGTATCTGAACAAAACGGCAAGGAAATCAAGAGAGAAGTTATAAATGAAGAAGTGCTTGAAGAGCCCGTTAAGGAAATCGTCATCAAAGGAACAAAAGTTGTTCCTTCACGCGGAGATGGTACTTTCGTATGGCCGACAAACGGCGGATATGTATCGAGCCGCCAGGGCTATCGCTGGAGCAGGATGCATAAAGGAATCGATATCGCGAGACCAAGCAACTACACTATCAAGGCTGCTGATAATGGGAACGTAGTATATGCTGGTAATAAGGGTGATGGATACGGCAACAAAATCATCATCGACCACAATAACGGCTACCGCACGATGTATGCACACCTTGCATCCATCTCAGTTAGCGTAGGCCAGACAGTTTCCCGCGGTTCGAGTATCGGGATCATGGGAAGAACAGGTAATTCCACTGGAATTCATCTTCATTTTGAAGTATATCAAAACGGCAAGATTATCGATCCACTTTCTAAATTAAATCGAAAGTGATCCATTTATAAAAAAGTCTCTAGTCAAACTAGAGACTTTTTTCATTAGAGATTTGCCTTTAAAATAAAAGTTCGCAATCATAGTTATTTTATTGTTATGGGCAGGATTGGTACAATTGGGAAGAGAAGAATAGAAGTTGTATAACAGAAAAATTCAGTTTTTCTCTGTTTTAAAGTAAAATAGATAAGATAGCATTTTTACAAAGATAAGAATTATTCATATAAGGTTATAAATTTGGTTTGAAAAAGGAGAATTGGTATGGAGAAAAAAATCCTGGTAGTAGACGATGAAAAGCCAATTGCAGATATTCTACAGTTCAACTTGAAAAAAGAGGGTTACGATGTTTACTGTGCATATGATGGAAACCAGGCAGTTGAAATGGTGGAGGAAATCCAGCCTGATTTGATCCTGCTGGATATCATGCTGCCTATGCGTGATGGCATGGAGGTCTGCCGTGAAGTACGCAAAAAATACGAGATGCCGATTATCATGCTTACTGCTAAAGATTCTGAAATTGATAAAGTGCTTGGACTTGAGCTTGGGGCAGATGACTATGTCACGAAGCCATTCAGCACAAGAGAATTGATTGCAAGGGTAAAAGCAAACCTACGCCGCCATCAGCAGAATGCGATCAAGGAAGATGAGCAAGAAGAATCAAATGAAATTGCTGTTGGCTCATTGACCATCCACCCTGACGCTTATGTTGTTTCCAAAAGAGGAGAAACAATCGAATTGACGCATCGTGAATTCGAGCTTCTTCACTACCTTGCCAAGCATATTGGACAAGTCATGACAAGGGAGCATCTGCTGCAAACAGTTTGGGGCTATGACTATTATGGAGATGTCCGTACAGTAGACGTTACTGTAAGACGTTTGCGAGAAAAGATCGAGGACAACCCAAGCCATCCGACGTGGATCGTGACAAGACGAGGAGTAGGCTATTATTTAAGAAACTCTGAGCAGGAGTAAGGGCAGGAATGAAAAAGGTAGGTTTTTTTCGTTCGATACACCTTAAATTTGTGCTTATATACGTCCTGCTTATTCTCGTTGCCATGCAAATCATCGGAGTTTACTTTGTCCGCAAACTTGAGACGACCCTGATGACGAATTACCAGGAATCTGTAAAATCCCGTGTGGACCTGCTGGTTTATGATATCCAGGAAGAGTTGGTAAAAGAACGCGGGAAAGAAGATCCCACGAAAGAGGAAGCGATCAGGCAGATCTTAAGAGATTATAATAAGGCCTCTGATATTTCAGAAATTCGTGTAATTGATGGGAGCAGCTTTAAAATACTTGGAACATCAAGCCTTAGCAATCAAGGCATGGTGGGACAGAGGACTCCTGACGTCAAGATCAAGCGTTCGATCATCTTTGAAGAAGATGAAGACGTCATCCAGTTGAAAGCGGGGAAAAGGGTCTGGGTACTGTCAACACCTATCATGCATAATAGTGAAGCGATAGGCGCTGTCTATCTTGTTGCCAAGATTGATGACATTTTTGACCAGATGAATGATATCAATAAAATCCTGGCTACTGGAACAGCCATTGCCCTGATTTTTACAGCCATTTTAGGAGTCTTACTGGCACAGACAATCACGAGACCGATATCGGATATGCGTAAACAGGCGCTGGCCATGACGCGCGGCAACTTTTCAAGAAAGGTTAAAGTGTATGGTTACGATGAAATTGGCCAACTTGCGATCACTTTCAACAATCTTACGAAAAAGCTGCAAGAGGCACAGGCAACAACTGAAGGAGAGAAAAGAAAGCTTTCCTCTGTCATTTCCTATATGACCGACGGTGTCATTTCGACTGACCGGAAAGGACGCATCATCCTCATAAATGACCCAGCTGCACAGATGCTCGGTGTTCCACGTGAAACAGTGCTGTCGCGGCCGTTAGTTTCTGTACTTGGACTAGATGAGAATTATACTTTTGATGACTTGCTTCAGGAGAAAGACTCGATTGTCCTGGATTACAGTACGAAAAGCAAGCCATTCATCCTTCGGGCAAACTTTTCGGTCATACAGAAGGAAAGCGGCTTTGTAAATGGATTGATTGCAGTCCTGTATGATATTACTGAACAAGAAAAAATCGATATGGAAAGACGCGAATTCGTTGCCAATGTTTCCCATGAGTTACGGACTCCGCTGACTACGATGCGCAGCTACCTTGAAGCGTTAGCGGAAGGAGCATGGAGGGATGAGGAAATCGCTCCAAACTTCCTTGAGACTACCAGAGGTGAAACGGAGCGGATGATTCGCCTTGTCAACGATTTACTGCAGCTTTCGAAACTGGATAGTGTAGATTATCGCCTCTCAAAGGAATGGGTCAACTTCCCGGTCTTTTTTAACCGGATTATTGATCGGTTCGAAATGACGAAGGAACAAAATGTATCCTTCATAAGGGAAATCCCCATGGATGCGTTTTTCGTAGAAATAGATGAAGATAAAATCACGCAAGTACTCGATAATATCATTTCTAACGCCATGAAGTATTCGCCAGAAGGCGGAACGATTACGTTCAGAGTGAAAGAGCTGGATGACAAGATTGTTGCTAGTATTTCTGATGAAGGTGTTGGCATCCCGAAAGATAACCTTGATAAAATATTTGATCGGTTCTATCGAGTCGATAAAGCCAGGACTCGCAAGCTTGGCGGCACAGGCCTTGGACTGGCTATTGCCAAGGAAATGGTTAATGCCCACGGGGGAAGGATTTGGGCAGAAAGCGTTGAAGGAAAAGGAACGACTGTTCAATTTACGCTTCCTTATGACCGAAGTGCAGAGGATGATTGGTCATGACATATGAAAATATTAAAACCGTTATTTTAACAGTGCTCGTTGTTCTAAGTGGTTTTTTAACCTGGAATATCTGGACATATCAGCCGGACTATGAAATTGTAAACAATCAAAAGACTTTTGAAGATATAAGCATAGCCACACAGAAGGAAATTAAGAAAATCGTCAAGCCACACCAGGTGATCTACCATGTGAATGGTAAACAGTTTGGCTCTATAGGAAATGGCTATATTGATGACATAATCGGAGCTATTTCAAAATGGAAGTACTTTGATATGGAGAAGTATCCTGGTCGGATCAGCGAATTTAATGAGAAGATTGCTCAGGGAGAGAATACCGAAATTATTTTCCCTGATGAGGTACCGATTGAACTTTATAAAAGGGTACTGAATATCGACGAAAAGGATATACCTAAATTTGATTTCGACCGGATTATCATTAATTCAGAGACCCAGCAAAAGCAGGAAGGGATTGTCTATTTCTATTCGCAGAAAAATCAGGAAGCCTACGTCAGCAATGTCAGTCCTTCCTATATTAATGATTTTACAAATCAATTTTATGAATCTGCAAAAAGGCTGACGCCATATTTCCTTCACACTGTTTCCGATATCAAGAAGATTTACCTGCCAACTGAAAAAGTGAAGATGGTGCTGCACACTTACTATCAGAATCCCCTTGATTCCGAACAATTCAAGGAAGCATTGTTCACGGACCCGAGCTTTGTACAGCGCAGTATAGTCGATGGAATTGAGGAATATACGGATGATGCCAGTAAAATGATCGTTGACACGGAAACAAACATGATTAACTATGTGAATCCTGTCAGGAGTGGTGATTCAGTCATCGGCACCAACAATGTTCTCCAGAAGAGTATCGAGTTTGTTAATAACCATGGTGGCTGGACGGAACCTTATCGTTATGTTTATAAAGATGATTTTAACCAGAACGTTCTTTTCCGTCTTTACAGCAAGGAAGGATATCCTGTGTTCAACCAGATAGGGATGTCAGAGATCTATCAGCAGTGGAGACAATCGGAAATCAGCAGATATGTACGCCCTGGATTCCACCTGGAGCTGCCTTTGAATCCAGATGTCGTCACCAAGACATTGCCGTCTGGATATGAAGCGCTGGATTACCTGCAAAGCAAGAAGGACTTTAAGTCGGAATTGCTGCAAAACCTAATGCCAGGCTACTATATGACCCAGGGACCAGAAGATTCATTAATCCTGCTGGAGCCAGGCTGGTTTTATTTATACGATCAGGAATGGCGGCAGCTGATATGGGAGGAGGAATTGAATAATGGATTGGAGTAGGATCAAGACAATCTTTATTCTCACTTTCCTCGTCCTGGATATATATCTCGTGTACCAGTTTATGAATACAAGGGATGCGGCCCAGTATGAAATTCCAAAGGAAGCACCCCTTGAGGAAAAACTGAGGAATGATGATATCACCTATGGCGAACTTCCTGATATAAAAAAGAAAGAGCAGTATCTTAGTGTCAGAACGAAAGTATTCACGACTGAGGAAGTGGCAAAAGTCAAAGGACAAACAGTCAGCCTCGGGGACGGAACATCTATTGAAGCCAAGCTGGAAAAGCCAATTAAATTAACTAGCAAGTTCCAGCCAGCGGAGCTGTCTGATTTTATAAAAACGAACATTTTTGCTGGTGAACAGTATAAGTTCTGGAGTAAAAATGATGAGACAGGGACCATTACGTATTATCAAGAGCATGATAGTAAAACGTTCTACTATAATAGCAATGCGAAACTAACTTTCTCCTTCAACGAAGATAATGAAGTGACTTCGTATAAGCAAACGTATTTGGAGATCATCGATGAACTTTCGGATGCAGAAGAATTGCTGCCGCCATTAAGGGCGCTGGAAACATTATATAAAAAAGGTGTGCTCAAGCCGAAGAGTGAAATTACCGATTTTGAATTAGGATATTCTACTCTTGTTTCACTGACTGCATCACATGTCGTGACACCGACGTGGAGAATTGAAGTCAATGGCAAGGAAAACCTTTTTGTACATGCATTCGAAGGTCGGGTCATCCCGTTGTCTGACGGAGAAAATAAAACTACGGAGTGAAGAGATATGAGTTTGCATTTTAGTGTTCTCGCCAGCGGGAGTACGGGAAATGCGATCTATGTGGAGACGGAGGGCCAGTCCTTTTTGGTGGATGCCGGATTAAGCGGCAAACAAATGGAGGCTTTATTCAAGCAAATTGGCCGGGAAATGAAAGACCTCTCTGGAATATTAGTGACGCATGAACATAGCGATCATATAAAAGGCATAGGAATCGTTGCCCGTAAATACAAACTGCCAATCTATGCGAATGAAAAGACATGGAAAGCGATGGATGGATTGATTGGAGAAGTCCCGCTTGACCAGAAGTTCTCCTTTGACATGGAGAACGTTAAAACTTTTGGCGGATTGGACATCGAATCCTTCGGTGTCTCGCATGACGCGGCTGAGCCGATGTTCTACGTTTTCCATAAAGACGGAAAAAAATTGGTGCTCATCACAGACACAGGCTATGTCAGCGATAGGATGAAGGGGATCATCTCTAATGCTGATGCATATGTGTTCGAAAGTAACCATGATGTCCAGATGCTGAGGATGGGGAGATATCCGTGGAGCGTCAAGCGCCGGATCCTGAGCGATTACGGTCATGTCTCGAATGAGGATGCCGCAGTCGCGATGAGCGAAGTCGCTGGAGATAATACAAAAAGGATTTATCTAGCCCACTTAAGTACGGATAACAATATGAAGGACCTTGCAAGGATGTCAGTTAGCCAGACCCTCGAAGGAAGGGGCATCTTAGTAGGAGAACAATTCGATTTGATAGATACAGATCCTAAGACTCCGACACCTTTGACAGCAATTTAACTTGTTTATAGAATGAAATTTATAGGTAAAAGGAGTAAATGCATCTGGATTGATTGCTTTTGCTCCTTTTTATTTTCCCGAGGATAAGAGGGGCTTATGTTTTAGAAATCAGCATTACTGATAGTATAATAATCTGTATAAGAATAACTAACGTATCTATTGGTCAATGAAAGGATTGGTGGACATTGGGTTATTATGATCAGGATTATCAAAGCCGGTATAAACCGCAGAACAGAAGTAAAGGCGGCTTTTTCTGGGCTAGCCTGGCAGGCGCTATCATAGGTGCATTATTGGTGATCTTCTCGATTCCTATATTAGCTAACTTGGATGTGCTGCCATACAAAATTGAACCTCATAATCAAACAGCGGCAACTGACGAAGAGCGTTCTGAAGAAAGTGGAGAAGGCAAAACTACTAAAAAGAATGTATCGATTGATGTATACTCGCAAATTACCGACGCAGTCGACAAAGCTGGAGATGCAGTAGTCGGCATTACGAATATCCAGGGGAGCACAAGCTTCTGGGGCGAATCCCAGGAATCAGGCGGAACAGGATCTGGCGTAGTTTATAAGAAGGAAGGTGACAAAGCCTATATAGTCACAAACCATCATGTCGTGGCGGAAGCCTCCGAACTTGAAGTCAGCCTGAGTGATGGCACGAAAATTCCCGCCAGGCTTTTAGGAAGTGATATCTGGACTGATCTGGCCGTGTTGGAAGTACCAGCTGACGAAATTAAAGTCGTAGCCGAATTTGGCAACTCTGATAAGCTGAAGCCTGGTGAGCCAGTCATCGCGATTGGTAATCCACTCGGACTTACTTTTTCAGGTTCTGTTACACAGGGAATTATCTCTGGTTTAGAACGTGCGATTCCAGTCGATATCAATCAGGATGGAACTCCCGATTGGCAGGCAGAAGTTTTACAGACAGATGCAGCGATTAACCCCGGCAACAGCGGAGGGGCCTTGATCAATATTGAAGGCCAGGTGATAGGAATTAACTCAATGAAAATCGCCCAGAGTGCTGTCGAAGGAATTGGATTATCTATTCCCATTAATTACGCTGCACCAATTATTGAAGACTTAGAGAAGACTGGGGAAGTAAAACGTCCATTCATGGGTGTAGAATTAGCTTCCGTAAATGAAATTTCAGCCTACCACCAGGAAAACACGTTGAAGCTGCCGAAGGAAATTACCTATGGTGTTGCAGTTAGAGGCGTACAGCCCAATTCTCCTGCAGCCCAGGCAGGATTGAAGGAGTATGACGTCATTGTTGAAATGGATGGCGAGGAAATCCGGGATGTTGTTGATCTGCGCAAGCACCTTTACAATAAAAAGAAGGTTGGCGATGACATGCAGGTCAAGTATTATCGAAATGGCCAACTGGAAGAAACAACAATGAAGTTAGGCGGAGAAACATTATAGGAGTTGTGGATAATGACAGGAGGCGAAATGCTTCCTGTTTTTTTGTGTTAAAATGGTCATTGTGGATAAATTTAAAAGTGAATTTAAGCAAATGATAATTATATAAAATGAAGTTGAAGGGATGAGTGTTATGAAGTATTGCTGCGGTGAACATGTTGAATTAGCGCTGGATGAAGCGGTTGATGAGTTTGAGGTAGCACCACAATTAACAAAGTTAGAGTCTGTTGATAAGTCGGAGTTTGTCTGTGGATACTGTGGACAACCTGCTGTATATATTGTGGCGAACGAATGATCGCCTACTAAATGTGGATAGTGATGTGAATATGTGGATAACTATTGTGGATATCTTGTTTGTAAACTGTTTGTAATCTGTTTGTAAAGTGGGGATGGCTGTGAATATCTCGATCGTGACGGTTGGAAAATTAAAAGAAAAATACCTGAAACAGGGGATTGAGGAGTACCTAAAACGACTCGGAAGCTATGCAAAAGTGGAAGTCATCGAAGTACCAGATGAAAAAGCACCGGAGGAATTGAGCGAAACTGAAATGGTCCAGGTCAAGCAAAAAGAAGGAGAGCGAATCCTCGCAAAAATTGGCCCAGATACATATGTCATCGCATTAGCCATTAATGGGAAACTCAAATCGTCAGAAGAGCTTGCAGACACTCTCGATAAACTAGCGACGTACGGAAAAAGTAAAATCGCTTTTGTCATCGGTGGATCTCTGGGACTGAGCGATGAAGTTTTGAAGAGGGCAGATGAGCAACTTTCCTTCTCCAAAATGACTTTCCCTCACCAATTAATGCGTTTGATCCTCGTCGAGCAAATCTATCGGGCTTACAGGATCAATCGCGGTGAACCGTACCATAAATAGAGGCAAAAAAATTTGAAGATAAGGAGGCATTTTGTCGTTTGAATCAGGAAAAAAAGAGGGCGTTTCCTCTGTATCATCTGGTTCAAAGTAAAGTGAGTGGATCAGTGTAAATGTCTTGGACAAATTGACTTCGGAAAAGTCAAAATCTAGTTCAATTTTGTCTACAGTTCGAGAACGAGAAACAGATTGCTTTACTGTTACTTTTTTAAGTAAAAGTTGAAAAAGTTGCTTTTTCTTCTCTCTGGAAGATTGTTGGAATGCTTCAACGTATTTTTCTAATAAATGCTTAATCAAGTCAGGTTTAATAACCTTGAATTCAGATGAACTTAGTTGAGTGCTAAGTTCATTTTTATTTTGTTCTAATTCACTTATTTGTTTAGACACCTTTTGTAACCGATCTTGTAAGATAGTTATAGGAAACAAACTTTGCTCAAATGCTTCCATATATTTCGCTTGCATGGCATCTGTTTCATCCAGTTGTAGTTGAATTACGTCTAGTTGTTCTTTTATTTCTTTGTTCGATTGAATGTTTTCCTTATTAATGTTATCAATGCTCTTAAGGAAGTCTTCTGAATCATTTAGGAACGAGGTTATACGATTAATGATTGCATCTTCGGCCTCGTAAGCTTTAATTGAATTCGTTTTACAAGCAGCAGAACCTTTGTTGTGGAAATTCCCACATACATAGTAGCGATGCTTCCGTTTGCTTCCATCTTTAAGTGTATAAGTTGTTATTGATGGTACCATGCCTTGCTCGCAATCAGGACAGCGAAGAATACCGCTTAATAGAAATGGCTCATTAGATTGACGTTGTTTAAAGGATTTACTTTGTCTCCTTGCTCGAACAATACTCCAAAGATCATGGGATATAATTGCTTCATGTTTTCCATCCACTAAAATAGGGTTGGGGTTTTTCCCGCGTCTTCGTTTTTTATCCCAGTTTTCAACTTGTAGCCAACGTATTTTTCCAATATAGATATGGTTATCCAATATGGTGGCAATACCATTTATAGAAAAATGTCGATTCCTTTTGGTGCGGTAACCTGCCTTGTTTAGATGGTTAGTTATAGCTTTAAGTCCCTTTCCATCAGCGTACATTTGGAAAATATGTTGAACAATTTTAGCCTCATCAGGATTTATAACGAGCTCTTTCTTTATGGAGTCATATCCGAATACTACTCCTCCGTTCCAATTACCTTCTTTCGCTCTTTGTGTCATTCCGAGTTTAACGTTTTCAGATAGGGTATTTCGCTCCATCTCAGCAATAGAAGCCATCAATTGCACAACCAATTTCCCAATTGGGGTAGCTGTATCAAAGTTCTCTGAATATGAGATGAATTTCACATCATACACCTCAAATTTTTCTAGTAATACAAGAGTATCCAACATATTTCGAGAAAGACGAGATATCTTCCAAACAAGGACAGCCTGATATTTATTCTTGTCAACCTCAGCAATAAGCTTTTGCAATGCAGGGCGGCCTTTAATGTCCTTACCACTAATACCTTCATCAACATACTCCTCTGCAATATGCCAACCATATAAAGAAGCATATTGACGCAAAGTGTGTAATTGTGCAGAAATACTATAGCCTTCACTTGCTTGCTCTTCAGTGCTCACACGACAGTATATTGCAACACTTTTTATTCCATTCATTTTGATCCTCCTTTAACTGTTTATAACAGTATTGGTATTAAAGGAGATAAAAATAACTGACTATTGATTTAATAAGAGGCGTTACGGAAGTTTGTTTATTACTAGAAGCCATGGAAACAAAGATAGTACTTGAAGTGTAAAAAAGTGTTTGTTAATAATAGGGTATCTATACTTAACTAAATAAGCTGGTTAATATGTTGAAATCATGGATTCTTAAGAATTATGTTAAAACTAGATATTCATTGGATCTAGAAGATAAAAGAGGCTGGTTACTGTGAATTTTACAAATTTAGTGCATAGAAATGATATTGATGGGTTTAAAGAATATTTAAACACATGCGATGTTAATGAAGTTTTTCAGGGGCAAAGTCTTTTATACTGGGCTGTTCACTATAGAAATATTGATTTTACAAAACATTTAGTTCTAAAAGGTGCTGATGTGAATCAATTGGATCGTTTAGGCCGAACTCCTTTAATAATTGCTTGTTATTTTGGCTTTGTTGAGATTGCGTCATTTTTGCTAGAAAACGGAGCAGACATGTCGGGATGTTTAGAAAGAGCAAAAAACGGTTGGGATGAACATGTACAAATAGAAATTATTGAATTACTAAAGCAATGGGAATGAAATGTTGAGGTTATATTACTTTATGTATCTTGGTATGAAAAATATTAATTTGGTACCTTACTGACTTTGTGCAAGAGTACAGAAGCAACGCATAATTTGCGTTGCTTCCTCGCTTTATTAGAAGTATTTCTGGTAAAACTCCTGTCTCAGCCTTCCGCTTAGTTGGGCATATATTCGAGTGGTTTCACTTTTCTCGTGGCCCAAAAGGCTTTGGATAACTTCAACTGGTGCTCCATTATTCAATAAATGGGTAGCATAGCTGTGTCTGAGTTGGTGGGGATGAATTTCCTTATCTATGCCGGCACGCGCTGAGATTTTCTTAATGTAATACCTCATTTGGGCAATACTCATCCTGTGTGGCTGTCTCTCTGTTACAAAAATGGCCGGACCTTTATCCTGACGGCTGTCAATGTATCGTTTAAGCCATAATTCAGCCCGAATATTAAAATACACTTCACGCTCCTTGTCACCTTTTCCCCTGACGATGGCAGAGCGGTTAGACCAATTAATGCAATTGCGGTCAAGTGCAGCGATTTCTCCAATTCTGCAGCCAGTAGAAAACATTAATTCGAATAGTGCCTTTTCCATAGGGCTAATACAGGCTTCACGTAAAAGTTCAATCTCCCTTTCTGATAGAAACTTTGGGATTCTCTTGCCGGCTTTAGGTTCCTTGATCTTTGCTGCTGGATTTATGGTTAAATGGCCTTCCTCGTGACACCAGCGAAACAATGACTTCATAAACCGGATTCTATGGGCTAAACTTGAGGGTTTTAAATCCTTACCTTGAGTAACAAGATATTTCTTTAATTCTTCTGTATTGAAGGTATCAATAATTGGGTCCTTAAAATAGCCTATGAGCAGCTTTGCCTGAATACCATATGCTTTTAAGGTAAATGGTGAGAATCCTTCAATACGTTTATCGGCTTCATAGGACTTCCAAGCAGTTGATAGTAACAAACTAATCCCTCCTATTTAATTAGGATTTTAGAAGGTATTCTTGCCAGTTTTATAGAAATTTAGACTTGGTGAATAGAATTTGTAAAATATCTAATAAACTTAGGTAATTTAACTAAGTCTTCTAATGAGCTAATTCATTCGAAGTGTTGAAATGTATATGGAGAAGTACAAATACAATGTTTTTAAGTGTCTTAAATATGCCTGAAGTTCATATAAACATTTAATAATGATACTGACAATTCTTGTGATAAATCTAGTCCCCAGATTTATCAGATATATGAAAGGAGTAAATATTTAATGAACAATCCAATTTAAAAGTTCCCCTATTCAAGAAAAATTCATTTCAGAAATTGGGGGACATAAAATGATGAACTTGAATAAAAACTTTTCTTTATTACTATTGGGTCAATCACTCGCTAATATTGGCGATGTATTGTATATGGTCAGTATTATTAGTACGATTTTTGAATTAACAGGCTCGGCAACCGCTTCTTCATTTGTACCATTTACAATTACTTCTTCCATGTTTATATCTAGTCTGTTAACACCACTTTTGGTGGGTAAAGTAAATCTTAAATGGTTAATGGCTGGATCGCAAATCGGAAAGACTATTCTGCTTTTTATTCTGGGATTTATGTTAGTTGGAGTTACAACATCAAATTATTATTTGATTTTCTTAATCATAGGATTGATTGCTTTACTAGATGGATGTGCAAATCCAATTAGACAGACATTAATTCCATACTATGTTAAGCCTAGTCAATTAATTAAAGCTAATGGACTTGCAGAAACTGTTACGCAGATCATACAAGCAGTGATGTGGTTCATTGGGAGTTTATTCTTAATTATATTGAGCTCACAGCAACTTGTCTGGTTGGCAGGAGGTTTGTTTATAGTAGCAAGCATCTTGCTTAGTCTATTAGAAAATGTAGCTGATAATAGAATTGAGGCAAAAGGGAAATTTGAACAGATTACAGAGGGATGGGTAACTTTATCTAACACTCCAGTATTAAGAAAAATCGCTTGGCTGGACCTATATGAGACAATGGCAGGAACGGTTTGGATAGCAGCCATACTCCTGGTGTTCGTTAACGATGCCTTAGACGTTGGTGGACAGTGGTGGGGATTTATCA
Source organism: Bacillus sp. ISL-37 (assembly GCF_018613315.1). Classification (GTDB taxonomy): domain Bacteria; phylum Bacillota; class Bacilli; order Bacillales; family Cytobacillaceae; genus Mesobacillus. The sequence goes on along the minus strand of NZ_JAGGQL010000025.1, from coordinate 3,870 downwards.
ATGGTGCCTACTTTTTGGGATTGATTTTAGGAAGTGTTTATTGTATTAAATATTCTTCAATCATTGAAAAGAAATTGGGGACCTTTATATTTATTGGTTCAATCCTAAGCTCCTTAGTTACATTACTATTTAGCATAAACAGCATACCAATCGCTGCACTCCTATTGTCGCTCTTTGTAGGGCTTTTTGGTCAAATTAAAGGCATACCTCAACAAACAGTGATACAAACCAGCGTTACAAAAGAAAAGTTATCAACGGTTTATACTTCGTTAGGAGCTATCGGTACTGGAATCTTTGGCGTTGGTTCTCTTGTTATGGGACTGTTAGCAGATTTATTGGGAATAAGAATCGTGTTTATGATCTCAGGAATACTGCTTGCAGTGGTCAGTTTAATTGTTTTTAAAAGTAAGCACTTGTTTGTTAGGAATATAATCGAATTGAATAATTAATTGATAGAGTGGGACTGCGGATCATCTGTGGTCCCATGCTTTTATATTTGTGCTTTAAGGGGCTGAAAAGATGGAGGTAAAGAATTTACAAAGCAATTCTAGTTTATTGGCAAGAATAAAAATTGTAAAAGGAGAAAACTTTGTAACTATAGAAGATACAAAAAGTCTGGCGAATCAAGAACTAATTGAACTTATAACATATCTGATGGGACAGTCATTTATAAAGAACTGTAAAAATGTGAATATACTGGTTAATAGTAAATTCAACAAAGAAGTAGACTCTCTTTTAATAGAAAATGGGTTTAAGTTACATGATGAAAATGTTACTGTTCACAAGGTTTTAGATGATTCATCTAAGGTTGAAAACGGGTTCTTACTAAAGGATTTACACGAACTTTCGTTAGCAGAGTTTAAAAGGGTTTGGGAGGAATCTATGAAAGGATCATTAAATGCACCTTCTTCGCTAGATGTTGATGAACAAATGCGAAGTGTAGAGTTGGAGTTAGGCCCAAACTATAAGAAATCTTGTATTATTGCTTATGATAAAGGAAATCCAATCGGAGTAGTTATGCCCCATATAGAACCAGGGACTTCAGAAGAAGGAAGGATATTTTATTTTGGCATTATTCCAAACGAAAGAGGGAAGGGAAAAAGCAAACTTCTTCATCAGCAAGCATTAGAAATATTAAAAAATGACTTTATGGCGATTTATTATATTGGCTGTACTGGTCACAACAACCTTCCAATGCTTAAAACATTCCAGAATAATGGATGTACAGTTATAGAACGAAATAAGGTTTTCAAAAGAAAAAACTAAAAATTTGTGAAAGTAAAGTGTGAGTTGACAAAGAAGGATTAATGTACTTTTTTGTTGAATTCCTTATTAAGCTATAGGAGCAGTTATGTTGAAGAAGGACTTAGAATTTTGAATAAAATAAATGGTATAAGCAGCGGGGTGATACAGTGGGAATTTATATAAGCCTTTATTCCATCAAGCATACTGGTACTGAGAAATATGCAAAGCAATTTTTTGTTTTAATGAACAAGTATGGACTGAATATAGACAAAATTGGTTTATTTGAACCTGTCAAAAAGCCTTTTACAATTGAAGATTCTATTGATATGTGGGCTAAGGAAGAACCTGGTATATATGATTTTGAAACCAATAAAATGATTGGAAAATCAGGAGGTATGCTTGGAAAGGGTAAAGGATATTGGTTCCAAACTCATTGGTGGTTGCACCCTACAGAATTAAGTCTTAACCATCTGACCATCTATGTAAATAAAAAAGTATTTTATCAAATAAAGAACGATATTTTGCCATTGTTCGAAGGTTTAGTGAGCTGTTTTGATGCTATTTACGGCTATGTAACCGATGAAGAGGCTGAGGAAAGGCAACATATAACAGGTACATTAAAAGAAAGAATTCCAGGTGTTTTTTGGATTAACTTTTATTCTCAGGTCTTTGTAGATTACTTAAATAAAGAGGAATCTTTTAATGACTTTCCTTGGCATCGCATAAAGAAATTGAGTAAAAAGGGAATTATTACTGAATTGACGGAAAATCCCTTCGACCCAACCATTGCTGATCTGGAAAAAAAGGCACGAGAAGTAATTGGGGCAAGTAAATTCAAAGCTGCTGCAAAAGATTACCCAAAAATTCTTATGCCGTGATTCATATTTTGCTTACGGGTGTAAGGGGATGTTTTCTTTAACTATCGATGCAGTAATGTTGAAGAAGGATTGACATAGTAAGGAGTCGAATATTATCGGTATCATTATATTTAAGAAGGAGTTGCTATGCCAGCTCCTTCTTTTTGCTATAGAACTCGTTAAAAAAATATAAAAAAAATAATAAAATAAACCAAAACCTTTTTCTAGCCCACACGTCTAAGATTTAAGTGAATTAACAAGGAGAGAAATTAGATGGCTGACTACAGGGAAGAGGATATTCATGAGTGGTACAATCTGTATCATCAAACAATCTTTAAATTTATTTTTATGCTTACTAAAGATTATCAGCAAGCTGAGGATTTAACTCAGGAAACATTTTTTAAGGCCTATAAATATCATCATACTTTCAAAGGAGATTCTAGCGAAAAAACATGGTTGTTCAGTATCGCTCATAATGTGACTGTTGACCACATGAGAAAACAAAAGCCAATTCGCTTTTTTAAAGAGTTATTCCAACCTCAAATTGACATTAAACTATTGCCAGAAAATGTGGTCCAGCTTAAAGAAAGTTCAAAGGAAATTCACGAAGCACTAAGTGCACTTAAACAATCGCACCGGGAAGTTATCATCCTTAGAAAGATCAAGGGTTTTTCAATTACCGAAACAGCAGAAATATTGAATTGTTCGGAAAGTAAAGTTAAGTCCACATTGCATCGTGGAATGTTAGCTTTGGAAAAAAGATTAATTAAGGAGTCGGGGTTAAATGAACATACAAAGTGAATTGAACACTTATAATCGTGCTCTTCAGAAAGTAGAATATGATTTGGAATGGAGTCAGGAGCAAGCCGATTTAGTCAGAAGAAAACTGGAGAGGCAAATTTATAAGGAAAAGGTTAAATCTCGAGCTTTCAAGATTTTCGGTTACGTATCATCTATAAGTATCACTTTTTCTCTTCTTTTTTTGCTAATTATTCAATTGGGGAATGAAGATTCATTTGTCTCAGCAATGCTATCAAATGAAGAAAAGCTGTATACAATGGAAGTGATCAACGGGAAAGAGACACCAGTTTTAACCGAAAAAGGGATGGAATATGTCGTTTATCCAATGGATGCCTACAAGGAGATTAATACAATCTCAGGAGAACCACTTCTTGCAGTATCTGTTGAAAATATAGGTAGTAAAGAACAAATATTTACACAGGCCTTTTACCCGACTTCAGAAGGAAGGTTTATTTCCGTACATTATACAAAGAATGAAACGGGATCAGTTGAAGAAAGGAGTAAGTATTTCTTTCCCGAACATCCCCTCTACGGAACAAAAGTCACAGAAATAAATGTTTCAGGTCAACGGGCATTTCTACATGAACCTACAACAGAATATGGCTCAGCTGCGTTATATATCGTTACCAAAAATTATGTATACTATATGACTAATCAGGGGTTGTTGAATAAAAAGCAGGGTGATTCTGAAGAGTTAGTCAGACTTGCCAACTTGTTTAACTTTGAGGTTGAAAGATAAAGGTTACATTTTAGTAATTATTATCTGCTTAAATAATTGCCGATGCATTGGAGTGTTAATGACGTTCTACAATGTCCGGAAATTGACGGTACTAATTGTCCTAAAACTGACGGATTTCCTGTCCAAAATGAAAAGGGAGGCAGTTTTCCTGCTTCCCTACGATTTTACAAGTCAACTTGGTACGTCTCGTTTTTCTTAAGATAGAACCTTACGTCGTTACGACCAGCG
>NZ_JAGGQL010000024.1 GCF_018613315.1 Bacillus sp. ISL-37 | reverse complement strand
AGTTTCTCGACAGCCTGAAGCTGCCAAAAGGCAGCTTTTTATTTTTTCGTGATCCCCGGCTTATCATCGTAACCACCTGTGAAAATAGCAGCTAGAAAAGCAATAGTTACGCCTATAATTAGAATTAGTTTCATGTATGTAAGCCTCCCTTTTATTCGTTTTGTCCATATAGAATTCATTATATCCTATTATTTCGCTACTGTGAAGGATGGGCTTATTTTTTCCCTATGAAAGTAAAAAAGGACAATCATCCAGGCAGAACGTTTACGCATGTTCAAATTGCTTGCTGCATAGAATTTATTAATCGTCTCTTGATAACGCTAGATGGGGAGGTCCATATGGATATTTTAAAAAAGATTGAGTTGTATCGCCAGGATGAAGAGAAGCTGAAGTGGGAAGGGACGTTCAGGGAGTATCTTGAAATTGTGAAGGAACAGCCATGGGTTGCTCAATCGGCACATTCTCGTGTGTATAATATGGTCAAAGACGCAGGGATTGAAAACGATAAAGGCAAGAAACGCTATTCCTTCTTTAATTCACAGTTGTTTGGTCTTGAAGAAGCATTAGAAAGGCTAGTCGAGGAGTATTTTCACCCCGCTGCGAAAAGGCTGGATGTCAGGAAGCGTATCCTTTTGTTGATGGGACCAGTGAGCGGAGGTAAATCGACTCTCGTCACGATGCTAAAAAGAGGGCTGGAGGCTTATTCTCATACAGACAGGGGAGCAGTTTTTGCAATTAAGGGCTGCCCGATGCACGAAGACCCGCTGCACATGATTCCACATCATTTGCGAAAAGATTTTTATGATGAATATGGTATCCGGATTGAAGGCAATCTGTCGCCGCTTAATATGATGAGACTTGAACAGGAATATGGCGGCAGGATAGAAGACGTCATCGTGGAACGAATCTTCTTCTCTGAGGATAAGCGGACGGGTATCGGAACATTTAGTCCATCCGATCCAAAATCCCAGGATATAGCGGATTTGACAGGCAGCATTGACTTCTCGACCATCGCGGAATATGGATCTGAATCTGATCCGCGGGCATACCGTTTTGATGGCGAGCTGAACAAAGCAAACCGGGGGATGATGGAGTTCCAGGAAATGCTGAAGTGTGATGAGAAATTCCTCTGGCACTTGCTCAGCCTGACGCAGGAAGGTAATTTCAAAGCGGGAAGATTTGCATTGATCAGTGCGGATGAATTGATTGTTGCGCATACGAATGAAACGGAATACCGTTCGTTTATTTCCAATAAAAAGAACGAAGCCCTGCATTCACGTATTATCGTGATGCCGATTCCGTATAACCTAAAAGTGTCCGATGAAGAGAAAATCTATGACAAGATGATCAGGGAAAGTGATGTAAACGATGTCCATATCGCTCCTCATACTCTGAGGGTTGCTGCGATGTTCACGATTCTTACCCGCCTGAAAGATCCAAAAAAGGGTGATATTGACCTGATCAAGAAGATGAGGCTCTATGATGGGGAGAGTGTCGAAGGTTATAACAGAGCTGATGTAGAAGAATTGAAAAAAGAACATCAGGATGAAGGCATGAGCGGAATTGACCCTCGTTATGTCATTAACCGGATTTCTTCGACAATCATCAGGAAGGAAGTTAAAACGATTAATGCATTAGACGTCCTGAGATCACTCAAGGAAGGCCTTGACCAGCATCCATCGATTACGGCCGAGACAAGGGAGCGATATCTGAACTATATTTCTATTGCGCGCAAGGAATACGATGACATCGCGAAAAAAGAAGTTCAAAAGGCATTCGTGTATTCTTACGAAGAATCAGCTAAAACCCTTATGGAGAATTACCTTGATAATGTTGAGGCGTATTGCAATAAGGCGAAGATGCGTGATCAGCTGACTGGTGAGGAAATCAATCCGGATGAGAAGTTGATGCGCTCCATTGAGGAGCAGATTGGCATTTCCGAAAATGCGAAGAAAGCGTTCCGTGAAGAGATTTTAATCAGGATTTCTGCCTATGCGCGCAAAGGCAAGAGGTTTGATTATAATTCACATGACCGCCTGCGTGAAGCGATCCAGAAAAAACTATTTGCTGACTTGAAGGATGTCGTCAAGATCACGACTTCATCAAAGACTCCTGATGAGACCCAGATGAGGAAAATTAATAATGTAGTCGCAAGACTGATCGATGAGCATGGCTATAACTCTACCTCAGCCAATGAGTTGCTGAGGTATGTCGGAAGCCTGCTAAATAGATAGAATGGAAGGACCTGCGGATTGCAGGTCCTTTTTAGTTTATAAAATCCTGATAGCGGGAATAGTACAGGCAAGAGGTGATAAGAATGACTAAAAAAGATTTGCCAAAAGACTATGTCCCTAAAAATAGTTCAATGGCCCGCAATGAAGAAGAAATCGAAAATCTCGGCAAGCAAATGGAGAACCGACGCACTGGCGAAGTGTTGAAAGAGGACTACGATAAAGTACCAGATCCGATTCAATTTGATAAAGCGAATGAAAAGAAGTAACCTTTGCTGATATAGCAGAGGTTATTTTTTTAGATTATAACAACATATCGTTAATTCGAGCTTCTTTAAAATTAATCCAAACCTGGAGCAAATTGGGTGGCGAACGAACCTGACCCGTAAAAGAACTTACACCTTATCTTCTGAAACAAGGACAATAATTACCAAAAGGATTACAAGATAAAATGGGCTTGTCCATCCATAGGAGAAAAGGTTAATTGTCAAAATTATTTGTAAATTATTTTGTCTTCCTGCATAAGATAGAGTAATTACAATTCCCACAAGGGTAAAGTCCATCGGGATATTGTATGAATGTATGCTGAATTGTGTTACTGTCAAAATGAAAAATTCAAAGGAGGGGTTGAAAATGACCGATGAAAGCAGTCACCAGTTTGTGATTTCCCAGGAAGATTGGTCCCTCCACCGCAAAGGACATGATGACCAACAGCGCCATCAGGAAAAGGTGCAGGAAGCAATAAAGAGCAATCTGCCTGATTTGATCACCGAAGAAAATATTATCATGTCCAACGGCAGGGATGTCGTCAAGATTCCGATAAGGTCACTGGATGAGTACAAAATCCGTTATAACTATGATAAGAATAAGCATGTCGGCCAGGGGAATGGAGACAGTAAAGTAGGAGATGTCGTCGCCCGTGACGGCTCTGGACAGCAACAAGGTCCAGGCAAAGGGCAAGGTGCAGGAGACCAGGCCGGTGAAGACTATTACGAAGCGGAAGTATCTATGATGGAAATTGAGGAAGCGCTGTTTAAAGAGTTGGAGCTTCCGAATCTCAAGAAGAAGGAAGATCAGGAGCATCTCGTTGAAAACATAGAATTCAACGATATCAGGAAGACTGGCTTGATGGGTAACATTGATAAAAAGCGGACGATGATGTCAGCTTATAAACGGAACGCAATGACCGGCAAGCCATCATTCCACCCTATTTACAAGGAAGATCTTAAATTCAAGACTTGGAATGAAGTCGTGAAGCCGGACTCAAAAGCTGTAGTGCTTGCGATGATGGATACGAGCGGAAGTATGGGACTGTGGGAAAAATATATGGCGAGGAGCTTTTTCTTCTGGATGACGCGCTTCCTCCGTTCCAAATACGAAACAGTCGAAATCGAATTTATCGCCCACCATACAGAAGCAAAGGTAGTTTCCGAGGAAGACTTTTTCTCAAAAGGGGAAAGCGGAGGTACAATTTGTTCATCCGCATATCGAAAAGCATTAGAACTTATTGATGACAAGTACAATCCAAGCAAGTTCAATATTTATCCATTCCATTTTTCAGATGGTGATAACCTGACCTCCGACAATGCCCGCTGTGTGAAGTTAGTAGAAGAGCTGATGAAGGTCTCCAATATGTTCGGCTATGGAGAAGTCAATCAGTACAACCGCCACTCGACCCTAATGTCCGCGTATAAAAACATTAAAGACGAAAACTTCCGTTACTATATCCTCAAGCAGAAAGCTGACGTATTCCACGCGATGAAAAGCTTTTTCAAAAATGAAGAAAACAAGATGTATGCTTAATCAAAAATCGGCAGGATATAGCTCCTGCCGATTTTTCTATATAAAAACTCTTATATTAACAATCTATTATTTTTCTATTCCGATCGCCTGGCTGCCCATCTGTACCCAGGCTTTTTCGAAAGGTGAACGCGGAACGGGTTTATAGCCATCGCTGGCAAGAGGATCGTTTACGTAAATAAATTCCTCGTCATAGCCGACAATCAGCACACTGTGTTCTCTATATGTGATCTTCACGTTTCCCGTATTTGTCTTCCAAATAGTAAACTCCGATTCGGGAAGTGGCGCGAAAGTGGAGTTGGTGATGACCCAAACTGGTGAGCCGTTGTCGATCAGTTGATATACATCATCGATTGATTTTCCGGTTATGTCCTTGATTTTCCCGGGCAGATAATTCTCTGCAAGATTTGCTACAGGACCGTGGTAAACGCCATATCCTGATTTGCTGAATGTATAGATATCGCCTACAAATCCATCATATGGATTGCTGCGAACATAATTTGCGTCTCGGAAGGGGATTTTATGTATCTGCTTAGCCAAGGTCATCTTGTCGGCTTGTATTCCTTCATACTGCAACAGCATAGTTAAGCTAGTTACTTCACACCCGCGTTGTAATTCTGGAAGCTGACTGATGTGCGGGACACCTTCAATCATTTTTTTCTCTTCAGTACTGATAAAATCCTCGAGAACTTCTTTATCAGCAATATTTTTAGTTACCGAATGAGCTTCTGTTCGGGTAATTTTGGGTGCAACCGCAGCTTGTGTTTCTGCAGTTGGATTCTCAACTGATCGTAAATTCTCCGCCCCCAGGTATGTGGCCAAGAAAATGCCTCCAATTGACAATGATCTAATTAATAACTTTTTATCCAAAATATCTTCTCCTAACATTTCTCCAAGTGAGCATCTCTACCAATTTTAATCAAAATTCGACAAGGATTCAATAGACTAATAGAATGATATTGGGAATTTATTGGAAAGTCGTCTTTTTTCTTAGATCTTTTCATAAACTCTGTTGCTTGCATAACCAAAAGTAAAAAGGTAATGGCACCTCCGCCTATTCCACTGCAGAAGTCCTCGATATGATATCTATAAGGAATGTGATGGATGTTCATATTCGAAAGCTAACAATTAATGCCAAAAATAATGCCGAAAAAGTTTTTATCGGAGAAAGTACATAAAAAACATATTAGGCCTAAGGGATTATTCAACAAAGAAGTCCATAACTTTAGGTTTTTGGGTAAGTATATGGGGGAATGCAGTAGTTGAAACTGAAAGTGAAGCTTTAGAAAAAATTAAATTGCACCATCATTTTTATGGCTATAATCGGTAATACTATCTCTGTTATAAGTACAATCTTTTTAAAAAAACTCTAATTTATGTTAGGGTATTAAAGTGCAAAGTTGACGAAGGGAGTTTTTTGATGAAAAAGGATTCATCTGTTTTTTTCATATCGACTGGAATTTTGTTATTAATGGTTCTTTTCGGTGTGTTTGTTCCAGATAAACTTGAGTCAGTAACAGCCAGCATACAGGCATTCATTACTGATTCTTTTGGCTGGTATTATTTAATTCTTGTTTCTGCTATTGTAATTGTTTGTCTGTATTTCCTGATCAGTCCCCTTGGAAAGATCAGACTTGGCAAGCAGGATGACCATCCTGAATTTTCTACGCTGACATGGTATGCGATGCTCTTTAGCGCAGGTATGGGGATAGGCTTGGTTTTCTGGGGAACTGCTGAACCAATCAGCCATTATATGGTCTCGACACCAACTGGAGCAGAAGCCGGGTCTGACCAGGCAATTCGTGATTCGATGAGATTCACATTTTTCCACTGGGGTATCCATGCCTGGGCCATTTATGGGATCGTTGCATTAGTTCTAGCTTATTTCAATTTCCGTCATGGGAAGCCAGGGTTGATTAGTGCTACTCTTAGCCCGATCTTAGGCGACAAGACGAATGGCACCACTGGAAAAGTGATTGATATAATTTCCGTTGTCGCAACTGTTATTGGGGTGGCAACGACTTTAGGATTTGGAGCTGTACAAATTAACGGGGGACTTTCTTACCTATTTGGAATACCTACTGGTTTCGTAACTCAATTGTTTATTGTCCTGATCGTAACAGTATTGTTCATGATATCTGCCTGGACAGGACTTGGGAAAGGTATCAAGATTTTAAGCAATGTAAACATGATACTTGCTGGGATCTTGTTGGTGGCCATGCTGTTTTTGGGACCCACTCAATTTATCCTGAACCTTTTTACCAACACAATTGGTACATACCTTCAAAATTTGCCGGCAATGAGTTTCCGGATTTCTCCTTTAAATGAAGATATCCGTTCGTGGATCAACGGCTGGACCATTTTCTACTGGGCATGGTGGATAGCCTGGGCACCTTTTGTAGGGATTTTTATAGCTCGAGTTTCTAAAGGCCGTACGATAAGAGAGTTTGTATTTGGTGTACTACTCGTACCTTCTTTGATTGGCTTCATATGGTTTTCAGCTTTCGGGGGATCAGCGATTATGCTTGAGCATGAAGGAATTGCGAAGATTTCAGAGCTTGCGACTGAAGAAGCACTCTTTGGCGTGTTCGCTAACTATCCATTAAGTACATTATTGTCTATCGTGGCAATGATTCTCGTCGGTACATTCTTTATCACTTCAGCAGATTCAGGCACATTTGTTTTAGGGATGATGACAACAAATGGATCGTTGACACCAGGGAATAAAATCAAATTCACCTGGGGAATCATGCTGTCGGCAATTTCCTTAGTATTGCTGTACTCAGGCGGACTGCAGGCATTGCAAAATACAATGATCGTAGCTGCGCTGCCATTCTCAGTCATTATGGCATTAATGGCACTGAGTCTAATTAAAGCATTAAACCAAGAGGCGAAAGAACTGGGGATTGGAAAAATTCCTAAACGTAAGTCTTAATACTAAAGGTGTAAGGAGTCATTCCGGTTTTAAGGGATGACTCCTTTTTTAAAATTAAGAATCTATAAAATTTATTTCGAGATTCAAACTCCAGCGCTAGTCAGGGCTGAACCAGGCGCCGCTTGCGCTTTATACACAAGGATTGGTTAATAACCAATCCTTATTTTAATTTTAGGTTGTTTTCGTAAAGGTTGTTGTTAAAATCCTAAAGCCGATTTTAACGTAATATGTACTCATTTTACAGGTCGGTATTAAGTTTGCATGCTCTTTTCTCATAAGAAGCGTCAACTTTACGAAGGTATAGGTAATTCACTACAATTTTGTATTCAAAAGCAACAAAGTTTGAGAAAAGAGCCTTATTTTCTGGGAACAGTCGAACTAATTGTTCGAAAGGGAATGGACATTTGTAAAAGTATAGGTATTTATGAACATTTTGTTCTTTTTTAAAATGTAAATGTTTTCATTCGTATTTTTTGCTAAAATGAATGTAATGAATTTAAGTCATTTCCAAGGGTGATCACGAATGGAAAAAGAAAAATTATTGAAGATAATCGAGGCAGCTAAGCTTTATTATTTACTTGATTACAACCAGAATGATATTGCAAGAGAGTTGGGAGTATCGAGGCCGACAGTATCAAGGTTCCTTCAGATCGCGAAGCAGGAGGGGATCGTCGATATCAGAATCATGGACCCGACAGAGGATGTAGAGAATTTGTCAGCGCAACTTGAACAAAAGTTTGGGTTGAAAAAGGCAATTGTCACCCATATTCCGCAATATGAGGACAGTGTAATCAAAACATATCTCGGAGAGAAGGCTGCTGCTTTTCTGAATGAAGTGGTTGAACATGATGATATTATCGGTGTCACTTGGGGCACGACCCTTTATCATGTCGCACTCGAACTTAAGCAGAAGCCGTGCAAGAATGTCAAGGTCGTTCAGTTGAAGGGCGGAGTCAGCCATTCTGAGACGAATACATACGCGAATGAAATACTGTATTTATTCGGAAAGGCCTTCAATAGTGCACCTCATCATCTCCCGTTGCCGGCGATCGTTGATCATGTCGTGGTAAAACAGGCGATGGAAGCGGACAGGCATATCAAAAAGATCCTGGAGATGGGGAAGCAATCGAACATTGCAGTCTATACAATCGGCCCGATAAAGTCTGAATCATTATTGTTCCAGTTAGGATACTTTACAGAGGAAGATCTGCAAGTCATATATTCAAAAGCCGTAGGCGATATATGTTCGCGCTTTTTTGATAAAGATGGTATGGTTTGCAACGAAAATCTGGATGCGAGAACTTTAGGAATAGAACTTGAAGAGTTAAAATCGAAAAAATATTCAGTATTGGTTGCAGGCGGAGCTCACAAAATAGATGGTATCTATGGAGCTTTAAAGGGGAAGTATACAAATGTACTTGTAACGGACCAATTCACTGCAAAATTCTTGTTAGATAAGTAAGGATTCAGTGACTAGAATAAAAGCCATAAGATACAAACAAATACCCGATAGGTTTGAGGCCTTTGCGGGTATTTTTGTCGAAATGATGAAAAGGTATAAATTTCATTTTACATTCGTTCAAAAACTTATTTACAAAAGTTCTTAACTTCTGATATATTTGCTATAGAAAGTTTGAGATAAACAAATGTAAACGTTTTATTGAAATTTTTTTCATATCATATGTAAACGTTAACAACATTTCATCAAATATCACAACAAGAGGTGGGGTCAACAATGAATATCTTATGGGGTTTAATAGGGATTGCTGTCGTTTTGGGTATTGCGTTTATTTTCTCGAATAACAAAAAATCCATCAATTTTAGGACAATCCTTGGCGGGTTGGCAATCCAATTCATTTTCGCGTTCTTAGTATTGAAATGGGAAACAGGTAAGCTCTTACTGAAAAAGCTTTCACTTGGTGTCAATGAAATCGTCAACTATACAGACGCTGGTGTGCAATTCCTGTTCGGCGGATTGTTCCAGGCCGAAAATATTGGCTTTGTATTCGCTTTCCAAGTATTAACGGTTGTTATTTTCTTCTCTTCTTTAATTTCTGTGCTTTACTACCTGGGAATCATGCAAGTGGTCATCAAGATCCTGGGCGGAGCGCTTTCTAAATTGCTGGGAACGAGCAAGGCTGAATCACTATCAGCTGCTGCTAACATTTTCGTGGGCCAGACAGAAGCACCGCTTGTTGTTAAGCCTTACATCGCGAAAATGACTCAGTCAGAGCTTTTTGCAATCATGGTTGGAGGCCTGGCTTCTGTCGCAGGTTCCGTATTGATTGGATATTCATTATTAGGTGTTCCATTGGAATACCTGCTTGCAGCAAGCTTCATGGCTGCTCCAGCAGGTTTGATCATGGCTAAAATCATGATTCCAGAAACAGAAAAATCTGAGTCATCTGATGAACTAAGAATGGAAAAAGATACAGATTCAGTTAACGTGATTGATGCTGCCGCTAAGGGAGCAAGCACGGGTCTTCAGTTAGCTTTGAATATCGGTGCAATGTTGCTTGCCTTCATCGCATTGATTGCCTTGATCAATGGAATTCTTGGGTTCTTTGGAGGATTCTTCGGAGCCGGTAACTTAACGCTTGAAACAATCCTGGGCTTTGTATTCGCACCACTTGCTTTCGCAATCGGCGTACCTTGGGATGAGGCTGTGAAAGCCGGCGGTTTCATTGGTCAGAAGTTAATCTTGAATGAATTTGTAGCTTACTCTTCATTTGCACCACAAATTGAACAATTATCTGCTAAAACAGTAGCAATCATCAGCTTTGCTCTTTGTGGATTCGCAAACGTCTCTTCAATGGGAATCCTGCTTGGCGGTCTTGGAAGCCTTGCTCCAAATCGTCGCGGAGACATCGCTCGCATGGGTGTACGAGCTGTCATCGCTGGTATGCTTGCATCATTATTGAGTGCGGCAATGGCAGGTATGCTTTTATAAAAATGAGGAAAGAGAGGGACTTGGTCCTTCTCTTTTTTTGCGTTGAGTTATAATAGTGGAAAATGAACGGAAAGCTGTGATGATTTATGTGTTTGATTTTATTTGCCTACAAAGTGCATCCGAAGTATAAGCTTATTATTGCTGCTAATAGGGATGAAGCATATGCCCGGGAAACTGCGCCGGCTTATTTTTGGGAAGATGTGCCAGAACTGCTCGCCGGCCGAGATCTTGAAAAAATGGGAACATGGATGGGGGTGACGACTTCAGGCAAGTTTGCTGCCCTGACTAATTATCGCGACCCAAGTGAAACCACGAATGGGAAAAGAACAAGAGGGGAGCTTGTTGCAGATTTTCTGAAAGGGAAAGATAACCCGCAGGCCTATTTACAGGACTTGGCCAATCGCCGTCATGAATATCCGGGTTATAATCTACTAGCAGGGAATTTGGAGGAGCTTTATTATTATTCCAACCGTGGAGGCCCCTTGCGAAAAATTGATCCTGGTATTCATGGTGTCAGCAACCACTTGTTTAATACGGACTGGCCAAAGGTAGAACGAGGGAAGGCGGGACTTGCCAGCATTATTTCTGGAGAGCATACAGATCTGGTTGACCAGTTATTTGCCCATTTGGAAAATGCCGACCCTGCACCAGACCATCTGCTGCCTTCAACAGGTGTCTCGCTGGAGTGGGAGCGTTTGCTGTCACCGATGTTTATCAAAAGCGATGGATACGGGACGAGAAGCTCTACCGTCATATTGATCAATGAAAAAGAAATCTATCTTAATGAACGGGTTCATACAAAGGATCAGCGGTCAAACCAGGAGTTTTTGATAACTTTGTGAAGCAAAACAGACAACCACGAATTAGGTTGTCTGTGAATTTTTTTAATTGAGAGCTCGGAAAAAGCCCTAAGCCAATTCGTTGGTCTGCCCCAAATCTAATACAATCTTTATTTAGGCAAAGCTTTGAACGGCTGTTTTATATTCCGTTTTTAAGTTTTCTATGATTGCCCGGACCGGCAAGATTTCTTTAATTTCACTTACCCTAGAGCCAGCGAATACGAGGCCATTCTCTACATCGCCGGCAACAGAGGTGAGCAGAGAGTCCAGTGTACAAAATTGATAGGAGCAATTTTTCAGGCAATCACGACATTTTTTGATCCTAAGTTTATCTGAGGTAGTGATTAGCTTAGTAAAATGATTGGCAATGGCCCGACCGTGCAGCCCTACTGTGGTTTTCACCAGTATTGTGTCTTTTTCAGTGGCTGACACGTATTTCTCCTTGAAGCTTTGCGGAGCGTCGCATTCATCACTGGCAACAAATCTTGTGCCCATTTGGACGCCAGAAGCTCCAAGGGACAAAGCCTTAGCGATATCAGCCCCAGTCATGATTCCTCCAGCAGCAATCACCGGGATGGTCACAGACTCAACAATTTCAGGCAGTATGTCAAAAAGGGGCTTGTCAGTCCCAAGATGCCCGCCTGCTTCAAATCCTTCAACTACCACTGCAGCAGCACCCAGGCGTTCCGAGATTTTAGCTAGCTTGGCAGAGGAGACAATGGAAATGACCGGGATCCCCGCTTGCTTTCCCCATGAATACATATCTCGTGAAATTCCGGCTCCAGATATGATGAAATCAACTTTTTCATCTAGTGCAGCTTTCATTTTTTCAGCAAAATCATTCATCGCAAACAATACGTTTACCCCGATGTATCCATTACCCTGTGTTAGCTTCCTGGCTTTCCTGATATGCAGACGCATCTCTTCAACTGTGATCCCTGTTCCGGAGATGATACCAATTCCGCCTGCGTTTGCAACCGCTGATGCCAATCCGCTGAGCGAGATGCCTACCCCCATACCGCCTTGCATTATTGGAACCCTGGGAACCATATGGCCAATCTTAAGTTTTGGCAAGTCCATGCTAAAAACCCCTCTCTAAATTTATTCCTTTGCAGTTTAACATGCAGATTTATAAAAAGATGTGATTTTTAGCACCAGATACTATATTTAGGTATAATTATTTGGTATTGATTTTTAAGAAAGGCTCTTTTCTCAAACTTTGTTGCTATTGAATGCAAAATTGGATTGAATTACCTATATACCTTCGTAAAGTTGACGCTGCTTATGAGAAAAGAGCATGAAAACTTAATACCGACCTGCAAAATGGGCATATATTACGTTAAAATCGGCTTTAGGATTTTAACAACAATCTTTACGAAAACAGCCTAAAGAAATAAAAAAGACGCAGAAACTAATCTGCGTCCAAGTTGCATTGATGTTAATTAGAAATCGAAATTATCCGGATCGGGACCTACACGCTCATTCTTGTTCAAGCTGTTCAAGCGGTCCATATCAGCGGCAGAAAGCTCGAAATCGAAGATATTTGCATTTTCGATAATACGATGTTCCTTGATTGATTTAGGAATCGTCACCACTTCATTTTGTAAATCCCAGCGCAGGATCACTTGTGCGGGCGATTTTTTATGCTTTTCTGCGATTTCAACGATTGTTGGTTCTGATAAAAGCTCTCCCTGCTTCAATGGAGACCAGGCTTCCATTTGGATGCCTTCAGCTTTGCAGAACTCAAGCAGCTCAGTCTGGGCCAGGTGTGGATGGTATTCGACCTGGTTAACCATTGGCTTGATTTCAGCATCAGTCATCAAATCTTTAAGATGATGAACATGGAAGTTGCTCACGCCAATGGCGCGGACTCTTCCATCTTTATAAAGCTTTTCAAGTGCCTTCCATGTTTCTTTATATTTACCCGCTACCGGCCAGTGAATCAGGTAAAGGTCAAGGTAATCAAGGCCAAGCTTTTCCATGCTTGTCTCAAATGCCTTAAGTGTGGATTCATAACCCTGGTCAGAATTCCAGACCTTCGTCGTGATAAACAATTCTTCACGCGGAACACCAGCTTCTTTTATTCCCTGGCCCACGCCTTCCTCGTTCTTGTAAACTGCTGCAGTATCGATGCTCTTGTAGCCATTTTTAAGCGCTGCTTTAACAGATTCTACAACTTCAGAACCTTCCTGTACCTTGAACACACCAAGGCCAAACCATGGCATCTTGACACCATTATGTAAAGTCGTAGTATCCTGGAGATTTTGTGGCATATCATGCGCCTCCTTATCAATTCAATTGCTATTTTATTTTCTCATATTTTTTGAATGCTAAAAAGTAATTGGACTTCCTTGGTGGATTAAAAGATGATCTGTTAGAATCTTGACAGCTTTGGCCCATTTCCCTGAAAAGCTGTCAGAATAACGGCGGAATCATGACAGCTTTAGCTCATACACCTGAAAAGCTGTCAGAAAAACGAAGGGATCGTGACAGCTTTGGCCCATGCACCAGAAAAGCTGTCAGAATAACGGGGGAATCATGACAGGTTTGGCCCATTCGCCTGAAAAGCTGTCAGAATAACGTCGGAATCATGACAGCTTTGGCCCATTCGCCTGAAAAGCTGTCAGAAAAACGAAGGAATCATGACAGGTTTGGCTCATGCACCAGAAAAGCTGTCAGAATAACGATGGAATCTTGACAGGTTTGGCCCATGCGCCTGAAAAGCTGTCAGAATAACGATGGAATCTTGACAGCTTGGCTCATGCACCAGAAAAGCTGTCAGAATAACGATGGAATCTTGACAGCTTTAGCTCATGCACCAGAAAAGCTGTCAGAATAACGATGGAATCATAACAGGTTTGGCCCATGCACCAGAAAAGCTGTCAAAAAAACGGTGGAATCTTGACAGCTTTGGTCCATGCACCAGAGAAGCTGTCAAAATAACGTCGGAATCTTGACAGCTTTGGTTCATTCACCAGAAAAGCTGTCAGATAAAAGGCTTTTATTCTTAAAATCAGGGTACATTTAAGATATAAAGGTAATTAAACATAGTCAAATGTGAAAGGAGATAGAAATTATGATCATCAAAGTACTGGGTCCTGGTTGCGAAAAGTGCAAAAGTCTTGAAGATAGTATAAATGCTGCTGTAAAGGAAGCGGGTGTCGCAGCGGTCGTCGAAATGGTAGAAGATAATAAGGAAATAGAAAAGTATAAAGTGAAGAGTACACCAGCTTTGGTCATTGATGAAAAAGTTGTTTCAGCGGGGAAACAGCTGTCAGCACAAGAAGTGAAGACTTTATTTTAAATTCAAATCAGGCCTCATATCGTGGCCTGATTTGAATTTTTATCAAGGAAAGCTTTTGTGGCCCATAAGGAAATTAGTAAAATCAGTTCGAAGCCGTTGGTAGCTGCATCACTCTCCAATGGAATTGGCACAGCGCTTCCTATACCCATCAAAATGACGCCGATGGCCATCCATTTCCACTTCAGCTTTTTCCAGAGGATAATCCCTGCAAGCAGTAACGCAACAGTAACACCAATGATCATAATAGGGGGGCCATGTGATCCGGCAGATTCATAGCTTAGTACTCCATATTTCTGGGCGGGCTCAAGCTTGAGTCCGATGGTATTTTGTATAAGTTCAGCAATAATCATAGCCAGAGTGAAGACTCCCGCCAGGACAAATCCTGCCCGTGCTTTCGGCCAGCGGACTCTTGTCTTCCTGATAGCTGCCCAGGAAAATAAAATCAACAATGGCGTAAAGAATGCGTGGAGCCAGTACCGCATCTCATTCAAGGCTTCTAAAAAGCTTCCTTTTCCAATCACGCTCCCCATGGCTAGTATAAGGTTGTCATACACTAAACCGAATGTAACGAGCAAAAGAACATTCAGCCAGGAAAAAAATCCATGCTTAATGGATAATTTTAGTCCCCATAGGAATAAAAACAAGTAGATGAGGGAATATAAACCGTAGATATATGGGTCCATGAGTCACTTTCCTCCAGTCAGGTTTATTACAATTGTTCCCTTTAACCGGAATGAGAAACATGTGTCTGTGTTATTAACTTTTTCATTGTTTTTAACAAATAAATCGTATTCTTGAAAATTACTAATAGTCTTATAAGGCTTCTTCATATATCATGGAAAATGTAAGCATATTCAACGATATTTTTGACAAGAACAGGAGAAATCATGACTACATTAAATGAAATTGCATGGGTAACTGACAGTACATCTGGACTAACAGAAGAATACATAAAAAATAATCATATATATGTTGTACCTTTAAGTATTATTTTTGGTGAAGAATCATATTTGGAAGGTGTAGATATCACTGCAGAGGATTTTTATCCAAAGCTGGCAGCATCAAAGGTCCTTCCGAAAACATCGCAGCCTGCTATTGGGGAGTTTGTGGAACTTTACCAAAAACTTAAGGAGCAATATAAGCATGCGATCGCAATCCACGCTTCGAGCGCTCTGACAGGAACTTATCAATCCTCCATGGCAGCTTCCAGCATGGTAGATTTCAAAGTCGATGTCATCGATTCGAAGATAGGTTCGTATCCGTTGGGGCGCATGGTTGAAAAGGGTGTTGAACTTCAAAAGCAAGGGAAGTCCTATTCCGAAATTGTTTCCTATTTAAAAACACTCCCTGACAAGGCCAATTTATATATGGCACCAGGAAGCCTTGAGCAGCTGCATAAGGGTGGGCGTTTATCCACGACACAGGTGATTATCGGCAGCTTGATTAAATTAAAGCTGATTGTCAGGTTCGATGATGGCAAGGTAGTCCTTTTTGATAAAATCAGGACGGAAAAAAAGGTCAAGGAACGCCTGTTTCAAATTTTTGAAGAGGCTTCAGCGAATATTAAAGAAGCAAGTGTCATTCATGGAAATGTGAAAGAATTGGCTGAGGAATGGCGTGCGGAACTTCAGCAGCGTTTTCCAAACATTTCTTTTACCGCAACTACGTTCAGTCCAGTGGCTGGAACTCATACAGGGCAGGGAACAATTGGGCTTGCCTGGATTAACGAATAGTCCTCAATAGTAAAACAAAGTAAGAAATCAGCCTGGTCAGGGCTGATTTCTTTTTATTGTCCAGGTTCCTGTGTACACTTGAAATATCAATAAAGGTAGGGGGAAATCGACATGTTGAAGATTGGAATTATTGGGTTAGGGGATATTGCGCAAAAGGCCTATCTGCCTGTATTCGCGGAAAAGGGAGATATTGAATTCCACCTTTACACGCGAGATATTGCCAAGCTGAAAACTCTGGCTTCCAAGTATAGGTTTGCCCATATACATCTAAGTCTGGATGAGCTTATTGAAAGTGGAGTCAAGGGTGCTTTTGTCCATAGTGCAACTGAATCACATCATAAAATTGTGAAAAAACTGCTGCTGGCTGGTATCCATGTGTATGTCGATAAGCCGATTGCCTATGAGTATGAACAAGCCAGGGAATTGACAGAGCTGTCTGAGGATAAAGGCTTGATATTAATGACAGGTTTTAACCGCAGATATGCCCCGGCGTATAAACAGTTGGCTGAGTTGAAAGAACCTAATATGGTAATCATGCAGAAAAACAGGAAGGCCTTGCCTGGGGAAATACGCCATTTCATACTCGATGATTTTATCCATGTGGTCGATACGTTAAGATTTTTGTTTCCCTACGACATAAAGCAGGTTAATGTTACCGGAAAGAAAAATGGAGCTTTATTGCATCACGTAGTAATTCAGCTGCAGGCAGAAGAAGGGATTGCAATCGGAATTATGAACCGTGACAGCGGCGTTGTCGAGGAAAAGGTGGAAGTTTTTCACTCTGATCAAAAAAGAACGGCAGTGAATGTTTCAGACGTGCTCGTCCAGGAAAACCGGAATGAAACGAGACATGGAGGAAGTGACTGGGAGCCGACCCTCCATAAGCGTGGCTTCGAGCAAATTATTTTTGATTTCATCCAGGCAGTCGGTAATCATTCATTACCTTCAATTACCGCAAAGGATTCCCTGAAAACGCATGAGCTCTGTGAAAAAATCGTGGTCGAGTTAGAAGGAATCTAAGAAATAGCTAAACCCCGCCCTCTTACATAGAGTGACGGGGTTTATTTTATACATAAATAAAATAACCAACAAACAACACACCAAGAATATACATAATTGGATGGACTTCTCTAAGCTTGCCCATGCCAAGCATCATCAATGGATAAAGAATGAAACCAAGGGCGATTCCTGTTGCGACACTGAAGGTGAGCGGCATCATGATGATTGTTACGAATGAAGGGATAATCACAGCAAGGTTGTTCCAATTGATTTTACTGATTTCGGTTGCCATCAATGCACCAACAATAATGAGTGCCGGAGCGGTAACTTCTGGTGTGATTACGGACAGGATTGGAGAGAAGAGCATTGCCACACCGAAGCACGCCGCAATGATTACGGAAGTGAAGCCGGTCCGACCACCGACCGCGATGCCTGCTGATGATTCAACGAACGACGCTGTTGTGGAAGTGCCAAGTACAGCTCCAGCAACAGCCGAGCCCGCGTCGGCAAGAAGGGCACGGCCAGCGTTGGGAATTTTATTGTCCTTCATCAAACCAGCCTGGCTGGCTACCGCAATTAGTGCTCCAGCAGTATCAAAGAAAGCAACAAATAAGAATGTAAAAATGACGGCAAGTACATCTGGGGAGAAGATATCTCCCAGGTGGTTGAAGACGACACCAAACGTTGGTGAGATGTCAGGAACCGAACCGACGATTGCTGTAGGTTTTTCAATCAAGCCAGTGAAAATACCAACGATTGTGGCAATCACCATTCCATAAAAGATACCGCCACTGATTCCGCGGACCATCATGATGACACTGACGATGAAGCCAAAGAGAGCAAGCAGGACAGGGCCTGATGTCAGGTTGCCGATAGAGACAAAAGTCGCTTCGCTGCCAACGATGATACCCGCATTTTTCAAGCCGATGAAGGCGACGAAGAAACCGATTCCCGCAGCGATTGCATGCTTAAGATCCTGAGGGATGACATTGATGATTTTTTCGCGGATCTTCAAAAGACTGAGGATGACGAACAGAACACCCGCGATGAACACACCAGTAAGGGCGACCTCCCATTTGACTCCCATCCCGATGCTGACGGTAAAAGTGAAAAATGAATTCAAGCCCATGCTTGGAGCGATTCCAATCGGGAAGTTAGCTAGCAGACCGATAAGAAGGGAGCCGATGATGGCTGATAGAGCTGTAGCTGTAAAAACAGCCCCCTTATCCATGCCTGCCTGGCTAAGGATTAATGGATTGACAACAAGAATGTACGCCATCGACAAGAACGTCGTGATTCCGGCAAGTGTTTCTTGTTTATAATTTGTATTTCGTTCTGCGAACTGGAAAAAGTTTTTCATGTGTGCTGTCCTCCTGGTAGTTTATTTAAGAAAATGGCTCTGTTAAAACCCAATATTGTTTTTTACTCCTGTTGATTGTAGCGAAGTGCCTAGAACAAAAATCAACAGCCTTCTTTAACAGAGCCTAAAAAATAAAAAAACTCCGGCAGTTTTATACTGCCGGAGTACCACAAAGGACAAATAGATGCCAAAAAGAATAGCAAATATCAAAGTCCCTTGTAGTCACGCCTTTTACGGTAGCATGGTAGAAACGTCCGAGCCATATTCTCGAACATATACAAGGAAAAGATTATAGATTTAAATAATACTAGTGATAGTATCAGCAATTTACATCGAGGTCAATTGCAATTCTTAAAGTTTATCTATTTGTTTTTTTCTGATTATTAGGGGGAGCTGGAAGCTAGTTGGTATATCTGTTTGCGATTTTCCAAGTCGCGGAATTATGGTGGAAAATAGCGGAATTATCATGGACTTTCGCGGAATCAAGGTGTGAAATCAATAACCATACAATTTCGCGGAATCAAGTATGTAAGAGTGCCAGTTTTACAGATCAACAAGCAATATTAGCATATTTTTTGATACTATTAAGGAAATACAGCACACTATGGATAAAATTCGTCATAAACGCGAACAAAAGTCCGGAGAAATCATAGTAAATGGTGAAATACATAATGATATGAAGCAAGGAGACATTAAATTGGCTGTTATTCAAAACGAAAAAAGATCTGAGAGATTTGAAGTGGCGTTCAACCAGATTCATCGGTGGATGCAGAGGAATGCTAGGAATGAGACGACTGATAAATTTTCAGAGTTGCTGCGGATTAATTATCCGAGACATTCGATTATCCGAAAATATTATCATGACTTAAAGATGTATGGGCGCCTTCGGAATTCACTTGTGCATGACAAAATTGCGCTGGATTTTTATATAGCTGAACCGCATGAAAAAGTGGTGGAGAAGATTGAAATGATCGCCAGTCAAGTGTCAGATCCGAAGAATGCATTGGAGATCGCGACAAGACCAGTGTTTTATTTTAAAGAAGATACCAGTTTAGTTGATGTCTTGAAAATTATCCAGAAAAGGGCCTATTCCCAGTTTCCTGTCTATGATGACAATGGATTCAAGTGGTTATTGACTTCGAATTGCATTGCCCAGTGGCTTGCGAGTAATCTGCTGGAGGGCGGCAGAACGATAGAGGATGTAAAAATTAGCGACCTGGAGTATCTTCATTTAAAGAGATTCGTAGAGTTTGCACCGAAGAACTCGGATATATTCTCGGTAGAGGATATCTTTGAAAAGTATCATCTTGAAAACAGGAAGCTGGAAGCAGTATTAATCACAGAGAATGGAAAAGCCTCCGAGCGGCCGATCGGGATCATCACCCCCTGGGATTTAGTTGAAATCGATGCATTGGATTAAGTATGTGCTGATTTAGTTAAATCCCTGTATGGGTATCGAAAATCCCTTTGTTTAGGAGTTTTTGACAACTTTTTGACCGGCATATGTGAATAATAAATGAACTAAATGACAAAACACCCCTGTTTGGATTTTTACTTACTATAATGATAGTGTAATCCAAATGGAGGTGCCAATAATGAACGTAACAACGATTATTGAATTGGAAAATCGTGAAGTTGAGAAGATGGCTGGCGCAAAATTAGTATTTATACAGGAACAGATTGATGCAAATATCGTGGAAACGTGCGTTGATTGTTTTAAATATGAAGGTTCTGAAGATTGCCTGGATACAGATGACGCAATGCAAAAAGTTTTTAATGCACTGAAAGCAGATGGAATGATCCCTGAAGCAGTGGAAGATTTTTCGTATGAGATGCCTTCTTGTGAGAGATTGAGAAAAGATGTTTATGAAGAACAGGACATGCCGCAAAAAGTGATTCTGAGCTTTGCAATATAAGACTTAAACAGGAGTTCTGTCGTGGAACTCCTTTTTTAAGTTGGTTAACACTTTTTTGATCAGTTTTTCTAAAAACGTGACTTTTATCAAAGAGAAGCCTGGTAGAAATTTATATAATGAAGTTGACATAAAATGAAAACGCTTTCAACAAGGGAGGTGGGAACCGGTGAAAAAAGGTGCGGACATCACCATCATTACCGGCCATTTTGGCAGCGGAAAAACAGAGATATCAATTAATCTAGCACTCGAGGCGAGGAAAACAAATGCCAGGACAGCAGTTGCCGATCTCGACATCGTTAATCCATATTACCGTGCGAGGGACGCCAGGAATATTTTTGAACAAAATGGAATTGAACTTCTTGCACCTGCTGAAAGGCTTGCAGCCGCTGATTTGCCAATTGTTCCGGGCGATATGAGCAGGGTGATCTATGACCCGGCCTATAAGCTGATCGTCGATGCTGGAGGAGATAAAGATGGAGCTACGGCACTGGGGCAATTTTATAACGATTGGAAAGAAATGAAGCCAGAGGTGCTGTTTATTTTGAATGCAAACCGTCCATATGTCAGTACTCTGGAGGGGGCGGTTGAGACATTGCAGAAAATCGAAAAAGCCTCCAGGCTGAAAATCACAGGAATTATCAATAACTCAAATGTAGGATCCGAAACGACGATTCAGGATGTCGAAAAGGGGTTTGCGTTAGGCAAGGAGCTGTCAGATAAATTGGGAATTCCTTTGTTGTACACGATGGTACCGCAGCATTTATCAGCTGAAAGTGCTGGAATTGAATCAGAGTCCCATGTAAAAGTGATTTCGAGGTATTTAAAATTGCCATGGGAAATGTAAAGGAGGCAAATACGGTGGAGCAGAGAGTTGTTTTTAATGAAGAGACTTGTAAATCATGCAAGCTGTGCGTGAACGCTTGTCCGACAAATGTGATTTATCTTGCTGATTACTTGAATGAAAAAGGCTACCGGCCGGCGGTTGTGACAGACCAGGAAAATTGCATCAGCTGCGGCAAGTGCGCACAGATGTGTCCGGATTCGGTAATCACTGTCTATAGGCCAGAAAAGGTAAGGAAATCTGTATAGCAAAGGAGATTTGACAATGGGGAAAGTACTTATGAAGGGTAACGAGGTCATTGCGGAAGCCGCTGTCCATGCGGGCTGCAAGTATTTTTTCGGCTATCCGATCACTCCGCAGAGTGAGCTTGTTGCCTATATGGCCAGAAGGCTGCCAGAGGTTGGGGGATTATTTTTACAGGCGGAAAGTGAAGTAGCAGCGATCAATATGGTGTATGGCGCGGCTGGAACCGGTGTGCGTGTGATGACATCATCATCCAGTCCTGGATTCAGCTTGAAGCAGGAAGGAATCTCATACCTGGTAGGAGCAGAACTGCCGGCACTGATTGTGAATGTCGTCCGGGGAGGGCCCGGACTCGGCAATATCCAGCCGGCACAATCGGACTATTTCCAGGTGACAAAAGGTGGCGGTCATGGGGATTACCATACACCTGTCCTGGCTCCGTCCACGCTTCAGGAAATCATTGACCTGACTGAAGCGGCATTTGATATCGCCGACCGTTACCGGACGCCGGTTATCCTGCTTGGGGACGGCATGCTCGGACAGATGATGGAACCGGTAGAGTTCAAGGAATTGAGCGAGAGGAAGCCGGAACAAAAGGAATGGGCTACAACTGGAACACGCGGTGATGGGAAACCAAGAATTATCTCTTCACTAGAATTGAATGCAGATGCACTCGAAAAACGGAATGAACTTTTACAGAAAAAATTCGCCTTGATTAAGCAAGATGAAGTCAGATACGAAACGTTTGAAACAGAAGATGCCGAATATATTGTAACTGCTTATGGAACTGCAGCAAGGATTGCCATGAATGCAATCAATAAAGCGAGGAGAGATGGACTGAAAATTGGGATGATCCGTCCGATCACGCTTTGGCCATTCCCTGAGCAGCCGTTCATTGAAACCCGTGACAGGGTGAAGGGCTATCTCTCAGTCGAGATGAGCGCAGGCCAGATGGTTGAGGATGTCAGACTTGCTGTCGAGGGCAAGGCCCCGGTTTCCTTCTTTGGGCGCACTGGCGGGGTCGTCCCTACGCAGGAAGAAATTTACGATCAAATCATACAGCTGGCAGGGGGTGTCGAGGTATGACAATGAAGACCGTGTTTGAGAAAACATCCGGATTAACTGATAACCAGACGCACTATTGTCCCGGCTGCACGCACGGAATCATCCACAGGATGGTTGGCGAAGTCCTTGAAGAAATGGGGATTCTTGAGGATACAGTTGGAGTCGCTTCTGTCGGATGCTCTGTGCTTTCATATGAATATTTCAATTGTGATATGACCCAGGCAGCACATGGCAGGGCTCCAGCTGTCGCCACAGGCATTAAGCGCGTCCTGCCTGACCGGTTTGTTTTTACCTACCAGGGTGATGGCGACCTTGCTTCGATTGGGATTGCCGAGGCTATCCACGCCGCTGCCAGAGGTGAAAATATTACTGTTATTTTTGTGAATAATGCGATTTATGGAATGACTGGAGGACAAATGGCGCCGACAACATTGGTTGGCCAGAAAACGGCTACGACTCCATTCGGCCGGGATGCGAGCATCCAGGGACTGCCGATCCGGGTAAGTGAGATGCTGTCAACTCTGGATGGAACAGCTTATATCGAACGAGTTTCGACTCATGATGTGCCGAACATCCTTAAAGCGAAGAAAGCGATTCGCAAAGCATTTGAAACACAGAAGCAGGGACTGGGTTTCTCGATGGTCGAGATTCTGTCCAGCTGTCCGACAAACTGGGGCCTTGATCCCAATGAATCTCTTGATTGGATTAAGGACAATATGGTGCCAGCCTATCCTCTTGGCGTGTATAAGGATATACCAAAGGGGGCTGAGGGATGATGGAGGAAATTTTGATTGCCGGGTTTGGCGGCCAGGGAGTCATGTCGATGGGCCAGCTGATTGCCTATGCTGGTATGACTGAAGGAAAGTTTGTATCCTGGCTGCCTTCCTACGGTCCCGAGCAGCGCGGCGGAACAGCCAACTGTGCAGTCGTCGTCAGCGTGGAACAGGTAGGTTCACCACTTGTGTCGCGGCCGACGACAGCAATTGTCCTTAATAACCCGTCATATGAAAAGTTTGAACCGGTGGTCAGGGCAGGCGGGTTATTAGTTGTGAACTCATCATTGATTTCAAAAGTGTCAGCTAGGACCGATATAAGAGTTTTAAATATTGATGCAACCGACAAGGCGAATGAGCTCGGGAATCCAAAAGTCGCTAATATGATCCTGCTTGGGGCATTCCTGGAGGAAACGGGTATTCTGTCCGATGAATCAATATTGGAAGCATTGAAAAAAGTGCTTTCCCCGGAAAAGCACTCACTTTTGGAGGTCAATCGTCGAGCTCTTGAACTGGGGCGATCTTTGACTAAGGAAACCATCCCTAAGTCATAACGTTGGGGAGGGATAACATTGTTGAAGAGTTATGTGCCCGTGAACCGAGAAAAAGTGAAGCCACGGTCACATAAAAGGGAAATATGTGCCCGTGAACTGAGAAAAACAGGAGTCACGGTCACATAAAAGGAAAATATGTGCCCGTGAACTGAGATAAACAGGAGTCACGGTCACATAAAAGGGAAATATGTGCCCGTGAACTGAGATAAACAGGAGTCACGGTCACATAAAAGGGAAATATGTGCCCGTGAACCGAGAAAAGCTGAAGTCACGGTCACATAAAAGGGAGTTATGTGACCGTGAAACGAGAAAAGCTGAAGTCACGGTCACATAAAAGGGAAATATGTGCCCATGAAACGAGAAAAGCTGAAGTCACGGTCACATAAAAGGGAGTTATGTGCCCGTGAACCGAGAAAAAGTGAAGTCACGGTCACATAAAAGGGAAATATGTGCCCGTGAACCGAGAAAAACAGGAGTCACGGTCACATAAAAGGAAAATATGTGCCCGTGAACCGAGAAAAAGTGAAGTCACGGTCACATACAAGGCTGACATACTCAAAGCTGTTTTAAAAAAAGCATTCCAGTTCTTTGGCTCAACTCTTAATGTAATGAAACAATAAAGAAGTCAAAAACGCTGCCAGTTCTCTATGGCAGCGTTTTTAAAGTGTATCAACTGTGGCTACATCGTTTGATTGAAGGATAATTACTTTTTTTCATAATCCTTATTCCAAAAGCTCCAAAATTAACGGAACCGCTGCCTGCAGTGAAGGGGCCTGCTTATCGGCTCCTGTTTCATCGGTCCCTATGAAGACAGTTTTGCAGCCTGCTTTTTTGCCAGCTTCGATATCGCGCTCGTGATCTCCAACCATGACACTTCCTGTCAATTCGATATCATGCCTGCTGGCAAGGTCAAGAAGCATTCCGGCATTAGGTTTTCGGCATTCACAGCCTGCCTTTGGTTTGTGTGGGCAGTAGGCAACCTCCTTGATATGGCCACCATGTTCCCTGATCATCTTTACCATGTGATCATGGATTTCTTGCAGGCGCTTTTCCTTCAGGAATCCAAGTCCGACGCCTCCCTGATTAGTGACTACAAAAATTTCATAGCCAGCCTTGCTCAATTCTGCGACTGCTTCTGCTGCACCCTCAAGGAGATAAAGATCTTCAGGAGTGTTAACGAATTTTACCCGGTGAGATAATACTTCATTGAGAACTCCATCCCGGTCCAAAAATATTGCTTTATTCATTTTGTTCCTCCGTTTGTACTAATATCTTTTAAAACTATTATCTTCTCGGCAATCTGATGTCGTGATACATAGCGATTACCGGTGATCCAAAAACGCCATGGATAGTCTCTTGCTTCTTCGGAATTGTCGATGCCGATTCTCTTCCCTGAAGAAATGGTCTCAGGTACAAACCCTTGCGAGATGAAAAGTGGTTTCTCTGTTAAGGGATGCCCGTAATCGGATGTATTTATGCCCATTGCTTTCGTTAGCTTTCCGGGTCCATTGGTGAGATTGGCTGAATCCGGCATACCTCTGCGCTTAACCATTAAGTCGAATCCCTCAACAGGTTGTATGGCTCTGATCAAAACTGCCTCTGGATTGTCTTTCTTTCCACTGACAACATTGAAGAGTGTATGGGTGTGCATAACATAAGTATAGGCTAAACCAGCTTCATGGAACATGATCTCTGTCCTTTTCGTCCTGCGATTATTATAGCTGTGCGCCGCTTTGTCCATTGGACCGACATAGGCTTCTGTCTCCACAATTATTCCCGCGGCTGTTCCTTCTTCAGTTTCTTTCACTAAAATGCATCCCAGGAGCGATATCGCCAATTCTAGGGTAGGCTGCTGATAGAACTTATTGTCAAGTGTCTGGAAAGCATCACATTGTTCTGACATAAAACCTCCTAATAACTCTTTTTAATCTTTATACCCTGCAGCTGAATGAGTCATCCATTATTTTTTGCCCAAAATACCAAGTATTTTTTTTTCAAAAAGACCTAGTATTTTTTTTTTTCAAAAAGACCTAGTATTTTTTTCAAAAATACCTAGTGAAAAAATTAGCGGATAGACTAAAGATGGTTTATAGTATTTTTAAAGGTCTGACAGTTTTAATTTCCATTAGGGGAGTATCTATTATATGTGGAAAAAATGGGTATGGATTGCAGTGATTGCTGCAGTGATTTTTTTCCTTGTTCCATATAGCCTTCCGCTCATTTTTGCTGTGTTAACAGCAGTCATGCTCGAAGGAATGGTTCAATGGATTATGAAAAGATTTTCATTCAAGCGTCTTCAGGCTGTGATCGGAGTATTTATCAGCTATGTGCTCCTGTTAGGTGTTATTGGATATAACCTGGTTTCAATTATCGCCCATCAAGCGGTATCCTTATCCGAGCGAACTCCTACATTCGTAAGGGACATTTACAGAACAGCGATTCTTCCTTTGATGGGCAAGTGGGAATTTTACTCAAAAAACTTCCCGGGAGAAGTCATTGACCAGATTGAAGCGACGATTGAAAAGAATATAAACACGCTTGATTCGTTCCTGCAGCAATTCATTGCCGGCATAATCAATCTGCTCACGGCAATACCAGGGTTCATGATTGAGTTTCTTGTTTATCTTATTGCGTTATTTTTGTTCAGTCTTGAGCTACCTAATCTTAAAATGAAGCTGGAATCCCATTTGAAGGAGCAAACTCGGCAGAAGGTCTTCTTGGTTGGAAGCCAGTTGAATAAGGCAGGGATAGGTTTTTTAAAAGCGCAGGTTATCCTGAGTTTGGTCACCTTCATTATGGCGATGGCAGGGTTGAGCATACTAGGGGTTAAATATACGGGACTGCTGTCATTGTTGATTGTCATTGTCGATATTCTGCCGATTCTCGGAACCGGATCAGTCCTGGTACCATGGGCAATTATTGCGATTCTGCAGGATAATCATTTTCTGGGAATTGGATTAATCATTTTGTTTCTGGTCATCACTGTTGTCCGCAGGGTGATCGAGCCAAAGATATATTCATCAAACCTTGGCATTTCTCCGCTTGCCTCATTGATCAGCATGTATATTGGACTCAAACTGCTCGGGCTTTCCGGGATTTTTATCGGTCCGATTATCGTGATTATCTACGACACTTTAAGAAAAGCAAATGTAATTCGGCTGAATTTCAAGATTTGAATTTCAGCTCGTTTTTTTTGGATAGCAGAACATGATTAAGCATAAATTATGTTTGTTACCAAGAAGGAGGAACGCAGGAATGAATATAGGCCGCGCAAAAGAAATTGTTGAGTCAGCAGATATGATTAATGTAACTTATGATGGGACGCCAATCATCATCCAGCATGTTGACGAAAAGACCAAAATGGCAAGAATTTATTCAAAGTCAGAACCGGATGTTGAAAGAGACGTACCAGTCTTGAATTTAATAGAGGAATAGAAAAACGGGAGAATCTACGTCTCCCGTTTTTCCATGTTATAAAGCGGTAATGTGATCTTGAATTGGGTGCCTTCGTTAAGTTTGCTTTTTACGTTTACCGTACCGCCCATTTCATGGATAATCTTATTAACGACCATCATGCCCAGCCCAGTGCCTTTTTCTGCCTTGGTTGAAAAGTAAGGTTCCCCGATTTTCGCTAATTGCTGTGGAGACATTCCGCATCCTGTATCTTTGATCGTGATGGATACATGGTTATTGGCCATCTCGCGACAGCTGATCACCAGATCACCGCCGTTTGGCATAGCCTCAATGCCGTTTTTGATGATATTGAGTATACATTGATGGAATTTGGCGGCTTCACCGGCGACATTCATTCCCGCCATCAAATCCCTTTTTATATTTACCGAAAAATGATTCGCATAAGGAAGGATAAGCTCAAGTGCTTTTTCGATTTCTTCTTTTACACAGATGGATGACTCCATTTCCGATTGTGGTTTGGCGAAATTAAGGTAATCTTTAATGATACTTTCTGCACGATCGAGTTCATCGATTGCCGTATTCAAGTAATAAAGCCTCTTTTTTTCCTCAATCGTAGGATCCTTAAGCATTTGCAGGAACCCGCGTGTGACCGTAAGCGGATTACGGACCTCATGACTGACACTGGCAGCCAATTGGGAGACAACTTCAATCTTATCGGACTTGATGACAGCATTATGTAAAAGCTGGTTCTGCCTCATGATTTCAATATAATAAGTCACAATGAAAATTCCGGCAGAAAGGGCCAGACCGTATAAGAGCATGAATTGGAAATTAGACAAGTCGTCAAACACTGCCGCCTTCATCAGGAAAATGAGGACGGTATAAGATAAAGAGACCGCCACAACAGTATATAGTTTCCTGGACAAAGGGAAAGCCCTGAACTTACTGGATAGATAAACGATTAAAACAGTAATGGTGAGCATGTTGAAAAAGTTAATCCATACCCCGTTGCCACCAAAAGGAATTCTTGCGGCTACAACGGTGATGAAAAGCATGATGCTGACAACGGGACCGCCATACAAGCCCCCGACGACAACGGGGATCAATCGGAGGTCGAAGATGAAATCAGAACTGCCGATCACCGTAAAAGACATACAGAACAGAATTTGAATTCCGCCCAAGATAATAATGAAGGTTTTGGAGTATTTCCTATATAAATTAGTAAATTTGTTTACGATAATGTATTGGAACACAAATGTAGTAAACAGGATGAAGATCAGATTCAATACAAGAACAGTTAATTGGTTCATAGTCTTAATCTCCAGTCGACAAGGAGCGACCGCTCCATTCAAAAAATATGTTCGTTAAGAAGACAAATTATTCGGATATATTACTTTTACTTTAACATAAAATTGATTCAAGTTGCTTTTTTTACCATGACTATTTTTTCGCACTAGTTGCTTTTTGAAATGTTCTTAAATATAAAAAGAAAAGCTTTTTTTCGACATGACTTCTCTAATGGAAAGGCATGAATATCCAAAGTTTGGATTACATGATGTCCAAGCGGATTATTGGATGGCCCTCATAACTTGGCGATATACTATTTGTACAAAAAACTGCAGAGGAGGCAATAGAATGGACAGAAACTCATTAACACTTTTCACGCGGCCTATGTGAACGGATTGCCAGGAAGCGAAGGAGTTTCTTTCGCAAAAAAATGTACCGTATGAAGAAATCAATGTTCAGGATGAGCCTGAAAAGGAGAAAAAGCTAAAAGAATTAACAGGTACTGTAATTGTTCCTGCGTTTATTTTTACGAGCACAAAGTTCTTGTTCATGAAAGATAAAAAAGTATTGATCGGATTTGAAAATAACAGAAGTGAAATTGAAGAGCTTGCTGGAAGCTTATAATCTTAATACTGAATGACAAAAAGCCTTCGAATGTGAGGGCTTTTTGTTCTTAAATAAAATTTTTAAGTAGCATGGAACTTTATTGGAGTTCATAAATTATAATATATAAATCTTTCATGGGGGAGGGTCATATTTTTAATTCCGAGTTGACTTATCAGAATACATGTATTATATTATTCGAGAATGATAAATTAGGAGGGAAAGTCAGTGACTACTGGACTTGTTATTTTAAATATTGTAGTTATGCTAGGCATCATTGCTGTTCTTTTTTACATGCAAAAGAAGCATGTTTCATTTTCTAAACGAGTATTCATTGCACTGGGAATCGGGATTGTATTCGGTTTTGCATTGCAATTCTTTTACGGAGCGGGATCTGAGGTCATTACTCAGAGTACTGACTGGTTCTCGATTGTGGGAAGCGGTTATGTAAAGTTCCTGCAAATGATCGTTATGCCGCTAGTATTTATATCGATTTTAGCTGCTTTCACAAAGCTAAAGCTGACGAATAACATCGGTAAAATCAGTACACTGATTCTCGGCTTGCTGGTTGGCACAACAGCTGTTGCCGCTGCGGTTGGTATCGCTACTGCTGTTGGTTTTGACCTTGAAGCTGTGCAAATCACACAGGGTGAGGCAGAGCAAGCGCGTGCGGAGAAACTTGAGGAAACGTATGGAGGAATTGAAGGGCGCACGATGCCACAGCAAATTCTTGATCTATTGCCAGCCAATCCATTTCTTGACTTCACTGGGGCACGACCGACATCTACAATATCCGTTGTTATTTTCGCGGCATTCCTGGGAATCGCATACCTTGGAGTGAGAAGAAAGTCTCCTGACCAGGCAGAGCTTTTTGCCAAGATTGTGGATGCTTTTTATGCGGTCATCATGAGGGTGGTCACGCTGATCCTGCGCCTGACTCCATATGGAGTTCTTGCCATCATGACAAAGACCGTTGCCTTAAGTGATTTCGACGCAATCTTAAAACTAGGTAAATTCGTAGCAGCTTCATATGTTGCTCTTGCAATCATGTTCATTATCCACTTGTTATTACTGACGATTGCTGGTTTAAATCCAGTCACTTATATTAAAAAAGCATTTCCTGTTCTCGCGTTTGCTTTCACTTCAAGAACGAGTGCCGGGGCATTGCCATTAAATATCAAAACACAGCGCTCGCTTGGCGTTCCAGAAGGGATTGCAAACTTTGCCGGTTCCTTCGGGTTATCTATCGGGCAAAATGGCTGCGCCGGGATTTATCCTGCGATGCTCGCAGTCATGATTGCACCATCAGTTGGTGTTGACCCATTGACACCATCATTCATCGCAACCGTGATCGCCATCGTAGCCATCAGTTCCTTCGGAGTTGCCGGTGTTGGGGGCGGAGCTACATTCGCGGCATTGCTCGTGCTCTCTGCATTGAACCTGCCAGTTGCACTTGCCGGCTTGCTGATTTCAATCGAACCATTGATTGATATGGGACGTACAGCAGTAAATGTAAGCGGCTCGATGACATCAGGCATCCTGACAAGCAGAATCACAAAAGAAATCGATTCATCGGTCTATACAGATATGAATCAAAAAATCGAAGCAGAAGCGTAAGCGTAAATATAGTAAAAGCCAGCCAAAGATATTTTGGCTGGCTTTTCTAATTCTTTGGATTTGTCCAGAATATGAGAAGCAGTAACAGATGACTGGGGTCTTAATAAAAATTAATTATAGTACTTGCTCTCTTTTTATCACACACAAAGATGTCATCAAACCTACACAGGTTATTGTTAGCAGGGAATAGATGAATTTTTCCATCCCGATCACTTTTAAACCTGACAAAACCACAAGGCCATCTATTAAAAAAATCAAGATTCCTACATTTAGAGATGAAAATTTATGGATTAACTGGGCTAACAGGTCAGTTCCTCCAGTGCTCGTTTCATAGCGGAGCATCAACCCGATACCGCATCCGACTAATAGGCCGCCTATGATCGCGCTTGAAAAAATGCCTAATTGCAGTCCTTGTTCCACTGGAGCGAACAAGTCGATGAACAGACTTGATACCAACAATCCATGAAGACTATGAAAAAAGTATTTTCGCTCCAGTATCCAGGCCAGTACGTATAATGGTATACTTAGAAAAATCATGGTCAAGCCCGTCGGCCAGCCATAAAAATAGTGGATGATTAAACCAATTCCGATCATTCCGCCGTCGAGTAAGTGATGGGGTACCAAAAAACCATTAACCCCCTATCCCCAGTAACATGCTGCCTACTAATACAGCAAGAATTTTTCCTGTCATCCATTATCACCAGCCTTGTCCTTCTCCCCTTATTTCTATGTAAAAAGACAAGTGTTAGAACATGACATAAAAAAAGAACCTGCCAATCGGCAGGTTCCTGTTACATCAAGTAGGTTATATCAAAATTCAGAGCCTGGCCACCCCTTAGTGAGGCAAGAAAGCGAGCTGGTAAAAGAACAGCACTGCAAAAACGTAAAGCAGCGGGTGTACATCACGCCATTGCCCTTTTACTACTTTCAGTAAAGGATAGGAAATGAAACCAAGCGCGATGCCGGTTGCGATGCTTGATGTAAGCGGCATGCTCAAGATGATCAGGAAAGCAGGGAATGCTTCGTCAAGCTCGTCCCAGCTGATTTGTGAAATGCTGCCCATCATCAAGCTTCCGACAATGATTAATGCCGGAGCAGTAATAGCCGATAATCCGGAAACTGCACTGACAAGCGGTCCGAAGAAAGCAGCGGCGATAAAAAGACCGGCTACTGTCAGCGAGGTAAGACCAGTACGTCCACCTGCAGCAACACCTGATGATGATTCAATATAGGCCGTTGTCGGACTTGTTCCGAACATAGCACCTGCGGCAGTTGCGATCGAGTCAGACAGCAATGCTTCTCTTGCACGCGGCATTGAATTTCCTTTCATCAAGCCTGCCTGGTGGGCTACACCGATCATTGTTCCGGTAGTATCAAAGATTGTCACCAGGATAAAAGAAAAGACAACTGCGTATAAGCTGTTTTGTACGACATCCATCAATGCTGTCCATGGATTCAGGACAATCATGCCTTCGGGAAGTGATGGCATAGACATGAAACCTTCTTTGAAGTCCAATTGGCCTGTGAAGAAGGCGATCAATGCAGTGACGACCATTCCCAGGAACAATGCTCCATTCACTTTAAGCACCATTAAGACAAGCGTGACTGCAAGACCAATCAATGCCAGCACTGCAGATGGGGAATGCAGATCCCCAAGACCTACCAAGTTCGATGGGTGGTCGGTGATGATTCCTGTAAGACGCAAACCGATGAAAGCAATAAAAAGTCCAATACCTGCCGTTATTCCGTGCTTTAAGTTGGCTGGAATTGCTTCAATCAACTTTTCACGGAATGGAGTCAGGGAGAGGATGACAAATATTAAACCCGCGATAAAAACCGCAGCGAATGCAGTCTCATATGAAATGTTCTGGTTGTTGCCTACAACAGAGTAGGCAAAGTAAGCGTTCAATCCCATACCAGGAGCGATAGCGATTGGATAATTAGCAAATAAGGCCATCCAAAGCGTACCGATCACAGCAGCAATTATTGTCGCTGTAAAAACTTGCTCAAAGGGAACGCCGGCATCAGCCAGGATGATAGGGTTGACGACAACGATATAAACCATTGTGAAAAAGGTCGTTATACCGGCCATCATTTCTGTTTTTACATTCGTGTTGTTCTCTTTTAATTTAAACATGAGCTCCTCCAAAAATACGAACGATTTTTAAACACAAATAATATATTATTCGTTTTTAGCTCTTTTTTCAAGTGCGAATTTTAAAATTTGGATTTTGTTACTTAGTATCACACAAAAAAAGCATTTTCACCCAATTAAAAAAGGACTCAAATGAGTCCTAATTTTACCTTTTGGATTTGAAGTAATCTTTCGTAAGCCATAAACCGCCGATGTAAAGCGCCAATGCGAAATAAGCCGGCAAGAGGTGGATAAAGTCAATGTAACCTATATACAGGTGCGTGAAAATTCCAGCTGTAAAAGCGGGTATTCCCCCGATTAGGAATGTTCTCCAAACCCAGGCAGAACCTTCATGGAATCCCCACAGAGACAGAGTTAGTACAAGCAACCCTACACTGAAGAGTGCGCTGCCAAAGCCCGCGCGGTCATGAGCGATGACCGGGATCAGTTTTTCGTTCAGCGCATTCAGTTGGTCTGGTGTCATACAAATATAACTCAGGTCAGTATCAACAAACACATAAGTTGCCCCAATTGTCGATATGACAATCCCGCCGAGCACAAAGGAGAAACCGAGGATGACAAACAATAGCTGGCCATATACTGCCTTCTTCCAGGATGAATGGTTTGTGCGGTTTTTTGAAGAGGGCGATTGATTTGCTGAACGTGTTTTTATGTAGCCCATGATGTAAAAAGGAAGCAAAATGAGCCAGAACAAACCGTGCAGCCAGTCGAAATAACCGAATCCAAGAAAAAGCATGATTCCCAGGAATCCTGTAATCGCCCCGATATTGAAAGCTCTTTTTGCCCAGTGGATTCCATAACGGATGCCATGACGTGCAAGCTGCATATAGATGAAGCCCCCAGAAATCATCGTACCGGCAAGTGTCATCCTGTCATGTGACATGAATTTATAAAGATTGGGATTGTAGGCCATCAATTCAAGCCTGGTCATTTGCAGGAATGCTTCATCATAGAAGAGGATGACCTTCGTGAAACTGAAGAATAAGACCAAGACTCCTCCAACCAGGATGAAAAGTCCGAACAGCCAATACCAGATCCAGCCAGGAAGCTCTTTCCTCTCGTCTCCTAGTTCGTCAAGAAGCGCTTCATTGATTCTTTTGGGCAACCCCGGCCCTGATGCGACATAGCCCCCGGATAAAAAGACTAGTTCCGCACCTGCCTCAAAAAGGGCGAGCGCATCGGCAGGTTCAGCAACGCCTCCAGAGGTAACGACCGGTAAATCAATTTCATTTTTTATGATCTTCAGAGCATGTATCATTCCATCTGTTTGCTGAAGTGGCAAGACCTGTTTTCCGTCTGTTAAAATACGGTCTTCTTCAATCATAATTCCGTCCGCAATATGACTGGCTGATTTAAGCTTCAAAAGATTGCCGGCAACAGTAGAATGCCTAATAGCTAAAAGGACAGGCTTGTTTAGAAGAACCACTTTTATATGAGTGAGATCATCGATGCTTTCAATTGAATCAATTTCGATTATGAAGACATCGCCAGCATCTTTTAAATGTTCCGCAGTGTTTATCGGTTCTTCTAGCCGGATCAGGATTGGCACTGTCCGTGATTTTGTTAGTTTGTTTTTTGTGGCGATAAGTCCAATCGTCTCAGCATATTCAGGCAGGATCAAGGCATCATTAGTTTTTGAAAGAGATCCTGCTGTTTCAGACTCTCTCGGAAATTTGGTGATGGGACCAACTTCAATTGCACCAAAGCCAAGATTCGGAAAGGCTTCAATCCCGGATAATTGTGGGTCAATCTTCCCACTTAACCCAACCGGGCTACCGAAATGAAGCCCAAACAAATTGCGGTGCAATTTTTCCGAGGGAGACTTATGCCCAAGAAACTCGATGAAAGATCTGCCCCCTGGAAACTTTGCGATGGTGGACATCCCACGGTGGATGAATTCCCGTCCTGCATTTCCGGGCAAAATGGACAGCCATGGTTTAAATAATGGGTGATATGACCAATCAGGCATAATGACCTCCTGAATTTATACGTTACTTTTATTCTATCGTAATCTTACCAATTCTGTGGCAATCAGGCATATATAATTCTCCAGAGCGAATAAAAAGAAATGCTTCTAGCTAAAATAGTGGAGAAAATTTGATTGCGGAGGTAAGAATATGGATTTGAATCGAGTTAGACAAATACTGTCATCGTCTGCAGAAATAGATGTGATTTATAACGGTGCATCCGTGTGGATTGACCATTTAAACGAAGACGGACGCACTGCCACTGTCCATCTGCGTGGGCCATTGGAAGAAAGGACAACTGTGGAGATTTCTGAGCTGCAGGAAAGATATTAAGCAACGACTTTAGACTAGAACGAAGTACTTTCTTATATGGACGTGCTGACCGCCGGAATGCAAAATAGTGTACGGCGGTTTTTTCCTATGGCACAATATTTATAATACCTATAGTGGTTTATCTACTATGAAAGAGAGGTATTTTTTAAAATCGAAAGGAGAGATGAACATGTTCCATCATACGATTGAAGTGGACAAGTCAATGAATGAAGCAGTATCTGCACTCGAAGCAAGCTTGAAAGATGAGAAATTCGGTGTCCTTTGGTCTCTGAATATGAAGGAAACATTAGCTGGTAAAGGTGTGGAACTTGACGGTGACTATATTATCCTTGAAGTGTGCAATCCGCATGAAGCAAAGAGGGTACTTGAAAAGAATCCTATCGTGAGCTATTTTCTCCCTTGCAAAATTGTAGTGTATAAAGATAATGGTACAACTAAGGTGGGCCTTCCAAAGCCAACAGAACTGATTAAATTTGTGGAAAATGATGACCTGCAGGCAATCGCGGCAGACATCGAAAAAAGGCTGATCGGTGCAATTGACAATATTAAATAATTTTAAACAACATGAAGTCCGGGATTTTGTCCCGGGCCTTTTTTTGCGTTTAATAAATAAAGATAAGCCCATTTGAAAAAATTGTATTGTCCGGCTGTTTAGGACAAATTTTTGCCGGGAACTTAAAGATTAATCAAAACGAAAAATTTCGGCCGATGAGCCGTTTATATAGATTTGGCGGCTGTCAGATTGGCAGCCGTTTTGATTTGTATTCGAGTTTATAGAGGAATAGAATGGATTAAAAAGGAGGGGAATTCACGGTGAGCATTTTTGATACGATTGAATTACATAACGGAGTGAAAATGCCGGCTTTTGGCCTCGGTGTCTATAAAGTCGAGGAAGGTGAACAACTCGAAAAAACGATTCATACTGCGCTTGACCTTGGCTACCGGCTCATAGATACAGCTTCTTTTTACCAGAATGAAGAGGGTGTTGGTCAGGCCATCCGAAACAGCGGAATCCCAAGGGAAGAGTTGTTTATAACAACGAAGGTCTGGAATTCGGAGCAGGGATATGAAAATACTTTGAAGGCCTTCGATGACAGCATGGAGAGATTAGGGCTGGATTATTTGGATCTATATCTCGTCCATTGGCCTGTAAAAGGAAAATACTTAGAAACGTGGCGCGCTCTTGAAGAATTGTATCGCGAAGGCAGGGTGAAGGCGATCGGTGTCAGCAATTTTAAAATACATCATTTGAAAGACCTGCTGAGCCATGCTGCTGAAAAACCGGTTATCAACCAGGTAGAGCTTCATCCGTTGTTGTCTCAGGTTGAACTGAGGGACTTCTGTCAGCAAAATGACATCAAAGTAGAAGCATGGTCACCATTATCACGAGGTAGATTCCTTGAGGAACCTGTGCTCGGGAAGATTGCTGCACAGCACGGCAAGACCCCTGCGCAGATCATTTTAAGATGGCACCTGGAAAATAAAATTATCCCAATTCCTAAATCAGTCACACCGTCAAGGTTAAAAGAAAACGCAGAAATATTTGATTTTCAGCTGAATCAAAAAGAGCTGGAAGAGATAAATGGACTTAACAAGGACCAGCGCTTTGGGGCCGATCCTGACCATATTGATTTTTAAAGCAGAGCTCGCCGAACGCTGGGCAGATGATGAACTCTATGGGACCAGAACCAACTAACTACAAAAAGCGAAGCGGACACTGCTCCGCTTCGCTTTTTTATTTGGAAAAATTCGGATGTGGTCGAAAAAATGCGAAAAGTGGTCGAAATAATTCAAAATGTGGTCGATAAAATCAAAAATCCGCCAATATAATTCAAAAAGTGATCGATAAATTTCGTTTTTCGCCAATAAAGAAGAATCGGCCATCTCATTTAGATTATTTTCCTCTGGTTTTAGCAAGTAGTTCACAGATGTAGTAGATTCCTCTGTAAAACAAGATGCCCGCAGCACTTTTTCGAGTGCTTCCCTCATCATTTATTCTCCATCCACGAACTTCCCGTGCTCTGGCACCGTAATCGCCTCAAACTCCCGTACCAGTAAATCACGATTCTTCTCCAGCTCCTCGCCTTCCATTGGGTACAACAGCATTCGATTAAAGAAGCTTTTAAAAAGAATTATTTTCACAATGACGGACTGAATTTCAATCAGTCCGTTTTTTATTTTGCGAAATGGATACATTAAAAGAAAGAGAACACTGCGTGATAACTGGTAAAGACTAAATTATCATCCCGAAGGTTTTAAAATAATCTGTGGGTGGTAATGTAGGTGTACAAGCAGAAAACAACAAGATTCAACATCTTAGAATACTGCTTGTTAGACTGCAGAACCCATTGGTTTAACACCATGGAAATTGAGGTAATATAAGGTTAGAGCAAGCTGTTTAGCTCCCGGGAAGCAATGAAAATCAGCATAGCTAATTTTACATCACTGCAGTTTGAACTCTTTAAAAGG
This sequence comes from Bacillus sp. ISL-37, assembly GCF_018613315.1. GTDB lineage: Bacteria > Bacillota > Bacilli > Bacillales > Cytobacillaceae > Mesobacillus. Next base: position 36,357 of record NZ_JAGGQL010000024.1, on the reverse strand, counting down.
GGGTAAAAACCCTTAGCACTATTACTACTTGTAAAATACATCTAATTTTTAAGGAGGAATTACATTATGATGAGTTTTCTTTGGGCATTAATTATTGGTGGTATTATTGGGTGGTTAGCAGGATTGATCTTGGGTAGAGATATTCCTGGCGGCGTAATCGGTAACATCATCGCTGGTTTCGTAGGTGCTTGGATTGGACAAGCAATCTTAGGAGACTGGGGACCTGTAGTTGCTGACTTTGCGATTGTTCCGGCATTGATCGGTGCGATTGCATTAGTATTCATCGTTAGCCTTGTTATGAAGAGTATGCGTAAAGCTGACTAATAGAAAAAAATCCTTCCGTCTTCGGAAGGATTTTTTTTTTGGAAATTTATATGCTTAACCTTAAGCATAGGCTGAAAAAAACTTAAATCTCATATGGATCAATGTTAATAAATATTGGTGATTGGTCGATAAAAGGTGCGTGGCATATTATTTTTTCCTGTGTAAACGGGTGGGTGAATTCCATTTTTACCGCATGCAGCGCTTGCCTGTGAAAGGTATCGCTTCCTCCGTAGAGGCTGTCTCCAGCCAGTGGATGCCCAATAGCGCTGAAATGTACCCGGATTTGATGGGTCCTGCCAGTATCCAGTATACATTGGATAAGGGTCAGGTCTTTCTGTTTCATTTGATCTAATACTTTAAAGTGGGTGATGGCCTGCTGGCCTGTTTCCGAAACTCTTCTTCTTGTTGGATGATGACGGTCACGGCCGATTGGTTTATTGATGGTTCCTTTTTTCTGTCTGATGATCCCGTCAGCCAAAGCCAGATATGTTCTTTTAATGGTACGTTCCTCAAGCATTTTATCGAGAATAGCTGTGATAAGCGGGTGTTTGGCAAATAGCACTGCACCAGTTGTCTCCCTGTCGAGCCTGTGTATATGACGGGGACGGGTAATCTCTCCATTTGACTGCATATGGAAAGCAGCTCCGTTCGCCAGAGTGCCACCCTGGCCGCTCTCGTTTGGATGAGTATCCATTCGGGCAGGCTTATTGAATACAATCAGGTGGTCATCCTCATAGATGATATCAACATTCAAGTATTCAGGGATGACGGTAACCTCTTCTTCAGTAAAAACCTTCATGCTTAAGCGATCGTTCTTTTTGAGTGGGTGTGTCCAATCAGGAATATTTCCGTTAATCAGGACGTTCTTTTCCATCCTTAAATGATGGACCAATTTTTTTGGAGCTTTCCAAAAATCCTTGAAAAGTGTTTCAAGAGTGTGCTGTTCCCATTCAGCGGGAATGACCAGTTCAAACCATTCGCCTTTTTTGTTAGTATGTATCATATTTGTCTCCTGACTTGGTGAGTTAGATTTGATTTTGCTCTATGAAAAAGTATTATATAAACTCGTTTTCATTCAATAGGAATCTGTCAACTTTTACCGCATGCATGGTCATAATTACCACCCAGAAAATTGGAATGGATATGTTATTCTAGGTATATATATTACGAATAGATTACAAAGTGTTAAAAAAGGTGGGTCGATCATTGAAAATTGTTTTTGCGTCTACTCCCGGACAAGAAGAGAAAGTAGTTGAATTGGCAAGGTATTTTTATACTGATATTTTTCCATTGTACTTTTCAGATGAAGACATTCATGAATTTGAAAGGCTTGAAGTATTACATACAAGGCCCGAGCAGTTCGAGAGATTCAGTACACTTGGAGATGCTTTCCAGGTAATTACAAGCATGCAGACATTGATCTCTATTTTGGAGTCTGGTCATATTCCTGAAAAATATCAGTGGATATTCCGGAAAAATGTCCAGACATTGACAGACTATGGAATCTGTTTCCCATTTAATTACAGTCAGTTTTCTGACTCCAAGCATGTCCATCTAGATTATATCAGTACCTATACGAAAGCCGCCAATAGACTGTTACTTTAAGAGCGAGAAACATTAAAAACAGATCTAAATGAAAACGCCTGCGAATCGCAGGCGTTTTGTTGTTATTTTAAGGTATTCTCATTGAACCAATTTTCGAATGTCGCTTCTTCCTGGTAGCCAACGATTCGGTTGACTTCTTTTCCATCCTTGTATTGTACAATTGTTGGAGTCGATTCGATTCCATAATCATTCCAGCCTTGTTCAAATTCAAGAAGATTATATTGTACGAGATCAACATCCATATCCTCTGCTAGAGGAGCAACTACTGGAGTGGTGCGAACGCAGTGAGAGCATGTTGGACTGTGGAAATATACGGTAACATCCTCACCGTTTTCAAGCTTCTTATCCAGCTCTTCAGGCAGGATGATATTTTGATAGTTCGGATCATCCAGCTGTTTGACGGTTTCAGGATGAAGCGAATTCTTTCCGTAAGGATTTCCTTCAGCTTTTTCCTCATTTTGCGCTTTATTTAGAAAAAATAATGCTGCTAATAATCCAATGATAATTAATAAAAAAACAATAACCTTTTTCAATTTACGCTTCCTCCTTAGATTTCTTCCAGATCAACATACTTAGTGAAAAAATAATGATAAAAGCAGTTAAAGCCAGGAATGGGATGGAGATAAAACCAAGCCAGTTGATATATTGGCCTGTACAAGGCACCCTTCCGCAAGTATCAGCATTGTCAGCCATGAATGGCACCTTTTGCAATGAATAATGATACAGTGATATCAGTCCGCCGACAGCTGCCATAATCATCGTATAAAAGGAAATCTTATAATCTTTTTTGACAACGGCAATCCCCAGTATCAAGGCAAAAGGATACATCAGGATTCGCTGATACCAGCACAGCAGGCAAGGCTCATACTGGCGGATTTCCGAGAAATACAGACTGCCGAACATGGCAATGATCGATGTAGCCCAAGCCGCAAATAAATACGACTCCCTCGAATCTTTTTTCGTCTCTTTCAAGCTAATCTCCCCTAAGCTATGTAGTCTCTATTTAAACATTCTTTATAAAAGAAACAACTATCTCTCATTACATCTTAAGGAATGTAATAAAATAATTCAATTAACATTATGTGAAATAATTTTTCCCAATATAAAGGGAGAAACTAAATAAAGAGTTATAACCGATGAATTTAGGGTATAGGAATATGATGATGATTTTTAGGATTGTTTGTTTTTTTACATAAATAGTAAGTAAAATGTTAATATAGCGTTTTTTATGAGAGAAAGGATGCAGGATTATATGAGCGAATTGGATTTGTCCAAATTTGAAAAAAGAATGATCATCCGCAACACGAAGCAAGAGGATATTGATGAGATTATCAAAATGCAGAACAGCTGCTTTCCTGGGATGGAGCCATGGAAGCGCGATCAGCTTGAGAGCCACCTTGAAATCTTTCCAGAAGGCCAATTTGTCGCAGAGTATGATGGGAAAGTAGTTGGTTCCTGCTCAAGTCTGATAATAAACTTTGATGAATACGATGATCGCCATAGCTGGGATGATGTCACAGATGAAGGCTATATCTCGAACCATAATCCAGAAGGCTATAACTTGTATGGAATTGAAGTCATGACTCATCCTGAATTCAGGAGAATGAAGGTTGGCTACCGTTTGTACGAAGCAAGGAAGGATCTCGCAAGGCAGATGAACTTGAAAAGTATCATTATCGGCGGCAGGATTCCGAATTACCATCTGCACGCGGAAGAAATGTCACCTCGTGAATATGTACGGCAAGTCGCATCGCATAAAATATATGACCCGGTACTCTCGTTCCAGCTAAGGAATGACTTTACACTGATGAGGATCAACCCGAACTACCTCCCGGACGATCTCCAGTCGAATAAGTACGCGACATTGATGGAATGGAATAATGTTGACTACCAGCCAAAATCGAAGAGATTCTATAAAACCAGCAACCCAGTCCGGATTTGCGTTGTCCAGTATATGATGAGAAAAATCAAGTCATTTGAAGATCTGGCACACCAGGTTGAATACTTTACGGATGTTGCTGCGGATGCTGGCTCAGATTTTGCGGTATTCCCGGAAATCTTCACGACACAGCTTATGTCCTTCATGGATGAGAAATCACCTTCGCTCGCTGTCCGCAGGGTGACTGAATATACAGAGCAATACATCGAGCTTTTTACCGATCTGGCCGTCCGTTATAATGTCAACATCATTGGCGGTTCGCACTTGGTAAAAGAAGAAGATGACGAAATATACAATATCTCTTACTTGTTCCGCCGTGATGGAACGATAGATAAGCAATATAAGCTTCATATCACGCCTAATGAGCGCAGATGGTGGGGAATCAGCCGCGGTGATGAGTTGAAGGTGTTCGATACAGACTGTGGCAAAATCGCCATTCAAATTTGTTATGACATCGAATTCCCTGAGCTTGCGAGGATTGCCACTGATATGGGAGCCAAAATCATTTTCACACCGTTTTGTACCGAGGATCGCCAGGGTTACCTGCGGGTACGTTACTGCGCTCAGGCAAGAGCTGTCGAAAACCAGGTATACACTGTCATTTCTGGTACCGTCGGCAACCTGCCGCAAACAGAAAACATGGATATCCAATATGCCCAGTCAGGAATCTTCGCGCCTTCTGATTTCGAATTCGCAAGGGATGGGATTGTCGGCGAAACGAACCCGAATATCGAAATGGTCATGATTGGCGATGTTGACCTTGAAATCCTCCGCCGCCAGCGTCAGGACGGCACAGTCCGCCAGCTGAAAGACCGCAGGCACGATATTTATCGGATCCAGTATAAGAAGTAGAAGTAGGATAAGTTGCAGCACCTGGGGAAAAAGAGTGAATTCCCTAGGTGTTTTTCAGTGGGATTGGAATTGGCTGAGGCCGAACTCGATCATCACTTGGACTTCCAATTTGCACCCTGGAAATCCCATCAACCGGAAAAAGAGGTCACTAATAAAGCGTCTTGGTGCCCTAAAATCCCAGAAACAAGAAAAAGAGGTCACCAATAAAGCGTCTTGGTGCCCTAAAATCCCAGAAACAAGAAAAAGAGGTCACCAATAGAGCGTATTGGTGCCCTAAAATCCCAGAAACAAGAAAAAGAGATCACCAATAGAGCGTCTTGGTGCCCTAAAATCCCAGAAATAAGAAAAAAAGGTCATCAATAAAGCGTATTGGTGCCCCAAAATCCCAGAAACAAGAAAAGAGGTCGCCAATAAAGCGTATTGGTGCCCTAAAATCCCAGAAACAAGAAAAGAGGTCGCCAATAAAGCGTATTGGTGCCCTAAAATCCCAGAAACAAGAAAAAGAGGTCGCCAATAAAGCGTATTGGTGCCCTAAAATCCCAGAAACAAGAAAAAGAGGACACCAATAAAGCGTATTGGTGACCCAAAATCTCAGAAACAAGAAAAAGAGGTCACCAATAAAGCGTCTTGGCGCCTTGAAATCTCAGAAACAAGAAAAAGAGGTCACCAATAGAGCGTCTTGGTGCCCTAAAATCCCAGAAATAAGAAAAAGGGGTCACCAATAAAGCGTCTTGGTGACCCAAAATCTCAGAAACAAGAAAAAGAGGTCACCAATAAAGCGTCTTGGCGCCCTGAAATCCCAGAAACCGGAAAAAGAGGTCACCAATAAGGGAGTATATTCACAAAATCACTGAAATGATATGAAAACAAATTGACAAGTTAGCATAAAAGTTATCAATCTCACTCTATCTTGTTTTATAATTAGCTGTAAGTTTCAAATCTTATTTACGGGAGGTCATTTGATGGATTGGAAAAAGCAAGCTGAGAAATGGCTTGGTTTTGCCGGATTGGATCCGGAGCTTAAAACTGAGCTTGACTCATTTAAAGAAAACGAGAAGCATTTAGAGGAAGTTTTTTATAAAAATTTGGAATTCGGCACTGGTGGTATGCGCGGAGAAATTGGTGCTGGTACCAACCGGATGAACTTATACACTGTCCGCAAGGCATCAGCTGGCCTGGCAGCATACATAGAAGAACAAGGAAGTGAAGCGAAGCAGCGTGGTGTGGCGATCGCATATGATTCACGCCATAAATCACCTGAATTCGCAATGGAGGCTGCAAAAACATTAGCGACGCGTGGAATCCAGACATATGTTTTTGAAGAACTGCGGCCTACTCCGGAGTTGTCATTCGCGGTCCGACATCTGCACGCATATGCGGGAATCGTCATAACCGCCAGCCATAATCCCCCTGAATATAATGGTTATAAAGTATATGGTCCGGATGGCGGCCAGCTTCCTCCAGATAGTGCTGATGAAGTGATTGCCAAGGTAAACGAAATCGAAAATGAATTATCTATCGAGGTAATGGACGAGCATGAGCTGAAGGAAAAAGGCTTGATTAAGATGATTGGGCCTGAAGTGGACCGTGCCTATCTTGAAAAGCTGATGACCATTTCCGAAAACCCGGGACTGTCGGATGAAGCCGATGTGAAAGTGGTCTTCACTCCATTGCATGGAACAGCCAATATGCCTGTGCGCAATATACTGACGAACCTGAAGTACCAGAATGTTGTAGTGGTGAAAGAGCAGGAGCTTCCGGATCCTGAATTTTCGACAGTAAAAAGCCCGAATCCAGAAGAGCATGCTGCATTTGAGCTGGCAATCCGTGAAGGGAAGAAAATTGATGCGGATGTGCTGATCGCCACAGATCCGGACGCTGACCGTCTCGGTATCGCTGTGAAAGATCAAGACGGGGAATATGTTGTCCTGACAGGAAACCAGACGGGTGCACTGCTGCTGCATTATATCCTGACGCAAAAGCAGGAGAAAGAAACTTTATCAGCGAATGGAGCCGTGTTCAAAACAATCGTTACATCCGAACTTGGCCGCAAAATCGCTTCATCTTTCGGAATCGATACAATCGATGTCCTGACTGGCTTCAAGTTCATAGCTGAAAAAATTAAACAATATGAAGACTCAGGAGAGTATAAATTCCTGTTTGGCTATGAAGAAAGCTATGGATACTTAATCGGCGACTTTGCCCGGGATAAAGATGCAGTCCAGGCGGCAATGCTAGCTGTCGAGGTTTGCGCATATTACAAAAAGAAGGGCATGTCTTTGTACGAAGCGCTTCTAAGTGTATTTGAAGAGTATGGTTACTACCAGGAAGGACTTCGTTCCCTGACGCTAAAAGGAAAAGAGGGTGCGGAATTAATCCAGAAGACACTTGGAGTCTTCCGCCAGGAGCCGCTTAAGCAACTTGGTGAATTGAAAGTAACGGCAGTGGAAGATTATTTAACAAGTGTAAGAGTGAATGAAAGCACCGAGGAAGAAAAAATCCAACTTCCTTCTTCAAACGTCATCAAATACTATCTTGAGGATGGCACATGGGTTTGCCTTCGCCCATCTGGTACTGAGCCAAAGATTAAGTTTTATTTTGGTGTGAACGACAAGAGCCTCGCAGAAAGCAAGCAGAAACTCCAAAAAATCGAACAGGATTTCATGGAGGTAGTTGAACAGAAAATGGAAGCAGCAAAGAACCTGTAAAACAACTTAGAGAAACAGCTGAAAGGAAGTAATTACTTTGTTAAAAGAACAAGTCGCAATCGTCACAGGTGCATCAAGAGGAATCGGCAAGGAAATCGCCGCTAAATTAGCTGAACAGGGAATGAAACTTGCGGTTGCAGGAAGCTCTGAAGAAATCAACAACACTGCGGAAGAATTGAAGCAGAATGGTTTTTCTGATGTCATTGCGGTCCAGACTGATGTCAGCGATGAGCAGCAGGTGAAAAACCTCGTTGAAAAAACGGTTGAAGCATTCGGGCAGGTTGATGTACTTGTCAATAACGCGGGTATCGGCTTTTTTAAACTGGCCGAGGAAGTAACGGTTGAAGAATGGAAAAAGCTATTTGAAGTAAATGTCCAGGGTGTATTCCTTGGTGCGAAAGCCGTACTGCCTCATATGAAGGAGCGTAAATCAGGCACGATTATTACGATTTCCTCTGATGTTGGCCGATACACAATTCCAAACGGGAGTGCCTATACTGCTTCGAAGTACGCTGTCCAAGGCTTCAGTGGGGCACTTGCGCAGGAAGTCAGGGAATATGGAATCCGTGTTGGCACCATTAATCCAGGAATGGTCGATACTTATTTCGCTAACTCAGAACAAGGTCTGCCAGAGAAACATGACTGGCTTAAGGTGGAAGACATCGCGAACGCTGTTGTCTATATGGCATCCGCTCCAAAACATATGCTGATTGACGAAATCGTCATCCATCCGCTTGTCCAGAATTACCCGATTGCTTAATGCAGAGTCCGAAGAGGAATTCCCTCTTCGGATTTTTTTTGTATAAAAAGTTGATAACTACGACTTTTGAATGAGAGGAGATCAGACTTTTTTCAAAAGCGGAATTTTCCGATTAGAGATATAATATAGGAAAATGGGGGGATTGGATGGCTGGGGATAAAGCGAATTCAGATGTCGGCATTTTAAAGGAAATCGCTGAACTATTGAACGAGGGCACAGAGCTTAATACTGTTCTGGCCGAGGTATTGAGAAGGCTGCTGCAAATAACAGGACTTGAGACAGGCTGGATCTTTCTGATTGACGCACAGGGCGACTACCAGCTGGCTGCAAGGGTTGAGTTGCCTCCTGCATTATCCATGGACAATTTCGCTCCAATGTGCGAGGGAGGCTGCTGGTGTGTAGACCGCTATAATGATGGAAGATTAAAAAAAGCGACGAATATCTTCGAATGTAAAAGACTTGAGGATGCAATAAATAATAAAAGTGGCGAAACGAATGGTTTGACTCACCATGCGACTGTTCCGTTAAGAGCGGGAAATGAAAAGTTCGGTGTCATGAATGTAGGAACACCAAATAAAACCCATTTCAAAAAAGATGAACTCGCTTTGCTCGAAGCAGTCGCATTCCAGATCGGAACGGCGATAAAAAGGATAAGGCTTTCCCAGCAGGAGCAGGAACTTGCGTTGGCAGCCGAGCGGAACCGACTGGCCAGGGATTTGCATGATTCAGTGAACCAGCTTCTTTTTTCACTGAGTTTGACGGCAAGGGCCGGCACAGAAATGGCGGATACTCCGGAACTGAAAGATACTTTTTCATATATACAGGATCTGGCGCAGGAAGCTCAAGGAGAGATGAGAGCACTGATCTGGCAATTGCGCCCTCGTGGTCTCGAGAACGGGATCATCTGCGCGCTTGCGGGTTATGCAGAGATGCTGGATTTGCCACTTGAAACAAAGGTAGTTGGTGTTTCAAGTCTTCCAGGGAAAGTGGAAGAAGCGCTTTGGAGAATCGGGCAGGAAGCGCTGGCCAATTGCAAAAAACATTCCCAGGCCGAAAGAGTTCACTTAACACTCGATTCGGCCAATGGTCAGGTAGAAATGCAGATTCAGGATGATGGTGCAGGCTTTAATTTTAATCCGGAAAAGGAACTTCCATCACTAGGTCTGAAAAGCATGCAAACAAGGGCTTACTCGCTTGGGGGCAAGCTTGAAATACTCAGTAAACCAGGTGAAGGAACAATGATTATTGTAAAGATCCCGATATGATACAAAAGGGGGGATGGGGGATGACAATTAAAATTCTGATTGCGGATGACCATCATGTCGTAAGAAGAGGGTTGGTTTTTTTCCTTAGGACACAGGAACAAATAGAGATTGTCGGGGAAGCAGGGAATGGAAAGGAAGCTGTTGAGCTTGCAAGGGCATTGAACCCGGACATTATTTTAATGGATCTAATCATGCCGGTTATGAACGGGATTGAAGCAACGAAGATCATCAAGGCAGAGAACCCAGACATTAAAATCATGATGCTGACCAGCTTTGCAGACCAGGAACATGTGATCCCAGCCATTGAGGCAGGTGCATCTGGCTATCAGCTTAAAGATATCCAGCCAGATGAACTGGTAAAAGCAATATTGAGGATCATGGATGGTGAAAATCAGCTGCATCCAAAAGCAACATCACTTGTTTTAAAGCATCTATCAGGCAATAACCGCCAAGAAAGGAAACTGCTTGATGAGCTTACAAGGCGTGAGCTGGAGGTGTTGAAAGAAATCGCCAGCGGCAAAAGCAATAAAGAGATTGCAGCTTCATTGTATATTACGGAAAAAACAGTCAAAACGCATGTTTCCAATGTCCTGGCAAAATTGGAATTGGCTGACCGTACTCAGGCAGCGTTATATGCTGTCCGGAATCGCCTCGTAGACCAGGAACCGCCCTCCGCTTGAGAAAGATAAACCATTAATTAACAATGGGAAACAGCATAAAAAATAACAAACACGGCACCTTAATATAGGTAGCCGTGTTATTTTTTTTGGTGGAATTCTCTTGTTTAAATCGAGCCGGTTACAGCGGTTTCCAGGTAGTCATCGCCGGCGGCTACATTTGCGTGGTCGATATATCTGAGCAGGGAATACAGGCGTTTTTCAATGACAGCATAATCTTTTTCAAAGTTGTAAGCGTGGAGAAAATGTTCAATCTTTTTAGCCAGGAACTGGTCCTCTGTCCTGACCATAAGGATGAGTAGGTTATCCCATTGAGATCGGTGCGTGTAATATAAAGCACGATCATAATCCGTTTTTTTCATATCCAATCCTCCTTATGAGGAGTTGATAATATTATATGGAGTTGACGCCGTATCTTCCTCAGAAAATGTTGGACGACCTTGTTTACTGGGGTTTTCAAGTTTTACCTGTATAATTGGGCATTCAAATGAACTTAGAATGACTACATACCGAAGTTGATTATAAAGCTGAGCAGTTTAAAGGAGTGTATGATGAAAAAGTATTTTTTCGCTATAACTGTATTTTTGATTTTGTTAATGGGAATCCAAAGAGGGGATATTAATGCTCAAACTCCTGCTTACGAAAAGTATGGGAAGATAGCTACTGCCGTAATCAATGAAGAATTTCCCGATGAGACGGTCCGGAATTATAAGTATATGGGCAGGAAGCAGAAAGACGATCGCCAGGTACTTGACTCATTTCAATACAAGGTCAGTGACAATAGAAAAACGGTTATTATCACTGTGCAAGTCGCCCATGATGTGAAAAGTGACAGGTTATTGAGCCTTTCTGTTACCGAACAACTACAGCAGTAAAGTTTCTAACCTGTTCATCTTTCTCCTTTTTTTCTCATACATTGTTGTAAGAGGTGAAAGGGGGAGAGATGGTGTCGGAAGATCAAAAGTCACTGGAATATGCCATTTCTGAAATTACCGAAATCGCTAAAGGGTTTGGGCTGGACTTTTATCCGATGAGGTATGAAATATGTCCTGCAGAAATCATCTATACATTTGGTGCCTATGGAATGCCAACGAGATTTTCGCATTGGAGCTTTGGAAAACAATTTCATAAAATGAAGCTGCATTATGACTTAGGGCTTTCAAAAATTTATGAACTTGTCATCAATTCAAATCCATGCTACGCCTTCTTGCTGGATTCAAACGCGTTGATCCAGAACAAATTGATTGTTGCCCATGTTTTGGCACACTGTGATTTCTTCAAAAACAATGTTCGATTCCAAAATACGAAGCGGGATATGGTCGAAAGCATGTCAGCAACGGCAGAGAGAATCCGGAAATATGAAATCGAGCATGGAAAACAAGCAGTGGAGTCTTTCTTAGATGCGGTGCTAGCCATTGAAGAGCATATCGATCCATCGTTGATGAGGCCGAAGCTCGCATGGTCAGCCGACGATGATTTCGATGATGAACCAACGTCAATAGCAACTCCATATGATGATCTTTGGGCCCTTGAGTCAACAAAGTCCGAATCAACAGAGAAGGTAAAGAAGAAGAAATTCCCGCCGCGCCCTGAGAAAGATCTACTGTTGTTCATTGAAAGTTATAGCCGCGAGCTGGATGATTGGCAGAGGGATATCCTGACAATGATGCGGGAGGAAATGCTCTATTTTTGGCCGCAGCTTGAAACAAAAATCATGAATGAAGGCTGGGCCTCTTATTGGCACCAACGGATTCTCCGGGAAATGGACCTGACGAGCGGTGAATCAATCGAGTTTGCAAAATTGAATGCCGGGGTCGTTCAGCCATCCAAAACGGGAATCAATCCATATTATTTAGGAATCAAAATTTTTGAAGATATCGAAGACCGTTATAATAACCCGACTGAGGAAATGAAACGTCGTGGAGTAAAACCAGGATCAGGCCGGGAAAAAATGTTTGAAGTCCGTGAAATCGAATCAGATATTTCATTTTTACGCAATTACTTGACGAAGGATCTGGTCATGCGTGAAGATATGTATCTTTTCCAAAAGCAGGGACGAGAATACAAAGTCGTTGATAAAGCGTGGGAACAAGTCCGCGACCAGCTTGTCAGCATGAGAGTCAATGGCGGATTCCCATATTTGACCGTGACGGATGGCGATTACTTGAAAAATGGGGAGTTGTATATAACTCACGGCTTCGAAGGCATCGAGCTGGACATTAAATATTTGGAAAAAGTACTTCCGTATATTCATCAGCTTTGGGGACGGAAATGCCATATCGAGACGATGGTAGAGAACAGGACAATGCTCTACACCTATGATGGGAAGGGTATCCATCGCAAGTATTTATAAGGTAAGAACAAGCCGCTGGTCTCCAGCGGTTTTAATTTTGGTTAAGGAATTTATAAAGTTATTGAGATGGATAACTTCAGGAAGTTTTCTTAATCTAGCTCCAGCGCCTAGCCCCTCGAGTCGCTTCGGTCCTGCCAATGAAGTCAAAGAACGACTTCACTGTCAGGCCCTCCAGCGCTTGTCGGGGCTGAACGAGGCGCTTGCGCTTTTTGTTCTTTTTTTGTGTAAAAACTATAATTAAAAGGTATTTAAATAATGGACAAGCTTTTTATTGAACCAATTTCGCAAATAAGACATAATTATATATATGAGCATATATTCATATATAAGAAAAGGAGGGAAACGTATGGGGCATAATCATTCACACGGCCATGGCCACGGTCATAGCCATAGTCATACAAACAACAAAAAAGCATTATTCTGGGCTTTTCTCCTGATCGCCACTTTCATGGTTGTAGAGGTGATTGGCGGGGTAATCACAAACAGCCTTGCACTCCTATCAGATGCGGGCCATATGCTGAGTGATGCGGCTGCGCTTGGGTTAAGTTTGTTCGCAATGAAGCTTGGTGAAAGAAAAGCAACACAATCAAAGACGTTTGGCTTCAAACGATTTGAAATCATTGCAGCTGCTTTAAACGGTCTTACATTAATCATCATCTCGATTTATATATTTGTTGAAGCGTACCAACGTTTTACAGATCCCCCAGAAGTACAAAGCATGGGAATGCTGACGATTTCGGTTATCGGGTTAATTGTCAATATCATCGCCGCTTGGATCCTGATGAGTGGAGACAAAGATGAGAACTTGAATGTAAGAAGCGCATTCCTTCATGTGCTGGGAGATATGCTTGGCTCGGTTGGCGCAATTACAGCAGCATTGCTGATCTACTTTTTTGGCTGGGGACTTGCGGATCCCATTGCAAGCGTTGCGGTTGCGATTCTCATCATCATCAGCGGCTGGCGAGTGACAAAGGAGAGCTTCCATGTCTTGATGGAAGGCACACCTCAGGAGATTGAATTGAATGTAGTGAAAGATGAAATAATGAAGATTCCAGAAGTAAAAGATGTACACGATGTTCACGTTTGGTCGATCACTTCAGGTGTCTTAATGCTTAGCGGGCATATTGCCGTCGAAGGGGAAGGAGCACATGATCGCGTACTCCACAAAGCACAAAAGCTGTTGCACGACCGCTTTGGAATTGATCATAGTACCCTTCAGGTAGAAGGGGAAGAGCATGGGTGCCCATGCGCGCACGGACCTTGCAATTGATTATTACCTGTGTTGGGTTATTGTGTAAAAAAACATGCCAGCCAATATTGATGGGCAATCTCATCAATGATGGCTGGCATGTTCTATGCTCTGCTTTAACAGGTCAATGACGTGTTCGTCGTCATGCGTATAAAATAGAGATGTACCCTCTCTCCTGAATTTGACGAGCCTGAGGTTTTTTAGAAAACGCAATTGGTGTGAAACGGTTGATTGCAGTAATGAAAGTTTTTCTGCTATTTCATTGACCGAATGTTCCCCCTGGAACAAAAGATGGAGGATCCTGAGCCGTGTCGGGTCTGAAAGTGCTTTGAAAGTCTGTGAAACGATGAATAAAGTTTCCTCATCAAGCTCCATTACAGGAGAATTATTTTTCTTTTCTTCCAAGTTAATCGCCTCCTGCTCCTATTATAACTGTATCTTTTCTTTTACACAGTTATTCAATTTCCTGTGCTGTTCTTCTTTGGTTTTTTATGGGTAACGAGACCATCGTAATTGGTGATATAAAGCTCAATCTCTGGTTGGGTGTCCAGGCAATGGGCCTTCAAAAGCTGATAATAGTTCACCCTGTTTAATGGGTCATAAGGCAGCATTGGATATTCCTTATTCTCCCTAACATAGAGGTCTACTGCTTTCTGGACTTTATCTATCGTTAGTGCGAGATCTTTCTCGTCTTCATCGAAAATATCATATGTTTCCTTTGACATGTAAAAATTTCGGGATGGAAGGCCTTTAAGGATTGGGGCAAGTTGCTCAACATCAATGCTGTTATCTTCCTTAACGAGAATTGTGCGGTAGACGCCTTTTGGAAGCTGTTCCGAATAAATACGTACTGCTTTTTTTATCTCTTCAACACTGGTCTCAATGATTGGCCAAACCTTTGGTGTATCGTTTGGTATTTCTTTCGTCCTGTGAGTGAAAAGAAAATATAGGGCAAAGCCTCCAACGGAACCTAAAACAGTTACATATGGGATTAAATCAAACACGAGGTCAATCAGATAACCGATAATTGGCCAGACTGCTGCAGCTGCGACTCTTAAGCCAGGTTTTCGTGGGAAAGTATTTTTGATATTTCTTCTGTCATTCTGCTTATCCTTATCCATACTATTCCCCTCCTTTCTAGGGCAGGAAGTACCCTTATTTCACAATAATCCAATAACATAAGTGGCGTTATATATTTGTAAAGCCTTGTAAGCGGATTTGGGTTAAAAAATCTGTGGTTTTGCCGATATAAAAGTAAGAGTCTGTGCTTTTGTGATATTTTGAAAATGGTTTACCATGGTGTTTGAAGCAGGAACCGGGGAGGGTTTAGAGAAAATAAATGAATTGCTTCTCCTTATATTATATAAAATTTACCGTTAGATTGGTAATGGATCGTTTTGAAAATTGTGAAAATTATGATCAAAACAGTTCAATTAATGTTGAATATTGTATAATATTTAGAAAGCTTCAGTCTTTTTCCCGGAAATTGTCATACATAGACCGCTAGTCTGAAAGCAAATAAACCAGACAGAAAACGAGGGGCAGGATGAATATTCCCCATATGTACATATTCGACTTTAATAATATAGCTCTGACTGTCGTTTTTTTAATCATTTCGTCAATAATGGCGGTTGAGTTCAGCAGGCAAATCAAAAAGGCTACTGATAGAAAAAAACGTAAAATGGTCCTTTATTCACTTCTTTTGGCTCTTACATTTATGCTGACCCATCTGTTTGTTATTATTTCCGCAGGCGTCCCATTTTCGACGAGCGATTTTTATTTATTTTTTCTGTTATTCTTTGGTATCTGCGGAGTTGGGTCCTATGCGGCTTTGAGCCTGGCGCAAAGGGACATTGCGAACACAGCGCAGTATATTTCCACCAGCCTATTGATCGCAGCTAGTATCATGATGGCAGAGTATACCGCATTTTATATCATCTTCAGGGACGCAATCGAGATTCAGCCAATATTATCTGTGATGGCATTTTTAATGATAGTGGTTACATCCTTCACGCTGATCAGATTTTTAATGCAGATTACAAACGAGGATATTTATGAGTTTATCAAAGATTATAAATATACAGGGAGTGTCCTTGGGGGCATGGCACTAGGAGGTATTCCATATATCGTCTTGACTTCAATGATGGAGATTACGGATGGAAGCGGTGTCCATTCTTTCCTGGCACCGTTCATTTATATGGCCGCCGCAAACTTATTATTCATGCTCGTTCCTGACCTGTTTGGCGAAAAGCTCATCATGAAGAATGTCCAATCCCATTTATCCTTGTTCAGCCATAACCCTGATTCTGTGTTCAGGGTCGATTTGCAAGGAAATATTTTAAGTGTCAATAAACAGGCAGTTGAACTGACAGGTTACATGCCTAATGAATTAGCTGGACTGCATTTCATTGATCTGATTGGCGGCAGCGAGGAAGAAATGAAAATCAGGAAATATTTCATGAAAGTCCTTAGCGGCGAGACGAAATTGATTGAAACCACCCTTAAAAGGGCTGATTCGACTTATGCGGACGTGAGGATCACAGCAGTCAGGATTATCGTCAAAAATACAACAGTTGGTGTCTTTGGGATAGTGAGGGACATAACAGAACAGAAAAAAGCAGACAAGATGATTGAGTATCTGGCATATCATGATGAACTGACTAATTTGCCTAATAGACGGAACTTAGAGAAAGTAATGGCTTCACTATTTATAAAGGATGAAGCATTTTCGTTAATTTATCTTGATTTTGACCGGTTTAAAAGAATCAATGATACCTTCGGGCATTCGTTTGGTGATAAAATCTTGATGCAAATCGGCAAGAATCTTTCGGAAGTTGTGCCAGAGGAATGTATTGTGGCAAGAATTGGCGGTGATGAATTCGCGATTCTTGTTACTGGAGGAAATCAGCCAGACAAGATTGCCAATGAGATTGTACGAGAATTCCAGTCACCGCTTTTTGCGGAGGGCATGGAATTCCTGATCACGGCAAGTATTGGAATCTCCAAGTATCCTGAAGATACAAATAACCTTGAATTATTGCTGAAATACGCTGACATGGCGATGTATAAGGCAAAAGAAAACGGTGCAAACCACTTTCAGTTTTTTGACCAGAGTATGGTGGATCAGAACGTGAATAAGTTTGAGCTTGAGAATGATTTGCGGAACGCTATAAATAGTAAATCTCTCACCGTCTTTTACCAGCCTAAATACAATGCAACAACTAATGAAATAACAGGGGCTGAAGCATTGGCTAGATGGAAGCATCCTCGTCACGGAATGATTCCTCCTGGTGTATTCATCCCGATTGCCGAGGAGGCCAACTTAATCGTACCCCTCGAGAGATTAATCATCAGGCAGGTGTTCAGTCAGCTTGTCACATGGAAGGATCGGGGGTTCGAGGTTCCTCGTACTTCAATCAATATCTCGATTATCCATTTCTACCAGGAGGATTTCGTGAAGTTCATGCAGCATACTCTCAAGGAGTACGATCTTTATGGTGAGTTGATTGAAATCGAAGTGACTGAGAGCATCATGATCAAGAAGGAAGACAGTATCAACTCACAGCTCCAGGCATTAAGAGAAATTGGAATTGAAGTCAGCATTGATGACTTTGGAACGGGATACAGTTCTTTGAGCTATTTAAGTAAACTATCAGTCGATCGGTTGAAAATTGACCAAAGCTTCATTTCACACTCCCAGGAAAACCGCGAAATCATATCAACGATTGTCTCAATGGCAACGAACCTGAAGTTAAAGGTCATTGCCGAGGGTGTTGAAACGGCATCGCAGATTGACCTGTTGAAATCACTTGGCTGTCAAGAAGTCCAGGGGTATTTCTACTCGCCGCCTTTGCCATCAAATGAATATGAAACAATGATGAACAAGCAGCTCCAGGAGACCTGATTGGCATTTTTGACTGAAGATGTAGATTATGTTATTATTCCTTTTATAAAAAGTCCTCTAGGGTTCCGCGGCGCTTATGCTGGACTGGTCCGAGAGAGGGCGCACAGGGATGCCTGTGTACACGGAGGGACAAAAACCCGGGAGATATCCATCGATATCTTCCGGGTTTTTTTAGTCCTGCTCCAGCACATGCAGGGCCTGCGCTTTTCTTATGAAAGGAGTTAAGAATTATGGCTTGGTTTTATTTAGTTATTGCCGGTATATTTGAAGTCGTGTGGGCCATTGGCTTGAAGTATACAGAAGGATTCACCAAAGCTGTACCTTCGTTGATTACGCTGGTAGGGATGGCAATAAGCTTTTATTTTTTGTCTATGGCAGTTAAAACTTTGCCAATAGGTACGGCATATGCAATCTGGACAGGAATAGGAGCAGCAGGCGCAGTCATTCTCGGGATTGTCCTGTTTGGAGAGCCGCGCAATCTTTTAAGGCTGATGTTCGTAGGCTTTATTTTGGTCGGCATCATTGGACTGAAAGCAACATCCGGAAGCAATTAGTCATATTTAAAAAGCAGACTTGCAAATGATTGCAGTCTGCTTTTGATTTTCTATTTGCAAAATTACCCAAGTTATATTATGATGCGGATATATACCTTTTAATACTAGGTAGGTGATAGGATGTTTAATCGTGAACTTTTAAAAGGTAGCACATCCCTTGTGCTGCTCCAGCTGTTGAATGAACGGGATATGTATGGATACGAGCTTGTGAAAGAACTTGATAAGCGAAGTGACCATAGTCTTCAGGTAAAAGAAGGAACCTTGTATCCAGCACTGCATAAACTTGAAAAGCAGGAATACATTGAATTTTACTGGCAGGAGCAGGAAAAAGGCCCGGCCAGGAAATATTATCGGATCACTCAAGAAGGAAGAGAAGTCCTCATAGAGAAGACAGAAGAGTGGCAGCAATTCGTCAATGTTATGAACAAAGTGATCAGGAGACCGAAAAATGATCCAGTTAAAGACTGACTTCCTCACCGAGCTTGGCAGGCATTTAGGGAAGCATCCAGACAAAGAGCAGATTTTGGCTGAATACGACAGCCATATCACAGAAATGCTGGGCGAATTTAACGGTAAACAAAGAGATGAAGCGGATATCAGCTCGGAACTTTATTCAAGATTGGGGACTCCAGAAGAAATTGCGGATAGCTGGCGTGAAGAACTATCAACGACACCAATGAAAACTCAATGGGTTTTCATTTTGGCCAATCTGATTTTCTTCGTTGGCGGTACCATCCTGACTCTGGTACATAATCTTTTCGATTTCCCTTTCATTGACATGGCGTGGAAAAGCCTCACCTCGATACCTGCTGTGATCATTTTGCTTTATCTCTTCTTTTGGGCACTGCTTGGATATGAGATAGGCAAAGGCTTTGGCCATAAAGGGAGAAGGTTAATGAAAAAGACGTTTATCCTATCCATACTGCCGAACATCATTCTTATGAACCTGACTTTGTTCAAGCTAATACCGTATGACTGGTTCCAGCCGCTGCTGAGCCCGATATTCATTATTATTTGTATTCTTTTTACGGCGCTATTGTATCCGATTTGCTGGATTGGATATAGATGGGGGAAAAAGGCTTCCATCTAATTTTTTTGGTCTAGTACATAGAAATTCTATGTATATAGAATTACAGGGTGTTTTTTTGAATATATACCTAGTTATTCTAGGTGGAGGGAGAGAGTGAAAATGGAAGAGAAAATGGAATTTAAACTAAAAAAAGGAGACTGGATATTTTTCCTGGTCTGTCTTGCTTTAGGAATTTTGGCGGAAAGGTCATTTTTGCATGGCATAATTGGATTGTCGTATCCTGTTTTTATTACTTGCTTTTATGGAGTATTTTTCTGGAGGTATCGTTCATTCTCCTTTACGAATAAAAAGCTTGGATTACTCTTGATTGCTTCAATATGGCTGCTCGCAACAAGTTTTTTCCTGAATTCGAATATGGTTTTATATATGCTGAACATCCTGGTGATTCCAGTGATGGTACTTATTCAACTTGTACTTGTCACCTACCCGATGGAGAACCAGTGGCATAGATGGCCGTTTGTCCAAAAGCTCTTTTTAACAGTAGGAGCTGCGATTGCCTATGTGTTCAGGTTCATTATGTATGCTCCAAAATTGGCTGTCAGGGGACTTGAAGAAAGAAAGAGTGCAACGATTCGAAAAGTGTTGATAGGCGTGGCTATTTCATTGCCGCTCTTGTTTGTCATCGTCAACCTGCTTGTCTCTGCTGACCAGCAGTTTGGAAACCTCCTAGGTACTATACCGCGCTGGCTTTTGGGATTGAAAATAGAAGAAGAGGTTTTGCGTACAATCGCAATCATCATTTATACATTGGTGATCTTTGGATTATTGCAGGTGCTAAGGACCAGGCAGCCACTGCCTCCTGAACTGCAGACGCAAAATGAAAAGATGGCGTGGGATAGCGTGATCACTCTGACAGTGCTGACTTTATTGAATATCGTTTACCTGCTATTTGTGGTTGTCCAATTCCAATATTTTTTCAGTGAAACATTGAAAGAAGGATATACGTATGCTGAATTTGCGCGCAGAGGATTCTTTGAACTGCTTTTTGTCACTTTGCTGAATTTACTGATCATCTCAACAATTGTTACCTATGTTGAAAAAACGGCTAAATTTTTGACGCTGGTTATTCGCGGCCTTCTTTCACTACTCGTTTTTTTCAGCGGAGTCATGCTATATTCAGCTTTTATACGTCTTTTCATGTATGAAGAGGCGTACGGATTTACCTTTGCCAGGGTGCTGGCCCATTCATTCATGATTTTCCTGCTGGTGATTTTATGCTATTCATTGATAAGGATATGGATGGATCGGCTGTCGCTTGTACGCTTCTACATTATATCCGCAATCATTTTCTATACTTTGGTCAATACAATCCAGCTTGACCGATTTGTCGTCGAACGCAATTTGGAGCGTTACTCAGAAACCGGAAAAATTGATATTTACTATCTGAATTCGTTGTCCTATCAAGGAGTGGAGGGGCTGATGGAGCTTTATAAAATTAATCCGGACCACCCAGGTCTCTCAGACTTGTTGCTGCAAAGAAAGCAAGATCTGCAGTATTCAGAAGATAGCTGGAACTCCATAAATATGTCCAGAAGAAGCGCTGAAAAAGCGTTGAGTGA
The DNA here is from genome assembly GCF_018613315.1 of Bacillus sp. ISL-37. Taxonomy (GTDB): domain Bacteria; phylum Bacillota; class Bacilli; order Bacillales; family Cytobacillaceae; genus Mesobacillus. Next base: position 15,518 of record NZ_JAGGQL010000024.1, on the reverse strand, counting down.
CCTAGAGCTGAAGTAAGATGAAATGTGGCAAAAATGCAAACAAATAACCTTTTTGTTACCAGTTTTGTAACATATCGATGTGGTTAATGATGATAAAATAACCTTAAGCCAAATAAAGGGGAGCCATGCAATATGGAAGGGTTATCTGAAATCATTAATCTCTTAAAAGGTATCGAGAGTTCAATTAACTCATTGAATAAAAGAACTGAACACATAGAAAAAAGACTCGACCGTCTCGAGAAAGTCGATAGTATTGAACATCGCGTAACATCTAACCAGATCGACATTACAGATATTAAAGACGCACTTGAAAGAATGGAAGAAGCGCAGAGCGCAAAAATCGAAAACATGTTAAAGGAATTGCTGAGCAAAGCAGAGTTAAAAAACAATACAGAATTCAGCACGATCCACAAACGGCTGGATTCACATTTGCTAAAATTGGGCAGAGTCGAGGAAGAAATCCTGATGGTCCAGCAGGAAAAATAGTTTATTGGGAGATTGCGATATAGCAGTCTCTTTTTTTTACTAGAATTTATATAATTTCAACTGCGAAAATTGTCCAGCTCCAGCGCCTAGCCCCTCGAGTCGCTTCGGTCCGCCCAATGAAGTCAAAGAACGACTTCACTGGACGGCCCTCCGTGGCACAGGACGTGCAGACCCGCCTGCCACACGATGTGGCGTTTTAGGCGGGCAGCGCTTGTCGGGGCTGACCAAGGCGCTTACGTTTTTCTTATAATCATCCACAGAACTTTCATAAACTCGCAATCCCTTTATTCATCAGGGTCTGACGCTCTCTAGAATCGGATTTGTTCAGTTGTTCACAAAATATTACACTTTGCGGGACTAAGACGAAGGATCCGGGAGTTATCATTAAGGTGTAATCATGCATTGCCTTTATTAGGCAGATTAATAGAGTATATTTTACTTCGAGGTGAGTATTTTGAGATACGATTTAGTTCTTCTCCATGCGCCAAGTGTATACGATTTCCGAAAAAATGCGCTGTTGGCTGGCCCAATCAGTGACGTCGTTCCATCCTCTCCGGTATTCGAAATGTATCCTATTGGCCTGACGAGCATTGCGGAATATTTAGAACGCCAAGGCTTGCACGTTAAAATCATCAACATCGCGAATCGAATGCTGATGGATGAAAATTTTGATGTCGAAAAGAAATTGAAAAAGATCAAGACACGGGCTTTTGGTATTGACCTTCACTGGCTCCCTCACGCTCATGGAAGTATTGAACTGGCCAAAATTGTGAAGAATCTTCATCCTGAAACTCCTATGGTTTTTGGCGGTTTATCATCAACTTATTACCATAAAGAGCTAATAGAATATCCATTCATTGACTTTGTCATGCGGGGCGATTCAACCGAAAAATTGATGCTCCTTTTAATCAACCATTTGAAAAATGGAACCCATCATCTAGGCGGGATCCCAAACCTTACTTGGAAGGACGGAGACATTCCAGTATACAACCCGTTAAGCCATGTTCCTGACAGCCTGGATGAATTTGATATTCCCGGATATCGATATACAATTAAGTCGGTCTTCAAATATAAAAACTTCCTGGATCCACTGCCATACAACGGCTGGCTTCAATACCCTAATACGGCGATCCTCACTGCAAAGGGATGTACCCAGGGATGCTTGATATGCGGTGGCTCGAAACAATCGTACAAGGATAACTGCAACCGTAAAGTCCTGGCTAAACGCTCGCCTGCGAAACTAGTTGAAGACATACTTTTCATCCAGCGCTTCAGCAGGGCACCAATTTTCATTCTTCATGACATACGCCAGGCGGGTAAGGATTATGTCGATGAATTTTTTGAGAGGCTCAGCAAGATTAATCTTAAGAATGAGTTGGTATTTGAATTATTCCAGTATGCAAACGAAGATTTTTTTGCGAAAATCGAGAAGGTTGTACCGAAATACAGCGTTGAATTGACCTTGGAAACACATGATGAGAAGATTCGCCGTTATAACGGCAAATTCAACTGCACGAATGCAAAAGTGATTGAAACGCTGCAATCTGCATTGAAGCATAGCTGCAAGAAGATTGATATATTTTTCATGGTTGGCATACCGCATCAGGATTATCAAAGCGCCCTTGATAATGTCGATTTTTGTGAGGAGATTCACAATGCGTGCGGTGGGGATAAACGACTATCCTATTTTGTCGCTCCGCTTGCACCGTTCCTGGATCCGGCTAGCCCGGCATTTGAAGATCCTGAAAAATATGGCTATAAGAAATTCTGCCATACAATTGAGGATCATAGAAAAGCAATCACCCAGCCATCATGGAAATACATGCTCAGCTTTGAAACAGATTATATGACCAGGGATGAAATTGTGAGATCAACCTATGAATCTGCCAGAAGCCTTAATGCCTTTAAACTGAAGTATGATCTTGTAGACAAAAAGACACATGATGAGGTGAATGAGAAAATCACCAAGTCACTTGAATATATAGAAAAAATCGATGAAATCGTTGCTCTTCCTGAACAGGAAAAAAAACAGCAACTGGCATTGCTCAGCAAGGAAATGGAAGAAGTGAACAAATACAGTATTTGCGGGAAGCATGAATTGAAATGGGAAGTGAAGAAGCATTATGCTAATGTCTTCTCGCTGACGGCAATCGGAATCGAGCTGTTGGTAGAGGACATCTTGATCAACGCAAAACAGAAATGGAATGCCTATAACAAAAGAGTTGGAGAAGCCTCTAAAAGCAGGACGTAAATTTTAGTAAAGAGCCCATCAGGAGATATTCCTGATGGGCTCTTTTAGCTATCCCTTACTCTAATTACTATCAGCTAAATACAAATAGATGTTTAAAGAAGACAGAAATGTGAAAAATGTAAAGGACATATAACTATAACCGATAGAAGAAAATAGCAAAGCGGGTGGAGAAATGTCATCAATGATTGATTTTCTTAAAAGAGGAAATAAATCTTCAGGGATTGCTGCGATAGGGAATACCTTCCTTGCAATCATCAAAGGGGTAGCTGCTGGTATCAGCGGAAGCGGTACGATGCTAGCGACAACGCTTCATTCAGTTGCGGATGCATTGAATCAGTTTTTTGTTTTCATCGGCAGTGCTATTTCGGAAAAAGAAGCAACCAAACGCTTCCCGACTGGATTTGGAAGAGTTGTAAACTTGTTCGTGCTCGTGGCGGTCATCATCATTTCGATCATGGCATACGAAACAGTCATCAAAGGGTGGGAGCTGGTCCAGCATCCGAAAGCTTCATCCAATTTGTGGCTTAATGTCATTATCATGGCAATTGCGGTACTTGTTGATGGAGGAATTCTGGTTAAGGCCATGAAAGAGATTGCCCATGAAACAAGAAGCGATGCTAAGGGCTTTGGTATAGTCGCAAATGCATTTAAGAATGTTAGCCTTGCAGCACCGCCGACAAGACTGGTTTTCTATGAAGATTTAATTGCGACATTTGGAGCGCTCCTAGCATTGGCTTCAATTGTCCTTGCCCATGTAACAGGATTTTATTTGCTTGATGGTATTGGAACCTTGCTAATTGGCATCCTGCTGATCGGGATTGCTTTGAAGATTGGGTATGAGAACACGGTAGGTCTCATTGGTGTTTCAGCACCTAAAGTAGTTGAGGACCGTATAGCTAATCTCATCCTGTCAGATCCAGATGTCATTGATATCAATACATTAAGGATTGTTCAGGAGGGCAGGCAGTACCATGTCGAAAGCTATCTGGAACTCCGCAAAGGGCTGACACTGGCTGATGCAGATGATATCAAGTTCAGGGTCAGGGACAAAGTCTTAAAGGATCCGGACGTAGATGATGTTATTCTGGGAATCATCGAAGCAGATGACGTACAAACCTGGAAAGTGTAAAACAAAACCCAGGCAGGGAGGACCTGCCTGGGTTTTGTCTATTGGAAGTAACGCTTGATCGTTATGAAACAACTTCTGTCTTATTCATAAAAAAACTATCTGCTGTCTTTTCGATTTCAGGTTGTTTCATTACTTCGATATATTTGATGTGATGCTCTTCCATTTCGGTGATTTTGAAAAGGTAAGATCCGAAGCTGACAACGTCGCCTTGCTTGACTTCGTAATTTTCGGTAAGCATCCAGCCGCCGATTGTATCGACATCTTCATCATTGATATCAAGTGCCAGAAGTTCATTCACTTCACTGACAAGCAGTTTGGCATCGATGATGTAATGGCTTTCTTGGATTTTGCGTATCATCGGCACTTCATCCATATCGAACTCGTCACGAATTTCTCCTACAATTTCTTCAAGGATATCTTCTACTGTCACAAGCCCGGAAGTTCCACCATATTCGTCCATCAAGATTGCCATGTGAATGCGTTCTTTTTGCATTTTTACCAGCAAGTCATGAATTGGAATGCTGTCGATGACTCGGATGATTGGGCGAATATATGAATCTAGCGCTTTTTTGCTCCGTCCTTGTTCATTGATGAAATCAGTCATTACTTCTTTTATATTGACTAATCCGACAATATGGTCCTTGTCTCCGTCAATGACAGGGTATCGTGTGAATTTCTCTTCCTTCACAATCTGGAGAAAACTCTCCAGTGAATCCTCTTTTGACAACGTAATAATTTCCGTGCGGGGCACCATGATTTCTTTGGCGATCCGGTTGTCAAATTCGAAAATTTTATTTACATACTTAAACTCTGACTGGTTGATTTCACCACTTTTAAAGCTCTCAGACAGGATAATGCGAAGTTCTTCCTCAGAATGGGCCAATTCCTGTTCAGAGGCAGGTTTAAGGCCGACAAGACCAACAGCAAGACGGGCAGATCCGTTCAACAGCCAGATGAATGGATACATGATCTTGTAAAAAAGGATCAGTGGACCAGCTGTATTCAGCGACACCCACTCTGCTTTTTGGATTGCCAATGTCTTAGGGGCCAATTCCCCGACTACGACATGCAGGAATGTGATGGTCATGAACGCAATTCCAACTGACAAGACATGTCCGAAGGATTCCGGAATATCCAGGCTGGTGAATAACGGTTTTAGCAGATCGGCAATCGCCGGCTCTCCAAGCCAGCCAATACCAAGAGCAGTGACTGTAATCCCCAGCTGGCAAGCAGAAAGGTACTCATCCAGATTGGAAATGACTCTTTTTGCGAGCACAGCTTTTTTGCTGCCTTCCTCTATTAATTGGTCGATTCTGGAACTCCTCACTTTAACTATCGCAAATTCTGAAACGACGAAAAAAGCCGTTAAAGCAATTAAAATGGCTATCCAAACCAAGTTAAATATGTCCAAATAAGTTCCCTTAGCCCGCTGGTGTGCGGGTAAGGAGTCACCTCCCAGTAAACTCAAAATTAAGCCTGGATTTGCAGGCTTCAATATAAATAATTAAATTCATCAAGAAATTATAACGGCCCGTTCCGAGCGGCTGGTCCAGCCAGGGCCAACATCCTGTTATGCTGTTCCTTCCGCTTTTGCAGCTGTTAAATTCTTGATACGATAGATTGCCCCATCATACCACCTCAGCTTTATCATTTAAATTTTATTATACCATATAGAGAATAATTGAGGGGAAAATTAATACGTTTTGATATCAATGTATGAAACGGACACATAAAGTATGAAGTTTATGTGTAATTATATTGGAAAATTCAGTTTTTAACAAATTAGTGCTTTTCCTAAACTTCAGAAAAATTTCCCAATGTAAATAAAACCCTTTTTGTGGTTTATTTGACAGTTAGAGTTTGATATTAATTTAAATATTCAGTAAAATTTTACAAAAGGGAGGCTGGCTATGAGTACTCTATTATCCAGTTTGGAAAGAAAGCTGCAAAAAGTCGAAAAGACGAATGATAATATTTGGGTAGAACCATCCATGGATTTTATTTGCAAAAGAACTCCTGATGGTCTCATTAAATATGTTTCGCCATCTGTTCAGGCTATGCTCGGGTATGAGCAAGCTGAATTAATCGGAAAACTGTACACTTTATTTGTACATGCAGAAGATTATAAAAGGATTTTGAATACTGCCATGCCTGATGGGGTGGAAGTGTCCATTCTTACCTATCGTATTAAGCGAAAAGACGGAGTGTATATCTGGGTGAGTTCACAAATCTCAGTGGTACGGCATCCGGAAACAGATGAACCATTTGAACTTTTTTCAGTTACAAGTGATATTTCCGCAAAAATCAAAGCAGAGCATTTTATTCTTGAGTATGAGAAGTTGAATGTTGTTGGCCAGCTTGCTGCAGGTATTGCGCACGAGATCAAAAACCCTTTGACAAGCCTGAAAGGGTTTATCCAGCTTATGAAGGCCGGAGAAGAATTGAATCACAACTATTTAGCGATCATGGAAGAGGAAATAAAGCGGATGGAGGCAGTATCAAAAGAACTGATGCTTATGGCAAAGCCGCATAAGTCCGACTTTAAGTCATTTGATATGAATGATTTAGTTGACCATGCAATTACTCTGCTGATGGCTGAGGCAGCAAAGAAGTGCGTCGAAATAACAAAAGAATCCACATTGGGAGACGGAATGTTTCTTTGCGATGGGAATAAGATCAAACAGGTATTGATCAATATGCTGATGAATGCGATTGATGCGATGGAATTGCCAGGTGAAATAACGGTTTCGATCTCTAAATCAGACGACGAGCTGATTATTGCAATTGCTGACACTGGTACAGGAATTCCTGCTGAGGATTTGGACAAGATTGGCAAGCCGTTTTTTACGACAAAGGCGAATGGGAATGGCCTGGGTTTGATGATTTGCTATAAAATCATTGAGGAACATGATGGCAAAATTAAAGTGGAATCAAGTTCAGAGGGAACGACATTCACTATCAAGCTGCCAATCCATTGATTAGCGCCTGGTGACTAAGGAACAAGCGTATGTCTTCTTTGCCATTCTCTTGAAAGAAGCCCATATACAATCAAATCATGGAAGTTTCCATTTAGAAATTCCCCATCACGCAGGATGCCCTCCTTGTAAAACCCAAGCTTCTTGGGAATAGCCTTGCTTTTATCGTTGTCCTTGCCGCATCGGATTTCAATGCGGTTAAGTCCTAACTCAAAAAAAGCATGGTTTATTACTGCTTTCACCGTTCTGATTATAATGCCCCTGCCTTGCAGTTTTTCCGACAGGTAGTAGCCGATGCTTGCCTGCGAGTGGTTCCAGTCAATAGCATGGAGGCTGATGCTGCCTGCAAGGACTCCCCTGTATCGGATCCCAAAGTGCCTGCTGCTTCCTTCCTGGAAATTTTTCTGCCACATTTGAATGACCGAGTAAAATTGTCCCGGAGATTGAATACCATCAATCCAGGGCAGCCATTCCCGCAAATAGCGGCGATTGGAATCCACAAGCCAGAACAACTCCCCAGCTTCGTGCGGCTCAAAAATTCGAAGTTCAAGTTCAGAATCAACTTTTAAAGTTAACATAGAAACCTCCTTAAACTTTACTCTGATGGTAGAGTTGACCAATTAGCTCTCTGTGGTTTTATTCGTCCAAAAGAGGGAATAAAGCTTTACATTGTTTTTTTATACTTTTTTTTGGGAGGAAGATTATGAAATTAACGACTAAGATCTTGATTGGCCTTGGACTTGGCGCAATGACCGGGCTGATCCTCAACATTTTTTCACCCGAATTGTTCACTGTTTTAGATAAATTCTTATTTACGCCTCTAGGTAAGATATTCATCAATTTAATCAGTATGCTCGTCGTACCAATTGTCCTGTTTTCGATTATTCTAGGAACTGCAGGATTAGGCGACCCTAAAAAACTCGGCAGGATTGGCTTTAAGACGGTAAGCTTCTTTTTAACGACAACAGCTATAGCTATTTCAATTGGTCTTGCGCTGGCCTATTTAATCAAGCCTGGCTTGATGGGTCAGTTTGATACGAGTGGAGCAGAATTCAAAGCTGAAGAAGCTCCGCCAGTAAGCGAAACCTTTTTAAATCTTATTCCGGCGAACCCGTTTGAAGCACTGACAACTGGCAATATGCTGCAAATTATCGTGTTTGCGCTATTCATTGGTATTGCTTTAACTGCACTTGGTAACAAAACAAGAGGAATTTTGAATCTGATTGAACAAGGAAATGAGATCATGATGTATCTGGTAGGCCTTGTCATGAAGTTTGCTCCGTACGGAACTTTTGGTTTAATCGCAACGGCGATCGGAAGCCAGGGAATCGACGCCATCAAGGCGATGGGAATATACATGATTGTCGTTGTTCTGGCTCTAGTTGTCCATGCGTTCATTACTTATGGGTCAGGGGTATATTTCCTTGGAAAGAAAAACCCATTCTGGTTCTTTAAGCAATTCTCCCCGGCGATGGGGGTAGCCTTCAGTACATCGAGCAGTAATGCTACACTTCCGGTATCAATGGAAACAGCACAGAAGAACCTTCGTGTCCCTGAATCTGTCAGCAGCTTTGTTCAGCCTCTTGGAGCAACGATCAATATGGACGGAACGGCAATCATGCAGGGGGTGGCTACTGTCTTCATTGCACAGGTGTACGGTGCCAATCTCACAATGGTCGAGCTTCTGACGGTTGTCCTGACTGCTGTGCTTGCGAGTATTGGAACTGCAGGTGTTCCAGGCGTTGGTTTGATCATGCTGGCGATGGTACTCCAATCTGTAGGTCTGCCTGTTGAAGGGATTGGACTGATACTGGGCATCGACCGTTTGCTGGATATGGCTCGTACCGCTGTCAATATTACTGGCGATGCAGCTTGCGCGGTAATTGTCTCTGAAACTGAGAAAAAGCATGCATTACGACCGGAGAAAAGCAAAGTGAAAAATGTGGCGGACAACCGCTCACTTGAATACTCTGAATAAAGGAGAAGAGACCCTGCCATTTACGGCAGGGTCTCTTTGTGATCAACAGGGTCTGCTAAAGCCCAGTTTTAATATTGCTAGTTTTCTATTCTTGTCAAAGGCAGCAGCATGATGAAGGACGTCTTGTCCGGTTCTGATGAACAGGCGAGAATTCCTTTATGCTTTTCGATGATTTCCCGGCAGACGAACAAACCGAGTCCGGTTCCAAGTGTTTTGGTTGTGACGAATGGTTCGAAAATGGTTTTTAGTAACTGGTCAGGAATGATTGGCCCATTATTTGAAATCTCAATTTTGATATGGGTATCATTCACGAAAAATCCTTTTATTTCAATCTGTGGATCGTCACGGTACTGGCTCAATACATCAATGGCATTAAAGATGATATTGATGAGGACCTGCCTGATTTCATCAGCATAGCCGTACAATTCCATATCGTCTGCCACTTCCTTGATAATCCGGACCTTTGTGTCAAGGATGCTGGGATATAGGAAATTCAATACTTCCTCAATCATTCTATTCAATGAGAAAAGGGTCTTCTCTTTACCAATCAGCTCTTTTTTTGATAAAAGCAGGAATTGCGAAATCCGGAAATTCAATTGCTCCAGCTCGCTGGAGATGATATCGAGATACTTCATATCTTCATGTTCGGATTTCAATAGCTGAATGAAGCCCTGGATGGAAGTTAACGGGTTGCGGAATTCATGGATGAAGCTTGATGTCATTTGGCCAAGCAATGTCAGTCTGTCCTTATGTGTTGAATCGATGAACTGATTCTTCTCTTCGATGACCTTGTTTTTCTGTTCATTGTAATAGGATACAGCGTAATACAAGAAGGTATCAAAACAATAATTGATCCGATTGATCGCCTCCTGCATTTCCTCCCATTCCATATTCATTTTGTGAAGGTGCTTGTAAAGAACTGATCGTCCCGAGTTGACATTATAGACAAAATCTCCAATGTTAATGTCAGCGCGAACTCGTTCTTCTCCGACCATAAAAGCAAGCTTTTGGATGTGTTCTTCCAATTCTTCACTTGTCTTGGAAAATACCGAAAGAATGATTACATACATTCTCTCAGCGTTCTTGCTGATTTTCTCTTTATATGGATCATCTTCTGAAACGATTATATTATCCGTCCAGTCGGCAATGAGTTTTTCCTTTTCACTAGTCAGGAAGCTAAGCAATCGGTTATCCGTAATTGGCAGCATTTCATTAAGTCCCCCAGTTTTTCATATCGGTATTAAAGATTCGAGAAAAATCATGAAATCCCTTTGTCGAATATTGAGAACATCCGCTGAATTGCGTCGAATAGCTAAAATCGTGACAAAAGACCGATTTTTTTAGCAACAATGAGAGAGTTTTGTCTATTGAGTCATCGACATTTATTGGATCGACCAGAGATTACAGAAAGGTTATACTTGTTATTGAATAGTAGACGTAGTATATTCATAGTGTAGAAATTAAATAATAACCACAAGGGGAGCTGCGTAAAGCAGCTGAGAGTGAGCGGCCGAGTTCTTACCCTTTGAACCTGTTAGTTAATGCTAGCGAAGGAATGTGGATGCGATAGGAAAGCAATCTTGGGAATCCTATATCGATCCCCACGATTGCTTTTTTTGTTTCTGAAGCAGAAAAGGCGTGTTAGAAACGGACCTCATTCTAAAAAGAAGGAGGAACAAAAGATGAAACAAAAACAGACTCTCTTTTTAGTGGAAATTGCCGTATTTTCCGCACTGGCTTATTTGCTTGATTTATTTTCAGGATTTTTATTTTCAAGAATCTGGCCGCAGGGCGGTTCAGTATCGATCGCGATGGTACCTGTATTCCTGATGGCATTTCGTTGGGGAGTAAAGGGCGGGGCAATAACCGGGCTGCTATTAGGCTTATTGCAGTTTATTCTTGGCTTCTCGCAAATTTATCACCCTGTACAGGGATTCATCGATTATTTGGTGGCTTTCACCGTGCTTGGGATTGCCGGGATTTTTGCCAGACAGATTAAGGACAGCATCCAAAATAGCGATAAGAAGAAATGGATTGGTTTTATCATTGCTGGTACCTTCATTGGGAGCTTGCTCCGTTTTATCGCTCATTTCTTTTCGGGCTGGATTTTCTTTGGAGTCTGGGCGCCAGAAGGACAGCCAGCGTGGCTGTATTCTATTATCTATAACGGCACTTACATGCTCCCAAGCATGATTTTAAGTGCGATAATCGTCATTCTTGTCATTAGCTACGCACCGTCAAGAATGGTCCAATCCACACAAGTTAGCAATAAAATATGATGTGAAGGAGAGCTGAAACAGCTCTCCTATTTTTATATTCTTTTAATACCCTAATGGGTATATAATGATTTGGATGAAGTGATTACAGGTGAAAATATTGTCAATTATATGGAGTTTGCATAAAATCTACGTTTGCAGCTGAGGTATAGTGACATAAGTCACAGTGGAACTCGAGCTAAACTGGTTAAATAAAGATAATCATTCTCATTTAGAAAAAAAGGTGTAAAAAGTGAAGATCAACATACATTCTCTCTAAAAATAACAAAAACTTGAAAAAGGTGATGGCTATGCTGGGAAAATTAAAGACTGGTGAAAAAGGCCGGATCATGAATATTGCTAGTGCAGATAAATTTGTGAGAAGAAGATTACTTGATTTGGGAATAGCGGAAGGCTCAGAAGTGTGCGTAAAATGCATCTTGCCTTTTGGTGGCCCTGTCATGGTTGAATCATGCGGGCAATGCATCGGCATCCGCCGCAAAGAAGCACTAAGGATTGAAGTGGAGCGAGTATGATGAATATTGCGCTCATTGGAAACCCCAACACTGGAAAAACTTCATTGTTTAATAACTTAACAGGTTCTTATGAATATGTAGGCAACTGGAGCGGTGTAACGGTCGAAAAGAAAGTAGGCCTTTTTAAAAATGGAAAGGATCAGCTTATTGACCTTCCAGGAGTCTATACTCTCAATCCCCTTTCTAAAGATGAGGGTGTCGTTACAAATTTCTTCCTGAATGAACCCTTTGAAAAGCTTCTGAATATCCTGGATGCTTCTCAGTTAAGGCGCAATCTGCACCTTACCTTGCAGCTATTGGAATACGGTGCACCGGTCATAATTGGCTTAAACATGCTGGATGTGGCGAAAAACAGGGGGATACAAATTGATATTGCCAAACTGTCTGAATCACTGGGAGTTAATGTAGCCCCTGTTGTTGCCAGGACAGGCAAGGGGTGTAACGAGCTTGCAGAGCTGGTGACTGCTGGAACTGTCGGAACAGGGAAGAACAATCTCGTTTATTATGGAAAAGCGATTGAAGCTGGAATCCTGGAGCTTGAGAACAAGCTGACTGGGAAGATACAGCACCCCGTTCGCTGGCTTGCTCTTCAACTGCTTGAAGGCAACCTTTATGTAAAAAATTATTTGGCAACAATTTTGCCGATTGATGAAATTGAAAAATTAATCAACTCAGTTACTGTTGACCAACAACAAAATGCAGACAGCAAACAAGCGCTTGACCAGGTAATCTACCGGAAGCGAAGTGAAGCGATAGATAAAATAGTATCTGCTGCTACCACAAAACAGGATAGTAAAAAGGTTCCTCTGACTGAGAAGGTTGACATGGTCGTAACGAATAAATTTCTCGGAATCCCGATTTTTCTAGTCCTTATGTATATCATGTTCATGCTTACCTTTGACTGGCTTGGCTTCCCGCTGTCAGACGCATTGGATTCATTTTTGTCCGGGCCATTAACATCGGGGATTACAGCAGCATTGGCTGCGGCAGGTGCTTCAACATTCATCAAAGATCTTATTCTTGATGGAATCGTTGCCGGGGTAGGGGGAGTCCTCGTCTTTGTGCCGCAGATCTTCATTTTGTTCTTTTTCATATCCTTGCTTGAGGATTCAGGTTATATGGCCCGTGTCGCGCTGGTAATGGACCGCCTGATGGAATCAGTCGGCCTGAACGGAAAGGCGTTCATTCCGATGATGATCGGATTCGGCTGTAACGTACCAGGCATTATGGCAGCAAGGACGATTGAGACGCCAAAGGAAAGGCTGATGACCATCCTGTTGACACCTCTGATGTCATGTTCAGCCCGATTGCCTGTATACGCCTTGTTTGTCGGAGCGTTTTTTGTAGAACAGAAAGCAGCTGTCGTCTTGAGTTTGTATGTATTAGGTGTAGTGATTGCACTTATTCTGGCCAAAGTATTCTCGAAGACTCTTTTGAAGGGTGAAACTTCGGTATTCGTTATTGAGCTTCCACCATACAGGCTGCCACAGGCAAGAGCCCTTTGGAGAAGTACATGGGATAAGGGAAAGGGATTCGTAAAGAAGGCGGGAACCTTCATTTTTGCCGGATCCGTCCTGATCTGGCTGCTTGCCTACGCTGGTCCGGAAGGCGTGAATGTCAGCATGGATGACAGCTATTTAGCTTTACTTGGAGGCATATTCGCTCCATTATTTGCCCCTATAGGCTTTGGCACATGGCAGGCCAGTGCATCCCTTTTCACAGGGTTCCTGGCAAAAGAAGCTATTATTTCAACAATGAATATCATTTATTTTGTTCCAGATGAAGCAAGTCTGCAAGGTTTGCTAGCTGCCCATTATACACCACTTGCTGCATACAGTTTCATGGCATTCATCTTGTTATACATTCCATGTCTCGCAACGGTCGCAACCATTTATAAAGAAACTGGTTCTAGACGCTGGACCACTTTTTCAATCGCTTATGCCCTGGTTATCGCATATGTCTTGTCTCTGGTTATTTATCAGGGCGGTAGGTTGTTAGGATTAACCTAAGCCCAGAAGGAGGAAGATCTATGATCGCAAACATACTAATCGGCGGTGCTATATTCGGATATGCCGGCTGGGCCTTCTACCGATTCATCAAGAAATCGAAGGAAGGAAAATGCGCTGCCTGTTCCATCCAAAGCTCTTGTTCAAGCAACTGCAGCGTCAGCCAGGAAAAACACATAAAATAAACAAAAGGAATGCAGATCATTGCATTCCTTTTTCAAACGGATGTGTTCAGTTGCTGATTTAAGTAATGAAATGCGAAGCGCCTGGAACGGAAATCAACTGCCTAACTTTGATACTGATTGAAATAATAAAATAAATGTAAAAAGTATTTTGAATTCAAATTAATATAGTGTAAAATTACACTTAAAGAACTTAAAGGAATGAAGCGGATGACGAGGGATGAAATCATTAGCAGGGTCTCGGAAAAAGTTAGGGTGCTGCGGGCAGAAGTTGGTTATACACAGGATAAAATGGCTGATATCATCGGAATCTCCAAAAAGACGCTTGTCCAGATTGAAAAAGGCAGAGTCCAAGCCGGCTGGTCGACAGTTGTGACCATATGCGCCTTGTTCAGGGAAACAGAAACAATCCAGTTTTTGTTCGGCAATGAACCACTAGAGGTCCTTGAAACCATTGCCCATGAAGGGACAGATTATCGAAAAGAGAAAACATTGGGCGGTAAAGTCTGGTGGAGGGAAGTAGCCAGAGATGGAGGATTTGTCATGCAGCAAAACATTCTGAGCCAGCATTACAGGATTCTTGATCAAGACGACTTTCGGATATTCAGCAGTTTTGAAGAAAACGAAACAAGAGAGCGGTTAGAGGAGATTGCAGCTGAAGCGCTGAAGGGATAAGCGAGTCTGGATCGCAGTAAATAACGAAAAATATTAAACAGCCGGGTGGCATAAGCCCGGCTGTTTTTGGCTTTTATTTTGCAATGAGTACATGGCAATGAGCGTTATTGGCTACCTTTTGACTAACACCGCCAAGAATTTTACGCTTGATACCTTCATTTCCTGATTGGCCTATGATGATTAAATCAGCATCTACATCCATGGCGAATTCTAAAATACTCTCGGCTGGACTTCCATCCAGGGTGGAGTATTCAGTATCCATATTAAGAGCATCCAGTTCGGCCTTTGCGTTGTTAAAGGCTTGTTCAGAGCTGTGGGTAATGATTGAGTGCTCTGATTTATCGAGTGCTCCTTGTTCCATAGCCAGTGGAGGCACCTGGATAACATCCGCCGGAAAGTTGTTAATGGGCAGATGCTCAATGGGGCGCTGGGTTGATTCAACCAACTCACTTTTGACTTTTTCCTCATATACATGGCCAACATACAATTTTACGCCTTCTTTATCTCTAGCGATCTCCTTTGCCAATTGCAGAGCTTTCTTGCTGCCTGCTGAATCATCGTAAGCGAGAACCACATTTTTTATTCCTGCCATATAGATCAACCTCCAAGATTAGTACGTCTTACTGTTTAATACCCATTTTTAAAATGGAACTAACCGACCTAAAAATTTCCATATACCCTCAAAAATCATCAAAAACTGGCGAACCTTGTTGTAAGCTTTTTAAAATTTTGGATAGGAGTGGTCGGTTTGGAATTACATTCTCAAAAGCCGATTCATCCGACAATACGGAAATGCATGCAGCACCTTGATGTCATAAAAGCGGATGATAAAACCAAGCAAATCGTCTATATGTATATGGAATCACTTCTTCGAGAAAGAGATATGCTAGTTGCCAGCAAGCAGGAACCAATAGAATCACAGATTCATAACTAGTAAGAACCATCGGTGCTTATTCCAAAGAACTACCGCAGATACCGGAATATCTTGCGGCTTTTTTTGTTGTTTTGTCTGAAGTGAAGCCAGGTTCGGACAAAACATCGTCTC